>CALFUT010000038.1 GCA_937929805.1 uncultured Pirellulaceae bacterium
AGGCGATATCTCGAACCTGCTGCTGACGTTCCCCAATCTTAGCCCTGAAGAGTTTCGGCCGTGGATTGATGAGGGCCAAGCGTCTCGCGAAGGAGTGTCCCCCGAAGTTTTTGCGACCAACGAAGCGGAAAAATGGAAGGCTGGCCTGAAAGAATGGGGCCAAGACGGTGCGCGAATTCGCAAGATGCGAGACACCGTCGAAATGCGAGTGTACACACCCGGTAGCACGTCGGGCCGACCGTTGACGATTCTCAAGTCATTTGGCTGTCCTAACGATCAGGTTTTGAACAACGCGGAAGCTCTGGGGGATCGCATCAGCACGGCGACGTCGGGCTTGCTGGCCTTGCTAGGCATCGAAGCCGATCCCATCCGCTCGCGCGAGCATATTTTGATCAGCCGGATTCTCGACACCGCTTGGCGTGAGAAAAAGGATTTGGACTTAGGAAAAATTATCGGAGCGATTCAAGATCCGCCGTTTGAGCGCGTGGGGATCATGGAGCTGGACGAGTTCTATCCCAAAAAGGATCGAATGGATCTGGCGATGACGATCAACAACCTGCTGGCATCGCCCACCTTCGCCAGTTGGTTGGAAGGCGAGGCGTTGGACATCAAGAAAATGCTGCATACGACTACGGATGAGCCCAAGCCGTGCATTTCAATTGTCTCGATTGCGCACCTATCAGAGAAAGAGCGAATGTTCTTCGTGACGATTTTGCTCAACGAGATGGTCACGTGGATGCGTTCGCAACCGGGTACGTCCAGCTTAAGAGCCATTTTGTACATGGACGAAGTGTTCGGGTATTTCCCTCCCACGAAAAACCCGCCATCGAAACAACCGATGCTAACGTTGCTCAAGCAGGCCCGTGCGTACGGGCTGGGCTGCGTGCTGGCGACGCAAAACCCGGTCGATTTGGATTACAAAGGTTTGTCGAACGCCGGAACTTGGTTCCTTGGGCGATTGCAGACCGAACGCGACAAGGCTCGGGTTATCGAAGGGTTAGAAGGAGCTGCCTCTCGGTCAGGGCAGCCGTTTGATCGGATGACGGTTGAGCCGATTCTTGCTGGATTGGGAACTCGCAAGTTTATGATGAACAACGTCCACGACGATGGGCCTGTGGTTTTTGAAACTCGCTGGGCGATGTCGTATCTGCGAGGCCCGTTGACTTCCGGGCAGTTGCAAAAACTGATGGACGATGACCCGAACTATGACGCTGAAGCCGTCGCCGCAAGTAGCCGCCCGGCTCGACCTGCCGCAGAAAAAGCGGAAGCGCCTGAGCCAGCTGTGGATGGCCGGCAGTTGGTGCCCAACGACATTGAGCAACGTTTTGTCGAGGTCCGTGATCGCGTGGGCGAAGGCGAGCGGCTGGTTTATCGAGCTTCTTTGCTGGGGGAAGGCCGGCTGCACTACGTCAAATCGACGTACAAGGTTGATTCGTGGCAGGAGCGTTTGTTGCTGTCGGCGATCAAGGGCGGCGAGATGCCGGACGAAGTCTGGGAGCAAGCCGCGATATTGGACGAGCCTCTGGAGATCGTGCGCAATCCGGAGCCGGGTGCCGAGTTCGCCTCGATTTGCAGCGATCTTCAGAAGAAAAAGAACTACACCACTTGGAAGAAGGAGCTCAAGGAATTTCTTTACCGCCATCAACCGATGACGATTTGGCGTTGCCAAGATTTGAAACAGTATTCGGAACCGGGCGAGACGGCGGGTGAATTCAAGGTTCGACTTGAGCAACTCGCATCTGAAAAACGAGACGACGCGGTCGAAAAATTGCGTGATAAATTTGCCAGCAAGTTTTCGACGCTACGAACGCGAATTCGCAAAGCCGAGGACAAGATCGAAGTTGAAAAGTCTCAGTATCAGCAGAGTCGCATGAACAGCGTGTTGTCGGTCGGCACGACGCTGATGGGCGCCTTGCTGGGGCGGAAAACGTTTGGAGCCACCAATGCTCGTCGGGCAGGAAGTTCGATGCGGTCGTTCGGCAAGATCTCGAAAGAGAAAGACGACATCGGCCGCGCTGAAGAGAACTTAGAAGAGCTGCAAGTAAAGTACGAAGACATGGAAGCCGACTTCGATGAACAGGTGAATGAACTAACCGAGAAACTGTCGGTTGAGAATTTGGAGCTGGAAGAGTTGTCGGTGACTCCTCGCAAGAGCGACATCGATATTGAAGACTTCAGCATCTGCTGGCTGCCTTGGCGAATCGACAGTTCGGGTATCGCCGAACCCGCGTGGTAGTGGCAGCGGGAGGGTTGAGGCTCCGTCCGGCGGTTGATCGTTGTGCGGTTTTGCGTGTTCGGATTGCTTGCGTGTTCGGATTGCTTGCGTGTTTGGGAGGGCCGAGGCTCCGTCCGAGCCGCGTTGGGTGATACGCGTTCTGGTGAATTGGGGTGCGGACGGAGTGTATGTGCCGGAGACATGGGTACCACCTGTTCGGGGACATAGGTTACACCTTCGGGCATGGTCTTGCGTGCGTGGGAGGGCCGAGGCTCCGTCCGAGCCGTGCTGGGTGATACGCGTGTTGGTGAATTGGGGGTGCGGACGGAGCCTTCCCCTCCCTGAGATGGACGGAGTGTTGGTGAATTGGGTGCGGGCGGAGCCTTCCCCTCCCTTAAGTGCAACACGTTTTCTGACACGCGACGTTGGAGGAGACCGTCACACGTGAACAAGCATGTTTACAAAAGCCCCCCGTGTGCTTTTAGAATGCAACTCCGTTCAACTCAAATTGAAAACCCCAAACATGATTTAGCTAACCTTCACAAAGCAGTTTTGTCCAATTTCGATACCGCCGTCTGATTTTGAGACAAAAACTGTCGTTTGTTGAGGAAGCACGTTACTTCAGATCGCTTGAAAAATTCTCAAAACGCTAACAATGCCCGGCAGGCTCGACTCAGGACGAGAAGTTTTCAACCGGAGGCCGAAATGGACCGAAATTTGCTGCATCAACCAAGTTGGGGATTTGAAACTGAGCCCCGGAACCGTATACTGGAAGGGAAACTAAGCGACATTTAGTGTAAAGGCACGGAAGAGAATTACCGTATTAGCCGCTTGTTGCGATTGCTGCAGCTCATCTAAAGTCCCTTTCCCTACCTCCTTGTAATCCTCAATTTCATCGGAGAAATCGAATGAAAGTACGTAGAAACAAAGCGTTTACGCTGGTTGAGCTGCTGGTTGTGATCGCGATCATCGGCATTTTGATCGGCATGTTACTTCCGGCTGTTCAGAAAGTCCGCGAAGCGGCCCGCCGTGCGAACTGCCAAAACAACTTGCGACAGCTGGGCCTTGCGGCTTTGAACTTTGAATCGGCTCGCCAAAAGCTCCCGTTTGGAATTACGGTCCCCGACGCAGCCCGAAACAACGGTCTTGCCGGCGACACACGCTTGTTTTTCGGCTGGGGTACGGATGTCCTTCCGTTCTTGGAATTGAACACGCTATTTGACGTGTTGGATCCTCGTAACACGACGCTGACCGATCGCATTATGGATGAAGGTGCTGGTGATCTTGAGAACATGAACCCGCAGATGTTCCAAGTTTTGACAACTCAGCTTCCTGCATTTTCCTGCCCTTCAGACAGCTTGCCTGATTTAAACAGGCAGCGAGCGTTGGGTATGCCCGCTCCGTTTGCGACAACTGGTATGTCGGCAAGTAGTTACGTTGCTTCAAACAGCTCTGGTTACTGTCACGCTGAGCGTGCGGGTGGCGATTCGACATCAGATAGCCCTGATGGAGCGTTTTGCTCAGTGCGTCAGAATCGGATCGGTAGCTTTTCCGATGGAACTTCAAACTCAATTCTGTTTGCTGAACGAACCTTCGATCGCAACAGGCGACGCACCAACGCTGAACGTACGGATGCCGGGTTGATCTTTGCATCTCGCGGGGTCGGAAACTTGGGCGGTAACGGTAATACCGCGATGTTCGTCCCATCGGCAGGGACTGCACCCGACGGTGTCCCCGCAGCCGAGTACGGTTCGTCGGACGTTCTGTTTTGTGCGTGGGGTGGCTTAAATGTGACTTCGGAAGGTCCCACTGGCGTCACGAACGTCACTGAAAATATGACAATGTACGCTAAAGGTACAAACGGCGTGTCGAGTCGTCACGACGGTTTGGTTCAGGTTGTCTACGGCGATGGATCGACTCACTCGATTCCAGATTCGGTGGATTCTGTTTACCAACAAAATCCAGACTTGGTGCCTGCTGACGTACTGACTTTGAACACCAATGGTGTCACAGGTAAGCAAAACTACGGTGTCTGGGAACGCTTGATTGCGATCAACGACGGCCAAGTGGTTAACAACCTCGACTTCTAGTCGATCGCTGGAAGTTACCTCCAGCAAACATTTCATTCGAAGATGAACGAGAAGGCTGCTCATTGCGAGCAGCCTTTTTTCGTGGGTTCATGAAGGCTGATATCCAACTTATCGGTGTTGCCGCACTCGATTTTGTTGGAACACTAATCTTCACTGATTCGCACTCACCCTGAAAATGAGAAGTCAGTAGGCTATCGGCAGAGATCGATAACATTTGGCGTCTTTTCCAGAATTCCAACCCGATTCGGAAGTGAGCGACCGAGCCCTCTTCGGCGCAACAGGTTATGGTTATCGGTGGTTCGGTAATACCTCACGGCGGACAATCAGCAAGCAACTAGTGAAAACTAGGAAGCTTCTCGCTCAACGCCACCATTTTTGTCAATGGACGGGGCACAAGCGTCTCTGACTAATGGGTTTCAACCGCGAATGAACGCAAATAAACGCGAATAGAAATTCAGGTTTCTATTCATGTCCACTGGCGGTTCTTTTCGTTGGTGCTTTGGCAGTTGCCTCGACCTCGAATGTTCTCCATTTTGTCGATCTGGAGACCGGCATCAATTACACGGATGACAATTGAACCACGAATCGGACGAATTTTACGGATACGAGCGCGGTATTCGTGTGATTCGTCTGATTCGTGGTTTGCCTGTTGGCGGATCTGGAACTTGCGAGAAGGGTGAGCGTGATTTCCGGGCGCCGGGAGCGTGTTCGGGAGGGTCGAGGCTCCGTCCGAGCCGTGCGGATTGATAAGCGTGGTGGTGAGTTTGGGTGCGGGCGGAGCCTTCCCCTCCCTGTGATGGATGGCGTGCGGGCGGAGCCTTACCCTCCCTCAAGTGCAACACGTTTTCTGACACGCGCCGTTGGAGGAGACCGTCACGCTTCGGTGGGTGCCGTCGGGCGTGGTTTTGCGTGTTTGGGAGGGCCGAGGCTCCGTCCGAGCCGCGCGGATTGATACGCGTGTTGGTGAATTGGGGTGCGGACGGAGCCTTCCCCTCCCTGAGATGGACGGCGTGTTGGTGAATTGGGGTGCGGGCGGAGGCTTCCGCTCTCTGTGTGCCGCGATGACACGCATGTCTCATTAACTTGAGTGTGCGTGCGGATCCCGTCCAAAATCAGCCTACCGCTTTTTCTTTTTGGCGGCTTTGCGGTCCGGGCGATAGCCCTGCCCCGGTGCGTAACGGCCCTGCTTTTTCGAGCCCTTCTTCTGCTTGCCTTCGCCCGCCGCTGACCCGTCCGCCATCCGGTGAACGTACTCACCGCGAAATTGTTTGCCGGCCATCTTGCGGCGCTGAGTGATTGCTTCCTTGGGTGGCTTAGCGGGGATCAAGCAATCACAACCGCTGCCAATTAGCTCGCTGCGGCCCGCCTGCTTGAGTGCTTTGGCGACGTCAAAATAGTTCTCTGGTTTGAAGAACTGCATCAAGGCTCTCTGGACATTTCGGTCCTTCAGCTTCTTGGCGATGAAGACCGGCTTCTTGGTGAACGGGTCCATTTCGGTGTAGTACATCGTCGTGGCAACATCCAGCGGCGCCGGAATGAAGTCCTGAACTTGGTCAGGCTTGTAGCCGTTCCGTTTCAGGAAGACGGCCAGATCGATCATGCTGTTCACATCGCTGCCGGGATGCGACGAGATAAAATACGGAACCAGATATTGCTTCTTGCCGGTTTCTTTTGATTGTTCGCGAAAGATATCGCTGAAGTTTTCAAAGTCGTCGACGCTGGGCTTTCGCATTTTGTCCAAGACGCCGTCGCTGGCGTGTTCGGGAGCCACCTTCAGCAAGCCGCCCACGTGGTGCTCGGTCAATTCCTTCACGTATTCCGGACTGCGGCGAGCAAGATCCATTCTCACGCCACTGGCGACCAAGACTTTTTTGACTCCTTTGATTTCGCGTGACTCTTTCATCAGCTGAATCAAAGGGCCGTGGTCGGTGCCCAGCAGTTTGCAGATTTTTGGATGCACGCACGATTGGCGACGGCAGACGGCTTCGACTTCTGGTCGCGAGCACTGCATTTCGTACATGTTGGCGGTCGGGCCACCGATATCGCTGACGACTCCGCTGAATTTTGGATCGGCCGCCATCTCGCTGATCTCGCCCAGCACCGAATCCTTCGACCGAGACTGGATGACTCGGCCTTGATGGGCCGTGATCGAACAGAACGTGCAGCCACCGAAACAACCTCGCATGATCGTGACCGAATCCTTGATCGTTGCGAATGCGGGGATCGGTTCCTTGTAGCTGGGGTGAGCCTTCCGCGTGTAAGGCAAGCCATAAACCGCATCCATCGCTTCTTGGCTGATGGGAAACTGAGGCGGATTGACCACGACGGTGACGTTGCCGTGTTTTTGGATCAAGCGTTTTGCGTTGTACGGATTCGTTTCGTTGTGAATGATCCGAGTCGCCTCGGCAAACGCAACCTTGTCGTCGCAAACTTGCTGGTAGGAGGGCAGTTCGAGTGCGTCTTCGGGGATCGGGTCTTTGGCTCCGGCCACGTAAGCGACGCCCAGCATGTCTCGAAGGTCTTTGACCGATTCGCCCGCGTCCAAGCGTTGGGCCATTTCGACGATCGGGTTTTCTCCCATCCCGTAGGCGACCAGATCGGCCTTCGAGTCCAACAGGATCGATTTGCGAACGTTGTCGCCCCAGTAGTCATAGTGAGCCAGTCGCCGCAGAGAGGCTTCGACTCCGCCTGCGATCACGGGCACACCTTTGTATGCTTCGCGGGCTCGATGGCAGTACGAAAGAGTGGCTCGGTCGGGCCGCAAACCAATGCGTCCGCCAGGCGAATAAGCGTCACTGTTACGGACTTTGCGATTGGCCGTGTAGTGGTTGATCATGCTGTCCATGTTGCCGGCGCTGATGGCAAAGAACAGCCGAGGCTTTCCGAATCGCCGCCAGTCGTCGCACGATCTCCAATCCGGCTGCGAGACAATGCCGACTCGAAACCCAGCGGCCTCAAGTGTGCGGCCCAAGATCGCCATCGCAAAGCTGGGGTGATCGATGTAAGCGTCCCCGGTCACGAAGACGATATCCAGTTCGTCCCAGCCGCGTTTCTTCGCTTCTTTCATCGACATCGGCAGCGGGATTTTACCCGCCGGAGTCGGTACCGCGTTGCCGGACAGAACTTCCAGCCGCACGCATTCTTTCTTGGCACGGTCCAGCTGTTTTTCGATGACAGGAAGTTGCATGGGACGGATCGGTAAATCAAGAAAGGTGGAAGCTGGCAGCCGTGAGGTTGCCCGCGGGCGTTGCATGCCGCAAGAAGGGCCGCCTCACTATGACGAATTGAACGCAAATTGACGATGCGCAAATTCGTTTTGGCCAAGAAAAGGTCGGCATTTTTTGGCGATCGATGCAAGCGGCTCAACGAGTTGAGGGTTAATCGTTCTCAATTAACAACAACGTTTGTCTGCACATTGTCAAGGGTCTTTGGTCCAAGCATGGGAATTAAACCGAACATCGCCAAAATTTTAAGTCAGGCGTCAGTTGTCTGTGCAGCAATTTTGTCACACACGGGAATCATCTGCTGTCATTTGTATCGAGACGAACAGTCTACTTCCCTAGGTTGCCGGTTGGGCAAACTGCCCACGAGCCGTACAATGCTTGGTTCGAATTCACCGCTACTCCATTGGACGGACTCACCCAGCTTATGCCCGCTTCGGATATCGTTGTCAAAGGTGCCCGCGAGCACAATCTTCAGGATGTCAATCTCGTTCTGCCTCGCAACCAGCTGATCTGCCTGACCGGCGTCAGCGGCAGTGGAAAAAGTTCGTTCGCGTTCGATACCGTATTCGCCGAAGGTCAACGGCGCTACGTCGAAAGTTTATCCAGCTACGCGCGGCAATTTCTGGGGCAGATGCCCAAGCCGGATGTCGATCTGATTTCGGGGCTCAGTCCATCGATCTCGATTTCCCAAAAGTCGTCCGGGAACAATCCTCGATCGACCGTCGGCACCATCACCGAGATCTACGATTTCCTGCGAGTCCTTTTCGCGCGAGTCGGTCAGGGCTATTGCCCCAAGTGCGATCAACCGATTTCGGCGCAGTCTCGCGATCAAATTGTCGGCAGCATTCTGCAAATTAAAAAAGGAACCGAGTACGCGATCCTCGCGCCGGTGGTGCGGAACCAAAAGGGTGAGCATCGTGACTTGCTGGGCGACCTGCAAAAGCAAGGCTACGTGCGCGTCCGAGTTGATGGCGAAATTGTCTCGCTGGGGACCGAGATCAAACTTGATCGGACCAAGCGGCATAACATTGAACTGGTCGTCGATCGGTTAACGGCGCGACCGGATATCCGAGGCCGTCTTGCAGAAGCCGTCGAAGCGGCGTTGAAGCTGGGTAAGGGGACGTTGATCGTTTCGATCGCGACGGATGACTCGAAAAAGCCGCAGCTTGAAGCACCGGAGGTTGCCGACGACGAAGACGACGAAACAGAAACCGTCAAAGGGAAGCGTAAAACTCGAACACGCAAGACATCGACTGCCGCGGCGGGCGACAAAGTGTACTCGGCCGACTACGCATGTGCGTCGTGTGGACTCAGTTTTGCGCCGCCGACTCCGCAGATGTTCAGTTTCAACAGCCCGCAAGGAATGTGCGAAGGCTGTGACGGGCTGGGGGAAGTGTTCACTTTCGACCGTGACTTGATGGTGCCTGATCCGAGCAAATCCTTTCAGCAAGGCGCGGTTTCGCTGCTGGGGAAATGGAAGGATCTGGGGCGATGGCGTCGGCACATTTATCAGGGTGTCGCCGACGCGGCCGAGAAGGAATACGGATACGAGTCCGGGACCTTGCTGGAAACGGCGTGGGAGGAATTGACCGAGGAGCAGCAGGATATCTGGCTTTACGGAACCGGCGACCTGCACATCACGTACACTTGGCGGGGCGGCAACTCGCCCATGAAGTACGGCGGAAATTTCGAAGGCTTGGTCAGTGAGTTCGACGAAAAGTACCGCAGCACAACCAGCGCGCCGAAGTTGCGGGCGCTTGAAGAGTACATGGCGGAAATTCATTGCGTCGATTGCGATGGCGCTCGTTTGAACACTCAGGCACGGCACTTTCGTCTCGATTCGGCCAGCCCGAAGTTTGCAGACAACGCCAGCCTGACGATTTCCGAGATTTGCGATCTCTCAATCGCTGACGCGCACGAATTTTTTGCTGGCTTGGATCTGGACGACACGAAGCAGTTTGTCGCCACCGAGCCCATCAAAGAGATTCGCAATCGATTGGGCTTCTTGCTGAATGTCGGCTTGGATTATTTGATGCTCAATCGCACCGCGCCGACTTTGTCGGGTGGCGAGACCCAGCGGATTCGCTTGGCCGGTCAAATCGGTGCCGGACTGGTTGGAGTTCTTTACATTTTGGACGAGCCATCGATTGGCCTCCATCCGCGCGATAACGATCGCTTGATCAGCACGCTTCAGCACCTTCGCGATATCGGGAATACCGTCGTCGTGGTCGAGCACGATGAAGACACGATGCGTCAATGCGATTACTTGATCGATTTCGGGCCTGGTCCGGGTGTTCGTGGCGGTGAAGTGGTCGTCGAAGGGCATCCGTCCGAGATCATCAAATCGAAAAAGAGTCTAACGGCACAGTATTTGAGCGGCCGCTTGGAGATCGCGGTCCCCGAAAAACGCCGCGAGGGTGATCCGGGTCGCATGGTCAAGATCTGCGGGGCTCGGCACAACAACCTAAAAGATATCGACATCGAAATCCCGTTGGGCAAGTTTGTTTGCGTGACGGGTGTCAGCGGTAGCGGGAAGAGTTCGTTTGTGAACGAGATTCTGAAAGAAGAATTGCGTGAACGATTGAATGGCGGGATCGGCGACCCGGGCGAGTTTGACTCGATTCAGGGTATCGAGCTGCTGGACAAAATGATCGCGATCGATCAGTCACCCATTGGACGAACGCCAAGGTCGAATCCAGGCACGTACATTAAGTTGTTCGACGAGATTCGAAAGCTTTATACGAAATTGCCAGAAGCAAAGAAGCGTGGCTACAAGGCAGGCCGATTCAGCTTTAACGTCAAAGGCGGTCGCTGCGAAGCGTGCGAAGGCAACGGCAGCAACAAATTAGAGATGGACTTTTTGGCAGACATTTGGGTGACGTGCCCGGTGTGCGAGGGCCAGCGTTTCAATCGCGAAACGTTGCAAGTGAAGTTTAATGGTAAATCAATCGCCGATGTCCTGAACATGGACATCCAAGAGGCGATGAACTTCTTCGAAAACGTTCCCGTCGTTTTGAACAAGCTGAAAACGTTGCACAGTGTCGGGTTGGATTATTTGAAAATTGGGCAGCCTTCGCCAACGCTTTCCGGCGGCGAGGCCCAGCGGATCAAGCTGGCTCGTGAACTGGTGAAACGCAGCACGGGCAAGACGCTTTATTTGCTAGACGAGCCCACCACGGGATTGCACTTTGCCGACATCCAATTGCTGCTGAATGTCTTGCAGGATTTTGTCGAAGCGGGCAACACGGTCTTGGTCGTCGAACACAACTTGGACGTGATCAAAACGGCCGACTGGATTATCGACATCGGCCCCGAAGGAGGCTCGGGCGGCGGTGAAGTCGTCGTCGCAGGCACGCCCGAAACGGTGGCCGATTGCAGTCGGTCTTACACCGGCCAAGCGTTGAAGAAGGCGTTGGAAGCCCGGGATGAACTCACGCCGCCAGAAAAGGGTAAGTCGAAGGCTCCTGTCCAAGCAACTGAGATCAAGGTTCGCGGTGCTCGGCAGCACAGCCTGAAGACGGTCGATGTGGATGTGGCTCGCGATAAAATGTCCGTCTTCTGTGGTCCGTCCGGCAGTGGAAAAAGCTCGTTGGCGATGAGCACCATTTATGCGGAAGGCCAGCGTCGGTACGTCGAAAGCTTATCCAGTTACGCGCGGCAGTTCGTGAACCAGTTGGAGAAGCCGCGCGTTGATCAAATCGAGGGCCTTTCCCCTGCGATCGCGATCGAGCAGAAGAATCTTAGTTCGTCGCCACGAAGTACCGTTGGAACGGTAACGGAAGTTTATGATTACCTGCGGATCTTGATGGCTCGTTTGGGCAAGCCTCATTGCCCCGATTGCGATGTGCCGATTGGGACTCAGACTAGCGACAACATCGTCGATAAAATTTTGAACTATGAAGCTGGCACTCGCTTGCTGCTGCTCGCTCCAATTGAACCGGACGCGACGCAAAGCTACGAGCAATTGTTCGATGACATTAAGGGCAGCGGTTTCGTTCGAGTGCGGATCGACAATGAGACTCAGAAGATTGATGACGTAACAATCCCAAGTCGCCGCAAGCGTGTCGCGATCGAGATTGTGGTGGATCGGTTGGTGGTCAAGCCGGAGTCACGTTCGCGAATTGCCGACAGTGTTGAGGCGGCCTTGGCGATCGGCAAAGGCGTTTTGATGGTGGCGGAGTCAGATAAACAAGTCAACGAAAAACACTGGAAGGTCGTCAAGCATAGCCAACACTTGGCGTGCGAGTGTTGCGGCCGAAGTTTCGAGCAACTAACGCCTCATAATTTTAGCTTCAATAGTCAGTTGGGTTGGTGCGAGGACTGCGAAGGCATTGGGACTCAAACCGGAGCCGATCCGACCGTGGTCATGAACGACGGCGAGCTTTCGCTGCTGGCTGGAGCCATCGGGTTGTGGCCCGACATGACGACCGAAGTCGCGAAGCAAATGATTTTGGCTTGGTGCAAAACAACCGGAATTCCCGCCGACAAATCCTTCAACCAGCTCGACGCAAGGCAACGCCGGTTGGTGTTCTTTGGGACGGGCAATCGCTGGTTCGACGTGCTGGATGATGCTGAAGAAGTGGAGTTCAGTTTTCAGTTCAAAGGCGTGTTCCCGACGCTTGACGAGGCCTCGCGATTGTCGGCTCGGTTGCGTCAGCAGTTGCAGTCGCTGATCGGAGAAGTCGAATGCGGCACCTGTGGCGGCAGCCGATTGCGAGACGATTCGGGAGCCGTGCGGTTCCGCGAGTTGTCGATCGATGGGATTTGTCGAATGCCGTTGGGGGCTCTCCAAAAGACGCTCAAGCAATGGAAACTGGATAAACGTGAGAAGAAGATCGCGGGTGAATTGATTCGAGAAATTACCGGCCGAATTCAATTCTTGAATGACGTTGGATTGGAGTATTTGACACTTTCACGAACAGCCGCCTCGTTATCTAACGGCGAAGCGCAGCGAATTCGGTTGGCCAGCCAGTTGGGAAGTGGGCTGTGTGGCGTTCTGTACGTCTTGGACGAGCCAACGATTGGCTTGCACCCGCGTGACAACCACCGCCTGCTGAAGGCACTGCACCGATTGCGGGATCTTGGTAACACGCTGATTGTGGTCGAGCACGACAAAGAAGTGATCGAGAACAGCGATTACATTTTCGACTTCGGACCCAAGGCGGGTACCGGCGGTGGACAGGTTGTTGCGTCGGGGACTCCGAAGGAACTGGAGAAGAAAAAAGGCTCGGTGACTGGACCTTTCCTGAGCGGCAAAAAGTCAATCACGATCCCGGCCAACCGGCGTCCGGCGTTGGTGATTGAAGACCCGGTTAAGAAGGCGACGAAAAAGAAAACGGCAAAGAAGGCAAGCGAGAAGCCGGCGAAAAAACCACTCGAGCTGGTCAACACGATCGACGTTGTTCAGGCTCGCCACAACAACCTAAAGAACATCAATGTGCGGTTCCCGCTGGAGACATTGACCGTTGTGACGGGCCCCAGTGGTTGCGGCAAGAGTTCATTGGTCAATGAGATTTTGTACAACTCGCTGGCTAGGCGTTTGCATCGAGCATCGACCGTGCCGGGGGCTCATCGTGGCATCCGTGGGATCGAGCACATCAACAAAGTGATTCGCGTTGACCAGACGCCGCTCGGGAACAGCCCGTCCTCAAACCCGGCGACTTACACCGGTGCCTTTGATTTGATTCGTGACCTGTTTTCGCAGTTGCCCGACTCCAAAGTTCGTGGTTACACGTCGCGCCGATTTAGCTTCAATGTGCCCGGCGGCCGGTGCGAGGAGTGTTTTGGAAATGGTCAGAAATGCATCGAGATGCACTTTTTGCCGGACGTGTGGGTCGAGTGCGAAACGTGTCGCGGTCGTCGTTACAACGAAGAGACTTTGGCGGTGCGTTACAACGGAAAAACGATCGACGATGTGTTGAAGATGAGTTGCGGGGAAGCGATCAAGCACTTCTCCAACATTCCAAAGATTCGCCGGATTCTGCAAACGTTGTGTGACGTTGGATTGGATTATTTGACGCTTGGGCAGAGTGCTCCGACGCTGTCGGGAGGCGAGGCTCAGCGGGTGAAGTTGTCCGCCGAACTGTCGCGGCCCGACACCGGGCGCACGCTTTACTTGCTGGACGAACCCACGACCGGTTTGCACTTTGAAGATTTGAACAAGCTGTTGGAAGTGGTCCAGCGTTTGGTCGATGTTGGGAACACGGTCGTCTTGATCGAGCACAATCTTGACATCATCAAAGCAGCGGATTGGGTGATTGATATGGGGCCGGAAGCCGGAATCGGTGGCGGTCAGATCGTTGTTCAAGGAACGCCTGAAAAGATCGTCGAATACGCGGAAGCAGCCAAAGCGGCAGCCAGTAAAACGGGCAAAAGCAAAGCCGGAATGCCACGCAGTTGGACCGGCGAGGCGTTGGCTCCTGTGCTGGCGGAAGGCAAGTACAAAAAACGCCCGACCTACGATCCGTCGAAAGACGATCGCTGGAAGAAAGGCGACATGGATATCGAGGACGTTGGCGCTGCGGCTCAGATGCCGTGGGAAGCCGATGGCCGGCGATGGCATACTCAGGATCGAGTCGGTCGTGCCGGCGAACCGGTGAAGTGGGATGGCGACTTGGTGGCTCGTGTGGTCGATCGCATTCAGGAAAACGAAGGTTTCTCCGATACCAAATGGAACGACCGGACGGTGGTGGAAGTTTGCGGAAGCAAGAAGAGTGCCGGTTGGTTCTTCCATGCCGTGACGGGCGACGCTTGGTTTGTGAAGCTGAAGTTTCACGTGCGGCCAAGAACGTTCAAGCGAGATGAACTGGTTGCTCGACTGCCGCTGCTGACCCCGAACGAAATGGACGACGTCCCGGTTTACGGGAACGCGCCGCGAGTCAAACTGACGAACACGAAAGCGTCATGGCAGGAGGTTGAGATTCGTGCTCATACGATGCAGGAGCTGGACCATCCGGAGTTCTGGAGCTTCGTGGATGAGGCCGTTGCCAGTTTCCTGAATCGGACTCAGGCGAGCGCGGTCGACATTAAGGAACAGACGCCGTGGGCCAAGCTTGGGCAGAAGTGGCACTTCATGCGAAAAGGTTTCGCGGCTGGGAAAGAGGTCACGTGGGATGTGAAAGTTCTTGAGACGTTACAGACGGTGCTTGAGAAGACAGTGCCCGATGGCGAGTTCGAATGGGGCAACAAGCAGGTGGTGCATTTCCGCTTGCCCGAGCAGAAAGAGCCGTTGGTGAGTATTCAGACCAAGAAAACGGACGGCGTCTGGCTCCATGTTCCTGCGCCGAAGGATTCAGTGACGGCCGGTCGCGTGGCCGACATTGCGGAAGAAGCGACCGTGGCGGCGGGCAAGAAGAACGACACCTTGAAGATGAGCTTTCGCTCGGTCGCTCAAGTGAAGAACAAGGAGTTGAAAAAGTTCCTCGAAGAGCACATCGAATCCTTGCCGGCGTGATGCTTGTTGGGGTGATGTTAGAAAATGAGCGGGCGTGATGTCGCAAGAGCTGCAAGTTTGCTTAGTTTTGATGTTGGTGATGAGCGTGATTGCGTTCGTGGCTTATGGCTGGGATAAGCGGCACGCGAAATTTAACCGCTGGCGAACGCCAGAGAAAACTTTGCACTTGCTGGCGTTGCTGGGCGGTTGGCCCGGCGCGATTTTGGCTCAGCGTTTTTTCCGCCATAAGACCAGAAAGCTGTCGTTTCAAGCCGCATTCTGGGTGATCGTTGCGTTGCACCTATTGATTCTGTGGTCCGTTGGTTCGGGGCAAGGCATTCCGGCATGGTTCCCGTCAGGCATCTGATGAATGGCCTTGGTAAGGAGCTAGGTTGCGCTTGCAAGAAGCCAGTTGCGCGAGCAAGAAGAGCGGCTGAATTTCCAAGAAGCTCAACGGAGTTTGAAGTAAGGTCAGCTAAGTTTTATCCCGGAGGGATTTCAGGATGTAGCCGGTGATAAGCGCAGCGCCATCACCGGTGTGCTATGCATCGAATCGCATCCTGAAAGGATGCCAGCGTAGTTTCGGCTTGCATCCCGCTGGGATGCGGAGATTGGTTGCAGTTTACCGGTGGTGTTCGCTTCGCTCGACCACCGGCTACCGGCTTTGATCCCTTCGGGATGGAGTGGCTACGGACTTCGTCTTTGGCGGTGTTCCTTGCGATCAACTACCGGCTACCGGCTTTGATCCCGTCGGGATGTGGTGGCTGCAGACTTCGTCTTTGGCGGTGTTCCTTGCGATCAACTACTACGCTCAACTGATTTTTATCCCGGAGGGATTTCAGCTTGTAGCCGGTGATAAGCGTAGCGCCATCACCGGTGTGCTATGCATTGAATCGCATCCTGAAAGGATGTCAGCGCAGTTTCGGCTTGCATCCCGTTGGGATGCGGAGATTGGTTGCCGGTTACCGGTGGTGTTCGCTTCGCTCGACCACCGGCTACCGGCTTTGATCCCTTCGGGATGTGGTGGCTACGGGCTGCGTCTTCGGTGGTGTTCGCTAGGCTCAACTGACTTTCATCCCTCCGGGATGGAGTGGTTACCGAAGGTGCTTCGCTGGCGAAGCCAGACCACGCCGGTAAACAATTGAGACAATTGTTCTACACTGGTCGCTGCGCGAGATTTTGCACGGCAAAAAGTGCGAAAGACGAGCTTCGGATGTGGTTGCCGCATCAACGGGCAATTTTAAATGCCTTATGGCGTAGCTGGTTCCGCTTCGGCTGCTTTCGCAGCCGCGAGAATTGCTTTGTTGTCGTGCCGGGCTTTGTGGCCTTCTTTGAACAACTTCTCATCCACGACGCCGTCGGTGCCGATGATCAACACGCCCGGGTGAGGTAGGAACTTCTTTTTCGATTCCTTGTTTTGCAGCCCCAACGATTTGATGGCGGTTCCGTCTGGATCGGCCAGTAACGGGTAAGTGATTGATTTCTGTTTGGCGAACTTTTTCAGCTTGTCGACTGAGTCCGGGCTGAGCCCAACGATTTGGACACCGGCCTCTTTAAACTTTTTTGAGTCTCGTTGCAGTTGAACCAACTGCCGCTTGCAGAACGGTCACCAATCGGCCGATCGAAATAGAACCAGAGCAACCGGTCCGGTTTGCAGCATGGACTGCACCGAAACGGTTTCTCCGTCTTGGTTTTTCAATGAGATCGCAGGGACTTTTTTTCCAATCTCGATCCCGGGAGAGAACGCCTGGCTCTTGGCCGCAGGTGTAGATTTGGGTTTGGCCTTGGTTGTGCCAGACTGAGCGTCAGCAAGCGACGGCCAGCAGACGACTGCCGCGACGAACATGAACAGCCAAGGGGCCGCGAGGCGTGATCGAGTGAGCATGGTTTTCATGAGGACTCTCCAAAAGAGATCGAGGTGCGATTGAGAACTCACTATAGCCTATTCCCAGCCAGAAATCACGCAGTCATTTGTCAGCTGACGATTCGCCGCCTCGAACGATGATCTCCATCCAGTCCTCGTCGCGAACGGAACCGCCACGGCTCACGGGCCCACTGCGTCTGACTGACCCAAGGATTTCTTGGTCTGGGATCCCTAGATGCTGATTCAAAAAAATTCGGTACGGATCGCCCAGTTCCGTGAATGGCCACACTGGTTCTTGGCGATACTCAATGCGGGCTCGGTCGTCTTTCTTTAGATCCAGCAACTGTTCGCGATCCACGTGGTAAAGAACGCACAGGAAATCCGAATAGGTGAAGGAGTACTCGTTTGCCTCAACCAACCGGCACTGCAGTTGGCCGTCGATCGTGCCTTGCGAATTTCGGTGCAATTGATTGTTAACGACAATGACATGAGCCACGTTCATCCCGACCTTGCTGAACCACCATGCGAGGCCCGCGCAAAGAGCGAGCATCACGAGCAGCCACTTGAGATTGAATCTGAGTTTCAATTTTGCTCCGAGGCAGAGGCTTGGGGCTTGGCTTGATTCGATTCCAGTGCCAAAACGAGCTGCAGTTGATGCAGGTTTTTGGCCATGACGCGAAAATAATCGTGGTTAGGCATACGGGCCATCGAATCCAAGAGGATGATTTTCAACCCCAGAGACTCCACTGCCGATCGAAGCGTCTGGTCGGGCTCATTGGCAAAGAGCATGAAATCCGGCGGTGGGTTGGCGGACGACAGTTTTTCTCGAAGCTGCGATTTTGCTTCGTCGATGCCCGGAGGCTCGGACCAATTAAGGTGAATGTCTTGCAGCCCGAGCGCTCGGGTTAGATATTTCAAGTCAGGCGAGTCGGTCAGGACGGATACTGGGCCGGTTTTGGTCGCTGCGATTTGTTCGATCCCAGCGGATAGTTGAGCCAATTCCTTGTTTAGTTCTTGATGCGATTTTGTGATGGACGATTCCATTGTGGGGTAAGTTTTGATTAGTCGGTTTGCCATCATATCGACCTGCCCCATCGCCATCGCCGGATCCAGCCACGGGTAGCGGACCATGGTGGGGTGCGAGTGTTCTCCCTCGGGGCCATGGGAGTGCACGATGCGTATGTCGTCGACCGCGATCATGTCGGCCAGCTTCAGGCCCTCGTTCGCTGTGGCGCACAATTTGGATTCGGGTAACGTGACATGCGGCAGCCAGTTGGCAAACGGAGCGGCCGAGCCATTGACAAAGATGATGTCCGATTTCTGCATCGTAAGAATTTCGGATTGGGATGGTCGCCACGGCGTGGTCGACTTTTTGTCGGGGGCAAGGGTGTGGATCTTGATCGATTCATCAACCAGTTGATGTGCGAAGAACGAAAGCGGATAGCCGACCGCCGTGATCTGGTTGGTGGGTCCGGTCTGAGGTGTCTGGTCGGGCAATGTTGCGGGCTCGCTGCAGCCGGTGAAAGGCAAAGCAACGAGCAAAAGAACAGACACAAGCTTCGTCATTAAAGCACCGACTGGCGTGAGGGTTTCGTTCGCGTGATTGATCGTTACGGATTTTGGTTTTGCTTGTGCCATCTTTAAATCCACCAGCGAAGTAGGTCGTCGGCGTAAAAGTTGACTGCCCAAGCGGCGGTTGCGATCAGGCATCCGGCGACGGCCACCACGATCATCAGCTCGGCCGCTTGAAGCCAAATAACCGTTCCGCGACCACAGCCAATTTTAAACAGCGTTTCCATCTCTGAGGTTCTGAGTTTTGCCGAAAGTAACATCACTAAAATTAGCAGCAGCAGCGTCGAGACGCCAATCAAGGTCGCGTTGGCATCGAAGAACCGCTTGATCCGGAACATCACCGAGATCAGCTCGCGGACGACCAGCGACGGTCGAACAAACTGCAGATCGGAATCGGAGCCGCCGTACTGGCCTTCTAGGATTGTGTTGTCTTTCTCGGAGTCCGTGAATGCAAGGATGGCCGAGACAGGAAAGTCATCATCGGATCCGTGGAAGTGAAACGAGTCAATGTTTTGTTCCGTGATCTCCGTGTACGGCAAGACGGCGGCCGACGCGACCACCTGATTGTTGTCGCGGCTGATCACTTTCGCTTCGTCGGTTTCGTTTTGAAGTTCTTGGTGGCCGTGTCCGTAGCCATCGATGACCCATGCCGTTTTCAGATCGACGAACACCGCTTTGTCGTCGGGCGTGCCAGTCGTCTGAAGGATTCCGGCGACGTTCATTTTCAGTGGGTACTTGCCGGCGATATCTAAAATGTTCTCGCGGTCGGACAGCAGGGAATCGCCCGGTTTCAATTGCAGTGAGTTCGCGACCTCAATGCCGACAACGCAATCACCGAGTGTGGTGAGCGATTGGCCGGTTTGGATTCTCAAGTGACGTTGGTCAAAGTAGTTCAGGCTGGTGCCGACGATGGGGAACGAAGCGGCTTGGAATGCCGAGTACACCGGCACTGGATCGGCGAGTCCGGTTGCTCGGATTCGTTTGACTTCTGCGTAAGGAAGCGTTTGTGTCGGGGGCCGGTCAAAATACAAACCGTGCAGTGTCAGATCCAGCGAGCTACCTTTGGCTCCAATCATGGCGGGGGTCGCGTCGGCACGTTGAACAAGCGAGTTCTCGAACCGTGAGAGCAGCACGCGGATGGCGATTGGCAGGATCGCTGTTAGGAAGATGCACGCGATCAGGATCAGCGTTTTGGTTTTGTGAAAGCAGACGTAACGCCATGCGAGGAAGAGGATGCCCTTCATGATGACCTCGACTTGGATTGAGCCGGCTGGTCAGTCTGCAGAAAGGTTTCGAAATCGATTACGCGATCGAAGTCGTTCAGTAGTGACTGGTCATGTGTCACCACGATTAGCGTTTGGTTTCGTGATTCGGTTTCACGGAACAGCAGTTCCATGATGTTGCGTTTGTTTCCCGGGTCGAGGTTGCCTGTCGGTTCGTCGGCAAGGATCAGTTGCGGTTGCGTGATCAAGGCTCGGCAGATCGCGACTCGTTGCTGTTCGCCTCGTGAGAGTTGAGCCGGATAGCGGTTGGCAAAACTGGCTAAGCCGACCGATTCCAGTAGTTCGTTGGCCGAATCGTTTTCGTTTTTGTGTTGTGGATCTTGAGTCGATGGGTTGATCCGGAAGGGGAGCCGGATGTTTTCGATGACCGTCAGATAGTCCAAGAGTTCGAACTGTTGAAAGACCATCCCGATTTTTGAGGCTCGAAGATTTCTGCGATCGCGATCGTTGAGTGAGCTTGCCGGCGTGCCGGCGATTGAGATCTCGCCATGGTCGGGGATAAGAATTCCGGCCATCAGGTTCAGCAGCGTGGTTTTCCCGCTACCGCTGGGGCCAACGATGGCGAGCTTTTCAGCTGGAGCGACCGCCAGTTCGTCGATCGCCAGCCGAAACGACGATGCTGGGTAGCGAAATGTAATGTTGCGAGCCTGAATCATTTGCCCTGTATCGTACTGCACTCCATGCGGTCGGAGCGACATCCCAGCATTTATCTAACGAAACTGGACCAAATGGAATTCAGAACTTGAAAAATGGGGGGGCTGTGAGGAGAGCCCCTAAGTTTGGCCGAGTTTGGCGGTCGGCCGGTTGATTTTGTTATTTCCACAGTCAGCGACAAAAAAGGCTCAGACTGACCGAGTGAAATCGCCGATGCCGACACTCAACCGGTGTCGCCGGGGATGATTCTCCGAAAAACGGCTCGTTGGGCTGGTCAGCCAGCTCGGCGTGACTATGCTATCGGGCCCGCTTAATTGATCGGGCTTGAGGCGAGGAGTTTCAGGCAAGATTGGCGGATTGCGGCGACCATGCAAAACGCTGGAATGGCAAGAGTCGAAAACTTGCTCAAATTCTGGTTTTTGTAATTGACGGTTGGTGTGAAACTCCTTAAATTCTTGGGCTTTCCCGGAATTCGTGGGAAAACAAGAGCTTCTTCGGCTTAGGCGTCTCTGGACACGGTCATTCGACGGTGTTGTGGATGGCCACAGTTGTGGCACATCTCTTTCAAGTGAAGGGTTTGTGTCGCGGTACAGCGTTGCCGGGTGAAGTGATAAGTTGACAATGTTTGGAGATATTGCGTGGCTGCCTCGATTCATGAAGTAATTCGCATCCGTATGGAAGCGTATGATCACTCGGTCCTAGACCAGAGTGCTCAGGAGATCGTGGACACGGCCAAGCGTACTCACAGCGAGGTGCATGGACCGATTCCGCTGCCGACTCGAATCGAGCGGTACACGGTTTTGTCTGGCCCGTTTGTCAACAAGAAGTCGCGGCAGCAGTTCGAGATTCGGACTCACAAGCGTCTGATCGATATCGTTCAGGCGACCGCAAAAACGATCGAGGCCCTGAACAAGCTTAGCTTGCCGGCGGGTGTCGAAATCAAAATTAAGGCGTCAACCAAATAGTTAGCTAATTAGTTTGAGTTGCCGAATGGCAATTTGGCTAACTGGTTGATGGGAACAAATAACTTTCAAGTACTCCCGATCAAATTTATGAACGGAAGTCGCGTGGACAAGCTTGCCGCAATTGCTGGCTAGTCTTCCTCGACGGCGTACCACTGAACGACAAGGCGAATAACGATGGTAAAAGGCATACTTGGCCGCAAGGTCGGGATGACGCAGGTGTTCGATCCGGAAACGGGTGTCGCGACGCCCGTCACGGTAATTGAAGCAGGGCCATGCAAGGTTCTGCAGTTGCGCACCGTAGAAAAAGATGGTTATTCGGCGGTTCAGTTGGGCTTTCAGGATAAGAAGCGACCCGCAAAAGAGCGTCGCTCGCGTTCCAGTCAGGCTGCTCGTTCTGAGCGTGGCCATGTGGCGGACATCAAATCCAAGCGTTCTCAAGCGTTGGCTGCTGCCGGTGTTGAGGTTGCTGCGAAAGCTGATTGTGAGCCTCAGCGTTTTATCCGCGAGTTGCGTGGTGAGGCGGGTGAGTGCGAGGTTGGCTCGGATGTGACGGTCGGCGTTCTTGAGGAAGTCAAGAAGGTTGATGTTTCTGGCATCAGCAAGGGTCGTGGTTTCGCGGGTGTGATGAAGCGTCACAACTTTAGCGGCCAGCGAGCGACTCACGGTGTGAAGAAGTGTCACCGTCATGCTGGTGGTACCGGGATGAGTGCGTCGCCAAGTCGTACCTTTAAAGGGAAGCGAATGGCGGGGCAGTACGGAAACGGAAAGGTGACTGTGCGAAACCTTTCGCTGCACCGGATCGATACCGAAAATAATCTGCTGTTGATCGAGGGGGCAGTCCCCGGCCCGAATGGCGGGATGTTGGTTATTCGCGAAACGAACAAGAAGTAGGAATCACGAATTATGGCCACATTGCCAGTATATGACAGCTCGGGTGCTGAAGTCGGTAAATACGAAATCGACCCTTCAGTTTTCAGTGAGACAATTAACAAGCAATTGCTGCACGATGTTGTAGTGATGTACCAAGCGAGTGCTCGTCAGGGTTCTCATAAGACTAAGAGCCGTGCGGAAGTCGCGGGTTCTCGGAAAAAGATGTACCGCCAAAAAGGTACGGGTAACGCTCGTGCTGGGCATCGCACTTCGAACATTCGTCGAGGCGGTGGTCACGCTTTTGCACGTCGGAATCGCGATTACTCGTATCGCTTGCCTCGCAAGGCGGTTCGTTTGGCGACTCGGATGGCGATTGCTGGAAAAATTCAAGACGACCGAGTTTTGGTGGTGGATCAGCTTAAGTTGGACGCCCCTAAGACGAGTGCGATTGCGAATATGCTTAAAGGTATGGGCCTTTGCGGCTCAAGTGCTTTGATTGCAACGGCTGATCACGCTCCCGCGGTGTACAAAAGTGCTCGCAATATCGGCGGTGTTTCGGTGTTGCCGGTGAGTGATTTGAATGCGTTGGCCATCCTTAAGCCACAGCGGATGATTGTGACAAAAGAGGCGATGGACCGCATGAAGGAAGATGCTGCGAGTCTGAAGAGTGCGGCGAAGGAGTCAGCGGCTTCTTGATCGACGTTCGGTTGAGGTGTTGTTGGTTGAATTGAAAAAGTGAATCGCAGATAGCGGAGTTCGAGATGGCTCGAGTCGTAACAAAGAAAAATCGAAAGCCGGCATTGCCGCCAAAGTTGGT
>CALFUT010000039.1 GCA_937929805.1 uncultured Pirellulaceae bacterium
CTCCTACTCCTACTCCTACTCCTACTCCTACTCCTACTCCTACTCCTACTCCTACTCCTACTCCTACTCCTACTCCTACTCCTACTCCTACTCCTACTCCTACTCCTACTCCTACTCCTACTCCGACTCCGACTCCTACTCCTACTCCTACTCCTACTCCTACTCCTGCTCCTACTCCTACTCCTACTCCTACTCCTACTCCTACTCCTACTCCTACTCCGACTCCAACCGACTTAGTGGGAGAGGCTCAAGCCTTTGTTGACCTTTCGACGGGCGAGGTGTTTATTGAAATTGGTGACGGATTGTTGATTGTTGGACTTGAAGGGGTTGCCTTCGACAACGCCGCTGCGGCCGCCGGGTTGTTGGCGATTGAACCAACTGGACTTGGCACTCAAAACGATTCGAATGGAATCGGTGTCGTTTCATTCAGCGGTTTACCAACCGGCAGGTTCAATCTTGGTTCGATCCTTCCGGAAGCACTGCGGAACGAAGCAGCGCTTACCAACCTAAACTTCCGATTTGATGGCCCCGGGAACGCTGACCCCGCGAACGCTACAAGCGCTGCTGGGAACATCACTTTGATCCAACCGAGCTTTGCCATCCCTGAGCCCGGCTCACTGAGCCTGTTGGCTCTGGCTGGTTTGGGTGCCGTTGCTCGCCGGCGCCGATGAGCAGCGTTGGGGTATAAACAGACAGAGCCCGTACCGCCGTCGCGTGAATGCTGGCTGCGTTTCAATCCACTCGCTCACATGGCGGAGGGTTCATAACTTGGCGCAAAATAAATTGGCGCAAAAAAGCGGCAGGCTCCGCGAACATTATGTCGGGAACCTGCCGCAAACTTGTTCGTTGCTCCCCAGCACAAACAAGCACCTACAAAGCTAGGTCCCACCAAAGAGTTGTCAATCGAATCGCTCAAATCCGTCCAAACAACTCAATCAATCGTCCAATCGAGCCCAATATCAAAATTGGTCGCGGAATGAGTCAACGCCCCGACACTGATTCGCTCTACACCCGTCGCCGCGATCCCGGCAATCGTGCTCAAGTTCACACCGCCCGACGCCTCCAGCAGAACCTTAGGCGCTCGCTCGTTTCGCAACGCCACTGCCGACCTCAATTGATCGTTGCTCATGTTGTCCAGCAACACGATATCGACGGAAGTTTCCAACGCGATCTCCAGCTGATCTAAATTATCGACCTCAAGCTGCAAGACCGTCTCAGAACCGTTGGGCAGCGTCTGAGCATTTTCATTGATCCAGTCTCGGACAACCTTGATCGCGTTTGGAATCGTCAGTGACTTGTTCTCCGCTTGACTACGCCGGAAGGCAAGATGATTGTCTTTGATCATCACCGCATCGTACAAACCCATCCGATGGTTCTGGCCACCACCGCAAGCAACCGCATACTTTTCAAGCCGACGCCAACCGGGCGTTGTCTTGCGAGTATCCAGCACGCAAGCGTTTGTTCCCCGAATCTCATCCGTGTACTGCCTTGCAAAGGAGCTAATGCCCGAAAGCCGACACATGAAGTTTAAGCACGTCCGCTCAAGCACCAAAATTTCTGCCGCGGGCCCGGAGATCACCGCAATTGTCTGTCCGGGCTCCACTCGATCGCCATCATTTAAATGGCAATCCAATTTCAACGTCAGCGCGTGTCGATCAATCACCAGTTTGGCAACCTCAACCCCACACACGACCCCACTTGCGCGGCTAACGAATGCGGCACTGGCGGTCACGGAGCCCGGAACGATCGAGTCCGTCGTGCAATCTCGGCCGTCCTTCAAATTCGCCGCGCCGATGTCCTCGGCCAACGCCATGTCGATTAACTGAATGCAGTCGGCGGTCGTTTCTGCATCCATTGCATGCTGTTGTGATTCACTCATTTCGATTCACTCACTTTAAATAACCTTGAATCTTTTCCTTGATTTCATCACGGACTCGGCGAAAGCACTCCATGATTTCATCGTCCGATCCGGTCGCGTCGGCCGGATCGTCAAACGGCCAATGAACTTTTTCTTTTGCATGCGGAAGATTGGGGCAAGCGTCGAGTGCATGGTCACAAACCGTGACCGCCAGATCGACCGGCTCTGCCAAAAACTGATCCACATGCTTGCTTTCCAAGCCTTCGGTCGGCAAGCCAATTTCAGTGATCGCTTTCAATGCCAGTGGATGAACTTTTCCAGTTGGCCTAGAGCCTGCCGAACTAGCTCGCCACTGGGAATCGCCGATGTCTCGCCAGATGGCCTCCGCCATCTGAGATCGACAGGAGTTTCCGGTGCATAAAATCAGTACGTGTTTCATTGATGAATCCGCTTGCTGGTTGGTCTTCTAAATCAATCCACAAGCATCTGAACGTATCGCAGAACGTGACGTCCGACAACGGCCACAGCCAAGCTCGACCAGCCAACGGAAAATCAAGCAGGGGTTACTTGCTCAAAAAATCAATCAACGCCCGAACTGCGATGGCTGCCGCGTGGCGCTGTCGATCCAGTCGTGACTCACCTGATAGCGGCATTTCAACGGAGTGGCCGCGCTCCATCGCCCCGCCGCGTGAGACAATACTCACAAACACGTGAGGCTCAGGTCTCGATCGCTGTGAATCCGGCTCAAGATGCCCGGTCGTGGCCAACGACAAAGTAGCGTGCTGGGTCACATCCAAAATCGCACGAGACATGGCAGCGGTCGTCTCGGGGGACTCGGCCGAATACTGATCGATCAATTTTTCAGAAATATCTAACCACGTGAATTTTGAGGCTTCCTGATAGACAACCGAAGATCCGCAGAACCATTTCGATGCCCCCGGAATACCGGTCAACACGGCCGCAATCAGCCCGCCAGTGCAACTCTCGGCCAACACAAGTTGAAAACCACCGTCTAAACTACCGTCTAAACCACCGCCTTCTGCGCCCAACCGAGCCAACTCCGCAGCCGCTTCCCTTAGTGGAACGTCAAACCGCTCCCCAGAACCGTCCATTTGCAACCTGCTTCCCGATCCACGTTCGCCCAACACCCGACAAAAGTATAAGGTTACCGTTCAAACGTGAACAACACGGCTCGCCTTGACCTCAACGCGCAGATTATACTGCGTTCGATTGGCACGAGTCATATTTAGCAGAAGTAACGGCATTCCCTTGGCAAACCTGAACGCAACACTTGAAGAGTACCAGATCGAGGTTCCGGAAGAAGCTTACGCGCCGCTGAAGCATTACTGCCAAGCGTTGTGGGAGATTAATCAAACCATGAACCTGACGCGGCACACTTCCTACGAGTTGTTCGTCACGCGAGACCTCATCGACACGCTAGAACTTTCTAAGCTGATCCCAGAAGGCAAACAAGTGCTGGATGTCGGGTCGGGTGGCGGCGTTCCGGGCATGTTGTTGCAGATTTTGCGACCGGACTTAAAAGTTGCCTTGGCCGAATCGATCGGCAAAAAAGCGCAAGCGTTGGGGGCCATCGCCGAAACGATCGGACTGGATTTAGAAATCTATCATTGCCGAGCCGAAGATTTGCTGCAGGATTTTCGATACGACTACACGACTGCCAGAGCCGTCGGACCGATCACCAAGTTCTGCACATGGTTCGAAGAAGTCTGGCCATCAATCGGGCGACTGCTGGCGGTCAAAGGGCCTCGCTGGATCGATGAAAAAAATGCAGCGGCCGAGAAAGGAATGCTGAAAAAGTTGGATCTACGAGTCGTGGCTCAATATCCGACCCCCGGAACTGAATGGGAAAGCGTTATTCTGCAAATAAAAGCGTCTCGATAATTTTTTTCAGCTTGTGCATTGTCTAGCTTGAAATTGAGGCTGGCGTTTCGTTTCGATAGCCAAAATTTGGATTGAAACGAAGCATCCACTCCAAAATTAATTTTCGCAATCCACGAGGAAAACACTCAAAACGTCACAATCCGAAACGAAGTTCAGTTTTGGATAAAAAGTTTTCTCGGTTCTTCGGCCGATGAAGAAGGTAGAATAAACTTATCAATTGAACTTCCTTGGCGCTGTCGATTCGGCTACTGTTCGCCAAGTTGATCAAAACATAGAACACCGTGGCGGTTGATGCTCGATCGTCCAAGACGCCCGAGCAACCAGCTGCTGCAAACCGTACTGTTACTCCTGCCACTCACGGCTGAGGGACCAATTTTTCGGGTTAACCGGGATCATCAGTGGCTTGTGCTTAGCACGTCCGATCTCCGTTTTTCTCCCAGCGACTCCCATCGCTGCGCGTACGGTCGGAGTAACTTTTGCCGCATTGCTTTTCGAAGCATTGCGGTTTTTTTATGCGCTGATTTTTTTGTGCAATCAATCAAATGTTTACGTTGTGCCACCGCCACTGCAATTGAGCACCCGCAAAACAACACCTTACGGATTAGCGGGATCATAAGTTGGGAAAACAATTTGGAATCGTGAAGTCGAACCGGGCATTCAATTCTTGGCGAATGGAAAGTACACTATTCAACTGCAACAACCGGCGGTTTTCATCGTGCTTGTGGTGCACAATCGCATTCCACGACGCCAGTCGCCTCTGCCGACTACGCACCGGAAAGGTCCGAAGCTGAAATGAGCGAACAATCGCAAGTGGACCAAGTTCAGGCTCTGATCGCCCGCCTTCAAAAGGGAGACGACTCCGCGCGAGCAGAGCTAATCAATTGCGCCTGCGATCGGCTGATGAACCTGACTCGAAAGGTCAAACGCACCTTTGGCAAAGTTCAGCGTTGGGAAGAAACCGAGGACGTGTTCCAACGAGCCACGATGCGGTTGTACCAATCGCTCGAAAAGGTTACCCCGAACGACACGCGTCATTTCTTTCGGCTGGCAGCGTTGCAGATCCGCCGTGAGCTAATCGATCTTTCGCGCCACTACAGCGGGCCACAAGGAATGGGCGGCAACCACGCGACTCAGATGGCCGGCAGTTCGTCAGAAAATCCGCTGCCCCATGCGGCCTACGATGCCGCCGATCAAACTAGCGGACCGGGACACTTGCACCAGTGGAGCGAATTTCATCAAGCGATTGAAGACCTACCGGATGACTTGAGAGAAGTAACCGAATTGTTGTTCTACCACGAACTGGAACAGACTCAGGCTGCCGAACTGATGGGCGTCAGCGTTCGAACCATCAAACGCTACTGGCGTGACGCCAAACTGGCACTGTACGAAAAATTTGATGGTGAACTACCGGGTTCAATGTAGTGAAGACGTGACAACGAAGGCAGTTTCGAGTTGGGTTCCATCTTTGGGCAAAAGGCAAGTTTAAACCTACCGCCAAGGATGCTAAAAACTGGAAAGAATTGCCTCACTTATTGGTGGGTTTAATTCTGCCACTTGCCTTAGCCAACCATTTTTCAGTTGACCGCGACAAAAATGATTAAGGGCACCTGCCAACGTGGATTCTCATGACTGACAACGCTCAACTGAACGAATTGCTCGACCGTTGGGAAGAAGCGTTAGAGAACGGGGAATCGATTTCGCTAGAGGAAGTCTGCAAAGACTATCCAGAGTTGCTGACCTCAATGAAGCAGAAGATTGCCGCTTTGGAAGCATTCGAAAGATGCGTTGCCAGTAACAAGTCCCCGAGTCCGTTTGCGAATTCGAGTGACAACGAATCGAGTCGCGATGCGAACTCGATGCCGCAATCTCTTGAATACCAATCGAATCTGATTGACCTAATTCAACATGACCGCGGTGGCTTGGGCGTGGTCTACCGAGCCGTTGATGAAAAACTCAATCGCAACGTCGCGATCAAGTTCATCCAACCTCGCCATGCCCGCAACCAAAATCTGACAGAGCGATTCTTGCAAGAAGCCGAAATCACCGGGCGGCTTGACCACCCCGGCGTCGTCCCAGTTTACGCACTCGGACAGACGGACTCGGGTCAACCTTTTTACTCAATGCGTTTTATCCGGGGCGAATCGCTTGATAGCCAGCTCAAACGGTATCACGAAACAAAAGCAGAACTCGATTCGGCTGACCAGCGTTTGCGAATGAGGCAGATGTTAGGGAATCTGGTTTCCGTGTGCCGGACGATCGCTTACGCACACACTCGAGGCATTGTCCATCGTGATATTAAGCCACAGAACATCATGCTGGGCAAATATGGCGAGGCTCTTGTCGTTGATTGGGGGCTGGCCTTGCCAATTGGTCGAGGCTCAAAGTTCCGCGTAACCGACGAACAAACGTTGCGACCAGTTCTCACCAGCGAACTGTACCCAGACATGGGCGAAGGGACACCGGTCTACATGAGCCCCGAACAGGCAGCCGGCCAAGACACGATCTCGCCGGCGTCGGATATCTACTCGCTAGGAGTCACTCTCTACAAACTGTTGACCGGCGAGCTGGCGTTTGACGGAGCCAATCCGATTGACATTCGCTCAAAAATAATCTCGGGCGAATTTCAACCGCCAACCATTCATGACACCTCGTTGCCACGGCCACTCGAATCGATTTGCCTGAAGGCGATGGCCCTCGCGCCGCACGATCGATACGAAACCGCGACCGAGTTGGCGGACGATCTGGACAGTTGGCTGGCAGAGAATCCGGTGCAGGCTCATACCTATAGCCGTCGCGAACGAGTCTTACGTTGGTGTCGCCGCCACCTAGGCTTGATCGCGGGCCTGACCGCCGGACTGGTGCTATTGAGTGCTGGTTTGATGATCGCGTCGGGACTCGTGATGCGACTAACGAAGCAAAAAATTCGGCTTCAAGGAAACGCGATTCAAGCACTGCAGATGGCTCAGGCGAACCAACTAGACGGCATGAACATGACGTGCCGAGTCGCCGCGAAGTCCGTTCGCCTAACCATGGAGGCAAGCGTTTGGGCGATAGAAGATCTGGCCAAGTCCAAAGATTTAATCGATCTGCTCAGCGAGGGCGACTCAATGATTGATCCTGACGTGGCCGAATCTCGCCAATCTCAATTGGAATCGCTGTTGGTTGACGCACGTTGTAGTGACGCAGAAAACTTGCAGGCAATTTCGTGGTTCGCACTCGACCGCAATGGACAACTAGTGGCTCGATCAAGTGATTCCATTTCCGCGATCAAGGTCAACCGACCGTTGTGGATGCGGCCCTACTTTCACGGCGGCGAATCTTCACTTGATCCAAATCTGCCTCGCGAACAACGGCCCGGCCCGATCACGCACACAAACATCACGCCGATGTTTATTGGCAAGGGAAAAGGCTGGAAGCTGTGCAGCATTTCGACTCCGGTTCGCGACGCGAACAAAAACGTCGTTGGCGTCGTTGGCCTGACCATGCGAGCCGGACGGCTTGACGCGGTCGAGCAACTAGGGGCCTCTGGGATGAAACGGATCGTAACCATGGTCGAAACGCGCGGCCAGCACTCGGCGCGGTTGATCCATCATCCGGGCATGACCACCGAGGACAGCGCGGCGAGAGAAAATTCAAGCGACGAAACCTTGAAAGAAATGATCGATGACCACGTCCTTGCTCAGTTGAAAGCCATTGATATCGAGTCAACCGATCCGATCCTGCTGGAAGACTACGTCGATCCGATTGAATCCGAGTCCAGCACCGGCTGGGTTGCCGTCGCGGCTCCCGTTCAAGTTCGCTCGCGCGAGTACGGGCCGTTGAAACTTGGATGGTACTTAATTGTCCAAGATCAACCATACAACGTGCCATTTCAATAGCTTTTGCCTGTCAACACAAACTCAATACAAACCCGACGCGTCAGCGAGGGATTCCCCGTGCGTTCTCTATCCACTCGCTCGCGCTTCGTGCTTGTATTTTCCGTTGCCAGACAGTGTCTAGCGGATGACGAGCCACACCATCACATTCACGCAAAAAATAGGCGCCGGAACGATCGATCTTGACGCATCCTAGAATCAAGTCGATAACGATGGGATGAACAGAACAACCGTCGCACAAGCTCGTCAAATCGAATTCATTGGCCAGAACACTCGGCTGCAAGGCTGGGTACGGACTCGCCGTGATTCCAAAGCCGGATTCAGCTTCATCGAAATCAACGATGGATCTTGTCAGGGCAATATTCAGGTCATCGCCGACAACACGTTGGCGAATTACGAATCCGAAATCAAACACTTGACCACAGGTTGCAGTATCACCGTTGAGGGTGAAGTCAAAGAGTCTGGCGGTCGCGGCCAAGCAACCGAAGTCCAAGCCACCGTGGTGGAAGTGATCGGGGGTGCCGACCCCGAGACCTATCCGCTACAGAAAAAGCGGCACTCATTTGAGAAGCTTCGCGAGTGGGGCCATCTTCGCCCTCGGACCAACACTTTCGGTGCGGTGGCAAGAGTCCGCAACTGCATCATCAACTCGACCCATCAGTTCTTTCAAGAGCGTGGCTTTCTTAATGTGCACACCCCGATCATCACCGCCAGCGATTGCGAAGGCGCGGGCGAGATGTTCCAAGTCACCACGATGAAACTGGACCAAGTTGCCAAGCAGTCGATCGAAAAACTGGACTACAAATTCGACTTCTTCGACAAGCCGTCTTACCTGACCGTCAGTGGGCAATTGGCGGCCGAGTCGTACGCGTGCTCCCTGGGCAAGGTCTACACGTTCGGGCCGACCTTCCGCGCCGAAAACTCGAACACGTCGCGGCACTTGGCCGAGTTCTGGATGGTGGAACCGGAAGTGGCGTTCAACGACCTAGACGACAACATGGATCTGGCCGAGTTATTTCTGAAGCGGATTTTTGGTGATGCGTTGGAAAAGTGCCCCGACGACATGCAGTTTTTCAACGACCGAATCGATGAAGACAAGGCGTTGATCGAGCGACTGGAAGGAATTACCAAAAGCGATTTTGTGCGACTTCCTTACACCGAAGCGATCGAGATCCTGATTGCGTCAAAACAGAAGTTTGAATTTAAAGTCGAATGGGGAATCGATCTGCAAAGCGAACACGAACGCTTCCTCACGGAAAAACACTTCAAGAAACCCGTGATCCTTTTCGACTACCCCCGAACGATCAAACCATTTTACATGTATTGCAACGAGGACGAAAAAACCGTCCGAGCAATGGATGTACTCGTCCCGACCGTCGGCGAGATCATCGGCGGCAGCCAGCGAGAACATCGGCTGGACGTGCTGGAAGGCCGCATGCGAGACCAAGATCTAAACGTGGACGACTACTGGTGGTACACCGACCTGCGGCGCTACGGCACGGTGCCTCACGCCGGATTCGGACTGGGGCTCGAGCGAGCCGTTCAATTCGTCACCAGCATGGGCAACATCCGCGACGTGATCCCGTTCCCTCGCACGCCGGGTAATGCTGAGTTTTAGGCAGCATTATCCGCAAGCTCAATTCATCCGACGGCGCAACTTAGACGACGGGTTTCCAAAGCTCGGCAGTATCGACCGCAACACCATCCGCGATCGTCAAAGAAACAACGCCCTCATGTTCAACCAGCCGATACGCGTCGTCCTGCAACTGGTATTGCTCAATCGCTTCGGCCATTGGATCAACGATCCAATACTCTTGAATCCCAGACTGTAGATACAGCTTCATCTTGATTTCGCGGTCGTGCTTCGGGTTTCCGGGGGAGAGAATCTCGATCATCAAATCCGGGACGCCATCGATTTTTGGCTTCGTCAGGATATCCATGTTGCCGGACAACACGACAACCAAGTCCGGCTGGACGATGGTTAGATCATGCAGTTGTACATCAACAGGAGCACAAAATACGACTCCCTTCTCAGCGAGTTGAATCTGAGTGTAAAGCTGGAACTGAATTCGTTGTGAAACAATTTGATGAAAGAGATTGGGTGCGGGATTCACGTAATGATCTCCTTCGATGATCTCGTGCCTTTTTCCATCGTTTGGAATCAGAGCATAGTGCTCGTACGTCAGCTTGATAGAATCTTTGTGAATGGTCATGGAAAATCCTGCGATTGGCCTGCATGCTCGCTAACCATATTATACCGACGTCGTCGCGCATGGTTCGACCAAAAACATCCCTCTTCTCTATTTTTCCCTTCCGCAGCCCCGCGACATCACCACAGCCACTCGGGCCGCCTTGGTGACTCAGGCCATCGATCCGTGGTAAGTTGATTCAACTTTAAGCGTTCCTTTTTTTACGAATTGCCAATTGCCGGCGGCGGGCTTTCTTATGCAAACTCAACACAAACACGAAAACCATCTGGCAAAAGAGTCCAGTCCTTACCTGCTGCAGCACAAAAACAATCCCGTCGATTGGTACCCTTGGAACGCGGAGGCACTTAAGAAGGCGAAGGACGAAGACAAACCGATCTTCCTTTCGATCGGATACTCGGCCTGCCATTGGTGCCACGTGATGGAGCACGAAAGTTTCGAGGATGAATCGATCGCGAAAATGCTCAACGAGAACTTTATCTGCATCAAAGTCGATCGGGAAGAGCGTCCGGACATCGATCAGATTTACATGAACGCCGTCGTTGCGATGCGAGGCCAAGGCGGTTGGCCGCTAAATGTATTCTTGACTCCCGACCAAGAGTTCTATTTCGGAGGCACCTACTGGCCGCCCAAGGCTCGCATGGGAATGCCGGGTTTTGACCAAGTGTTGAAGGGAAGCCTAGACGCATTCAAAAACAAACGTGAAGCCGTCGTCGAACAATCAAAAAAGATCACTGAGTTCCTTAACCAAAGTTCCGATTCGGGCGACGAAGAGAATGCGAATGCGCCGGACGATACGGCGTTGATCATGGCGGCTCGGTCGCTAGAAAACGCATTCGATTTTCAAAACGGCGGCTTTGGAGACAAACCCAAATTCCCTCACTCGATGCAGCTTTGCTTCTTGCTGCGACTAGTTAGACGCTGGCCCGCGTTGCAAAGCCCGCCCAAAGAAACATTGAAGTCGATGGTCAGCCTGAACCTGCAGAAAATGGCTTGGGGGGGAATCTACGATCACCTCGGTGGTGGCTTTGCCCGCTACAGCGTCGACGAACACTGGTTGGTTCCGCACTTCGAGAAGATGCTTTACGACAACTCGCTGCTGACTGTCAGCTACGTCGATATGTTTCAGTTCTCTCGGGACCCGTTTTACGAAACCGTCGCCAGAGAAACGCTGGACTACATTCTGCATGACTTGACCGACGAAACGGGGGCCTTCTACAGCACCGAGGATGCAGACAGTGAAGGCGTCGAAGGCAAATTCTATGTCTGGCAGAAGGATGAAATCGAAGCAACCATCGGTGCCGAAATCGCAGAGACGTTCTGCGATTTCTACAACGTGACCGAGCACGGCAATTTTGAGGAAGCCAACATCCTCAACCAAACTGAGTCACTCGAATCCTTCGCGAAAAAGCGAAAATTGGACGCGAGCGAATTGGCCGCCAAATTTCAACAAGCCAAAGAAAAACTGCTGACAGTACGCAACCAGCGAGTCCGCCCAGGGCTCGATGATAAAGTGTTGATCAACTGGAACGCGTTGGCGATCACCGCCATGGCTCGGGCTGGAGCGGCATTCAACGAACCTCGCTACACCGCCGCAGCACAGAAAGCATCCAAGTTCGTGCTCGAAAAAATGCGGCGAGACGACGGGCGGCTACTACACACTTGGCGGAACGGCCAAGCCAAACTGGACGGGTACCTTGATGACTACACCGGGATGATCGTGGCACTAATCACGTTGTATCAAACCGACTTTGACGAGCGGTGGATCGACGAGGCCGTCAAACTTGCTGAGCAAACGGTCGCTCATTTCGCGGATGAAGAAAACGGCGGATTCTTCTTTACCGCTGACGACCATGAGCAACTAATTGCTCGCGTCAAAGACTTTCAAGACAACAGCGTTCCCAGTGGCAACGCCTTGGCCGCGACGGGCATGCAAACGCTTGGACGGCTGCTCGGGCAGGACCAATGGATTGAACGTGCTCAAAACGTCATTACGGCGGGATCGAGTTTGATCCGCCGAGCCCCGATGGCTGCCGGTCAAATGCTGATCGCGGCAGAGAACATGTTGGACCAAAACTACGAACTGGTGTTGATGGGACCAACCGTGGAATCGGTTTCCAAAGCGTTGCAAGAACTCCGCAGCCACTTTTTACCCAACGTAACCGTCATCTGTCGAACGGAAGATAACACGGAAACGCGTTCGGAACTGATTGACCAAGTTCTGTCCGGCAAAAAGTCAATCGACGATCAAGTCACGCTTTACGTTTGCCAAAACCACACGTGCAAACAACCAGTATCAGGTGAATCCAAGGTAATTGCGGCAATCAAAGAGCTGGCCGAGCGCGTCGATCGTTTGGAGAGAAAAAAAATCGGCAAGTAATACTGGGCCCTATGTAGCGCCAGCCGTTCGCGCGGCACATCAACGACCTGCTCGATGGGTCGATTTCCCAATTTAACGCAAGGCATGATTCTCAAGAACCGATTTTGCCTTTAAAATCGCTGGCGGCGTCGGAGCGTCCAACCAAAGCTTCCGCCGCTGTCTTGATCCCGGGTAATTCCACCCAATAAAACCGGCTGACTGACGAACAACCGGCAACCAAACTGGCCGACGCTCGTTCGCCAGTGAGCAACCTGTCAATTTATCGAGGGAATCTGAAATGATCTTTGGAAAGTTCTGGCGAGCCATCAGGGCTCAAGTCAACAAGCTGGCAAACTTCTTCTGGACCGCCGATCCGATCGCTCAGATGCAGTACGAGTACGATAAGGCCGTCGAAGACATGAAGGGCGGACGTCAGGGCTTAGAACAGTACCGTGGGCTGGTCGAACGAGTGACTCGTCAGGTCGAAGGCGAACGCCGGCATCTGGCTCAGTTGCAAGCCAAGGTCAAAAGCTACTTATCAGCCGGCGATCGTGAAACTGCCGGAAAGTTTGCGATCGAAATGAACAAAGCCAAGGCGGACTTGGCCGAAAACGAAGCTCAACTGGCAATGCACGAGAAAGCGTACGACAACAACGTACGCAAAGTCAAAGCAGCCATGGGCAAGCTGAAGGACATTCGCGAAAAGATCCAAGCCTACGATGCGGAACTAAAAATGAGTCGCGCTGAAGCTGAGATGGCGGAGTTGGCAAAGGACTTCAATTTCGACGTAACGACCGACTTTGGTCAGATCGAAGCAGTCATTCAAGACAAAATCTCTTTGAATCGTGGCAAAGCACGCGTCGCTGCCGACCTAAGCGAACAAGGGATGGAAGACATCGAAAAAGAAGAAGCCATGGAGGCGGCTCAGGCAGAGGACGCATTGCGTAACTTCGAAGTTGAAATGGGATTGGTTACTCCAGCAACCGCCAGCATCGAAGATGACGAAAAAGAACTCGGCCCAGCAGCCAAAGAAACGGAAACGAACTGAGGAGTGCGTGAGAGATCACGACTTTCATGGTCACTTTAATCTCTGAGGTACATGGACAGTGTTGGGTCTAATGCGGAATGTGGAGTGCGGAATGCGGAATTACTCGCCATTCGATTTATCAGGTTTTAGCGTTGCACATCTGCGTAGTCAGCCAACGTATGCGTCGGGCAACACACCGTTCAGCACAAAACAATTCCGCAATCCCCATTCCTCATTCCGCACTTGCCAATGACTTCCACCATCCTTGCCAACGACTCCGAACCACCTCGCACTCCTGATTGGTATCCCGGTTGGGCCAGCGAGCTTGCGAATCTTTACTTCGCTGCAAACACTTGTTTGTTTGTGATCCACGGAAACGTCAACGACTTGGTCTACTGCAAGTCGGAAGACAAGGATGGCAAAGCCAATGACCGATTCTGCGGCCTAACTGATTTCCTTGCCGAACAGGTCTTTGGTTCGTGGGATGTCGTCACTTCTTACGACATGGGCCGCGGAATTCAGGCTCAGGCGGGTCCCGATGCAAGCCGCCATCGCGAGATGATGTCCACGCTTTCCAAGAATATCGGCAGCCCTACGCAATGGACACGTTCACCTGATGATGCGTTGGAAAATTTCAATCGCATGATTCAGCGAAGCTTGCTGGAGGATGACGCGAAAGAGCGGAAACGAATGGCGTTCCTGTTCCCGTATGCACAATTCATGGTGCCGGCCGGTGATCAGGCGTCGGTTGCTCGTAGTCAAGCGTCACGATTGGTCCGGTTTCTCTCTTGGGCGCAAAACCCTTACATCAAACGAGTCAACATTTCGTTTTGCTTGATCGCAGAAACGTTGACGGAGGTCAACAAACGTTTGGTGGAAGACGCGCATGTTGCCACGATCGAAGTACCACTGCCGGACGAGAAAACGCGTCGCTTGTTCATCGAAACGAATTACGATCTTGACCCCGATCCTGCTGATGACACTCAAGACGCCAAGGAAGTCGGCGAAGCGATGTCCGTTGAGGCAGTGACTCAAATCTCCAACGGATTGAATCTGGTCAACCTGAATACCGCGATGTCTCGCAGCAAGCTGACTGGTAAAGGCGTCGACATCGATGCGTTCCGAAAACTGAAAAAAGGCCTGATCGAACGTCAGTGCCATGACCTAGTGACGTTCCTAGAACCGGGCCACACTTTGGACATGGTAGTCGGCCATGACGCGGCCAAGGATCGCTTGCGACTTGATGCTCGCTGGATCATTGAGGGACGATTGGATGCCGCGCCGATGGGGTATCTCATTTGCGGGCCCGTTGGCACTGGGAAAACGTTTATCTCCGAATGCTACGCGGGCTCGATCGGAATTCCGTGTCTGGTCCTAAAGAATTTTCGCTCGAAGTACGTCGGTGAAACGGAAGGCAACTTGGAAAAAGTGCTTAACGTCCTGCGGTCGCTCGGCCCAGTGATGGTGATCATTGATGAAGCCGACGCGGCGCTTGGAAACCGCGAAGGCGGCGGTGACTCTGGGACCAGCAGTCGTGTGTTCTCCATGATCGCCAGCCAGATGGGCAACACTCGCTATCGAGGAAAAATCATTTGGATGCTGCTGACCAGTCGCCCGGAACGATTGCCGATTGACTTGAAGCGACAGGGCAGGGCAGAAGTTCATATTCCTTTGTTCTATCCGAAATCGGAAGAAGAAATCCGCAGCATGTTCAAGGTGATGTGTCGGAAGAACAAAGTGAAGCTGGCCGAAAATGCGATCCCAGATGTTTCACCCGACCGCGAACTGAGTGGCGCGGACATCGAAAGCGTCGTGCTGAATGCCAAACGCGAAATGATGGCGGACGATCGGGAAGAACTGACGGCTGCCGACCTTGAAATGTCACTGGAGAGCTTCATCCCTTCGGCTCAAGGCTTGGAAAAAGAGCGGCAGGAATTGTGTGCCGTTCTCGAATGCACCGACCGGCGGTTTCTGACGGATCATTGGAAGGAACAGCTTGCTCAATCGGGCGGTCGAGCCAAACTCCAACAGCGCGTTGCGATGATCGAAACGATGCTGGAAAATTAAAACGCAGCAACCCAACACTTTTTTCACAATAATCTCAAAGACACCACGAACAGGAGAATAACATGGCACGCATGAGCTGGCTTGATAGCGCCGGGGAAACAACGTTGATTGATGAATACGCTCAGAAGAGCGGTTCGTTCGTCGAGGCAATGGCTGATGGCAACATCGACGAATCCGAAGTCAAGGCGCAGGAAACCAAATTGGTCGATCTGATGAAAAAGGTCGAGCCGAAACTGGATGACGACCAACATGCTGAGATCACCGAATTGCTGTGTGAACTTTCGGCGTACAATTTGATGCAGATGCTGCACATGATTCATTCCTCGCGTCCAACGACGGCATCCACTTGGCGTCCTTAAGTTTCGGTAGCGGCTTTTTTAATTGAGCTGTATCGGTGGCGTCGGACGAACAAACTGAAACTCTGAAGTACTCTTTGGCGGAGCAAAACTCATGGCTGGTAAACCCACTCCCTTGTTCTATGCGGCAGTTGTCGCGGTAATCTTGGCATTGCTCGGATTCGCGATCTATCAGGCGGGTGATATCCTCGCCCCGGGCGGTGATGGTCCAGTCGCTCAAGGAACAAGCGGCTCCAGCGGTGATAACGACATCGATCTGAATGAGATCTCGGGGGCCGAAGACGACAGCAATCCTTCCGGCGTTACCACCGTTAAGGAATATTCGTTCAAGCCAAGCGAGCGGTTGCCCGCGGTCAGTGGAACGGCAGCCTACAAGGCAATGGAGGATAACACCGTTCGATTCGCGTTGAACGTGTGGGCTGGTTGGGCTCCCATCATTCAAGCCAACAATGGCTTCCGTGCCGACAAGGTCTGGAAGACGGCTGACGGGAAAGAGTTCAAAGTCGAGTTGGTCTTGATTGATAATCCGGTTGAGATGCGAGACGCTTACGCTGCCGGCGAAGTCCACATCGGCTGGGCGACACTCGACATGATGCCGCTATTCATGGAAGGTTTCGTCAAACGAAACGGCGATCCAGTCGACAGTCGAGTCATGCCGCGCATCTTCCAACAGGTCGACTGGTCCAATGGTGGCGATGGAATTGTCGCCCGCAATGGAATCTCGTCCGTCGGTGATCTTCGTGGCAAGAAAATTGTTCTGGCTGAGAACTCGCCGTCCGAGTATTTCGTGTTGAACATGCTGGTATACGCCGGTGTTCAACCGGGCGAGGTCGAATTCGTTTACACCAACGACGCGTTCGCAGCCGCCGCAGCGTTTGACGCCGACAAAAGCATTGATGCCGTGGTCTCTTGGGCACCCGACATCTACAACCTGTCTGATCAAAAAGGCAACAAGCTGATCGTCAGCACATTGACCGCCAACAAATTGATCGCCGACGTCTGGTTCGCGCGTGCTGATTTTGCCAAAGAGAATCCCGACATCTGCGAAGGTTTGGTACGAGGAATTTTCGACGCGATGCAGGACCTCAACACCGACGAGGCCAAGAAGAACGTTGCTCAATTGATGGCCGACGGCTACGGATTGCCGGCTGACGAAGCGTTCGGAATGCTGGCTGACGCTCACAGTACAAACTGGGCCGAAAACTATCAATTCTTTTTGAATCAGAACAACCCAGCCAACTTCGAACGTGTTTGGAATCAGGCCTACTACATTTATAAGAAGGTCCGAAAAATCACTCACCAGAAAGTCAAGTTTGACAAGGTCGTTGATTTTTCGATCATCGAAAAACTTGGCAAGGAAGAAAAATACTCTTCACAAACGGACGAGTACTCAGTGCCGTTCATCCCGACGACGACCAGTCAAGTTCGCGGAGCGGAAGAGATTCTGACCAATACGGTGGTGATTCATTTCTTCCCCAACAGTAGCGACTTGTACAAAAAGGTTACAAGAAAGATCGTGACCAAAGAGAAAGGTAAAAAAGTTGAGAAGGACGTTGAAGTCGAGTACGATCCGAAAGTAGATTTCGTCCTTGAAGAAATCGCCAAGCTTGCGGGGCAGTTCGGAACAGCTCGAATTGTGATCGAGGGACACACCGATAGCTCGATGAAGGGCAAAGCGCCCGTTTCGCTGGTGAAAGAACTGTCCGGCAGTCGAGCCGCAGCGGTCAAAGAAGCTTTGGCGAAAAAGTACGATCTTGATCCAAACCAGTTCAACGTGGATGGCTTGGGCTGGGATCGTCCGGCGGACAGCAACGACCCGCTGAATCACGCGCAGAATCGACGCGTTGAAATCAAGGTCTACCCGGCCGAATCGCTAAACTAGGCGTTTGCTTGACAACTAGAACTCGCGAAATTCATGGATCCGTCAAGGATCCAGATTGACTCCTCTGCGCCGTCGCATGAGCCGATATTGGCGACGGATTCATTTTTCGGCGATCAAATCCACTTTGCCGTAGCCGCAGTCGCGTATCGTGTCGATAATTGTAGGAACAGCACTTCCGCTGAGCAAAAACGATGCTGGGAGGTTAAGGCTCCGTCCGCACCCAAGCTTAGGGCTCCGGCCGCGCCCAAGCTTAAGGCTCCGGCCGCACCCAAGCTTAGGGCTCCGACCGCACCGCTTGGATGATTGAGCTATTTGCTCCGCACGGCTCGGGTGAAGCCTCGCCCTACCGGCGACTCTACCGCGTTCAAAACAACCGTGACACTGAAAAACTTGCGTTGGCCATTTATAGAACTGAGCCGATCCGAAACTGGCGAGCGTTCCTGAAATCCTATCGACCATGAAGCACTTCGCACCTATCTTTCGCTGGTTCGCAATCTTGACGATCGCCGTCGGTTGCTCCACGTACTTTGCCTCAAAAGACTTGGTGGCTCAAACCGCTGGACAAGCGGAAACGGCCGACAGCGGTGACGGCACAGCAAGCCCCGATAAAACCGAATCGGCAGACTCCACCGAAGTCGTGGGCGTCACGTTTTCTGATCCCATCACCACAAACTATAAAGTAGGGTTTCAAGTTCTCGCAATAAAAAACCCTGTGGTTAAAGCGCTCGTAACATTGCCTATTCCAAACGAATGGCCAGAACAGACTGTCTCGGTCGTTAACGAAACGATTCCTCCCGACATGGGAAGCATTTACGATCGCGAACTCAATAGTGGTGTTAAGCAACTGGTTGTGAAAATCCCAAGATTGCAGCCAAAAACCGTCGTCGAAATGTCCATGACTTACCAAATTAGAACCTGCCAGGTCAATCCGCCCCCTGATACAAAAATCTTTCAGCGACCTAAAACAAGCCATCGCGAAGGCAAACCGTACACGCAATCGAGCCCCGAAATCACCTTCCGTGATTCGAAGCTAAAAAAACAGGTCAAGGAATTGGTCACCGAGAAAGCGACGCCATGGGAAGAGGTCGAAGCAATCTACGACTGGGTTCGCGACGAGATCGACATTCGATCCGGCGAGTCTCGTGACACTTCGAAAGTTTTTAAAGATCGATACGGCTGTGCCGAGGATGTGGTTGGCCTTTTTGTTGCCATGTGCCGCGCGAACAAAATCCCGGCTCGCATGGTCTGGGTGACGGGAAAACAATACGCCGAATTTATGCTGATCGACAGAAACAAAAAAGCTCATTGGTTTCCGGCTGTATTGGTCGGCCCGCGGGAATTCGGACAGTTGTCTGAACCTCTTCCGATTCTGCAGAAAGGTGATTCGATCCGGGTCCCCGAAAAAAAACAGCGACAGAAACGTGTTGCTGAGTTGTTCGAATGCCAAGCCGATCCTCGATCTAAAACAAAAACCCCCGACCCTCGGTACAAGTTCGTTCGTCAACTGCAACCGGTTAATTGAAGGAAGAAGCGTGCGAGCTAACGGACTGAAAACTCGAAGTCGACTGCGTGTTGCAGTAATCGTCGCGGCACTGCCAATGGCATTCGTCCAACACGCCGCGACTGCTCAAGCCGGTGGATACAAGCTCGACGCGCAAGCGAGTGGGTTTTTTCCTCGCATCCCGATCCACTCGCTTGCGCGCCGGGCTTGTAGTAACGCAACCGAAAGAATCGTACTCGAGGGACCGCGTAGTCGTCCCTTGCTAACGCATTGGGTTATGATCATGGGCACCGGCGATGAGAACAAACTTCAAGCCGACGATGCAGATCAGCCAACCGACTCGCCGATCTCGCCCACCGCCAACTCGTTCGGCCCTGCCGTTCGCACGGTCTGGGAATTCGGATTGGAAATCGTGGCCGCCGACAAAGCCAGTGGAATCACCGCGACGGTTCCCGTTCCAATGGACTGGCCCGAGCAAACCGTCAGGCTGCTGGATGAACATCGGTCCGACGGCGTCGGAAAATTCAAACACCGCGACATCACCAAAGAGGCTAAGCAGGCCCAGTTCAACGTCAATCGAATGTCATCCGAGCAAAACGCGGTGGCCTTCCAACGGTTTGAAGTGCTGCGTCGTCCGATCATCAAACCGAAACAGCCAGATCTGTTGAAGATCGCAGATCCAGTGCCGGGAAAAGTGAAGCGTTTCCTCAAGCCCAGTCCGTACATCGAAAGCCGGCATCAGCGCATCCGCGACATTGCCAGCGAACTGAAAGAAGCTCATGGCGAAGGCCCGGCATGGGATTGGGTCGAAGCGATCTATCGCTACGTTCGTGAAACGGTCGAGTATAAATTCGACACTCAAATCCACAGCTGTCTGGAAGCGATCGAGTCCGGCCATGGCGACTGCGAAGAGCTATCCTCGTTGTTTATCGCCATCTGTCGAGCCAGCGATATCCCGGCTCGAGCCGTCTGGGTCCCCGGTCATACTTACCCAGAGTTTTATCTGGTCGACTCGGAAGGCACGGGACACTGGTTCCCTTGTCAGGCTGCGGGTATTTACGAGTTTGGCGAAATGAACGAAACTCGGCCGGTCCTTCAGAAGGGAGATCGCTTTCGCTTGCCCGGCCAGCGAGAGCCGATTCGCTACGTGCGGCCGACTTTGTTGGCGAAGAAACCGGGCGGTGGAATCAGCCTGAAATGGATCGCTCGCGAAACAACGGGGGCCGTTTTGAATGAGAACGCCGCGAATCCGAACAGCGACTTTGGTGAAAACGCCACTGAGCACAAACAAGTAACGCCTACTCCTTAGACGCTGCCCCAAAGCATCCTGTCCGTTGGGTACTTCTGCCCAATCGATTTTGCCGCGACAATTCCATCATCCCGTTCACTAACGACACGACCACAACCGACCCAACCATGAGTGACTCGTCCGCCAAATCGAAAAAGAAATCTCGCAACAAGCGAATGACTGTTCCTGCGATTCAGAAAATGAAATCGAAGGGATCGCGGATCACGATGTTGACCGCCTACGACTACACCATGGCTCGGCTGCTGGACCAATCCGGCGTGGAAATGTTGCTGGTTGGCGACAGCATGGCCATGGTCGTGCAGGGTCACGAAAACACGTTGCCGGTAACGCTCGACGAAATGATTTATCATGCAGAGATGGTCGGACGAGGATCCGAGAACGCATTGGTCGTGGTCGATTTGCCATTCCCCATCAATCATCAAGGCGTTCACCAAACCGTCGTCGCTGCCGGACGCATCCTCAAGGAAACTCGCTGCCAAGCCGTCAAACTGGAAGGCGGGGCCGATCAAGCCGACGTCATCAACGCCTTGGTCACCGCCGGCATCCCGGTCATGGCTCATGTGGGCCTGCGTCCACAAACGGTTCATGCGATGGGCGGCTACCGCATCCAACGCGACCGCGATCAATTGATCGCCGATGCCACCGCCGCCGAACAAGCCGGTGCGTTCAGCATTGTGTTGGAGTGTGTGCCGCCCGAGTTAGCCAAAGAGATCACGGAACTGCTCCGCATTCCAACCGTCGGCATTGGAGCCGGTCCTCATTGTGATGGCCAAGTGCTAGTCAGCCACGACATGCTGGGGCTCAACTGCGGCGGCTACGTCCCTAGCTTTGTCAAAGCCTACGCCGACCTCAAGTCTGTGATCCAGCAAGCGACTCAGGAGTATTGTGACGAGGTGAAAGAGGGCAAGTTTCCTGAGGAGTAGTTGCTTCTTTTGTTGAAAATGGACGAGGTAAACTACCATCGGGAAAAGATTGATTTTTTCCTGATCAATGAATGGTTGCGTGGCAGCAGCATGGGCTAGCAGTAAGCAACTCTTTAGATCCAAAATTGTTTCGCGTTCGCCCCATCCGAAGGCTGCTGAAGTTCGTTTCCTGAAACGCTAAGCGTATCGAGAGACCTACTCCACAATTTCTCTGGCAAACTAGTCAACTTGTTTCTCGGAACAAACAGTTCACGCAAGCTAGGCAGGTCGGCCAATTCGGCTGGCAACTCCGTTAGGCCACAACCGGACATCTTCAGTGTTTGAAGGTTTGTCAATCGTCTGATTTCTGTTGGTAAACTAGTTAACTGCGGATTTGTTGAGATGTCCAAAAGTTTGAGCTTGGTTAGCGACAGTAAACATCGAGGAAAAGTGGATAGCTCACATTCTTTAATCAGCAGAGACTCTAAGCCTGATAGCTCGCCCAACCAATCAGGTATTGCGCCGAAAGCATGGCCCCAGATAGACAATATCGACAGAGATGGAAGATCTTTTATGACGTTAGGGAATTCGCGAAAGTCGTTTTTCTGGACCCTGAAAGTTTTTAGTTGACGCAAGTTGCTGAGCCAATTGGGCAAATGAGTAAGCCCCATGGAGCCAATGCTCAACCCAGTCAACTGTGTAAGATCGCATAAGATGTCTGGTAGGTGATCGGTCTTACCGCTGAGTGACAGATCAAAAGAACACGGAATTGCCTTGAGACACTCGAGCGCATCACTCAAGAGTTGGGCGTCGTCATCAAAACCAGACAGGCTGACACGGCTAATTGCGGAGCATTCAGACCATACCGATGCATTTTCCAACACGTGTGACGCATTGGTAATCACTGACGTCTCTGATCGATCTAACGGAGGCTTAACTGAGCCCCCGGGTTGATAGTACAAGATGCTAGACCAACAACCTTTTCCCCATTCTTCCTGCGAAGCCAATATTTCGGATCGAGTGGCAATCGAGCGCAAGTCCAGTGAATTGATTTGTTCAAGCAGCAAATTCATTTGCATCTGAAGTGGTCGGTCATCGATGTCGAGAATTTCATGAGGCTCCAACAGTAGGCAATCGTAATCTTTGAGGTGAGGTTTCGTTAAATACTCGATCGCCTCGTCAATCGCAGGCACACTTCGCTCAGTATTTTCAAGTGTTGCACGAAGCTCAACGAGCCTTGCTACACCTGCTACTAAATCACCCGCAATTGCGACTGGCTCATTCAACTCCCATACGACGGAAGGACACACTCGCGAATTCGCTGAAACCACGAGCTTACACACAGTGGGAATACTCCAAGTGAACTCTCCCAACGGCAGTATTCTTTGAGGGCGTTCATCTACGGTAGGCTGAGATGAAACGGCAAACAACATTGATCGGTTGGCCATCGCTAGATTAGACTCTATGGAAGCAATCGTTTGAATGTTGACTCTGTGGCCCGACGTGAAACGGAGATCTTTTCACAACTACTCGAACTTGTCGATCTTTGGCTCGGGGATTTCTTCGAGCAAACGTTCGATCACTTTTTCGCTATTCAGGCCCTCGGCTTGAGCCTGAAAGTTGGTGCTGATGCGGTGACGAAGAACCGCTTTGGCAACCTTGCGGATGTCGTCCACCGCGACCGTGAACCGACCGTCCATCGCCGCCATTGCTTTTCCGCCCGAGATCAGAAACTGACCGGCACGTGGGCCCGCTCCCCAATCGACCAACTCCCGAACAAACTCTGGGGCCATCGGATCGGCCGGACGAGTGGCTCGGACCAACGTTGCCACGTACTTGATGATGTAATCGCTAACGGCAACCGACGCGACCAATTTCTGTAGGTTGACAATCGCTTTGGCAGACAGCACTTTGCGAACTTCCTGTTTTTCGCCCTTGGAAGACGCAGCAAGGATCTTTTCTTCTTCTTCCGCCGATGGGTAGCCAACTTTGATGTTGAACATAAACCGGTCCAGCTGCGCTTCGGGCAGTGGGTAGGTTCCTTCCTGCTCGATGGGGTTTTGAGTCGCGATCGTGAAAAACGGCGGCTCTAGCTGAAACGTCTGGCGGCCAACCGTGACTTCGCGTTCCTGCATCGCCTGCAGCAAGGCCGCTTGAGTCTTGGGCGGAGTCCGGTTGATCTCGTCAGCCAACAGAATATTGGTGAAGATCGGGCCCTCGACAAAACGAAACTGCCGCTTGCCATTTTCGTCTTCATCCAGCACGTCCGTGCCAGTGATGTCGGACGGCATCAAGTCAGGCGTGAACTGAATTCGCTTGAAGTTCACATCCAATATCTTTGCGATGGTGCTGACCATCAACGTCTTCGCCAAACCGGGAACGCCCTCCAGCAGGCAATGCCCACGCGTGAAAATGGCGGCAAAGACCTGCTCGATCACCTCGTGCTGCCCCACGATCACTTTTCCGAGTTCCTGCTCCATCACCTTGCGGTGCTGGCTGAACTCCTGCAAAACGTCGCCAAGACTTCTTTGTTTTCCCGTCACATTTTCCTCAAATCAACTTGGCTGGCGGTGTTCGCGATATCCGTTTCGACCGGACGAATCATTGGCCCCTGATACTTGAACCGATATTGTAAATTTGAACCTGCCATGGGACAACGACACGTGCAAAATGTTGCTTCGTTTCGCGTATCAGCGTACGATTACCGGATCGTTGCTTCGTCACCAACATAGTGACGCTCGGTCCAATTTTGATCTTTCCATGCAGTCTGTCCCTCACAACGGTGAACTTATCTCTTGCAGAGAGCAAAAATTGATCCCATCGCTTGGCTGGGCATTGATTCTATTCATGGCTTTATTGCTGGCCCCCAAACCAGCGATTGCAATTCAACGAAACAAACCAAGCTCTCTAACTGCCGAAAATGTTCGTGAGTCGATTCAACGGGGCGTTCAGTTCTTGAAGACACAGGCCTCGCCCTCGGGCAGCTACGGAAGGTTTCAAACGCCCGAAGACATCACCGCGCTGTGCGTGTTGGCGTTGATGAATGCGGAAGTGCCGGCCGACGATCCTAAAGTGCGAAAATCACTGGAGCTGATCGAATCCGTCCCAGCGGAACAACTGACAACGTATTTCGTGTCTTTGCGAATCATGGCGTTTGCGACAGCGGACCCAAGCGGAAAACGCTACCTGCGACAGATCAGCAGTGACACGCGATGGTTGGTCGCTCAACAAATCACCAGAACCCGAGCGAGTGGTGGGTGGGGCTACGGCAGAGGCCGAGGTGGAGGCGACGCGTCCAACAGCCAGTTCGCGTTGCTGGCTCTTCACGAAGCCGCGAAGCTGGGAATTGAGGTCCCGCAAAAAACTTGGCAGTTAGCCGAGAAGTATTGGAAGTTTGTCAGCACCAAGGACGGCGGTTTTAACTACAACGGAAGCGGCGGCGCGTCGGGCAGTATGACCTGCGCTGGCATTTCATCGTGGATTATTATTCAAGAAAATCTTGCGGCCAACGCAAACAACGTTAACGGCGATCGGGCCGACTGCTGTGGTGAAAACCAACGACTGGACCGCGTCGAGCGTGCGATTGACTGGATGGCGTCGAAGTTTCGCGTTCGCGGCAACCCGGGCCAAGGCCACTCCGGCAGCCAACTGTATTATCTGTACGGAATGGAACGAGCCGGGCGACTCGCTGGCCGCCGTTTCTTCGGAGCCCATGATTGGTATCGCGAGGGAGCCGAAGAACTTCTCCGGCAGCAAAACCAACAGTCTGGATATTGGAAAGGCGGTGGGCACTCGGAAAAAATTGAAGAGATTGCGACCGCTTTGGCACTGCTGTTTCTATCGAAAGGCAAGCGTCCGATCGCGATTGGCAAAGCCGCTTGGTCCGATGACGAACGATGGGACCAACATCCCAAAGGCGTTCACTATTTAACCCGGCGTTTGGAAAAAGAGTGGAACGAGCGTCTGAACTGGCAAACCGTGCGGACAGCTTCTGCCTCGACCGATGACCTACTGGAAGCACCTGTTTTGTTTCTGTCGGGCCGCGACGCGTTGGAAATATCCGCGAAAGAAAAGACGGCGCTGAAAGAGTACTTGGAGAACGGCGGTTTTCTGTTCGCGGAAGCGTGTCAGGGTGAAGGCTGTGGTGACGCGGCATTCGACCAAGCGTTCCGAACGCTGATGGCGGAGATCCTTCCCGATAGCCAACTGCAACCGCTACCGCCCGACCATCCGATCTGGGGCGCGTACTTCCCGTTGTTTCCGGATCCAGAGCGACCGCTACTCGGAATCCAATCGTGTTGCCGAACCAGCGTGATTTACTGCCCTGCCAATCTCAGTTGCTACTGGTCGCTGGACCGTCCGGGCATCGCTCCCAATCCTCGCTTGAAAAAACGCATCGAGACCTGCATCCAGATTGGGGTCAACGTCGTGACCTACGCCACCGGCAAGGAGCTGCGAGAAAAGGGAGAGACGCCGAAACTTGCTGCGGGGACAGAAGACTTGCTCTCAGGCCGATCATTGGTGCTGCCGAAACTGGCTCACCGAGGCGGTTCCGATGACGCGCCGAACGCATGGAGAAACATTTTGCAGGACGTCAGCAGTCTTGGTCTTCGAGTCGAAACCGAGAAAAAGCTGATCGTTCCTAGTTTAGAACAACTGGCCGAACACCCGTTCGTTTTCCTACACGGGCGGTCAAGTTTTCAATTCACCGATGAAGAACGCGCGGCATTGAAGACGTGGCTTGAAGTTGGCGGATTCATTTTCGCGGATTCCGTTTGCGCATCGCCTCAGTTTACCAATTCGTTTCGCAAAGAAATTCAACTGATCACTGGCCAGCAGCTGCGGCCAATTGGACGCGACAATCCAATTTGGACCGATCGATTCGGCTACGCAATTGACCAAGTGACCTTTCGAACGCGCGACCCGAACTCAAAAGGAGGTTTTCGCACAGAGCGACGACCACCGGAACTGGAATCAATTGAGATCGACGGTCAGCTACGAGTGATCTTCTCGCCGTGGGATTTGAGCTGCGCGATGGAGAACACGGCCTTCTCCCAGTGCGACGGTTACTCTCGGGAGGACGCGTCGCGGCTTGCCACCAACGTCATTCTTTACCGATTACTTAGCGATTGATCGATTGACGACAGCAGCTGGCACTCATTCCGCTGGAGATCGCTCAGCCCAAACGTGCGGCCAACTCACTGGGACAAGTCGCTCCGTGCCGCTTTAAAAAATCAAAATAAGCGTCCACGGTGTTGATGTTGTTAAACGATTCAAGGCTTGGATCGACCTCCTTCAATTCGTCCAGCGGAATTGATCGAGCATTAACCGCCGCTTGCAACGCAGAGACACGCCGACTAACGCCCGATGCGTAAATGCTCTCAATTTTTTCACAGACTGACGTTCGATAAATCGCCGTCATTCCATAGATACGATCTCCGTCGATTGGAACGACCGCATCGTGTTGGCCCATCAAGTCGAACAGCCGCCTGATCAACTGGGGACGCAGGTTGGGTGCGTCGCAACTGGTAACAAACGCGTGACTCACGCGACCCTCCAAACTGGCAAGTCCTGTGCGAATCCCTTCCAGTGGACCTAGATCGGGACGTTCATCGCAAAGCAGTTTCACGTTATCTGGAAGCGCTGTTGGCAAACTTTCCCCGCACCCGACGACGACTACGACTGGGTAGGCGACTTCGCTGACGCGTTCGACTACGGATTCAAGAAATGTTTTGCCATCGAACCAGAGTTCATGTTTGGGAAATCCCATCCGTCTGCTGCGTCCACCGCACAGGATCACCGCACCTAGCTCATCGATGCTCATTTCACTACCAACTTGGGTATCGGTAGTCAGGATTATCTGGATCGAAATCGGCGTCTTTCAAACCGACGTTTAAATTCATATCCGTATAGTAGAACTTCTCCATCAATGGAGGTTCTTCGTCGGGTGATGCGGGCCACGAGTAGCCTTCGTAACCGATCGGGATTTTCCGTTCATTGTCCACGTAAATCTTGGCTAGGTGGAACTGAAAAACTTCTTTTTCCTGTTCATGTTTGATTTCGATTAGTGTGCATGGACGTCCCTCAACCTTCACGCCCTGAGTGACATTCACCAAACAATCTTCGTCGTCGCGATCACAACAGCCGATCTCGTACATCTTTCCGATTAAGTTTCGGAAACCGATGTCCCAAATCGGATACTTGCTTCCACGCATCGCCAGTGGCCCATCGGGCGTCAGATGCATTCGCTTGACCCGCAGAAAACCGGACGCGGCATGAGCCACCAGCTTGCCGTCATTCTGACCTTCGACCCAAATTACCTCCTGCCCAACCAAAGAGCGTGGCGACAGGAATTCCAGATACACGCCAAACGGTTTTGATTCACCGTCTTTCTCATGAGCATGCCGAATTTTGGCTCGCATTCGGCGCTCTTTGTCTAACCTTCCGTGTAGAAAGACTTGGCTGGTAATCACGCACGAGTAATCGTCAATGCGCTGGTCAATTTCATCCATGGACAGCTTGGCCACCGCCAAAACCGGATCAAGCGGATGCTCGGCTGCCTCGACCAAGGGCTGACTGATCAGATCTTCAATCATGACCGGTCCATCAACTGCGGGCACCTCTGCCTCGGTCAGATTCGGATCTTGAACCGGATCAATCAACTCATTCAACGGAACAGCAGCCTCGGCAGTCGCAGCGCCAACGACCTCAACGTCGTTCTCCGGTTCAACTTCGGCCGGTTGAATATGAACCGTATGACTTTCGACGGCGTCTTCCGGGGGACTCTGCATGAACCAGATCAGCAGAACACCGCCCAGCAGCGACAACGACAAAGCCAGAATCACTCGACGTCGGGAGATCCGTCGCTTTCGCAACTGAGCTTGCCAATCAACCGGCTTTTCACCGTTCCCGCTAGCGCCATCGGGCGAATCGGTCTTCGATATATGTTCGGGGCGGTTCATAAAACTGAGCGTTCAAGGCTGCAAATATTTTGATTGACTGAAGCACCTAGCGAATGAAGTCCCACTTCACTCGACAACGACCACACGGAAACAAATGATCTATCGAGCTGCAAACTGTTCCGCGTATTGCAGCACCCAAGCGTCGATCCGTTTCTCGAATTCAGTTTGATCACAACCAAGCACATCGTCAAAGTGATTCCAAGTAAACATTTCCTTGTCTCGAATCGTGCCTTTGCCTGCGATATTAACCACATTGAACTCATTTTGCGGGCGAACCGTCAGTTCGATGCGGCTGAAAAATGAACCAGCTTTCCCGTCGGGGCCTCGTTGCAGATCGTTTCTGGATACCGCACCTCCCCAGCCACGACTACCGTAAATCGTTTCGTACTCAAAGCCCGGGAAATGATTGGCCAATCGTTTCAAGCACTGCTCAATGTGATCGGACAAGTGCAAACGAAAGGCGGTGTGCGCGGTCCGGATTTCCTCCGCACTCAAAGCTTCCTTTTTTGCCGCCGCGTTGCGAGACTGGCTAAGCTGCTGACCACGCTGGATCGCTTTTTCAAGTTCGTTGTCAAAATCCATGTTCGTGTTGAAAATCGCGAGAAATGATTTGCAAGCGATGAATGCAAAAATGGGGTAAGCAAAGAGTTGATGAGAAGCTTGCCTGTTTTTTGCAAATCAATTTTGTTGCAAGTGAAAAATCATGACGTACCAAGTCACGCCGGGGGACGCTCTAGTCTTTCTTTTCGTCCTTCTCAGGCTTTTTAGAAACAAACTGCGCCAGATCGGAGAACGATCGCATGGGCTCTTTTCCCTTCAACATGTTGTCAGTAATTGGTTTGACTGGCTTCGGCTTAGCGTTTCGCCGCGGCCCGCCGGAACGCTGACCACGTTGCTGCCGAGCCCCGCTGCCTCGGTTGTCACCACGTTTTCCACCACCTTGACGACCAGCAGGACGGCTTCGTCGACCGCCACCTTCGCCAGCATCTGACCGTTTTCGTCCACCACGTTGCGGTTTCTTTGTTCCCGGCCGAATCGCTGTTAGCTTGACACGTCGTCGGTCGGAATCAACTTCAGCAACCCAAACGCGAAGAACTTGGCCGATCGAATAATGGTCATGAGGGTCGCGAATGAAGTTGTGAGACAACTGACTGACATGCACCAAGCAACTTTCGCCCAAGCCAATGTCGACGAAAACGCCAAAATCAACCACGTTGACGACCTGAGCATCCAGCTGCATCTCGGGCTTTAAATCGTCCGCCTTGATAATCCCCGTCCGGAAAGCTGGACGGCTCAAGCGATCGCGAGGATCCCAGTTTGGCTTTTTCAAAGCCAGCACAATATCTTTCAGCAACAACTCGCCCGTGGAATGTTCCTTGGCCAACGCTTCGATATCAAGCTGATTCAAGCGAGCAACCGCATCCCGCCGAGCAGCCGCTGCTTCTGGCGAGATTCTGGCACGAGCCGGTCGTTGCGGCTTCGTCGGTGATTCAGCAGCCGCATCGCTGTCAGAAGAGTTGCTACTGGAATCTTTAGCGACCGCATCGGCCTCGACGGCCACCTCAGCATCAGACGCGGAGGCTGAAGTCGATTCTGCTTCCGCCTCCGCTGGCTTCTCCTCCTCAACCGGAGTCTCTGAACTAGGCTGTGCGCCCGCAGCGGGATCCCTCGAAGACGGTTCTGTCGCATCGTCGTTCGCAGAAGCAACGACTGCGTCCGAAGTATCTGCTGACGCTTGATCTGCAGTCGTCGCGGGAGCTTCTGCGGTTGAAGACGTATCAACTTCGGCGTTTGAAGACGGTTCCTCCTGCGCGGCCGGTGCCGTTTCTACGCCGGCTTCCGAGTCGTCCACTTTCTCAGCAACAGGGAACAATTGCTCCGCCGTGACGCCCGCTTTTTGCATCAACTGCTCTGCCACGGAATAGCTTTCGGGATGGATGGCCGTCACATCCAGCGAAGCATCGCCTTCATGGATCCGCAGGAAACCGGCCGCTTGCAAAAACGTTGCATCACCGAAGCCGTTCACTTCACGTAACTGTTGGCGTGACTTAAAAGGCCCGTTCTCTTTTCGATATTCGTAGACTCTCTGCGCCGTCAGTGCGTTGAGTCCGGAAACGTACTTGAGCAATGCCGGACTGGCAGAGTTCACGTTCACGCCCACGCGATTGACGCAAAACTGAACGACATCATCCAACGACTCGGACAAATGCCGGGCCTTCACGTCATGCTGATACATTCCGACGCCGATATTGGCGGGGCTGATCTTTACCAGTTCCGACAACGGATCTTGCAGCCGACGCCCAATCGATACCGCACTGCGAATCGAGGGCGAAGCATCAGGCAATTCTTCCCGCCCGATTTCACTGGTCGAGTAAATACTGGCTCCGGCCTCGTTGACGATCACGTATCGAACGTCCGATTTGCCGCCAAGGTTTTCGCTCAGCACATCTGAAACCATTTGCTCAACGTGCCGACACGCCGTGCCGTTGCCAATCGCAATCACGTCCACTTGATGTTGCTTGGCCCACTCGGCGATCTTCTGCTGGCTCTCTGCGATCCGCGTTTTATTCCCAACCACGAAGACGTGACCAGAATCAATCAGACTACCACCGCCATCAAGAACCGCGACCGAGCATCCGCGTTTAAAACCGGGGTCAATCGCCAAAATTCGGCAGTCTCGAATTGGCGGCTGCAACAGCAGGCTTCTTAGATTGTTGGCGAAGACATCAACTGCATGAGCCTCTGCGGTTTCCGTCAGTTCCCGACGTATTTCCCGTTCAATACTTGGCAACAGCACACGCCCAACCGCTTCGGTTGCGCATTTGCCCAGAAATTCCGAAAACGCATGCCCCTCGGGCACAAGCAAATCAACTGCGGTCTTATTTAGTTGGGCAGCATCCGTCTCGATTCGGACTTTCAACCTACCTGATCGCTCGCCGCGATTGATACCAAGCATTTTATAGTGCGGCAGCTGTCGCAGAGCATGCCGAAAACCTTGGTAATCTTTGAATGGATCGTCGACCTTCTTTTTTTTCTTCTTCTTTTTCTTTTTCTTCTTCAAAGGTGATTCAACGTTCGAAACCGCCGCAGCTGCCGCAGTCGCATCGGACGCGGCAGCAAACAACTTGGCCACCTCCTCCACATCGTCTGGTTTTTGGTCAGACGTCTTTCCGTCGGCAGCGGTCTCGCCAGACGCGTCGGCGCTGGCAGCCAAATCACTGGAGCCGCTTGCTGTAGCTGCGGCCGTTGGTTCCGAAGCCTGTTCGGCGTCGGCCGATTCGTTGTTCGATTCACTTGCTACTTCGTCATTCGCCGCGCCAGCATCTGTATCCAGCGCACTTTCAGCGGCGGCGGAATCCGCTGCTGGAGCCGGAGAAGACTCACCCGTTTCAGCCGGTTCACTAGGCGTTGATCCAGCCACCGCCTGCGCGGTCTCCGACGACACGTCTTCTGATTTGACTTCTGAATCCGCTTCTGAGTTTTCCTCCAAATCTTTCTCTGACTCTGATTCGCCAGCCTCAACAGGAGCCTCGATCAACTGAGTGCTGATCTGCCCTGTCGCCCACACGGTCTTGCGAAGCTCGTTTCGTAACTCACGATTCTCGCCAAACTTTTCAACCAGCAAATCCGTGACGCCTTTAAACACGTCATCCACGGAACTCAAGCCCTTGTCGACTCGCACGAACTTTGCTGCCAGTTCGCTCAGGTCTTCAGAGGCCGACGCGCCAGAGAGAACGTCTTCGGCCAGCGGTTCTAAGCCCTGCTGACGCGCCGTTGCAGAACGGGTTTGCTTGCGAGCTTTAAACGGGCGGTAAAGATCTTCCAGCGTTCGGCTAGAGGCCGTTTTCTCGATGTGTGATTTCAGCTCGTCGGTCAACTGCCCTTGAGATTCGATTGACTTGAGCACGAACGCTTTCCGTTCGGCCAAGGCTCGCAGCTGAGCAATTTTTTGCTTGACCGCGAGAACCTGATTCTCGTTCAGTCCGCCCGTCTCGTCTTTTCGAAACCGCGTGATGAAGGGAATCGTGTTCCCATCATCAAGTAGCGCGACAGTCTGAGCCAGCTTTTCCGGCGGAAGTTTCAAATCCCGCGCAACGATCGCAAGGTCAATATTCATATGGATTCTGTATTGAGGGCAATCCGGACGGATTCACGATCTGCCGGAGTAGACATTTCGCGATTGAACCCGCCAATCACCCTCAGGTTGACAAGGAAGGGTCGTGGGCGTCGTAGAGTCAGGATTTTATCACGCTAGAAATTGGTTTGAACAGGGCCGTCCGGCCCCTTATCCAGATCGGTTTGCATTCAGCATAAAGCACATAACCCCACTATTTCGGCCAGCCATAAACCGAATCGAAGTGAATCCAGCCACCCAAAACGAATGTTTCGCGGATATAACCCAGCATAACCAACACTCAATCGGGTACGTGGCGTCGTTACCTCCTCTTCCTAACCCAACACGCCTGCTTCGTCCTTTCCCAAATCACTCATGCCAACGGCTCAGCAAAATCCACCCGACAAGGTGCCCGCCCCGACTCCTGACGGGCACGGGAAGCCTGAGCGTACGGCGTCCGACAAGCTGGATCAGTTGTCAGACTCAATCGCATCTGGCGTTGTGTTTGCAATCCTTTTGACCGTTGGTCAACGAGTCGTCGGCTTCATTCGCGGCATCTTGTTCTGCCGAATCATGTCCGACCAAGAATTGGGACAATGGTCGATGATCTGGAGCTTCCTGATGCTGCTGGCTCCTTTGGCAGTGCTTGGCTTGCCCGGTTGCTTTAGTCGTTACACAGAGTTCTATCGCCATCGAGGCCAACTGCGAACGTTCATCCAACGGATTGCGGTGATTTCATTGGCACTGACGATGGGGTTGGTCTCGGCCATGATCATGTTTCCAGAAAGAGTTTCTTGTCTGATCTTCCGAGACCCTTCGCATGTCACGATCGTGTTGTCATTGGCGATTTCGCTTGGCGTCGTATCGGCATCCAATTTCCTGTCCAGCCTGCTCGAGTCACTTCGTCAGGTGCGGGCTGTGACCGCGATGCGATTCATTACAGGCATGGCGTTCGCGGTTGTCGGCACAGCCATGATCGCACTGTCAACAAACCGTTCGGCCGCCGCCACATTGGCTTATGGGATCAGCTGTATCCTCGGTGCGATTCCCGCGATCTGGTTTCTTTGTAAATATCGAAACTGCATTGTTGATGAAACTGACTCAGAGAAACTTCTGCACTCAACGATGTGGAAAAAAATTGCCCCCTTCGCGGCGTGGCTGTGGGTCTCCAACCTGTTCCACAACCTGTTTGAAGTTTCTGATCGCTACATGCTAATCCATTGGTCCGAAACCACTGCCGACATCGCACAAGGCTTCGTAGGCCAGTATCACAGCGGGCGAGTCGTACCATTGCTGCTGATCAGCGTTGCCAGCGTGGTGGGCGGTCTGTTGCTACCCTACATGAGCGCCGCGTGGGAAAAAGGGGAACGCGACAACGCGTGCCGGCAATCGAACTGGTCGGTTAAACTGCTGGGACTCGCGTTCACCGCTGGCGGACTGGTCGTTCTTTTCCTGTCCCCGATTTTGTTCGAAGGAATCTTTCAGGGGAAGTACGACGATGGACTGCAGGTACTACCGTTGACGTTGGTCTACTGCATCTGGTTCGGACTGGCGACCGTGGCACAAAACTACTTGTGGGTTGCTGAAAAAGGAAGCTGGGCCGCCATCGCTATCGCCATGGGCTTGGGATCCAACATCATGCTAAACATGCTGCTGATCCCTACTTATGGTCTCGAGGGAGCGGTGATCGCCACCGCGATGGGCAACGCGTTCAACCTGACCATCCTCTACCTATTCAACAACCGACAGGGCTGCCATACCGACCTTGGTACTTGGTTGATATCGGGGATGCCACTGCTGCTGCTACTGCCGTTAGCAATCTCAGCTTCCGCCTTTACCGTCGTCGCCATTGCTGCGATTACAACAGGGTTGATCTTTACTGTCGACGAGAAGCGTGACGTAATAGAATTGGCGAGTAAACTACGAAGGTAATTGTTGCTCCACCCAAAGAATGCTCGTCACCCGCGAGGGAATTGCTTGCAGTATTCGTAGACCGCCATCGTCGTTGCCGTTACGACATTCAAGCTATAAGGAAGCCCGTAGACCGGCAACTCAACAACATCGTCCAAAACGGCCAACTGATCGTCAGCGATTCCCAAACGTTCATGCCCGATCACCAACGCCGTCCGGCGTGGAAATGAGTATCCGTGAATCAACGTTGAGCGATCGGTCTGCTCAAGACCAACAAGCCGATAGCCGTCCGATCGCAGCTTCTTGAGCACGGGCAACAATGAACGTCGACGCTCGATCGGAACATGACTCATTGCATCACGCGCAATCACCGGATCGATCTTTCCGTTCCCAGCGGCAATTATTTTCTCCACCGCACAGCAGCCAGCCAACCGCACAATACGAGAAAGATTGACGTTGCTCTTGAAGTCGGGGCAAACCAGCACCAATTCGCGTGGACGGTCGAGCGGCGAAAATTCACCATGACGCGTTTGCTCGGTCGGGATCGCACCTTCCGATGGAACAGAATCTTGATCGCTTTGACTCGAATTAGACATGAGGATAGTCGGCTGGATGCGGGTGGCGAGTGAAGCTGTTTGCGAACATCACCCCATCCAAGTGTTCGCAGATATCGCGAGTCGTCCCCTAATCCATCGCTCCGATAACGATCGGCGCGACATGCATGCCAAGTGAGCTCAGGGAGCAATTTTTTATAGGCCAGCAGGGCCAACAGGTGATCAATTGAACCTTCTGCAAAACCCAAGGGCTCAGAACTTCGCAAAAACCAAATTGACGTTCTTCAAGTTTCACATTTTTCCGGCCCTTGGGCAACCGTGGCATCACTTGGCTAATTCAACATGAGACTCGCTCAAGCAAACGCAAAAAAATCATGCGAATCGAGGTCCAGCTTTGCACCACGAGAACTTTCTGACGCAAACAAAAAAGAAAACGCAGATAATGCGGTCTGTCTTATCAAGCGGTTCCAAGCCATAATCGATTGCTCCATGTATGCGTCTCCGACGCGCCGACTGCGAGGGGATTTACCTGATGGCGAGCGTCAACCTGAATTCACAACAAAAGCCAACGCGTGTTTCGTCCTTGCCATCTCCGCCAGCAGTGGCCTCTGCCTTGGACACAGCCACTCGGGTGATGACGCCGGAGAACATTGCGTTCGAGTACCAACTGGCCGGTCCTTTTCGACGCATTGTCGCCTACGTCGCTGATATCCTGATCTCGCTGGTTGGGTTCGGAATCGCGGCCTTCGCCGTTTGGATGGGATTTCTATTCCTGTTTGAGAATACATTCGTGGGGGACGAGCTTTGGGGCTTGCTTGCCTTTATGACCTTGGTGTCGTGGTTCCTGATCTATTGGTTTTACGGAGCGGTTGCTGAGACCTATATGAACGGCCAGACGTTTGGCAAAAAAATCTGCGGCTTGCGTGTCATGACAGTCGACGGTCACGCGATCGATGGCGTCCAAGCGACACTTAGAAACTTTTTCCGACTGTTGGACATGGCTCCTGTCGCCAGCATTCCCACCATGTTGGGTTCCGTGTCTGACGACTTCGGGTTGATAACTCCGACATGCCTGATCGGCTTGATCGCGATGACCATCAACAAACGCTACCAGCGGATCGGAGACATGGTCGCTGGCACGATGGTGATTCACGAGGAACCGCGTTCGTTTACCAAGCTGGCCGAGTTTTCTGATCCTCGAGTCGCTTCACTGGCGGAGCTGATTCCCCCAACCTTTGTCGTCTCGGCCAAACTTTCGCGAGCGATATCCGAATACGTCGACAGCCGAGCAAAACTAGCGCCGCAACGAGCAAACGAAATCGCTGTCCACGTGGCTCAGCCGCTGCTACAGCGGTTTGGAATTCCAACCAACACCGATGCCGACCTGTTCGTGTGTGCGTTGTACTTCCGCACCTTTGCGGGCCAACCTTCGGATGAAGAAACTGCCTCCGAACCAGTCGCTCAAGCGTTCCCGGCAAAAACGGTGGTCATCACGGCGGAGGACGCACAATGAACGTTGCTCAACTGTTAAAAAAACGTCAGCCTCAATGGCGCGAGCTGGAGCGATTGTGCGAAACCGTCAGCGAAAGGCCAAATCGTTCACGAACGGAATTAGTCTCAAGATTTGCATCTCTCTACCGCGCCGCATGTGCGGATCTGGCCTTGGCCGAGTCCAATCAATTGCCACCGGCCACCGTCGAATACCTGCACCAGTTGGTCGCCAAAGCACACAACCAACTTTATCGGTCTGAGCGATATCAGTACCGAAAATGGTACCGCGTGATTTTCAGGGACACGCCGCGACGCATCTTCCACGATCCGTGCGTCCACATTGTGGCGGTGCTGTTTTGGGGTTTGTTTTTGATTTCGGCCTACTTGGCATACGACAATTCCGTCTGGCCCGGATTCGCGCAGGATATCGTGGGCCAAGAGCAATTGGATGCCAGTGCTGACATGTTCGCCGATTTTGGTGGCCGCGACCGTGGTTCCAACTGGATGATGTTTGGCTTTTACATTTTTAACAACGCAGGCATCGGTTTGAATTGCTTTGTTTGGATGCTGTTCGTACTGCCGGGCTTTGTCACGCTGTCTTTCAACTCGGTCTATCTTGGAACCATTTTTGGATACATGTTTCGGCCCGAGATGGGAGAAGCTGGCGATCATTTCAAAAACTTTGTCACTGCCCACGGTCCGTTCGAGCTAACGGCGATTGCTCTGTCTGCCGGAGCGGGCCTGAAAATCGGCTTGGGCTGGTTGATGACCGGTGGCCTGAACCGTCTTGACTCATTGCAGAAAGCTGGTCGAGACGCATTGCCCATCGCGATGACCGCCGTTGCACTGTTTTGCTTAGCCGCCGCAATCGAGGGCCTGATCTCCGCAACTCCGGAGGAATACATGCCGTGGTTCGTCAAAGGCATCGTCGCCACTTTCACCAGCTTCCTGCTAACGTTTTACTTCGTCGTGCTTGGCTTCCCTGAACCGGGCGATCCTGACGTCGACTTTTTGACGGGAGAAATGAATGAAGCTTGACCAGACATTTATCTCCATCCGGCAACGCAGTGTGGCCGAGCTTTTTGATCTCGCCCTGACAATCGTCCGCAGTCACTGGAAATCCTTGTTGATCTTGCTGGTGCTGGGTTCGGCACCTTGGATACTGATCGACTACCTGCTGCTATTTCCGATGATGCACTTTGGTCTAGGCGACAACAGCCGCTGGGCTACTAGCTGGTTGATGATGCTGCTGGTTGTCAGCCAAGCTCAATACGGCACGTCGTTAATCACGCTGTACTTGGGCGATGCGATGTTTGTTGGCCACCCCGATTGGAAACAGGTGGCGTTACGCTCGCTACGAGTTTCGCCATTGTTCATTTGGTTGCACGGCGTTTTACGACTGGTGTTTCCCGTCGTCGCATTAACTTGGATGCTGGACATCGAAAGCCCGTCTGACTTTGGCGTACTCGTGGGCCTATTCCTCCCGGCGCTCGTTGCCTTGGGGCTCGCTTTCCGCACGTTTCGCCCGTTCGTCACCGAGATGATGCTGCTGGAAAAGACTCCGTGGCGACCGAAGAAAGAAAATGAGATCAGTTTCGCCAAACGTTCCAAAGCATTGCACTCGCACGCGTCGTCAGAACTGTTCGGACGCTTTGTCTTGAGTTGCCTATTCGCCGCGCCGCTGGCGATCTCGATCCAATCGATGTTCGTTCAGGTCGACTCGTTGCTGAACCTTTCCGCCGGTTACGAATGGACCTTGGCCAGCTACTACTGGATCGTCTCGCTTTGGTTGACTGCCGGATTCGTGGCCATCTTCCGCTTCCTTTCCTACATCGACATCCGCATCCGTCAGGAAGGCTGGGCGCTTGAGCTGAAAATGAAGGCCGAAGGACAAAAGTTTGCAATGGGCTGACAGATGGGTGGCTCAATTTCTAAATTTGAACGAGCGTTTCCATTGAGTTTGAAACAACACGCTCAACGGGCGAGCTGCTAAAATAATTCCGGCATTGTCAGATAAATTTTTTGTGACACGAATGACTCGACATCAACGAAACTTTAACTGGCGAACCGCTGCGGCGAGAGTCACGACGATTTCTGTCTTTGCCACCGTTCTGATGGGATTGTTCAGCATCAGCGTTAACGCTTTGGCTCAAGACGCTGGGCTAGAATCGCTCAAGCGGCAGTCGTTGCCGTGGTACGACGCTCAAAGCGAGCAAGTCAAACCTGTCGAACTAGAGGCTCGAGACGATCCTCGGTCTGGGCTTCGAGGTACAATTGCTGAGAAGACGAAAAAGAAAAAAAAGAAAGCGACTAGAAACTGGACTTGGGATTGGGGGCTTTCGGAAGGCCTCGGCACGTTCCTGTACTGGCTGCTGTGGATTGTGCTGGGCGTTGCGATTGCGATCCTAGTCGTCTGGGTGGTACGCAACATTGACGTGAAGCAGCCCTCAGCACGTGAGGAAACGAAGTCGGGGCGTTCTCTTGCTCAAAGCGTGGCTCAACTTCCGTTCCAAGTCGAAGTCGGCGACGAAGATTTTCGATCACTTGCCGCAAAAGCTTTCCATGCAAACGACTACCGGCAAGCGATTATTTGGCTGTTCAGTCACGTGCTGATTTCCCTTGATCAGAAAAACCTGATTCGATTAAAGAAAGGGAAAACCAATCGCCAGTATTTGCGCGAACTGGGCGGCGAACGCCAGCTGTCAACTTACTACGCGGACGTAATGGTGCCATTCGAAGCCACGTTCTTCGGCGACAAGGATCTAAAGCGCGAACAGTTTGCAAGCTGCTGGGACGGCCTGAGTCACTTCGAGCAACAAGTAAATGCCTCGGGGGAAACACCTTGAGCAGGATTCGACGAGATCTCTTGTGCATCGCATTCCTTAGCCTCGCCACGTTGACTGGCTGTTTTGGAGACAGGGAAACTGTGTACACCGAGTACGGCAAGGTTCGTGGCAAATCGGCAGGAACCAGTATCAATGGCGTGTCCGTGCTGGCCGATATGCTACGCGACCGAGGTCACTCGGTGGCTCGCTACGGTCGGCTTTCACCAAAAATTGAGCGTTACGATACGCTGATCTGGTTTCCTCAAAACAAGAACTGCCCATCGGACGAAGCGGTCGCGCGACTAGAGCAGTGGCTCGACAATGGCTACCAACGAACGCTGATCTACGTGGGCTACGATTTCGCGGGCGAGATCGACCTGTACCGCCAACTGGTCGATCAAGCGAAAGGTGAACAGAAAGAACGCGTCATGCGAGCCCTTGCGGAAGCTCAAATGCAAGAGGACGATCGGCGATACGGCGATGATTCGGACGATTGGCGAATAACGTTTACTGGCGGGAAACCAACCGACACACGATGCCGCTGGTTCGAATTGGAGATCGATCGGCGTAACACATCTGACGACCTAGACGGGCCTTTAACAGAAAACCTACGATCCAAATCCATGCCGTCGCTTCAAACTCAGGCGTGGCTGAACCCTCGTGAAAGTTATTTAGATTCTCAACCGGGCCGAGAACTGGAAACGCTGCTGGAAGTGAACGAGCGACCGTTTGCATTTCGATACTACGAAGAACGGGCCGATGAAGATAATTACTGGGCTTCAGAAAATCGGTTGGTCTTCGTGACGAACGCAGGCTTCTTGACCAATTACAGCCTGATCGAGGCGGGGAACCGTCAGCTGGCCAGCAACTTGGCCGACCAGATCGAACCGTATTCAGATGTCTTGTTCTTAGAAAGCGATGAATACGGAATCGAAATCTCCGAATCGGACTATGACGCTCACAATAACTGGGCGTGGATCACCAAGAAGCCACTTTGCTACATGGTGCCGCACTTTCTGGCGTGGGGCGTGCTGTTTTGTTTCGTTTTTTACCCTATCTTTGGGCGGCCGAAACGAACTGTCGACACGCGAGACCGCTCTTTCGGCGATCATATCGGCGCTATCGGAAGGCTATCCAGCCGGCATCTGAATCTGAGCACCGCACGCGAGAAAGTCCGTGAGTATTTGAAAATGGACGAAGGCGCTCCGAAAAAACATATCAACGTATCGAAATCCTCTGAGGACCGTGTATCGCGATGACGAACTCCGATTCCAATGCTGACAGCAACACGAGCGACACAAACGCGTCGTTCGTCCAATTTGCCTGCCCCGGCTGTGACGCTCAGTTGAAAGTCCCAGCGGCCATGTCCGGAAACGACATCAAATGCCCCAAGTGCGAGCGGGTTTCGAAGATCACCGCAGGTCAGCCGGACTCTAGCCCAGCGGATCAACCCCAAACTGCAACGGCTCCGTCTAATCCGACTGCCGCAACTTCGCCAGCACCTATCGTCAGTTCAGTGCCGCCCCAATCGCCGGTTGACCAGCGCCGTGTTGGGGAAGAAACAAAGACTCGCGAGCTGTACGTTCGGATCTGCGAGGAAGTCGCCAAGATTTTTGTCGGGCAGGATGAACTGGTCGAAGGTGCCCTGGTCGCGTTGTTCTCGGGCGGGCACGTACTTATTGAAAGCGTGCCGGGCTTAGGGAAGACGCTGTTCGTTCGAACGCTGGGGAAAATTCTGGGCTGCGATTTCGGACGAATCCAATTCACGGCCGACCTGATGCCATCCGACATCACGGGCGCTCCGATCTTCAACATGAAGTCGCAGGAGTTCGAATTCCGTCCCGGTCCGGTGTTTACTCAACTGCTGCTGGCCGACGAGATCAATCGCTCACCCGCCAAAACTCATGCCGCTCTGCTGGAAATCATGCAGGAGAAACGCGTCACCGTCGATGGAAAGACTCACAACCTGCAACTGCCTTTTTTGGTCGTTGCGACTCAGAATCCGATCGAGTCGGAAGGAACATACAGTCTTCCGGAAGCCCAACTAGATCGATTCATGTTCAAGCTGGTTGCTCAGTATCCATCGGAGAAACAAGAGGCTGAAATTTTGGCGATGCACGGCGGCCAAGTCGACTTGAGCGAGCGGCTAAACTCTGAAATTCAATGCGTGACTTCGCCCGAGGAGATCCAGCGAATCACCGAGGACAACGCAAACGTTTACATCGACCCGTTGCTGATTGATTACATCAACAAGATCGTGCGACTGACTCGTGAGTGGCCACAGTTTTACATGGGTGCCTCGCCACGAGCCGGGATCAGCTTGATGCAGGGAGCCAGAACGTTGGCGGCGTTTTACGGACGAGACTTTGCGGTTCCGGACGACGTGGTGCAAATCGCGTTGCCGGTGCTACGTCACCGAGTCATGCTGACTGCGGAAGCGGAAGTCGAAGGTCAGACCGTTGACCAGTTGCTAAGTGACTTGCTCCGCACGATCGAAGTTCCTCGGATCAAGGAAGGATGAGGTTGGAATGCGGAGTGCGGAATGCGGAATGCGGAATGCGGAATCCCACGTTCAAACCCAATGGTACAAAATTTCGTTTGATCCCTAGAGTGAGAGTAAGTCAGTTTAAACCCGAAGGTGAGGAAATTTGTTTGAGTTCAGAAGAGGCTGTGATTTTATGGAAACATGGCCCGATAATACCAGCCGTTTGGGCGCTAGCCCCGGACAATGGTGGTTCGTCCGTGGCTAGCGCCAAAACGGCTAGAAAAATCACAGCGCCGAAGGGGCGGAGCGATGACAGCCCAAGGCAACGCCTTGGGTTTTGAGTGCAAAGATCATGAAGCCCTGAAGGGGCGGCGTTAAGAGCTTAGGGCTGGCCCGTTGGGCCGACATTTGTTTTGGAAATCTCGTTCCCAAGGCGTTGCCTTGGGCTTACATAGAGCTGCTCCTTCGGAGCGTTGATATTTCACGACTCAAACGGCACATTAAAAACAGAAACCGCACACCTGAAACCTGACAACCGAAACCTCACACCGAAAACTGAAAACCGAAACCTGTCACCTCACACCGAAAACCGAAAACCACTTCCTGCCCCCTTTTAACTTTTCCTCATGCCCGACTGGTTAATTTACTTTTCCGACTTCCTCATCAGCCGGCCGCTGATTCTACTGGCCATGCTGACGTTGCCGCTGTTCATTGTGGCTCGATCAGGAAACGTATTCCCCAACCATCGGATGCTGTACCTCGGCATGATACCGATCGTGTTTTCGGTGGCGATGGTACTTCATCCGCTGATCGGGTGGCTCCTGTTGGCCGTGGATTTGATCATCATCGCCGTCGCCTTGGTCGATCTTTTTTCGATTGTGCCGGCCAAATACTTTGCCGCAGATCGGTCCAGCGTTCATATCGTCTCGCTTGGCAAGCCGCACGATGTCGACGTCGAAATCATCAACCGATCTAAACGATCATGCCTCGTGCGAATTTGCGACGATCTGCCGGAGGCCTTTACCGCGGATCCAGCATTCATCGACGCCAGAATCAATGGGCCGGGACGAGTCCGATTCTCGTACCGCTGCACGCCTCAGCAACGCGGACGAGAAGAACTCGAATACGTGCATGTCCGAGTCGACAGCCGATTGAAGTTATGGCGAGCGTTTCACAAAATCCCATGTCCTTGGACGTTCAACGTCTACCCCGACATGAAGCAGATCACCGAGTACGATCTTTTGGCTCGTACTAATCGACTGAGCCTGCTGGGCATGAGGCGATCACGAAAGATCGGCCAAGATAACGAATTTGAACGGCTACGAGACTACACCCAAGACGACAATTTCAAGCATATCGACTGGCGGACTACGGCCCGGCGGCGAAAGCTGACCGTCCGTGATTACCAGGCCAATCAAAGTCAGCGGATCATGTTCATGGTCGATTGCGGTCGCATGATGACCGGAGTCTCGGGAAAACTAACGATGCTGGATCATTCGCTGAACGCGATGCTGATGCTCAGTTACGTCGCGTTGCGGCAAGGCGATTCGGTAGGCATGATCAGTTTCAACGATCGAATCTGCAATTACACGCCTGCCCGCGCGGGAGTCAATCATATCAATCGATTGCTACATGCCTCGTATGATCAGCAAGCGGCGTTTGTGGAATCTCGATACGACGAAGCATTCCTTTATTTGCGAACCCATTGCCTGAAACGATCGCTGGTAGTGCTGATGACCAACGTGATCGATGAAATCAACTCGTTCCAAATTCAACAATACCTGACCGCGATGGCAGGCCGCCACCTGCCGCTAGGTGTCCTGTTAAAGGATCGCGACCTGTACCGGCACGTCGATGACATCCATCCGGACACGGCTCATCCTAACAGAATCCACCAAGCCGCAGCGGCAACCGATGTCATTGGCTGGCGACAGAGCGTCATCCGCGACCTGCAGCACGGCGGAGCATTGACGCTGGATGTTTTTCCTGAGCAGCTGACCAGCGGCTTAGTCAACCGGTATTTGGACATCAAAGCCCGGCACTTGTTGTAGATTTCTAAGGCGATTGGCTGAATGAGATTTACCAACATATCACCCGGAACCTCAAACGTGAGCCGATGTGGTTGGCAAGATTCTCAATCGCCGTTCGCCGAACCGCCCGCGAGAATTTTGGCGGCTCGTTCACAATCAGCCTGATCGCATCGAGAACCATCGGCTGCCAGAACCGTTCGAGCTTTCTCTAACCTCGCGACTACTGCCTCAGTGACGCACCAAGCGGCATCCTCCGGCGGCAGCTCAGGAACCAACTTTGTCGCGATCAGCGAGACCATTTGCTCAATGCCCTCGTTCTGCGTTGCACTCGTGGCTAAGCCCGGCGGACGAGCATCCGATTTCGCGGTACTTGTCTTGCCCGAATCCGAGCAGTCGCTTTTGTTGTGGATCACGATGTCACAATCAAGGCTCTCTAGCAGCGATTGGTCGGCCTCACTCCACGGCCTAGATGCATCGAATACGCCAATCACCAACCGAGCCGTTTCGATTTTCTGCCGAGCGTTCTCGATCCCGATCCCTTCGACGGTGCCTTGAGCGTTTCGCAAGCCAGCAGTATCGGAAATTTCGATCGGCCATCCATCAACGGCCGTTCGCTGCGACACCACATCTCGCGTTGTTCCGGCGGATTGGTGAACGATGGCCCGCTGAAATCCGACCACCGCGTTAATCAGGCTACTTTTGCCGACGTTCGGCTGGCCACACAACACAACGGATGGAACTTGAGTCAACGAGACTCCGAAGTCTGACCACTTCAGAATTTGATCCATCAAGTCAATCGCCGCCGTCGAATCGCCCCTTCCAAGCGTTTCCTCAACCCGCACGATCGCTGCCGGGAGCAAATTCAATTGCCGCAGCATCAACGACGCAGTCTTGGTTGTGGTGGCGTCGGGCAACGCCTGCCAAACTTCGGCTCGCCATAAATCGCGGCTGGCAACATCGCCCAATTCGCCCGGAGCCCTCGAAGATGATTCTTCGGTTGCTCCTTGGTCGATCAACGCCGCAATGACTGAGTCGACGGCTGCGGTGCCGCCATGGCAATGAACTTCAAACCGATCACTCGGCAAAACGCACACCACCACGTCCTCACCGGTTGGCGTCCACGTTCCGTAAACCAGTTTTCGCTGCAAACAATTGCTAAAAGGCCGCCCGTTAAACGGTTGAAATACGTTCTCAATTTTCTTGGCCGCGCCGAATCCGCGTACTTCGACGACCGCAATCGCCCCGCGCCCGGCCGCTGTCAACCGAGAGCAAACGATTTGATTCGATCTGGTCTGTAAATTATTCAACATGAATTCGCCAACGAGTCATTCGTGCGGAGATCAATTTTGATCGGAATTGCCGATCGTTGCGGCGATTCCGTGCAACACCAGATGGTCCGTGTAATGCCAATCGTTTGGCAACAACTTGCGTACGGGTTCGAGACCACCGCCGGTGGCGAACACAACCGGATCGGCGTCCAGCGTTTTCGTAATTCGATCAACGATGCCTTGGATTGAACATGCTTGAGCCGTCAAAACACCTGTCAAGATTGCGGACTCGGTCGAATTTCCGATCGCAAGTTCCAAGTTCACATCTTTCCATTGATCAAACACATCCGGCAAGTCACCCGTCGACCGGTGCAACGACCGAAAACTGGTTTCAGCGCCGGGAAAGATAACGCCGCCACGAAACACGCCGCTCGCGTCAACCAAATCGATCGTCACCGCGGTGCCGGAATCAATCACAATCAACGGCTTCCTGTCATCGGGCTGGTGCCCCACCATCTGAACGGCAGCGTTTGCCGCCAGCAATCGATCGATGCCCAAACTTGTTCGCGACTGAACATCCGTCTCCAACGCCACATCGTCTGCCGTCAGAACATGACAATCAATATCGGAGACCAGCGTTTGAAGCTGCTTCAAGAACGTTTGCAGAACCTGATTGTTGACGCTGGAAACAAAACAGTGCGACAGCGAATCGCCTTTTGCCTCGGCCAGAAACTGCGACAGTGAATCGTCCGCCAACTTTGAGTCTAACCGGCGGACGGCGTTGGTTTTGAAGTGGCAGCTTTCGCGGTCAACGATCACCAACTTGATCGAGCTGTTCCCAATGTCGGCGAGAATGGCTTGCATGATGTTCACGCGTTGGCTGGATGAAGAATTCGATACCGGTTTGCCCACTGTTCGAAGTTGAACGAATCAACTTGCGGCAGGCAATCCCACAGCTTTCGCGCTACACCTTTTCCTTGAGCGCGGCACTGATCTGGTTGACCAACTGAGGCAGCCCTTCGCCGGTTACCGCGGAGATGCTCAATACCGGCTTACCGGCAGCTTCGCTAAGCTTGTTTGCCGCTTCTTGGCTATCGGGTAACTCAGACTTTGTGCACACCAAAATCTCCGGCCGTTCGATCAAGCTGGCGTTGTATTCTTCCAATTCGGCTCGAATGGCAAGGTAATTGGAAACCGGATCCGTTTGATCCATCGGCATCGGCTCGACCAAATGGACCAAGATTCCGGCTCGTTCAATGTGCTTCAAAAAGTCATGTCCAAGTCCAACTCCCTTGGCCGCTCCTTCGATCAAGCCAGGGATATCCGCCATCACGAACGACCGATCCACGTCAATTTGGACCATACCAAGGTTGGGGACACGCGTTGTGAAGGGATAGTTGGCAATCTCTGGGCGAGCGGCCGACAACCGACTAAGCAAAGTGCTCTTGCCCGCGTTGGGCATCCCCACCAGACCAACATCGGCAATCACTTTTAGCTCTAAGATCAACTTCCGCTGCTCGCCGGGACCACCTTCGGTCGCCTGCCGGGGGGCACGATTGGTTGACGATTTAAATCGAGTGTTCCCTTTCCCGCCACGGCCGCCATGAGCCACGATCACGGAGTCTCCGTCGGCAGCCAAATCCTTGAGCACGAAACCGTTGACGGCATCGATCACCACCGTGCCAGGAGGAACGTACAGGTGGACATCGTCCGCATTGGCCCCGTGGCAACCTGATCCGAGACCACCGTTTCCGTTTTTGCCTCGGATGTGGTGCTTGTTGGCGAATTCCATCAGGCTGTTGACCCCATGCTTCGCGTGCAGGAATACGCTGCCACCGTTGCCGCCATCACCGCCGTCGGGGCCACCACGCGGCACGTACTTTTCGCGGCGAAAGCTGATGCAACCATGGCCGCCACGACCGCCGCTAACTTCAATTTGGACGCGATCGACAAACATGGCACATGGAAACGTAAAAAATAGAAGCGATAAAACGCAAACAGGATGCCGGTTGGCATCCTGCTGGTATCCAGAAAATTGTCGTCCGCTGATCAGCTTGCTTCGGCGACCACGTTAATGCGACAACCCTTGCGATCAAACATCACTTGACCATCGATCAGCGCGAACAGAGTGTAATCTTTGCCTTGGCCAACGCCTTTGCCAGCGTGCCACTTGTTGCCGACCTGACGAATCAGAATGTTGCCCGCAACAACTCGTTCGCTACCGAACTTCTTGACACCTCGTCGTTGCGCGTTTGAATCGCGACCGTTACGGCTGGAGCCCTGTCCCTTTTTATGTGCCATTTTACTTCTCTAAAAATATCTGTCGTTTTGTTTCTGTCCGACGTGGCCGAAGCCCAATCGGAAAATTCTATTGTCTGGGCTCACAGGCGAGCAATGCTCGGTAGCCGTCATCGCTTGGTGAACCCGCTATCAGATCGATGACAGCAGCCGACCAAACGCAATATCGAGCCGCACAGTTTAGCGGTAGATCCACAGATGATCAAGGCTTTTGATGAAGCGGATCTTGCCGAAATCAGGCTCCCAGTATTGGGGCTCAAGGGCCAACGTGTACGCCTCTTCGCCCATGTTCATCGACCATTTTTGGCCGGGAATCAAGGTTTTCAGGCCCACATTGCCCGGGATCTCCAATCCGGACGCCTCAATCGCCACCGCAACCGGTTCAGGAAGCTCGCCCTGATCCAAGGTTGGAGTAATCGCGGATTTGAAGGTTTCGAGGCTCACTTGGCCGTCGGCCTCCGCAATTAGCACACTTCGGTTGGCGGTGGGGCTTTCATGGTACACGCGCAAAACGGGCCCCGGCAAAGCATATCGCTGGGTGATCAGCACCTGCCGACGAGCATCGTTGACCAGCGGGATCCCATAGTCCACGTTGTCGTCCGACTCGGAAACCGTGTCTCCCGGTCGCCAAAAGTTGAGCTGCAGCGTCTTTTGTTTGAGATCGATATCGCCGTTCGCATCTTTGTGGATCCGGTAAGCGTTTGTCAAACCCGACACGAACACGCTCAAGTAATCGATTCGCGGATCGACATCCCGCCAGATCGCGACGCCCCAAACACCATCAGCCGCTTCATCTTGGATGACGGGTAGCTCTGCACGCGACATTTCAACGGTGCTCAACAACCTGCGTCCCGGATCCTCGCGCTGTTGAACCAGCTTGACCAGCGCGGGATCGATGAAATCCCGATAAACCACCTTCTCGTATTTCCTCTTCTCAGCCGGGATCACCCAGCCTTCAATCGTAAAACGAGGCAGAAAATCGACTTTCTTATCGGTCGCCGCTTTATTGTTCTGCAATTCGAACAGTTGACGGTCGAAGTTTGGATTCTCTTTTACCTGCTCAAATCCCAGCGATTTTCCCAAGTTACGAACTCGGTAAACCATGTACCAAATGTTGTCTTGAGCAATCCGACCATCGGATAGTCGAACCTGCTGCGACATCTGACGCAAACCCGTGAAAGAAAATTCGTACTGCCAGACGTCTCGAAACAGAACGACTCGCCGTGAGCGTTCGTGCAAGGTCACCTGCCGGGGCAACGTTTGAGGTTGATACGGCTGGGCATCGATACCGGGCAAAGGCATCGGCAAAGAGAAACTGTCGCGAACGTCCAAGATGGTTGGAATAGTTTTCAGCACGCCCGGCGCGAGTTCTCGAGCCTCAAACCCAACCTGCCCACGGACCAATGCCGGCGAGGCAACCGAGAAAGCGGACAACAACATCGCGGTCAATGCAAATAGTGTCAGGTTTTTCATGGCGGATCGCGTTTGCATGGTTGGGCCTGGCAACTGTTCGCAGTAATTGTGAAAGAATCGTTTCGTCGATTGGGAAAGGGCAGCACAGCCATCGAGGGCGAGCAACCTGAAATTCGCATGAAGTCGCCTATCACCCAGCAGCTGTCTCGTCGCATGAAGACCAAACCAGCCACCGCCCGAATCGCTGGGCGAAATACCAGCCAAAAGCGGAGGCACCCAAACTTTCGTCAGCACCGAAGTATAGTTCGATTCATTGAAAAGGGTCAAGATTTATCGCGATTTCCGGAGTCGCTGGGCACATGCGACAGGTTTCTTGACACGGATGATTCTGGGAACACCCGTCCGTCAGCCGCGCGTTGGACCCTATCTTGATTTTTCGTCGGCCAAGCTAACGCAACGTCAATCAAAGATTCCTTTGCCGAACTCTTCGGCAGCCGGCTTAGATCGGCCGGACGAAATATTCGGATTATCCGGAGGAGCATCGGATTGCTTGACCGAATCGACAGACGGATCGGCACTTGGGTGAGGACCATCATGGCCGCTGGCGTGAGCAGAATCCGCCCGAGTCACCTCAGCTGGCACCGTGTTCGAATCGGTTTTGGAATCAACATTTAAGCCAGGCTGTGAATCGGCAGCGGCATCGCCGCCCCCACCTGTGTCCGTTTCGGTGGGCTCAGGATTATTGCTCGTCTTCGCCGGTGTCCGCTGTGCACCGCTATAACCATCATCGTAGCGAGAATAGTAGCCGGGCTCGTTTGACCGCGCGAGTTCTTTTTTTAGCTCCGCAATCACGCGGTTTTGAATCATCTCACGACATTCCGCGTTCACCGGATGAGCAATATCGGCGTACAGCTTGGCGCGGCCACCGGCATCATGAGAAACCTGATCCGAAGGCTGACGCTTGCCACAATTGTTGCAGTAATTGGCTCGAAGATGGTTCTTCGTATGGCATTTGGAACAGGTGAGCGTCAGCTTGCGGCTAGGCATCGCGACAAAAGGGCCATTGTTGCCTTCAATGATTTTCAGATCACGAACCACGAAGGCATCGTCGAAGGTGACACTGCAAAATCCGCGCAGACGATCCTCGCCGCCTTCCATCAGCTTGATGCGAACTTCCGTAATTTCCATAGCTGCTAATCCTTTGCCCGTTCGAACCAACTTCGACCCGTCAAAGCCACTGCCTCAAACCGCTGTTGCCCCACAACTCGTATCAACCGCTCCAGTCGTATGGCAGCAATAAAATCTGAAACCCGGCATCCGTCCTCGCAACCTTACAGCCGAATTAGTAGCCAATCGCTTCGAACGGAACAATCCGAAGTAGCTGCTACCGCTGCCACTTAGCTGATGTCCGGAACATCGTCCCATCTCCTGAAGCAGTTGAAACTCCTTCCGAACTTCGGCAACTTCCTCATTCATTGGCAAGGCGAACCGTTGCAATCGATTGAAAAGCAACCGCCCGGTTGCGGTAACCCGCCCGTCCACTAGCCGCAAACCAAACTCCGCCGAAGTTTCCTGAAGGCGAGAAACTGGCGGTGAATCTGCGAGAGAAACACGAGAAAAAACATGCGGCGTTGATAACCCCGTCGGCGGTTTGCCAATCACAAGCCAATGCGAGGACGGCGCGTTGATTGGAGAAATCAGTTCCCCTCGTCCTTCACAAAACGCCGTTCCACCGGTCAGAAAGAATGGCACGTCGCTTCCCAATTCCGCAGCAATGTCATGCATCTGCCGCATGTCGAGTGCCGCTTTCCACAAAACGTTTAGTCCCTTGATCGTTGCCGCCGCATCACTTGACGCCCCTCCGAGTCCGGCCGCAGAAGGAATGCGTTTGTGCAATACGATGTCCACACCTCGCTGCGCGACGTTTGATGGGCAAACGGCTCGAACCGCTTCCGCCGCTTTCAATACCAAATTGCTCGGTCCATCGGGAACCGAACCCACTTCCTCTGCATGCTCATATTTCACGGTTAACGCCAGCCGATCGTCGTCTCGCAAAGTAAACGACAATGTGTCGTATAACGAAACCGTGCTCATAAACGTTTCGATCTGATGAAACCCGTCGTCTCGCTTGCCAAGCAACTCTAGGTACCAGTTCACCTTCGCCGGAGCGAGAACCGCGAGGGCAATTGAATCATGAAACAAATTCATCTAGGTGCCAGTCATGTAAACGCAGTCGTCTTTCACAAGCTGAGCAATGCTCAACGATGCAAACTGGTTGCAAAGGCCTCATGAGAAGAAACAAATTACTGCCGCGAAAAAAACGCCTGCGAAAACTTCATTGTTTTCGTCTTTGTGTCGCCAAACCTACGCCAAGAAAGTTCTTTCAGATGGCGAACCAATGAACCAATCCTCATCACTCCGTCAAGCTCGCAAGGACATACCCTATCACGATTCAATCAAAGCAACAAATCAACCTGATAGAAATTGTTGCCCAAGCCAAATCCGTTTCTTCGCCGCTGGTTCAACACCGAGATCGCCCTTCACGTGATTGCTCGTTCATCACTTCCTGTTTCTCGCCTACAGAACCTTCGTTCAATAGGAAATTGCATGGATTGCCGTAAGTCCTTACCCAACAACAAATCCTAAACCAACACGTAAGTGAGCGACCGATCCCCCGCTGACGTAACGGTTTATGATGACACGTGCAATTTCCTCTAAATCAAAGGAGGGATGCCAGAAAACCATTTCACCAAACCGAAACTCTCACGATTTTTTTATCTTCACAATCAAGGTCAAGCTGGCAATTTGGGGCACCTAGGTGGCTCGCGAAAGAGACATGCGACGCTGGTGGCGAAACAGACCGTTCACAACTGCGAGACGAACAATGGCCCGAGCGTTTTCACCCAAAGAAATGAAAAATCTGGAGGACAATGAAGGGCGGGATCACCGATGTAAAGGCAGAGCGCCACGCAAAGATGCCTTTTGGCCCATCCGTTGGTACACCAACCAGATTTCGTAGCCATATGCCTCGATTTCAGAAACCTGCCGCCATAAACCGATTCGAGATAAGACTATCAGCTGATTTTAGGGCCTTGATTTGAGCGCAGACGCGACAGCTCGGGCAACGATATTTGTCTGAAATGAGCGGCCAGCCCGAATTTTTAATCTGGGCAAACAACCGGCTCGACTATTTTTATGTTCCCCGTTTCTGCCACCTTTTCACCGCGTGTCGCCAAGTGCCTGCCCCATCCGAACAAATGCCTAACTCAGATACCGATAACTTTTCCTCCAACGGACCAGCTGAAACTCCGCGTTGGGCCATCCACCGACGCCTTTACGATTGGGTGTTGTCTCTTGCCGAAACAAGTTATGGAACTTGGGCACTGTTTTGGATTAGCTTTGCCGAATCAAGCTTCTTCCCAATCCCGCCCGATGTCTTGCTAGCCCCGCTGTGCCTAGGCAGTCGACGAAGAAGCCTCTGGTTCGCAGCAGTGACGACAATCGGAAGCGTATTGGGAGCCTTGCTTGGTTACGCGATTGGGTACTGGCTGATCGATTATGCGGTGATGATCCCTGGCATTACGCTCGAAAAGATCGATGGTCTGAAAACCGAGTTTGCTGAACGCGGCCAGTGGTACGTCCTGATCGCTGCATTGACGCCAATCCCTTTCAAGCTGCTGACCATCACCGCCGGAGCCGCCAAGATGAGCATTCCGATTTTCCTAGTGGCATGCGTGATCGGGCGAGCAACGCGTTTCTTCCTAGTCGCAGGAATCATTCGCGCCATCGGGCCGAAAGCGATTCCACTGATCGACAAGTATTTCAATTTGCTGTGCATTCTGTTTGTGGCACTGCTGGTCGGCGGATTCGTGGTCCTAAAATACTTTGGCGGACACTAATTGGACAGCGCCAGTTTTGCAATTTCACCGTTGTTTTTGCCGCAGTGTGTCGTCGGTAGGGCGAGGCTCCGTCCGAGCCGCGCGGAGCAAAAAAGCTCAAACATCCACATGGGGCGGACGGAGTGAATAGACCTAGGACATAGGTAACACTTTTGAGATGGTGTTTTTCGAGGACAAAGAGCGGACGTTGAAGGGGTGGCGCTTTTTGTCCTCGGAAAACACCGCCTAGGGTCGCTCTAAGCTGCTAAAACGCGGATTCAAAAGCGCCACCCATGTCCCGGCACAAGTGTTACCCATGTCTCCGGTATGTACAACGGAGCCTTCCCCTCCCAACATCGGTTTCATTCATCGAAAGTGGCGCTGTCCAACTAAGCCCTTTGCCGGATGTTTCGTAGGCCGGTAACAAGGTCTCGAAAACACTGCCAAACATTATCCAAACATTATCGTAACTGTGCGAACTCAAAATGCTTGAAAACAGTCTGTGATTCGAAGCTACCTCTGAATAGAGACCGAAGTTCCGGCAGAACAGGCGCTTACGTGTTACGACCCACATCTTTGGTGAAATATTCGGGCTAAGGCAACAGCGGCGGTTCCCCAACGTGCGTTCTGCTTAAGCGGTACCAATACGTTAGGCACCGCAGAGCCGGGATTCCCAGCAGTATGCAAAAGGCTCCCGCGACCCAAGTCTCAACCGGAACGGTCGCTTTGAAATCCACGCCTTCAATCGCAACCGCATCACTGAACGCCTTCGCCGTCACGGTCGCACTGCGATACTTCTCCCACGCAATCAGACCACAAAGCCCTGACGCTCCCAGCAACAAAAAACCGGTCGACCGAAAGCTGCGACTCTGAGCCTCAGTTCGATCCGCATCGCTAATGAGATCACTCACAAAAAATCTTTCCGATCTGCCGGGACTGATCATTTTTCAAAATCGGAAGCAGGAGCTTCGGAAGCAATGTCCTTAAAGGAAAATGCCAGCTCAATCTTTTCCTTTGGCCAAGGCTTTCCGTCGACCTCAACGTGAGGGTAGACAAAGTAGTTCAACGGACCGGCGGAGGATTCCGGGATCAGTTCGATATCGCGACCGGTTGAAAATGCGATGCGGTCCGGTGTCAGCTTGCCAAAGTAATAGTCTTTCAGCTCTGGATATTTGTCCGCTTCCGAGATATCAACCGGGGTCCAGCCTTTTCCTTTAGCGAAAAACCACGCCCAACAATGGTACCCCCCAATCGTGCCTTCGGTTTTGTCCGTCGGCAACGGAAATCCAATTTCGAATCGAGCCGGCAACGACTTGCTGCGGGCCAATGAAATGAACAGGCTGTGAAAGTCGGTGCAGTTCCCCGTCTTGCTGTCGCACGCCCACACCGAGTCACCGTTACCATAGCCGGGTTTCGATTTGTCATACTTCATGTGCTGTTCGACCACGTCGTACAACTTCGCTGCCGCCGCGGTTGGGGCCGCCGGCAACTGACCGCTTAACAATTCTGTCGGACGACCATCGATCGGCACCAATCGATTGGCCGCCAGAAAGCGGTTCTTTTCCTCTGCGGACAAATCGACCGCCCCATCTGCACCGGCCTCTTTGCGAGCGACCTGATACGTGAACTCAAAAACCGATTCGCCACTCTCATCCGCCGTCACCTCAAAGTAACCAATCGAGTTTCCGTACTTTGGTTCGGTCTGCTGCTCAAGCTGCCCATCGCCTTCAAACCGCATCAACTCAACTGACTGCTGCGCACCACTAGCTGGGATTGGAACCCAGATTTGGACCTTCGCACCTTCAGGCAATGATTTAAGTTTCGCGCCGTAAAAGAACTTAAAGTCGCGATGGGATTTCACGTTAGGCTGTTTCGAAGCCGATTGAGCACACGCGTTTGCGGGACACAAGGCAGCCATCGCAGTCACGATGACGACGAACATCAAACAATTTCGGTGGTAGGTTAGATAGCGCATAGTTTTTGAGTGTTAAGAAAATCCAAAACGAAGCAAACATTCAACGCCAATCAGGCGGACAGCTCTTTTATAAGCTGCTCCGTCATCGTCGCCAACGAACGATAGAATTCCGTGTCCGCTTTCACGGTGACTTGGTGCAGCAAGCGGCCCGCCCAACTGAGATGCTCTGCCCAAAACTGAGCCAAAACTTGCTCTGCCGCTTGCTCGTGGGCGACGCGATCCAATAAAAATGCCGCAAAGTCAAGCTGGCAACCAAGGTGATCGGGAATGGTCCCCGGCGAGCGATAGTCGGCAAACAGCTCATAAAACCGAACCGTCGACGAAGCCGCGACAGACTGAAAATTGTGGTCTGCCCAGACCGACTGCACGGGCGGCAGATGTTTCTTGGGACCGATCAACAGCTGGCAATAATCCGCAGCCAACCGATCAAGCGTTGCCGCTGGCTCTGACCGGTCGTCAAGCGTGACCCCGCCCAGTTCGATCCATGCTTTACGCACCTGAGAATCTTGCAACAGTTCCAGCTTGGCGACATCAACTTCTTGCAACCAAAAACTTGCAATCAGCCGACACGTCGCCGCCAGTTGAGTTTGATCCGAAAATTGTTTTGCCTGTGTGGGCATGATCGACTCTGAAAAAATTGGGCGTGTTTTTGGGGGGCATGTTTTTGGCCAACGCTTGCCTGACAGTATACCGCACGCGCCCTCGGCGGACACGGTGCCGTTTAGACAAACGCGGCGGCGTAGGCACAGACCCGATCGTCGCCAATCGACACCCGATGAAGAAACCCCTGAAACCTATCACGCTCGCAATCCGGCTTGTCCACTTTTACGCAACCGCTCGCTCAATCAAGCTGGAAATGTGGTTGTAAATCATACGACCGGCGGACGTCAGCCGCACTCGATCGTCCATCACCAGTAAACCGTCTTGCTGCCACGACGGCCCATGCTTGCCCAACAACTGAGCAACCGAAAATCCGGTTTCTCGCTCGAAACTTTCACACTCGACGCCGTCCACGTGCCGCAACGCGATCGCCAGTCGCTCGCGGGCCGCGGGCTCGGGCGACAACTGCTCGCGAAAATCAATCGGCCTCTCGCCTGCCTCAACCTGTTTGAAATACTTCATCGTGCTCAAGTGATTCATCTCGCGGACACCGTCTACAAACCGAGCCGCGCTTGGTCCAAAAGCAAAGTACGGCCGGCCATTCCAATACACTTCATTGTGGCGGCAGCGATGGCCCTCTTTCGCAAAGCTGGATATTTCATACTGAGCCAATCCGGCGTCGTTCAAGCGTTCAATGGCATGGGTGTACATGTCCGCTTGAGTATCCTCATCGGCTTCGGTGATGGCTTCCGCATTGAGCCGATTCCAAAACTGAGTGCCTTTCTCGTAAGTCAATTCGTAAGCCGAAACATGATCGGTTTGCAGCCGCAATGCCGCGTCCAAATCAACCTGCCACGCGTCTCTTGTTTCGCCCGGCGCTGCAAAAATCAAGTCAACCGAAACGCTGGTCGCGAACGAACGAGCACGCTCAACCGCGCGATGCACATCGTCCGCCGTGTGGTCGCGCTCCAATGACGCCAACTTGGCCGCATCCAACGACTGAACACCCAAGCTGACTCGGTTGACTCCAATGGCAGCCAGTGCCGAAGCGGTCGCCTCGTCCAGATCGTTCGGATTACACTCGGCGGTTACTTCAGCGTTGTCAGCCAAAGAAAATCGGGCCCGAATGGCTGCCATCAAACGTTCAAGGTTCGCCGGCGACAGATGGCTGGGCGTTCCTCCACCCAGAAAAAGCGTGTCAATCTCGAACTGCCGATCCAGCCAGCCGATCTCCGTCTCGATCGCGTTCAGAAATCGATCGACCAAATAATCGCGGCCCGCAACGACAGAAAAATTGCAGTAGCCGCATCGATGGCGACAGAAGGGAACATGAACATAAACCGATCGAGGCAACGCAAGGGCAGGGCGGAAGGTGTCGCGATCCACGTTGTCAAAACGTTGATTCACAGCCACAGCTTCAATCGCCCATCCAACATGCCGGGCAACTTTCGCGAGACATGCTTCTCGGCCTCGCGGCGGTTGTAGCGAACGCTCAAGTGCGAAGCGATCACCAGTTCGTTGTTAAAGTTCGCCTGGCGTTTGACAAAATCGTCTAGGTGCATGTGCCCATTTTTATGAATCACTTCCTTGCGATGATCCGGCGCGACAAAGGTCATCTCCGTGATCAACACTTTCGCTTCATAGAAAATCGGATTGTCATCAAGCCCCTTCGGCGATGTGTCGCCCGTGTAGGCGACGATCGGAACGCGTCTCTCTTCCGTGATTTCCGTTCCCGACTGTTTCAGGTCTCGGATTTGATCACCTGAAAGATCGGAGTACTCGGGTTTCAGTTTGTTACGTCGTTCGAAAACTACGTAGCCGACGCTGGGAATGGTATGAGTCGTCTTAACGACCTGAACGACCAGCTCGCGCGACAATTCGATCTCTTGCCCGGCTTCGACTCCGACCAGATCGCACGGCATTCGGCCTCGGTCAAGACCCTCGAACGAGTTCAACATCGAACGGACGCGATCCACCGAATACGCCGGCAGGAAGATCTTGGGCGGCTCCATCTTCATCAGCCGACGACGCGAAACGTACAACGGCAGACCCGCAATGTGGTCGAGGTGATTATGAGAAATGAACCATCGCTTGTGCCCCATAAAATCCCAAGGATGCGCCCCCAAATCAAAGCCAAGCTTCAGTTCCGGGATTCTCCAATAAGACTGCACCGCCGCGCGCGAGTAGCCCTCGATGGTCATGTCACCATGTTGATGGGTTTTCAGTGGAGCGTTGTTGAGCATCGAGTTTTCAGTCGGAAGTTTTAGAATGAATGTCCGGGCCCGTCGCATCCTTTCGCACGATCTTCAGCCCCGATCAGTTTAGCTGGAACCATGGCCCTCAACGATGGCCCCAACCGTCTTTCCAACGATGCTCCATAAACGGCGGGCAAGCAAATGACACGGGCTCCGCGTTCAATGTTCCCGTTGACAAAATGCTTCACACTGGCCGACGCCGTTCCCAACAGGGAATCCATGGATTACGATTCTTGTACCGAATCCCAAACAGGTTCGTCCCATCGTTGACGCGCTGATCTTCCTCCTGAAAAACCGGCAACTAACCCTTTCTCTGTCATGAATTCAACTTTCAAACGAGAACTACGCTCGCCACGCGAGATCCGAAAAATGCGGGCAGCCGGTTTGATCGTCTGGCAGGCTCATCAGGCCGCCACGCGGATCCTGAAGCCGGGCATCACCACGGCCGAAATCAATGAAGCGTTTGCGGAAACCTTTCGCAGCTATGATGCGGCTCCACTTTTTTTAAACTACGGCGGGAACGAAGCGGATGGTGTGCCTCCGTTTCCTGCTGAAACTTGTATTTCGATCAACGAGGAAGTCGTTCACGGAATTCCGGGCTCACGAAAACTGGTAGAGGGCGACATTGTTAGCCTCGACACCGGCTGTCGAATCGGCGGTTGGTGTGGCGACGCGGCGGTGACGCATGCGATCGGCAAAATCTCTTCCAACCAACGGCGATTGATGCGAGTGACTTTGGAAACGCTCGATCTGGCAATCGACATGATGAAGCCGGGGGTCATGTGGAGCGAAATCGCGATCGCGATGGAGAACATCGTCCACGAGAATGGCTTTTCGGTTGTCGAGTCGATGGTCGGCCACGGCATTGGCAAAGAATTGCACGAGCCGCCTCAAGTCCCAAACTACCTGAGCGAAGATCTGGAGACAGGCGAGAAAGATTTTGATCTCCGGCCGGGCGTCGTGCTGGCGATCGAGCCGATGGTCAACGCCGGTGTTCCCGAAATCGAATACTTAGATGATGCTTGGACCGTCGTCACCGAGGACCGGCAGCCAAGTGCTCACTTCGAGCACACCGTTGCCATGACTGCCGCCGGCCCTGTGCGCCTAACCGGGCCTCCCAACGACGAAGAACTGGCCAACATGCCCGAGTGGCTGCACGACAAAGATCAGTGGCTGGTGTGGTAGGGGGGGCAGTTTTCAGTTTTCAGTTTTCAGTTTTCAGGGTTCAGGGTTCAGGGTTCAGGGTTCAGGGTTTAGTGTTCAGGGTTTAGTGTTTGGTGTTTGATGTTTGATGTTTGCGGGTCTGACATCTGAGATATGGGGTCAGGTGTCTGAGGGTCTGAGATCTGGTGTCTGGGATGAGGGGCAACGTTTAAGAGTTCAGGCCCGAAGGGTCGGCCCTATGCCAGCCCAAGGCAACGCCTTGGGTTTTGGGCACAAAAATCACGAAGCCCCGAAGGGGCTGTGATTTTTAAGAGAGCAAGGTTCGTAGTAAAGCCTTTCGGTTGTCGTCTTCAAGCGACTGAAGCCGCTACTACCAACGGCGCGAACCACTTAGTGAACCACCTGTCACAAAAAATCACAACCTCGAAGGGGCGGCTTTAAGCGATTAGGGCTGGCCCGTTGGGCCGACATTGATTTCTCGAACCGTGGCCCCAAGGCGTTGCCTTGGGCTTACCTAGGCCTGCTCCTTCGGAGCGTTTTATTTTCACGATTCACGATTCACGATTCACGATTCACGATTCACGATTCACGATTCACGATTCACGATTCACACTTCACACTTCACACTTCACACTTCACACTTCACACTGAAAACTGAAAACTGAAAACTGAAAACCAACCCATGAAATTCGGCATGAACTTACTCTTGTGGTCAGGAGAAATGAACGACGGGCTAATTCCGGTCATCGAGTCACTCAAACAAATGGGCTACGACGGAATCGAAGTCCCTCTGTACAACTACGACATCGACTACGCAACGTGGAGCCGTCGTTTAGATAACATGGGCATGGAGCGAACGGCCGTCACGATCCGAAACGCAGAAGACAACCCCATTAGCCCCGATCCAAAGATTCGCCAACTGGCGATCGACAATAACCGGCGAGCGATCGACTGCGTGGCGGACGTGGGTTCGCCGATTTTGGCGGGTCCTTTTCATTCGTCATTGGGTGAATTCACCGGCACCGGGCCGACCGGCGACGAGTGGAAATGGGGCGTTGAAGTCATGCGAGCCACCGCCGAACACGCGGCGACGCGAAACGTGACGCTGGCGATCGAATGCCTGAACCGTTTTGAAAATTACTTCCTGACCAACCATTACGACGCGGCCAGACTGGCTCGCGAGGTGAATCATCCCAATTGTCGAATCATGTATGACACCTTTCATGCGAACATTGAAGAAAAAAACGTTCGCAGCACGATCGTCGACAACCAAGACACAATTGCTCACGTCCACATCTCCGAAAATGATCGCAGCACGCCGGGCACCGGCAACATTCGCTGGGAGGAAACGTTTTCTGCCCTTCACGAGATCAACTACGGCGGCTGGTTAACGGT
>CALFUT010000040.1 GCA_937929805.1 uncultured Pirellulaceae bacterium
GCTTGGTCTTGGGCTTCATGAGAGGGCTCAAATTGCAAGGTTTCGAAAAGTATCCTTCAACTTCCTTGCAATCTAAACCATCAACCTAAACCAAACCAGGCTGCTTTTACCCAACCGAAACTCATTCCGCAGGGACGACTATTTAGCGGTAGGTTTTAACTTGCCTTCTGCCTTAGCCTTCGAGAATTCAAGTTGGCTGGCTGCCCGTTAGCTGGCGAACCAAGTGGTGCCCACGACCCGAATGGATCGGCCCGGATACCTGTTCGGCTTGGGTTTTTCCTGACACGTTCAGTCATGCGACCGGTGAGCTCGAATTTGCGTCGAAGCCGCGGAACGCTTGCAGCGGTGGCTGGCTAGAGAAAAGAATGGCTGCTTATTTCTGAGGATTCTAAGGTTTTTGCCGTCTAAAGACCTGCAAATTTGCTTGGCCGTGAAACTCGGGCGTTTTCGCCATGGTTTTCCCCAATTTCGGGTCCATAGTTGCGAATCAACACTGTGCTGACCGAGTCAACGGCTCGGCAAATCCAGTCGTGGCCATTTTTTTGGATCAACTATGAAGACTAAAAATCAAAATTCGTTTCGCAGTTCTGTTCCAACTCAATCGCGGCCAGTGCCGCGCCGCGGAAATGCGAACGTGGCCGGACTGGGCGCGTTGATCATTATCGGCGTTTTGGTAATGGTTGCCATGTCCGCAGTTCGGACGGTCGACACGGGATACATCGGTGTAAAAACTCGTTTCGGTAAGATCGTTTCTGATTCATTGCCCGCTGGACTTTACTTTGTCATTCCGGGTGTCGAGGATATCGCCCAAGTCGAGGTTCGCGAACAAAAGACTGAAATGAGCACGAGCGCTTCCAGTAAGGATCTGCAGTCGATCCAGTCTGGGATCGCAATTAACTTCCGACCAGACCCCGCTAATGCTCACTTGCTTTTCAAAGATGTGGGAACTGAGTACGAAGCGAGAATTCTCGATCCCGCGATAGAAGAAACGGTGAAAGCAGCGACCGCACGCTACACGGCGGAAGAGTTGATCACGAAACGAACTGCGGTGCGTGATGAAATGGAGACCATGTTGAAGGATCGAGTCGAGGGAAACCACATCATGATCACCAAGTTCAACATTGTGAACTTCGAATTCTCGGACTCGTTCAATCACGCCATTGAGGAAAAGCAAACCGCTGAACAGGAAGCATTGCGAGCGACCAACATTCTTCGCCGAATGAAAGTTGAAGCCGACCAAAAGATTGAAACCGCTCGCGGTGCCGCCGAGTCTGTCAAGCTACAAGCGGCCGCCGAAGCCGAGGCGATCACGATGAAAGCCATCGCGGAAGCAGAGGCTCAACGGATTCTAGCCGAGGTCGTCAACCGCGACGTGATCACTCTTCGTGCGATCGAAAAATGGGACGGAATCATGCCCAAGGTGACTGGCGAGACCGTGCCATTCATTTCCGTCGATGCCAAAACTGTTGGCGGCAAATAAAGCTCTTGTAACTAACGAGTCGACAATCGCAACTCAAATGGGCGATGGTCGCTCGTTTTTTCATCGTCTGGGAAGTCGCCCGGTCGTACGATCACCCTGCACTCAGCTTTCCATTCGGTTGCGGCACCGGCGACGAAGGCAAAGTCAAGCATGCTTCCTTCATAGTCGTCACGTCCATCGGGGTTTTTCGGGTTGTCAAACCAATTGGTGTCAATCAATTCGACCGGTTCCACCCACTGCCAAATGTTGTCTCGCAGCATGGCGGTGAAGCCGTCATTGCCCTTGCGTGTTTTGAACACGTAGTCAAAGTTGTAGTCTCCCACGGCGACGATCGGAACGGTCTGATCGCGAGCCCATTCGACCAACTGTTCCGCCTGTTTGGTGCGAACCTCAGCCCGTCCACGGGCTAGGTGGTTGTTGAGAACCATGACTTGTTGCTTGGTCGCTTTGTCGCGTAGATGTGCGACCAGCGGAGACCGATAGCGATATTCGAAGTTGATTTCATTCAGTTCCAAACGTTGAAGCAGTTCAAACTTCTTAGCGTTGTAGATGATTTGCAACCGGTCGTTGTAGCCCGATCGGCTTGCGATCGTTCGGTAGTCGTCACCTAAAGCGGTGGCGTAAAGCTCGATCGATTCTGGTAGGACTTCGCAAAGAGCGTATACATCATAACGATTGGTGTCCGATAGTTGTTGCGCAACGACTTTCGGATCCGATCCTTCTGATTCGACATTCCAAGAGTACAAAGTGATTTCGAAGCCTCGAGACTTTGCCCGGTTGCTTCGCATTCGCAACGATTCTTTATCCGCCTCAGAAGCATCATCCATTTTCGCATTGGCGGCGTTCGCCGTGTCGCGGTCGGCAACGGGCGATTTCTCTGACTGGATTGAGTTGGCTTGGGCGCTCAGCGAATTCTCGAGTTCGACAATCCGCTTCTCCATTTTTGTTAGCAATGAAGTTTGGATTGTCTCATTTGCTTCGGCTTGATCAAGTTTGATGGATTCCAATTGAGTTCTTAAATCAGCAAGATTTTGCTCAATTTCGCCGAGACGCTTCTCCACGGGTTGGCTTGACGATGAGATCTGAGCCAGTTGTTGAGTGGCTTGTTCTGTTTTGTCCGCCAGGGCGTTCAAGGTGGATTCGGTGTCTGTTCGCTTTTTCTCGTTTGCCGAAATCCGCCGTTCAAGCTCGTAAATTTCGGTAGCGGAAGGGCCCCCGCAGCCGAGCGTAAAGATGCACGCAGTGATGCAAACGATGGAAATTCGGTACAAATACATTGTCACTCCAAACAGTTGACGTCCGCGCGGCACTCGCTTTGGGTGGTGCCTCGCGACGTGTGAATATCTCAAGGAAGTGACTGTCTCACCACCCCACGCGTCTAACGAGCATTATCTGACATCGGATCGAACATGAAAACACTAGTAACAGGGGGCACGGGGTTCGTTGGAAGACGTTTGCTGTCAAAACTGCCGAATCCCGCCGTCGTAACACGGAATGCCGCTAGGACGCGGGCTTCGCTTGGAGATTTAGTTAGCGACGTTCTCGAAGTGGATTTGGCGGCTCGGCCAGTCGAGCTTGATGAGCAACATGGCTACGGTGCGATTGTCAATCTAATGGGTGAGTCAATTGCAGAGGGACGGTGGACCGACGAAAAAAAGAAGCGGATCCGAGACAGCAGGATTTTGGGAACGAGGAATTTGGTTGATTCCTTGATTCGGTCTGGTCAATTGCCCGAGGTTTTTGTTTCCGCATCGGCCGTTGGCTTTTACGGCGATCCGGGGAACGAAGTTGTCAACGAGGATGATAAAGCGGGCGAAGGTTTTTTGCCGGAAGTCTGCCAAGAGTGGGAAAACGAAGCGTTGCGGATCGCGGATCATGGCGTCCGAGTTGTCTTGGTCAGAATTGGAATCGTGTTGGGGAAAGAGGGCGGAGCACTTGAGAAAATGCTGCCACTTTTCCGGTGGGGGCTTGGAGGGAAACTTGGTGATGGGCAGCAGTGGATGCCTTGGATTCACGTTGAAGATCTTGTCGACATGATCGTTTGGGCGATGAACACCAACGATGTTTCAGGTCCGCTTAACGGCGTGGCTCCCGATCCCGTGCGTAATGTTGATTTCACGCGTGGACTTGCCGAGGCCGTCGCGCGTCCGGCGTTTCTCCCAGCACCGAAGTTTGGGTTGCGGCTTGCTTTAGGAGAGTTTGCCGAGAGCCTGTTTTTTTCTCAGCGCGTTGTCCCTGATAAAGCACTTACACGGGGATTTGAATTTCAATTCCCTGATCTCGACTCGGCGTTGGAGGAGATTGTTTCGGACTAGTTGGACAGCGCCACTTTCGATGAATGAAACCGATGTTGGGAGGGGAAGGCTTCGTCCGTCCCATTTGGATGGTTGAGCTTTTTTGCTCCGCGCGGCTCGGACGGAGCCTC
>CALFUT010000041.1 GCA_937929805.1 uncultured Pirellulaceae bacterium
TTGCCGCAGGATGCTGTTTTTCGTACCGGGTGCAAGGTCATCTTTCGGATGACCGGCGATCGTCACGCGGCCCGGTTTGATTGGGTGCTTGTACTGGCGGTGACTGCCCTTCTGAGCGACCATCACCCAGCCATCATCCTCAATTATACGCTGGATTTCGCGAACAGTCATGAATTACCTGTGGTTAGGTCACCTAACGGGTTTATGTAAGACAATGTGTCGTAAAATACGAAACGTTTGTGCGGACATCGTACCATTTGATGGGAGCGATGCAAACTTTTTGTGCTTGACCCGGTAGGTCAGCAAGATGACTCATTTTGGTGAGCGCAGAAAGCTAGAATGGCTTCGGCGCCAGAGTTTTGGCGTTTGGGCCGTACCGCCGCGCGGCGTGATCCCTTCGGTCCGTCGAAGATTGGCGGCTTGTTAAGTCTAGGCCGTTGGAAGCCGATGTCGGGCGGCTTGTTTGTGCAATTGTCGGGCGGCTTTCCGATCAGTCGCGTCAGCGAACTTAGCCGAGTAACTTTTGGATGAAGCGGATGTCGGTTCCGTTTTCCAACAAATGGGTGGCAAAGGCGTGGCGGAATGAGTGCGGCGTGACATGTTTGGTGACTCCAGCCAGATCGCTGGCAATGGCGACCCAGCGTTGGAGCGTGCGGGGCGACATGTGTCGATCGCGACGGTGGTGGAGCGATGCAGTTCGACATCGCGTCGGTCTGCGCGTCGGCCGCGGGCGATCTGATGGGGTTGGCCGTTTTTGTAGGTGTGGATGGGCCGGTCGTTTGAGTGACTCGTATTTGGGCGACCGGCAGTTTCCTCGCAAACAAGCATCGTATTCCTCCCTGCGACTGCAACTCACGAATCGATAACTTAAGATTAGTGTTTTTGTGTACACTGTTGCCAGTAACTTCTTGCGGAATGCGAATTGATGCGGGTTTTCATGATTGCTCTGGATGGAACTCGGGCAACTAGCCGCGAGGTTGATTCACTCGCTCGCGCTTCGGGCTTGTCTTGGGGCAAGTTTCTCGAGAGTTGCTTACTGCTTGGGCGACAGCTCTCGAGCTTTGATGTTACGGAACAGGATGTCGGTGGTGGGGTCGTGACCCTGCAGAATGAACGTGCCCTTTTCTTTTCGGAGACCTTTGCGCGGATTGGGGTGGCGCTTTCGTTCGTCCGTCCAGTCGGTGACTTGTAGACCGTTAACCCACACGCTGATGTGATTGCCGGTGGTGACGATCGTCTTGGAGAACCATTCTTGATCGTTTGCGTTGATGCGTCTTGCGTTGGTGCGTCGAAAGATGCCGCCGGTGCCGCAGTCGACCGGTTTGGACCGATCACCTTCTTTGCCTTGGTTCTGGATTTGGCTTTCGTAGCCGTTAGTGAATTCTCCCGGAATGCTGCGGAAGAAAACGCCGCTGTTTAGGCCGTTGGCGTTGGTGCGACATTGCATCGAGAACACAAAATCGGCCAGTTGAATTTTTGATTCCAGTTGGCCGCGGCCGCCGATCACCTTCAGTTCGCCTTCCTTGGTAACAGTGAACTTGCTTTCGTTCGCTTGCGAGTCATCCCACTGGCTCAGATCTTTCCCGTTGAAAATGGAATCGACGTTCAAGGGGCGGAGCACAACGTTTCGAAACTTGATTAGACCCTTGTTAAATTGAAGACCGATGTAGCCACGTTTGACTCCGGTCGGATCAACGTACTCGTTCACCGTTTCACCGCCCAGCTTGACGGTGACTTTATCGCCTTGGACTGTGACGTGGAACGTTTGCCAGTGATCGGGTTGATTTTTAATTTCGACCTTGTTGCGTTTGACAAAAGAGCCGGTTGGGAACGCGTTGGATCGATCGGCAATGTTTAGCTCGTAGCAATCGGTTGCGACGTCACCGGGCTTATTACCCATCCGCAGAAAAACTCCGCTGTTGGTTTTGTCGGTTGCCATGAAGTCGGCTTTTAGTTCGTAATCATCGAATTCGGTCGTCGTGCGTAGGATGCTGGCCTTGCCCGTGTCGGCCTCAATAACTTTGTCGACGATTCGCCAGTTCGCTCCCGATTTTTCCGTTTCTTTCCAGCCGAATAGAGTTTCTCCATCGAAAAGAGAGATCCAGCCGTTGGCGACATCTGTTTCGGTCAGTCCGGGGGGAAGCAATACTTTGTCCGATTTTGACAGCCGGTACTCGGCTTGGGCCATAGCGTTGGTCTTTGGTGTCAGAATCGCTAAGCACGCAATCCACAACGTGAGCAGTTTGATTGGACGAGCAGTCGGGCCGATTTGAGCAGGGAAGCTTGGAAAGTGTTTGTCGTTTTGCGTCGGTCTGGAGCGAAACATGGGCGGATCTCGGATGAGTTTGTTTGTCGGAGGGCTGACTGGGATTCGTCCCGGATTCAATTGATGGTCGGTAGAGGTGCCTTGTTACGCGAACAGCTGGCCGGTGAAGCTACTCAAGCGGACCAAATTGCCAGAACGGATCGTAAGCGAACGCAAGCGACGGCTCAATGGAGCGGCTGACGTTGTTGGAAGAGTTTGCAGTGGAATGAGCTTGGCCGTTGTGGCGTCTGGGTAAGTGATAGGGGCGTTTGATTTGCCAAAAAATGCGACTTGGTTCTTGCAACTCTAGGCTGTCGGTGGGCATAATTGCGGTTCGCGTTTTCACCCAAATTCTTTCAACCTATGGCATGCCCGTGAGTGACACGACCTTCCGTTTCGACCAAGACTACGTTTTGCTGACTGGTGGCACAGGCCTTGTGGGCCAATACTTGGTCAAGGAGTTATTGACCGCCGGGCAACGTGTCGCATTGGTGGTCCGGCACGGCAAAAAGATGACCGCCAGAGAACGTGTGGAAGCCTTCATGCAGCGTTGGGAAGCCGAAACCGGTTCGGTTCTTCCCAGACCGGTGGTGCTGGTGGGGGATGTTTGTGACGCGAATCTTGGATTGAGCGACGAAGCGCTTGATTGGGTGGGCGAGCATTGTAGCCGAGTGATCCATAGCGCGGCAGTGTTGACCTTTCATGGGAAGTCGATGGACGATGATCCATGGCGAACGAATCTTGGCGGCACAAGAAATGTTGTTGAGCTTTGCGAAAAGTTTGACATTCAAGAACTGCACTACCTGTCGACCGCTTACGTGTGTGGCAAGCGAGACGACCGAGTCATGGAAACGGATCTCGATTGTGGCCAAGAGTTTCGCAATGACTACGAGGAATGTAAGTGTCAGGCGGAAAAGCTTGTCCATGCCGCAAACATTGATTCGAAAACGATTTACCGTCCGGCGGTGATCGTGGGTGACTCGAAGACCGGCTACACGGTTACCTATCACGGGTTGTATTTATATCTACGGTTGATGGCGACTCTTGTGCCACTGCAGAAACGAAACGAAAACGGTCTGATCGAGACGAAGATCCGACTTCCCATGGATGGCGATGAGCCTCGGAATCTAGTGACCGTTGACTGGGTCGCTGAGGTGGTTGCTCACATTTTTCTTGACCGGTCGGCTCATGGGCAAACGTATCACCTAACGCCGGACGAGTGCTTTTCGGCGCGTCAGGTTATTGAGTACGGCTGCGAGTACTTTGGTTCTGAAGGAGTTGAGTTTGCGGGGGCGGGAGCCGAACGCGACGCGGACAGCGAATTTGCGGCTCACTTTTTTGAAAACGCGGTAATGTACGAGGATTACGAGACCAGTGATCCGGAGTTCGACAAGAGTTTGGTTGACGACGTCGCCGGTCACCTGAAGTGTCCACCTGTCGATCGAGACATGGTTTTTCGGTTCATCGAATTTGGCGCGAAGGACAAGTGGGGCAAACGACGGCCTAAAAGTCCAGAAGTTCCTTTTTGGGGCTCGGATCAGCGGCAGTCGATGCTTCGGGCGGCAACTTCGTTTGATGGCTTGGCTGAGGATTCCACCATTGGAATCGATTTACAAGGGCCGGGTGGTGGACAATGGCAGATCTCAAAGGATGCGGCGGGCAACCTGCAATGGGCTGCTGGCCTGCCTTGCGATAAAAATGCTACGATTATTTCGGGTGAGACTGGGCAGTTTGCCTCTTCTGGGGATACGTCAGAGGCGAGTACTTGGGAGGCGTTCTTCGAATCCGCATTGGGCGAAACGCTTGGTGCTTCCATCTAGTTCCTGTTGCTTGCCTTTCGGGGCTCTTTGGGGACGAAGGGGGAACTTAAACGGAAAAGTTCGGCGGTCCGAACGCGTTCGCACGCTTGGCTGTGGGCTGGCTCACGGAAATCGATTTACCGAAACAAAACGGATGCTTGACGGTGCGAATCTCGCTAGCTGTTGCGTCGAAGTTGGGAAGCTCGGTACTTCCCCCTGCTTGATTCTTTGACATGTAACGGGAATGATCAGCCTACCGCGCTGTGGATCAATGAGTTTCCGCTTGAATCAAGTCATCAGTGTTGAAAAAATTGCACGGTCCGTTAGCCGTGAATCAAAAAAGTTGAGTTACTTATCACAGGAGATTTCCAATGAAGTTGTTTGCTAATTTAATCCTTGCAGCGATTGCTTGTGTCGCGATTCAAAACGTCTCGATCGCTCAGGATGGCTCTGGTGAGAAAACGATCACCAAAAAATCGATGACCGACGCGTCAGCTGAACCATCGTGTTGCAGCAAGAGCGGAGAAAGCTGTTCCGAGGGTTGCCCGATCAGTAAAGCGATGGCCGGACTACCAAAAATGAGCTTTGAGGTTGCTGGCGAATCAACCTGCTGCTCTGCATCTGCTGCGTCTTTGGCAGAATCAAAATCGGCTCCGATTCAATACGTCGTGGGTGAAGACAAGTTCGAAACTAAACAGGCCGCGTACACTTCATTGATCGAGAAGACGGAAGCGATGGTCAACGATTACGTGACTCCGTGTAAGTGCGAAGTTTCTGGAACAACGACCATTGCTGGAACTAAGTGCTCTTGCCCAGTGCAGGCTGGTGAGACGGCTGAATTGGTGAAGACTGCGGTTGAGGGTGTGACGATGTCTTACGCAGTTGGCGAAGAAGTTTGCGCCTGCCCGACCAAGGCGGCTGAAATGGCTAAAGAAGGTGGTGTTGAGAAGATGTTTGTGGTCGACGGCGAGAAAACGTCGTGCGAAATGACCGCTCGTTTGAACTTGGCTCGCGCCAAGTACAAAGCTGCCGTTGCGGCAGTGCTTGCTCAAAGTAAGCCTGCCGAGCAGACAGAAACGTCTGGAACTTAGATCCTTGAAACGTTGCACTGCCCTTCCCCAAAGAGGCGGCGGTCATCATGGTGAAAAACTTAAAGACCCAATTGCCAACGCAATTGGGTCTTTTTTTTGGACCGCCAACCGTTTGGTGGCGGAAGCGGTGTACGTCCCCGGTTCAAAGTGCCAACTAATAAATTGACTCGGCTGATTCGGTCTCGTGGCGTTCGGATAGCTGTTGATATGGGACGTATTGCTGCATCTCGATCCGGTTGTCGGAAGTGATGTTGTAATCAATGCCTCGCCAACGAACGGATCGCATGGTCGCGGCCTGATAAACTGCCGCCGGAAAGAGGAACTGGTTCAGTAAGGTTGCGACCAAGTTCATGCCGAGGCCTGAAACGTCCGACTGACGCGATGGGTCGGTTCCTCGGCGGTTCAAAACGTTTTTGGTGCAGCGATCGATCCACCCCAGCAGCATCAGATTGACGGTCTGATATAGCAAAAAGAATAGGATTAGCGCCACGGCTTCGGTTTGATTTCCCGTGAACCAAGCTACTGCAATCAAAAGTGGGGTGACGTAGCATGCGATTGCCGTCAAAACGCCATGCCCAAGCAGCATTGGCCAACAGCGATGGTGCAGCCTGATGGTCAATATCTGACGCACGATCCATGGGAATGCGTTGGCCAGTGTCGTGGACTCGGTGTTCTCCATAATCAGTGATGGAACGCGGTGAAGGGTCAGACCTTGTGGTTTGAATGCATCAGCGACCATGGTGTCTTCGCAGAACGCGGCTCGCCACGACGTTAGCAAATCGCATTGCTCAATGACATCGCGGCGAAAGGCAAGGCTACCACCCCAGCCGATCTTGTAGAGAATGACTTGGGGCGCTGCCGCGGAATTCCAGATTTTTCGAAAAACTGTTCCGACGTTTGATTCGTGCGGAGTGAACCAGCGATTGCCGGTGGTGGCTCCAACCGAGGAGTCGGCGAATGGTGCGAGCAGATCGCTTAGCCAGTTTTGGTCTGCCGCAGCGTCGGCATCAATGAACGCAACATATTCAATTTCTTTGGGCAAAGCCTTGACCGCGGTGACTAGGCTGGAACATTTCAAGGTGCAGGTCTTCGGCGGCGACACATTGAAATGCATCACGGGCTTGATGGATTGGCTTTCGAAAAAATTGCGGACATATTCGACCGCCGGATCGTCGGAATGGTCAAACACGATATGGAGTTGAAAATTGGAATAGTTCTGTCCGACAATTCCTTTCAGGCAATCGCTCAGGCTTGGATCAACACCGCGCAAGCACAAAATGATGGCCGCGGGAGCTTGAATGGTCCCGGTTTTGTTTGCATCTCTGTGCTCGATGGTGGCCCGTTGCTCTCTTGCGAAGTCGTCGGATTGCAAAAACTTATGATATCCAAAGACGTAGATCAGTTGGGTGACGGAAAGGGTAAACAACAAACCGCTGACGGTGGCAGTTGCGATAGTGAGCATTGGCATCGACACGCAAATTTTGGGGGTGTTTCAGCGGACTAGGATACTTGTTGACGGGACCGTTTGAAAGGTTGCGTTTGCAAAGTTGGCATAACCATTTGGGCGTCCATGGTTCGATCAACCAATCATCGTGACTTTTAGAAAACCCGTTTTCATCGGCCATCAAATTTTTTCCACCGTTGCGTTAAGCGGGATCACTTTGGTAATTTAGTCTAAGAAAGCACATGCATTTGTTTGAAATATGAGCCAGCCATGGCAGTTCCAATTCTTGATGGCCAGAAAGTCGCTCAAACTGTGACCTGTCTTCGGAAACGCATCGGCGATCGGTTCCCAGACACCGGGTTGTTAAAAATTTGCGAGCAGTTGGAACGAATTTCCGCCAAAACGCGTCAGCGAAGTGATGAAATCAGTTCACCGATCTGGTGGATTCGAGTTGTTGGTTGGCTGTTGATCGCAATGGTTGGAATAATCGGTGTTGTGTTGCCCTCGCTGGTGGCTTCCGGGTTCAAAAAGGAAGAACTGAACCTACGCGCGTTAGTGGAGCTAGGCGATCCCGTGTTAAACGAGATCGTTTTGGTGGGCGCGTTGATTTTCTTTTTGTTTTCTTTGGAGACCCGCGTCAAGCGGCATCGTGCTCTCAAAGCAATCCACGAGCTACGCTCAATTGCTCACGTCATTGACATGCATCAATTGACCAAAGACCCGGAGCGAGTTCTTTCGGCCAACTATGAGTCGACCTCGGTGTCGCCTGTGACCAAACTCGATCGATTTCAGTTGCGTCGGTACCTTGATTATTGCACCGAGATGCTGTCGCTAACTGGAAAGATGGCTGCGCTTTATGTGCAGAACTTTGATGATGGTGTTGCCTTGGCGGGGGTGAACGAAGTGGAATCGCTGACCACGGGGCTGTCCAATAAGATTTGGCAGAAGATCATGATCCTGTACAACATGAGTGATCATGTAGAGCAGAAAGAAAATACGGACACGACGACGGGAGGCGATGTCGACGGCCTTGCGACCCCAAGGTCGTAAATCGCCTAGGACGTCGTTTGCTGGCTCACGCTCAGGTTCTACCAGCTTCTAAAACGCGTTTCCGATTGTGGTCTATCGCGATCCAGCGTGCTGAGCGGTGGGCTAAATAAGGTCGCCGTAGTACCCGAGGCGGGACTTGAACCCGCACGTCCGTAAGGACACAGGATTTTAAATCCTGAGCGTCTGCCAATTCCGCCACTCGGGCATTGAGTGTTTCTTGATTGCAGAACAGACAGGTTAACCAATGCCTTTTCAATCGCCAAGTCCGCCAACGGAGTTATCGCGTGACCGACGCGTTGGCAAAGGTGGGTGGTTCGCTTGACCGTCACGATCAGCTATTGGATCGCACTCTTTGGGAAACTGCCCAGCTCAATGGTGGTCTTTTTCGCTTGGCCTTCCCGAGCAAATTCAACATCCAATTTGTCGCCTGCCCGCTGTTGAGCAATGATCAATCGGATATCCTCGAATATCGTGATTGGTTTCCCGCCCAGCTTTACGATCACGTCGCCCGCTTTGAGCCCAGCTTTTTCAGCACCCGAGTTCGCGACCACTTCAGAAATCGAGCAACCTACTCCCGCGGCAGGGAGATCGAGTTCGGGCGCATTTCCTTGTTGGTCCGGCTTCGCCTGTTGAGCCGCCCGCATTCGAGCAAGCATTCTGGCTCGCTGAACGTTGGCTCCGCCCAGATCCGGGCTGCGGATTCCAAGAAAGGCTGATGGAGTAAAGTCGATCCGCAGGTTAGGCCTGATTCGTTTCAGCTTCCGATATTCGTCTGAGTTGAATTTACACAAGGTCAAATTAATTCGGGTCAGCGACCCAAGTTTTGCGAATGACTCAAACCATTGTTCATCAACAAACGTATCTTCCAACGCAAGCTGGCTGAGCGAATCGATCTGCCGCAACTCTTGGTGCAACTTTTCTGATGCGGCACACTTTGAAAACTTTAGGCTAGTGATCGCCGACCCACTTAAGCGTTCGATGGCGTAGATGGGAATTGTCTGATTCACAAACTCGTAATGAGTCGCAAATCGAGGCCATGCGGACTCGGGCGGCGGCTTGTTCGGGAATTTGCAGTTTTCGATATGAAGTCGAGTCACGGTTGAGCTTTTGTGAGCGATCGCCATCTCCGAGGTCGAAAGCTTTCTGTCTTTCCAATGAATTAGGGTCAGGTTGTTGATCGCGTGAAGCGATTTTAGGTCGTTGGGAGAACCACGAAATTTGTCGTCCAAAAGCGCCATGGCTCCAAAACGAAACTGATTGGTGCGTAGCGCGTTCCCTGCAAACGGATCGTTCTGCCCAAGCAAGCTTCCTTGAGCTTGTCCAATGGCAGTCTCGGCATCGTCGCTGCCCAAGATTCGCTCTCGGTTGGTCGCGAGATCGGCTGCAAGCAGTTCATCCACTTGTTCGATCAGCTCGCGATCGGTCAAAGATTTTCTTTTTCTCAAACTACTGTTGTTGGCGATCTTGTCAGTTCGGGTCGAAGCCGAATTGACCTGTTGCTGACCCAGCACCTGCTGCCCGTTGACGATAAGTCGTCCGTTAATCACCATCCTGCCGCCGCCCAACGCCTGCGGAGCCACAGCGGTTTGGTCACCGAGCGGATCTGAAATCGTGGCCCCAAGCTCTCGAAGACGTTTGATCGCATTTTTCTTGCGAGTCAATTTCCACTGTTGCCGCAGGCCTTCGAGCCTTGCGGTGGTTCCCGCATCGTCGAGCGGGTATAGCAACCGTAGAACTCCCGTCGATTTGTAAAACGTGTCCTCGTCGCCCGCGATACCGATTTTCTCGATGATTGAGCGGATCCTCCAAGCCGATTCCGGTGATGAAGTGAGGCTGTGCAGCGCCATTGGTTTGAGAGAGTCGATGCCTTGGCCAGCAAGTTGATCAGCGGCGGTTTCTCGAACCTGATAGTTCTGGGCATCTAGTTGGGTTAGCAACTTGCCCACATCCGTATCGGAGGATTCCGCTTGTGCTGCATTGGTTGTTCCAGAGCAAAGACCCAAAGAAAACAGATTTACGCCGATGGTCAGCATCAGCGTGGTGATGTAACCACGTCGGACGCGATCGTGCTGCCGCGCGGACGCTGGGGCGTTCATGATGCAGAAAGGGTGGGACATGGAATGCAATCTGGGCATTGGTTGACTAACCGGCATGGTACACAACGATCATTCGATGTGTCGAGCGATCTAGGAGACGGTTTCAAAAGTGCTGTGTGATGCCAATATGAGTCTACAAATCCGCGTTTTGCACGCCATGAGCCAGCATATCGACCGCCGCTGATACGGCAAATTAGAGTTTTGAAACAGTCTCCAAGTTGATTTCAGTCGCCCCATTTAATCCAAAAATGTGTAAAAAACCGCAATTTGACTCAATCGCTGTGGTTTCGCAGTCGATGGGAGAGAATACATCGGCTTCGCTAAGAAGTTCCGGGTTTTACGAACTGACCGTTTTATACGAAAAACGGTCAACGGTGCTGATCGCCTCTGAACGGTTGCCAAAACGTGAACCAATTGAAATCAGTTGAAGTACAAACAGGCAGTGGTGCCATGAAAATTCATACGACTCGTTTTGCATCTATCGAAATCGAACCGGACGACATTCTTTTCTTTCGTCATGGTTTGGTGGGTTTCGAGGATTGTCGACACTGGGTTCTCTTGGCGGACGCCGACAACCGGGCGGTTGCTTGGCTTCAGAGTATGCAACATTCGGACATCGCGTTGCCAGTTGTTTCGCCAAGACGCTTTGTGGCCGACTATCAGGTTCGCCTAGAGCCGGCTGATGTGCAGAATCTTCAGCTGACGACCGCCGAACAAGCTTATGTGCTGGGTGTGGTCAGCAGAGACGCTGACGTCCTGACGATGAATCTGAAAGCTCCACTGGTCATCAATCTTGAACGCCGCATCGGATGCCAAGTAGTAACCGTCGATGCTCAGCCTATGCAATATGAGTTGGCGACTTTACCAACGTTGCTGCGTCGAAGCGCTTAGCACCGCTCGCGGAAGCCAGCGTTTTGGGAGCTCGCACTTCTAAACCGACCAATCAGCATCCTGATGCCTTGTCAGGTTGTGTCTGCAGACCGGTAGGTTTCATTTTGCCACGTTTGTTAGCTTGCGAGTCCTTCGAATTTGGCAAAAATCATCCGGCCGGCACTCGTTTGCAGCATGCTAGTGACTGTCACTCTAGTGTCTGATCCAATGTGGTCCCGACCACCTTCGACAACGATCATCGTGCCGTCCTCTAAGTAGCCAACGCCCTGCCCTGATCCTTCGCCCGCTTTAACGATTCGTGTATTGATCGGTTCACCGGGTAAGAAAACCGGCTTTAACGAATTTGCGATTTCGTTCAGGTTGATGACGGGAACGTTTTGGAGTTTGGCGACTTTGTTCAAGTTGAAGTCACCGGTGACCACTTTGCCTTCCATGTGCCGTGCCAAAAGCAAAAGCTTCATGTCGACTGGCTGGTCCTGCATCTCCGGCAATTCGCGATCATAAACTTTAAAATCTAGATCAGGGTGATTGCGCAAACGATTGAGGATATCGAGGCCTCGGCGGCCTCGTGAGCGACGCATCTTGTCACTGCTGTCTGCGATCGCCTGAAGTTCGGCCAGTACAAATCTTGGCATGATCAACTGGTTATCGATCACTCCGGTCTCGACGACGTCCGCAATTCGGCCGTCGATGACTACGCTTGTGTCCAAAATGTAGGGCTTGCTTCCTTTTACGTCTTTGCTGAACTCAACGTAGGGGATCACAAATCGAAAATCGTCTTTGGTTTGCCAGAGCATACTGATGCACAGGTAGCAGACGACCAACCCGATAAACGCGACGATAATAGCTTTCTGAGCCCCGATGGACGAATCAGGATCGGCCATGCCAAACAACGGTGCCAGCGCTAAGTTGACGACGTAGGTCAGGAAAAGTCCGACGACCAATCCAAAGTACACGCTCGAGATCAAATCGATCCGCTTGTTTTGGATCAGCACATCAGCAACGACTGCCGCACTTGCTCCCAAAACGAACAGTAAGAAGACGGGCCACTCAGTGGTGGCTAACGGGTCGGCTGATTTAGGGAGCGCAAGTGTCAGGCCAAGCCCGATCGCGACTAATAAAAAACATCCCCGAAGGATCCATAACGCCATGTTAAAACTCTACTTTCAGTATCGGTGGACTCACTCGCCAATCGACTCGCTTGCCCGGATGAACAAGGGATCCATTCAAAACTGAAAATCGACGATGTTGATCGTCAAGACTCTCGGCCGCCGGCACGCGACGGCTGGTTAACGCAATTACTGCAACCGGTTTCGAAACGCCCTACTAGCAAGTGTATATCAATGCGATACCTCAAGGAACTGACCAATCGAATCGACGTTTTATTTTCGTCAAAAGGGATTACGCCTTAAACGCCAGTGCTTTTTCCGATTTCCAAAGCCCTGTCGCAAAGAAACAGGAGTTTGATCACCCAATCTTGATCTCGCGGTAAGTTTGTTCGCAGAAGCGGTCGGTCATTCCCGCAAGGTACTCAACTGCCATTCGAGGCACACCGATCAAGTCGGCTCGTCGCTGGTATTTTGGCGGAAATAATTCCGGATTCTCACAAAAAGCAGCATACATTTGCCTCAGTCGATTCTGAGCCGTCTCTCGAATTGTGATCAGCTGAGGGTGTCGGTAAACATTCTGATATAAGAATTTTTCCAATTCGCGTTTTTGATCCGCCAGTTCAGGCGGTTGCTCAATGAGAAAATCGCTAGACATCGCCTCAAAGGCGTTTGCGAAGCCGTGTTTTCGAAGTTCCCCTGCACAATGGGCCGTCAGTTGAGTGACCTGCAGTTCGATCAGTTGATGCACCAGTGCCGTTCGCTGCAATGATTTGTCTAACGCTGTGTATTTTTTCGCGACGTGATCTAGGCAGGTTTTGATCAGGCTCAGTTGGGCCATCTGATCGATCGAAACCAAACCCAGCTTCAGCGCGTCGTCTGTATCGTGAGCGTCATAAGCTGTGCTGTCAGCTGCATCGACCAGTTGGACTTCCAGCAGTCGATCGAGTTCAACATTTGCCTTGTCGGCGCGAAAGTTTTGGCCCGCCAGCACCTCCATCGTTAGATTCAGCCCCGGGAACTGCGGGTAGACGATTTCCAGTTCTTGCACGATCGTCAGTGCGAACTGATTGTGCGAAAAACCGCCATGGTCTGCGGCGCACTCGTTGAGCACGTCTTCGCCTGCGTGGCCGTAAGGCGGATGGCCGATGTCATGCATCAGCGCGAGTGCTTCAATCAGGTCTTCGTTAAGCCCCAAAGCGCGGCCGATCGTGCGGGCGATCGTGGCAACCTCTTGAGTGTGAGTCAGCCGCGTCCGATGGTAGTCTCCCATTTCGCCCGTGAAGACTTGCATCTTGCCGCTCAGTCGACGATAGGCCCAGCTGTGCAGAATACGATCTCGATCCCGCTGAAAGGGGCCGCGATACAAGTGCTCTTGTTCTGGGTGAATCCGACCTTGGCTGTCGCGGCTACGCATCGCGAACGGCGCGAGGACTCGTTGCTCGCGCTGGTCGATCCAGTCGGTGTCCTTTGCCGAATCATTGGCGGCCGGCGTGGCGGAAGGTTGTGATGATTTTGTTGTCATGTTTCACGGGTGCGGACGAATTTTGCTCCGCCCCAGCGACTGTCGATCATCCTCGGGACGGTGCGGGTCGATGCGTTAGGCTGTACTACGAAGCGGAATTCGATTTACTGTGTGGAATAATTGAATAAGTCATCCATTTGAGTCTGAACAAGGCGAACGAGCAACAGACGCGTTTCGTTTGCGTTTTCCGAACCGAGAAGCATTTTGCCCAGCGGGGCATTTTCGCTGCTGTGATCAAGGAAAGGTTCGTCCGCGGCAACGACCAGCGTTTGGCCGGCTCGTAATTGAATCGAAAATCCAACTTCGTCCAAACGTATCTGCCGTTGGCCTCGGTCCATCACAAAAGAGCCATCCGCAACACTGATTTGTTGAATCTTTTCGCCGTGGCGGATGACGGGATTCAGTTTCAATGTGACCGAACCATCTGAATTGGGGTAGGTTGTAAGGTCAAAAAAAGCACGCGCTAGATTGGCTTCGCCCGCGACTTGATGATTGGGATGAACTATCGTCCACTCGATATGGTCGTACAGGTCCGATGTTCCAACTGGGTAAACGTCACCGTTTTGATTGGATATTCGTTGATGCAGCAGTAAACGCGAAACTGGATCAAGCAATCCCGCCAGCGCTAATGGCCTAGCGGCGATGTCGAGTGTTTCAGGGTCTGGCACGAATGGTTCAAGTAATTCATAGAACGTGGCGGGCGGCCGTGAGGACATGATGCCGCAAGCCAGTCCGTTGCGATCGAGCTGTTGTCGAATGTCAAGTGAAAGTTTTTGCTGATCGATCGTGCCCAGCAGTTGCTCTAAATCGCCTGCTTGGTCCGAGTCCAGCTGAGCGACCGCGATTTCGATCTCGACCGAACCGGGCGACATTCGTGAGTTGTTCAAGTTCAACTTTGACGAGCCCGGCTCGTTGTTCGCGTTCCAGTTCGCGCAGCCAGTTGTGATGGTCAGCGTCGCAAGGAGAGTCAGAACCGAAAGCAATCGAAGTGTACCGCCGCTTCTCCGGTCCTGCGACGATGTCTGGGAGGGTGAGACTCCGTCCGAACCGCTTGAGCGACGGGAGGGTAAGGCTCTGTCCGGGGAGGGTAAGGCTCCGTCCGAACCGCTTGATTGATGGGAGGGTAAGGCTCCGTCCGAACCGAGCGGAGGAATATGCTCGACCATCCATTGAGCCGGGACGGGGCCCGGCCCTCCCGCAAGCACTTCCACCTTAAAACCCCAACACGAAGCGAGAAACCAGCTCAGGTTTCCCTGCACGCGTGGCCTGTCCGCCCAAAAGTATTCAAAAACGAAGGGTTTCATATGAGTTCATTACCGATTTGTTGGCTAGAACTCAAGGCGAATCCGCTAGACATCCGGGACGGATTCTCACAATCTAGGACTCATCCCGTTGTTTCCGGAGCGACTGGCTGTACTTGTTGAGCGTTCTTCGCTCGCCCGATGTCAGGCTGCTCTCGCCTAACTGGTTGATTTTGGCGAGAATCCGATCCGCTTCTGCTTGCAGTTTCTGAGCTTTCGCATCCGGATCGTGCAGCTTCAGCTTGGGTTTATTCTTGGACAACTCTTTGACCCGATCGAGTCCCAGCGGACCCAACCGCCAACCATTCTTCAGATAAAGGAACCCGAAAACGGCTCCCATCGCATGTGCTTGCCAGCTAACTTGGCTGTTTGGGGTGAACGCATACCCAAGGTTTGACGCAATCATCAGAACGCCCAGCAGCCATGCTGGGATCGGCAGGATTCCCCAAATCAAAAGCTTCTGATGTGGGAACCACATGATGAACAACGCGACGACTGCGGTGACGGCTCCCGATGCACCAATCAGCGACATTGCGCCGCCGGACAACCAAGCAAGCACAACGGCTCCAAGTCCCGAAACAACGACGGCGACCAGGTAAAAGCTGAGAAACTCTTGGGATCCCATGCGTTGCTCAACGGGTCGCCCCAGAAAGAATAGCGTCAACATGTTCCCAAGAATGTGCCACATGCCAATACTCGGATCGTTGTATGGCGCATGGGTAAAACCATAGGTCAGCCAGTTCCAGATGAAGTACACCCGGTCGGATTTTAGTGCCAAGGCATCTTTTACCGCGGGGAAGAACATGTCGAGTACAAAGACACCAACGTTGATCGCGATGATGATCGAGATCATCGACCAAGAGTTCGAGCCAAACTGGCGGGTGTAGCCGTAGTCGGCGTCGTCGCGGTAATAGGATCGGTTTTCGATGCCCATGGTCACGTGTGGGGGCGAATTGACGAAGTAAAAAAGCCCGGAAGACCGGCCGTCCTCATGATAGAGAGTTCGTTCACTTGAGGCGACCGCAACTGGCGCAGAGAAGAAAACTCGATCTTCAGTTGAAATTCGAGTCAAACGGGCGCTTGGCTTCTTTCATGCCGCTCTATTTTGTCTACTTCGACGCGGATATAAACCGAGACAACCAAACACGGTATCATTGGATTTGCTTGAAAACGGGCTACATTTGGCTGAACCCAGCGGTGTTGATGGTCATGCACAAACTGCTGGTTTGCGGCTGAATTGAGCAGCGACTCTTTAGGTGGGTGAATTCAACGCCCGGGAAAAGAAGATTCGGTCGGCACCCCGGTTTTCAGTTCCGCCCGCACCCGGTTCGAAGGTTGAACTTCTTTGCTCCGCACGGCTCGGGCGGAGCCTCGCCCTCCCGGCCACACGCCACCTTAAAACAACGGTGAAAGTGAAAAACCTGCGCTGGCCAATTTGTTAGCGACTGATGGCGTTCAGCTGAGATTGGATGCCGTCAATCTTCTGGATCAGTTGTTCGACCGCAGATGTTTTCGTTTCCAACACCTCGGTGACCACTTGCTGGTCCGTGCGCAAATTTTTCTGGTCCGACTCTAAGGCGGCGGTCAATTTGGTACGCTCGGCGATCTGAGCCTGAGTGTCTCGCAGGGTCGCGGTTTGCACTTCGTTACTTTTCTGACGACGTGTTGTCTCTTCTTCGATTTTGGTTGAAGCGTCGGTCGTGCTGGCCAGCAGGTACGGGTAGTCTCGCAAAGGTCGGACGTAATAACGTTCGATCTCTTCCACAGGCTCGGTACTTGGAAACGGTGGAACCTGAGTTCCATCGCTGCGGCTATATCCGGCTGCGTTAACCGAGTCGACCGAAACGACGTTATCTTCTTCGAATTGAACTTCCTTGCCGAGGTGCAACGACGATTCGACCGCCAGACCTGTCGCGGTGAAAGGTCCATCGGTTGCTAGGTTTCCTTCGGAGTCAACTTGGTAACTTTTCCGTGACTTGCCGGTGAAGCGATACCGAACAAAAATCTCCTCAGGCGCCGGTTCGAACTTGGTGACGATCCGATTCGGCTGCGCGTCGATCCAGTTTTGAATCGTGCCCAATGGGACACCGTCAAATGTGTATCGATCAAGCAGTTCTTCGTATTCGCGGGTGTTTGGTTCTATGCCGACACGGTCGGGGTTGAGTAATCCATTTTGCAGAAACTTTCGTAGTTCGCTCAAATCAATCTCTGCATCTTCGTCAAGTTTGGCGACTCGCCGAAAAGCATTCTGCACCGTGTCGTGCCGATCGAGCGGCATCTTTTCAAATAATGACCAAGTGGTTGTTGGGTCGGTGTACTGCTCCGGATCAGTGATGAACTCTGGCGCTAGTTTGAGTGACTCGGGCGTTTCTTCGATGACGCGAACCGAACCGATGTAACCGATCGGGACTCGTGGAGGAGGCGTGTTTGCGTTATCGCCATCACCTTTGGGAACTGGTGCGACGCCTTCTGCGAATGCAAACAGGACAACGTTTTCTAGCTTGACGCCATTCTCGCCGCTGTTGGGACGAGCACTGGGGAACTTGAAGATGATGTTGTCGCCGTCAGCGGTTACTGAACCTCTTGACCAAACTCGGCCTCGACCCGCCATGACCAGCGCCAGTTCTTGGCTGACGCCGCGGAGCGAATCTTGGGAGTACGTCGTGGAATCGATGTCGCCAGAAACTTGCAGGTTTGCTTGGCTGACTAGGCGTTCGGCCCGTTGTTCAGCATCCAACGCGGCTTTCTGTTGTTTGTAGCGCAATGAGCCAACCTGAGCCAAGCCAATCGTAGCGGCGAGCCCGGCGATGAACGTCAGCATCAGAAATAGCACATTGACCCAGTGCCAAGACTGGGAGGCAAAGTACACGCACACGCACAGAGCGATGAACACGATACTGACGACAGCAATTGAAATCATGATGGTTTCCAAGCAGCCCACACCATCAGATGCGGGGCGAAGAATGTAAAGATTTTCGGATCAGGTAGCTTTTGCGGCAGCTTGGGTGGCTGGACGGACATCTAATAATACAACGACCGGCAACTGGGCCAACCGAAAAGCCTCGTATCCGACGTTGAAAGACCAGGAAAATCCGGCTTTCGCCTCGTTTCGTGAGACCATTTTCATTTATCGACGAATCGCCGACCGACTTGCGGTCTGTTTCTTTTGTCGACCATCACACGGCTGCAAACCCACAATATTTCAAGTCAAAACCGTCATCAGCCCGATGATCCCTACATATGGATCATTCTGATCAGACCGCATGGGTTCCCGCGCCCCAGCGAATTGATCAACCGAGAGCGTTCGTCTTTCGGTGAAAGGAAACGTTTTGTCGTCGACCCAGAACTGCACCCTGCCCTGCGCGAAGTATGCGCCAACGAAAGATGCGCCAACGAAGATCGCTGGCGTATTCTGCGTGTTGGCGATTGTCTGCGCGGGAGGTCTGCTGGTTGTTTCGAGTGGCTGCCACCGATCAAGAGCCGAGTTTCGCCGGCAGGCGGATCTCGAGGCCTGTCAGTTGATCAAGCAGAAGGCGAACGACCCTCGCTGGGATTCGGCGTCGGGAAACATCTTGCCCGATCCGGCGTCACGGTTGTTTGATCCGTTTTGTCCTGACCATATTCCGCTGCCGCCCGATGATCCGATATCGCATCGACTGATGCACTGCGTGGATTGCAAACCGGGATACCCGTGTTGGCACGCCAACGGGGATCAAGAAACGATCGATAACGGAAACTGGCAATCCAGTCTGCCGATCAATGATCGTGGGCAAGTGGTGCTGGATCTCGATTCGGCCTATCAACTGGCGCTGTTGCACTCGCCCGATTTGCAGCAGCAGCGCGAGACGCTTTATCTTTCAGCGCTTGAGGTTAGCCTGCAGCGTTTTGGTTTTGATTCACAATTGTTTGCTGGATTCAATTCCTTTCTGACGACGCAGGGTCGACAGCGCACAGGGACGGGACAATCGTCGACGACGTTATCCAATCAGTTGGGCGCCAACGGAGAGGGAATTAATTTCAGCAGACTGGGAATCACCGGCACGACATTGACCGCCGGAATTGCCAACACAATTCTCTGGAACTTTTCTGGCAACAACACACAGACCGCGAACTCGTTGGTCAATTTCTCATTGATCCAACCGCTGTTGCGCGATGCAGGACGAGAAAGAATTTTGGAGTCGTTGACTCAGGCTGAGCGGACGCTGTTGGCAAACGTCCGGCAGTTGGCTCGTTTTCGTCGTGGCTTGTTCCTTCAGGTTGCCGTCGGTCGTAACTCCAATAGCGATCTTTCTCTCGGAGGAGATTTTTTAGGTCTGCCCGCACCCGCTTCCAGCGACGTTGGCGGGTTTGTCGGGTTGCAGCAGCGTCAGCAATTGATTCGAAATCAGGCGTTCATCGTGAAGCAGCTGGAGGGCGTGTTGGACCAGTTTCGTGAACTGTTTTTGCGGGAGCGAATCAACGCGATTCAAGTCAAGCAGTTCGAATCCACGGTCTATCAACAGCAGCAGAGTTTGTTGGTGTCACGAAATCAATACCTGAATGCACTTGACAACTTCAAGCAATTGTTAGGATTGCCACCGGACCTAGACATGTTGATTGAAGATCCGTTCTTGGATCGGTTTGAGTTGATCGATGATCAATTGAACAACCGTCTGGACGAAGTGGCCAAGCTTCGCAACGACGCTGGACTGATTCTAAGCGACTTGAGTGATTTGCTTATCGACACCAAACTGACGGGACCGGATGCCACCGGGATTGCAGATGCAGATGCGGATCAAACATTGAATTTTGATGATTTGTCGACCGGAATTGACGCTCTTCGAGAAAAACTTGACACGGGGCTGCGATTGGCCGATGCGATCATTGGGGACGACCAAGCGTTGCTAAATTCCGACCTGATGAAGTTGAGCGACGCTAGAACAGATCGTCTTGAATATTTGGCGGCCATTCGAAAACAACTGAAGGCAGGAACGATCGACGCTGGAGTCGAACTGCGTTTGTTTGAGGACTCGTCGATTCCTCAGCAAGAAGAATTAAAACGAATTTTGACAGGCGAATCTGGGTTGGTATCGGCCGTCAAACGAATTGCGGAACAATTGAAAGCCACTTCGGAAACACTCGATGAGTTTTCTGATTCCGGTGATGTGGCAACCGAAGCCAGTCGAAATCGTCTGACACAAACGCTTCAATCGGCGCCTGAACAGTTGGGGGATCTGGCAAATGTGCTGCTGGATATGTCGCTGTTGCAGGCCAAGATTCGTTCGAATTCGATCGAGGTCACCGACGTGCAACTTGCACCGGCCATGGCGACCGAGATTGCGAGATTTTTTCGTCGCGACTGGATGAATGCGAGGGCCAGCTTGGTGGATCAATGGCGGCAGATCGAATTTGTGGCTGACCAATTGGATGGCAATATCGATTTAGTCTTTGCAGGGGATATCGGCAACGAGACCGATAACCCGTTCCGACTGAACTACGAAAACGGTCAGCTGCAAGCCGGGCTGCGGTTTGATGCCCCTATTGTTCGGTTGGCAGAGCGTAACGACTACCGGCAAGCCATTATCGAATACGAACAGGATCGTCGCCGGATGTATCAGTTCGAGGACGAGGTCAAGCGGAACTTGCGCCAAACGCTGCGGACAATCGAGCAGAATAAGATTTTGTTCGAGTTGAATCGTCGCAGTGTTCAAGTGAACATCGAACAGGTGGAACTCAACCGGTACGCTTTGGAGGAACCCGTTCGCCCCGGCGCGGGGAATGCGGCTCGGTTGGGTGCCACGACGGCTCGTGACTTGACTCAAGCCTTGACGGGGCTCAACTCGGCTCTGAACGACATTCTTGAGACGTGGGTCGAGTACGAATCACTGCGTATGAATCTTGATTTTGACTTAGGGACGATGCAGCTTGACGAAAGCTTTCGGTGGGTGGACCCGGGAAATATCGATGTTGGCATCGCGGACTTTGCTGCCAGTATGATGGGATTGAATGTTACCGGCGTTGGGTTTTCGGCGGTCGGTGCCATGCAGGCGGATGAAACACCGCAAGATCGTCCCGTCGAGTCCGATGAGGTGCCGCAACCGGCATTTGAGGAAGAATCTCCTGCCGTGGAATTGTTGGAACCCGAACTTTCCGCACCGACTTCTTGAATCGTCTAAATCACTTCGCCCCGATCTGGCGTTTAAGCGGTTACAATACACTTGGAGCAAACTCGGCGGCCGTTGAACGACGCTGAACAACCCGCGTCTCGTTTTGAATGATCTAATGAACCGCCATTTCAACAAGTCTTCGCGAACTCGCCACGGAGGGATCGCGACCAAACTGGTCGTGGCTGCCGTCGTGCTGGGCTGCATCGGCGCTGCGGGATGGTATTGGTACCAACAGCAGGAACAGCCGCTTGCCGAGCAACCGATCACGGTGAAAGTGGTTCGAGGCCAATTCGTTGCCCACGTGCTTGATCAGGGCGAGATCCAAAGTAGCGAAAATGTTGAGATTCGCTGCGAAGTCAAACAGAGAAATTCAGCCTTGAGAGTCTTAGAGCTGATTCCTGAAGGAACGGATGTCGGGCCGGGTGATTTTCTTTTGCAGCTGGAGACCACTTCGTTTGAAACGGAGCTTGAGCAACAAAAAATTATTTTGGCCAACGCTAGGACTCAAGTGATTCAGGCGGAGGCACTGTACGCGACTGCGAAGGCCGCTAAGCAAGAGTACGAGGAAGGCACCTACGTTGAGTTACGCAAGACGATCGAGAACGAGGTCTTTGATGCCGAGAGTGCGATTCAAACGGCGATGCAACAACTCAATCAGGCCAAAGCGGTTCTGGAGCACAGCAAGAAACTTCAAGCACGAGGCTTCATTACTCGTCAGCAGTTGATTTCCGATCAGTTTGCCGTCAAGACTGCTGAGATCGCGGCGGAGAAAGGTCGGAACTCGGATGAACTGGCTCGCAAGAAATTGCACGTGCTGGATGAGATCTCTCGCAAGAAGGAACTGATTCGATTGGAAAGTGAAATTAAGTCCGCCGAAGTTCAACTGGCCAGCCAACAAGAAGCACTGCGAGTAGAACAGGCGACCGAACGCACAATTCTGAGACAGATTGCCAAGTGCACCGTGGTCGTTCCCGAGGGCGTTACTGGCCAGGTTGTGTATGCGGTTGAGCGTCAACGCGGTGACGATTGGGTGCTAGAAAAAGGGATTGAAGTTCGCCAAAACCAAGTTCTGATTCGATTGCCTAACCCAAACAAGATGGAAGTCAAAGCGCTTGTCAATGAACAGAGTATCACTCGGGTTCGCGTCGACATGCCAGTTCTGATTCAAGTGGATGCCCTGAGTGATGTGAAGCTAAAGGGCGTCGTGACGAAGGTGAATCAATACGCGGAATCCGGCGGTTGGATGAGATCTTCAGTGCGAAAGTACGGAGTTTTTATTCAAATTGTTGATCCACCGCCGGCTCTTAAGCCGGGGATGAACGCGTCGGTTTCGATCCAGACTAGTTACGAAAAAGGAGCACTTCAGGCACCTTTGCAAACGGTTTACGGAGTGCAGGATCGTCAGTTCTGCTTAGCCGTACGCGGGGTCGGCGATTATGAAACGCTTGAGGTTGCCGTGGGTGGTGACAATTCGGAAATGGTCATGTTCAATTCTGGAGTTACCGAAGGAACCGAACTGGTCATGAACCCGTCGGCGTACAAACACTTGATGGAACTGCCAGAGATCAAGCGTGACCGCCGGATCAAGCTGCCTCCGGGATCGCGCGCGGCAGTCGATCGATCGCAGTGGAAGGCACCCGCCAAGGTGGTTCCGGCCAATGGTGGACGTGTCGGAAAGGTTGCGCCGGTGAAAGAGGAACCGAAAGGTCGCGTCTCAAAATCGGGGTCGCCTGAAACGGCTTTGAAAACGAAGCGACTCGAAAAGACTTCGAGTTCACAGGGTCAGGAGGTCGGCAGTTGAGTGACCGACCTGCGAGCACGATTTCTGATTCTGCAATGGCGGCAGAAATTCACGAACTTCAAAAACACTACGTGCTGAAAAGCGAAACAGTCCGCGCGTTGCGAGGTGTTTCGTTCAAAGTGCCTCAGGGAGATTACGTCGCCATCATGGGGCCTTCCGGATCGGGCAAGAGTACGTTGCTGAATTTGCTGGGCTGTTTGGATCGGCCTACGGCTGGTTCGTACCTGCTGGGCGATCGCGATGTCGCTCAGATGAGCGACGATCAACTTTCCCACATGCGTGCTTCAAGCATCGGGTTCGTGTTTCAGTCGTACAATCTGATTCCTCAGCTCAGCGTTGTCGAAAACATTGAAGTGCCTTTGTACTACCTTGGCCGCTTGAATGCGAAGTCGCGTCAACGCACGATTGAGCTGGCGGAAATGGTTGGCTTGGGCGATCGACTTAGCCACCGACCAGCGCAGTTGTCGGGTGGTCAACAACAGCGGGTTGCGATTGCTCGGTCGCTGGTCAATGACCCGCGTTTTATCTTGGCGGATGAAGCGACAGGAAACCTAGACTCGGTCACGACCGAGGAAATTCTGGCGTTGTTCGAACGGCTGAACGAGGAAGGTCGTACCATCATCATGGTGACTCACGAAGACGAGGTCGCCGAACACGCGAAACGTGTCATTCGTTTACGAGACGGTTTGATTCAATCGGATGATCCCGTTGTTGGGCGAAAAATTCTTGCCTCCTCAGCCGATTAGTGTTTCGCTATCGTCGCTGCCCAGAATCAAATTTATCTGCGGCAGCGTGCGCAGCGTTGTCCCTGCGATGGTGATTTTGGCTTAGCTTGGGCGCTCAAACGCGTCCTCAAAAGCGTTAAGGGCGACCTGCCGGGTTCCCATCATTGTTACAGAGCTCGCTAAAGGACTCGTTTACTTGAGGATTCGACGGAAATTGGCCGCAAGGAGCCTGAATTCAGATTCAGCGAATGAGCGATCTGCTTAAACTGGGTGCTCTCATCAATTCACGCCCGCCGCGTCGCACGAAGTAGTCAGTCCGATCGATTCGCTCAACCGCCCCAATCCATTCCCCGCAAGCACGACGCCGTCGAGGCTAAGTGCTTTGGTCAAGCATTTGCCGGTGACGCTGTTTTGGGCATTGGTGGGGCAGGCGCTTTTGAGCATGACCCGGTTCCTGACTTCCATTTCGGTGGGAGGTAGATTCTCGCACGATGATGGCTCCGTTTCCGGGATGGGTTCGCCTGAACAGCTTGGGTATTACTCGACCGCGTTTGGGATCTTGATTTTGTTGATTGCGGTGCACGAGGCTTTCGTCACGACTCCCATGACGGTTTTCAGTCAGTCGGATCGAACTGAAGAACGTCAGAAAACACTCTCCGGAAGCATGTTGATCACTTCGTTGTTGTTGATTGGCATTTTGGTCATCTGCGGCGGAGTCTATTGCGCGTGGATGACGACGGCGCAGATTTTTAGCGAATCAGCAACCGTCGTGATAATCATCATGCTGCTAATCGCGCCGTTGCAGTTGTTGCGAGAATTTTCACGACGTTGGTTGTTAGCGAACTTGGAAGTTCGGCCAAGTGCGATTTTGGAATTTCTGACTGCCACGGTGCTTGTTGCCGCGTTGGCCGTCGCGGTCATAAACGCAAAGATGACGGCTACCGTCGTCTTCTGTTTCATTGGCGGTGTCAATCTTTTGGCGCTGGTGGGGTGTTGGACCGTCTATCGGCATCGGTTCCGATTTCAGCCGTCGGACATCAAGGTTACGGCTGGAAGGAATTTCCGTTACGGGCGATGGGTGGCAGGTGAGAATATTTGCTCGACCATCATGATGTACCAGTGTATTTGGCTGCTAACGGTTTACGTCAGCGAAGAGGCTGCCGGCGTATTTTTCGCCTGCTTCACCGTGGTTCTAATGGCGAACCCGTTTCTGCTGGGCGTTTGCAGTATCTTGGCACCTCGTTCGGCGCGAGAGTTTCATGAACACGGTTTAAAGGGTTTGATTGTTGTTCTGATCCAGTACATCGGTTTGATTCTTGTGGTACTGCTCGGTTTTTCAGCGGTGTTGTGGTTCTTTGGTGAGTCAATTACGAACTTGTTTTTTGGAAACCAGTACAAAGAGTTTTTCAACGCACATTTAAACGGAAAGAACTTAATCACCCCGACACTAGGGTTGGCACTGCCGTTTTTGGGTGTCAGCTTCGGGTTGACGTGCGGTCTGCTGGCAATCAATCGACCTCAAGACAGTTTCTATTCTTCGGTTGTCGGATTGGTCGCGATTGTGATTGCGATTTTCTTATTCCCTGAAGTCAATTTTCAAAGTACTGCCGTTAGTTTTTTGATTGCCGTCATTGCGACAATGACTTCCCGGTTGTGTTTTCTGATCTTGGCGTGCCGAAAACTAATGCTGCAAAACGAGTCGCATGCTGCCGCCTGATAGAGCTGCGGCGTTGGTCAGGTTCGCAAGCTGAGGAGACTATTGACTTGCAGGAATATGATATCTCGACGGGCAACCCAAAACGGGTTTCGGAGCCAAAGCAGTCACGGCGTAGCTGCGCTTACCGATGACTAGGCAATTCAGTTGATCCGGAGTTGGCTTGAGATGCAATCTGCCTCTGTGCCAAGCGTTTCAATGCATCGCGTTTGGAGCGAATCACTTCAGAAAACTTAGGGTTATCTAAGCTTTCGTTGGCTTCTTCTCGCACTAACGCAATCGCCTGCAAATCTTCGAATGCAATTCGCCGGTCGAGTAACCCAAGCTCGTACGCGTATTCGGCCGAGTAACCGGGTAGTAGAACTTTCCAGCCGTAGGGAATTCGATTGGGGCTCAATTCGTTGACGTGCGACTTCAGGTTGGTTGTGCAATTGTTGGTGAATGTGTGATAGAACTCGGGATTAGCCGCAAGTTTGTTCATCCTTGCCACCACGGATTGGAACAAGTCCTGAGCTTGTTTTGGCGTTGCGACGGTCGGGTAAATGTAGACGTCGGAATCGCGTTGCGAAGTTCTGACTCCGATCAAGTCACGCTCGTCAGCCAAGACGTACATCAATTCCAATTGACGAGTCAGACCTCGCCACGCCGAATAGCCTTCTCCTTTTTCTCGACGGACCTCGACTGATACTCCTAGATAGGTGTCATCGCTCAATCCGAAACTGAGCAACGTGTGTGCGATCTGTGGCGTGTTGTTAAAGGGGACCACGACGTAATCGACCGACTTGATTTGGTTGACGTTGATTGTTCGGTCGTAGTGATTTACGACGTAATCGTCGTTTGTCAGGTAACGATTGCTGCGAATGTTTCGAAGCGTGATTTGATCGCCGTTGATCTCGGCAAACGCGGGTGTCTGAAGTTCTGCGATCCAGTCTCGATCATTGGCCGGTCGGATGCGTTCACTTGGTGTGTTGACGTTCAATCGCGAGCAACCGGTCAGAACGACAACGGCCGCGATCGACATGAGTGGGGTCAAGTTTTGCATCGCAAATCCCACCTCACTTTGACTTGATCTTCAAATTTCGAACGTTCTGCACTTCGGTCCATTGGTCTGAAAGTCGGTACAGAATTTTTCCAGCAACGAGATGATCTGGGCGAGCGGTCGGGTTCCTGCGGAACCAAAGATTCGCGTCCGACCGAGTCGTTCCCTCGACCACCAGCATGTCATTTGCCTGGCTGTAGCTGACTCGATCGGCCGTCGCTTCGAACTTGCTGCTGATGATGTGAGCGTTCCCCGAGGCGACCATTTCATTGGACGGTTTGTTGGAAGACTGGGGATTCCATTGAGCCAACTGAACCTGCTGGCAAACCAGTTTTACCGCACCAGCTGGCCATGTGCTGGTTTCCATGTCCGGGTCAACGACGGTATCGAATGACCGAACAGGAGACGTCAAGGAACGGACTTGGCCATGGATGTGAATTTGCTTTTTGTTTGGGTCCGCAACTAGGCGGTCATCGAACTTCACATGAGTCAGCGTGATCGCATCAGGATTGCTGGAGTTGTTTGAGGTTCCACTGCCCGATGGGTCCAGCGATTTTGATTTTCCGCGTCGATGCAGTTGAATCGCACCCGGTCCGCTTGCGCGAATCATTCCGCTAGTTGCGGCGTAGGTCGCTTGGGGGGCAATGACCGTTTGACGTTCAAGGATTTTTGCGTTCACGTCCAGCGTCGTGTGTTCGATGACCACGGGGGTCTGTAGCGGATTGGTTGTTGATTCGGTTCCAGCTAATCGGAACGGTGTATTGGTCGTGTCGCTGCTGGCCAATTGAAAGACCCGTTTCTCTGCCGCGATCTCGTCGACCAGAATCACCTCTGATATCTCAATGTTCGAACCGAGTCGTTTGCTTGTGCCATTTGATGGAGCGATGCGAACTTCTTCTGTCAGAGCGATACTGAGTCCTCGGCTAAAGGACCGTGACTGAGTAACGTTGCCGTTTTGATCGGGTTCGGACTTGGCGGTCATCGCTACGTCTTCTTCGAAATATATCTTCTTTCCATCAAAGATCATCCCAGCCGCCCAATGGACCTCCAGTCGGTCCATAGCGCCCAGCCGTTCTGGGTCGAGCTGATCGGTCGGCCGAACGCTTGCGTTGGCCTGACTCGGATTGGAATCGCTCAATTGTTTGTTTGGGTTGAGCCAAAGTTTGCCTTGCCCTTCGACCCAGATTCGATTTGCTAACTGGTCGACGAAGATTTTTCGGCCGTCTAGATTCAATTGGTCGCTTCGAAACTGAGCCGGCTTTCTGGCACTTCCGACGATTTGAACGCGCTGTTGCTTGGCGGCTTGCGGAACAAGATGTAAGGACGATCCTGAGATCGTATGCGTAGTCGGATCGGTTGCAGAACTTGTTGTCTGAGTGACTCGAACGTTCCCGTCAATTTTCAAGTCTGCGATCTCTGTCTCAGCTCCCGATCGTTTCAGCTGAACGACGATGTTTTCACCTTGGAAATCGATCTTTCCTTCTGCACCTTCGGGCTTTGTCGCTGGCCCAGCGATTTGCGGCGAGCTTTTCCGCACAGCATCATTTGCCGTTTGAGCAAGCGAATTGTTCTGCACCACTGTTGGTTGGTTGATGCTTTGCCTCGCAACACGAGCGACCGGTGGCATCGAGGTCCAGCCAGTTCTTTGGGCGGGTGAGAGTGTCGTCCAGCCTTCTTGGGTCACTCGTGCGACGACGTGACGCTTCGCACCTACTGGTGTCACGCCAGCATTTGAATTGGGACCGATGGTGGCGTTGGTTCCCTGCCATGTGGCGGTCAAGTTGCTGGCCGTTCCATTAAGCTGCGGAGTTTTAATGCGTACGCCACCCGACGCAAGAACCCGGATCGGATCCCAATTTTCTTGTTGTTTTGACTGCTGGCCTGCGAGTGATGGTTCCCGTTGCCCTTCTTGGATTTGCTCCAGCCAAAGCTCAATTTGATCGGCAACCAAACTGATGTCGTGGCCAAGGTGCACGTTCGATTGCCCGTCAATCTTGATCTGTTGTTGTGTTCCACTCGGCCGGACCGTCATACCTTTCTGCCATTTCACCAGCAGAGGGTCGCGTTTTGCGGATCCGAGTCTTAGCAGGCGGCCGGGCCCCTTCGCATCGACGGGCCCCATCGAACCGTCATTCGAAACGGAGTAATTGAGTTCCCGTGAGAGAAGCTGGAACTCGGGCGTTTCAACGGTCACTTGATGATTCGAAGTGGCTTGGAACTGCCCTGTCCTCACGTCGTAGCTCAGCCGATTGCCGGAAATCGTGGTGCTTCGCGAATGAGAAACCACTTGGGCGGGCGATCCCTTGGCATGAAATGTTTCTAGACTCAAACCAGAATCAGGGACTGAGCTACCGACACGCGTTTCGTCCGACAGCGTGAGCACCAGTTGGTCACAGCTGAGCCAGTCACGGTTTTGGTCCTGTTGTTCGACGCGGACTTGATCGTTCAGGGTCGCCGTATTCGAACCGAAATCGAAGGCGAACGGTCCGGCGCAAGAAACCTCGAGCGGAGCTGTGGAGTTTGAAAACAGATCAGCTTCACGATCACCAGCGACGTTCGGGTCGATCGAACCTTGAGGCACAGCCCGGTTATTCTCGGTTGGCTCCAGTCGCAGTCTTTTTAAAGTGGCCAGTTCGATGCGTTTGATGCCGTCGACGCCCGAGAAACCGGCCGCTTTAATCGGATTGCTTGTCCTTTGGCTCGATCGCGTTAAATCGATTCTCAGGTTACGCCCGACCCCCTCGTTTTTCCCGAAAGCAAATTGGACTTCTTCAAGTGTGAATACTTGGTGGGGATCGATTTGGATGTTGCTGGTGACAATCGACACACCATCCGAACTACCTTCCGCTGTCGGTGGTCGGTAGATCGTCACGTCACCCACCAATCGAGCGCCTTCTAGTTTCAGGCCGCCATGGCTAACACCCTCGGCCAGTGGGCGATCGAACTTCAGGCGTGCTTGTTTCGCGCACCTGATCGTGATCGGCGTTTGCCCCGGCTGATCGCCGATTGCTGGCGTTCCGTCGGCTCGCGGTGGTTTGGCGTTGAGGATCAGCGTGAAAGGGTAAACATCAGCGTAACCGTCATCGAGCGGTTGATAGTCGCGGAACAGAATCGTGCCGCCTTCGACCGTCACCGTTTTACAAGAATCTAGCTCCCATCCATCTTCCGGAACGAAGGGCATCAGCCACGACTTGTCACGTTGTCGCGGTTGAGCATCGATCGACGCGGTGGACCGAGCGACTTTGATGCGGTTGGGCGGTCCTTCAAGCAACGGAACCGCGACGATGGCGTACAGCGAGTACGCGGCAATCACTGCGGCTAGCGAAAGCACGTATTGCACAACCGGATTGGATCGCCGGCGTCGTTTTAAAGCGGGATGTTGGTTGTCGGGCAAGTGACGAAATCCTTTTCGTTGTTTCTCGGGCTGCTTTTGTTATCAAAGCGGCCCGTTGCCTGTTTCGTATTTCAGCCAGCGTAGCTTTCAATGGTTTGTTCCCACCGGCCCTGACGTTTCAAGATCAGTTCAACCAGTTCGCGTATCGCCCCCATACCACCCGACGCCTTAGTGACGTAGTCGACCGCCTGTTTCACCTCGGCAACGCCATCGGCCACCGTCGCCGAGAATCCGCATCGTTTCAGCAGTGCCAAATCGGTCAAGTCATCGCCAATGTAGCCAACGTTTTCGAACGAGAGGCCTAGCCGTTCCAAAATCTCATTGGCACTGTCGATTTTGTCTTTCGATCCTTGGCAGATAATGTCTACGCCCAGTTCGTTCATTCTGTTCTGTACGATTTTCGATGATCGAGCCGTGATCACGCCAAACGATGGTCCCGCTTTTTGCCACAGCTTGATCGCCATGCCGTCGCGAACATGAAACGTTTTTGATTCGACGCCGTTGTTGTCAAAGGTCAGCGCGCCGGTGGTCAGGATGCCATCTACGTCTGAAAGGAGTAGGCGGATTGATTCCACATTGAGTGATGGCTCAGTCGTCATCAAGATTTTCGCAGTCTAAAAAACATCCATGTTTTGAGCCACGATTTTACGTCGCGTCAGAACTCGCAAGCTACCGCAATGTCTGATCCGCTCAAGCAGTCTGCTAGCGTTCAGTGGCAGCATGGGTGAATTCTGTAGTGTTGGAACAGGAGTCAACAGAGCAGAGAAAACGGAGAAGCAATCTCTGTTACCTCTGTTTCCTCCTGTTCAAAAACGGCTCGCTGCTTGCGCCCGTCATCCGCCCGAATTCGGGACAATTTGAAACGCAGAGCCGCTGAGAGCGCAGAGGTAATCGTTTAGGAAAGTGTTTTTTGACAGGCTTTACAGGATGAACAGGATTGGGAAGTAGAGAATTGAGTCAGCATCCTGTCCATCATGTTGATCCTGTCGAGTCCGGCGCAGTTGTTCGATCAATGAGCGAACAGATAGCAGCATTCGTACGTCAACGTGATCAAGCCGTTGCTGTCTCGTGTTTCTTCGAAAGCGTCGGTGACTTGTTGGAGCCATTTTCGCCCTGATAAACCGGTCGGCCGATCACGGCGAGCATTCGTTGCGCCGAGTTTGCGAACGGAATCGAACATCGCTCGAACCGAATCGAATTGAATGTCGACCATTTCGGTTTTAGATTCGACCGAAGCGAAACCGGCCGCCTTCAGTTGGGCCTTCAATTGTTCAATCGTTAGAAACGAGTGAACTCGATCGTCACCAGAAACGGAAGCAAGGGTTTCTCTCCACTGTTTCATCGTGCCCGGCCCAAAGGTTGAAAGAAAGGCTTTTCCGCCGGGCTGCAAGATGCGACGCAGTTCGGAAAATACGGCCCCGGAGTCGCACCACTGAATGGCAGCATTGGAAACGGCCCATCGGAACACGTTTTCGGCTACCGGCAGCGATGCGATGTCAGATTTGATCAGCCGTGCCTGTGGTACACGAAGCCGAGTTTGCTCTAGCATGGCAGATGAAATATCGACGCCAGTCAAATTGGTTGCGGTGGTTCGATGTGCCAGCTTTTGAAGTAAGTCACCCGTTCCACAGCCGAGGTCAACGAGCTGGCCGTCGAACGTGCTTGGCATTTTGGCTAGCAGCCGATCGGCCATCTGTCGTTGAAGCGAGGCGACTGAGTCATAGGTCGCGGCGGCTCGATCGAACTGTCTTTCAATTTGTTCCCGTTGTAAATCCACGATCAGGGTTTCACTCCGGTGAATTGTTTCATTCGCTCAGTAAACCAATCGCGTGATGTTACGAATGGGATGTGGCCAGCTGCAACTTCGTGAAGCCGCGCATCGGGAATTTCTTGGGCGAGAAATCGTCCGGCTTCAGCAGGAATGACTCGGTCTTCCGTGCCGACGATCACTTCTGTTGCACACTGAATGTTCTTGATCGACTCGCGAAGGTCCGTGGATCGCAGCAAGTTCAATCCTGACTGCAGGGTGTTCCACGAAGTGGATGGTTCTGAAAAGACGTCATTGGCCAGTTCACGCGACCGGACTCGCGCGTCGGTTGCCGCTCCAAGCTGCAGCAGGAAAAACCGAGCTAACGCTTTGGGGTAGTCTTTTTCGAACTGATCCGACAAGTTCTGCATTGCCGTCTCACTGGAGCCGTGCTGCCAGAGGTCATCTTGCATGAACTTGGGGGTCGAGCAAACCAAAACCAATCTTTCGATCCGTTTGGGTTGCTTTAGCGCGGCGGTCATTGCAACCATCCCGCCCAGCGACCACCCACACCAGATTGCAGACGCGGGGGCTTGGTCCAGAACCGCGTCCGCGATGTCGGACAAGTTCTCTCCCGGCGGTTGGTCCGCCAGCGAACCGTAGCCCGGCAGGTCGATTGTGGTTACGTGAAAAACCTGCTCGAGCGACGGGATCACACCATTCCAGACCTTTGAATTGACTCCCCAGCCGTGCAAAAGTACAAGGTTTGGTTTCATGATGCGTCCTCCGCAGCGATTAACTGCCGGAAGGCGTCGTCGGTCAAGACGGACAACAGTTTGTCGATGTCTTCGTCGGTATGATCGGCTCGGAAAGTCAGGCGGATTCGGGCAGAGCCAATAGGCACGGTGGGGGGCCGAATCGCGATGCCAAGGATGCCGTTTTCTCGGAGCAACGCGTCCGCCGCGAGTGCACTTTTCTCGGAACCCAGAACAATTGGCTGGATGGCGGTGGGTGACGGCATCAGCGGCAGGCCTGCCTCAGCCGCTTCTTTGCGAAAACGATTGATCAAGGACTTTAATCGCTGACGACGCGACGGTTCGGATTGAATTAGATTGACGGCCGTGATTGAAGCCGCAGCAACCGCCGGCGGCAGCGCCGTTGTGTAGATGTAGGTGCGAGCAAATTGGATAAGCGACTGAATGTAAATGGCATCGCCCGCGACAAACGCTCCGAAGCTACCGGCTGCCTTGCCGAGTGTGCCCACCATCAAAACGTTGCCGCCGACTGGTACACCTTCCTGTTCCAATAGCCCAGCCCCGCTTGTGCCAAGGACGCCAAACCCGTGTGCGTCATCGACGACCAGCATCGCTTCTTGCTGTCGGCACAGTCCAGCCAGTTGTTGCACCGGCGCGACGTCACCGTCCATGCTGAACGTTCCGTCAGTCAGAACCATTTTGCGATTGGCGTCGCTGCCTGCGAGCGATTTTTCAACCGAATTGATATCGAGATGCGGGTAGCGTTTCATCTTCACGGGGCTGATTGAGCCGGCATCCAACAGCGAAGCGTGATTCAGTTTGTCCTCCAGCAGTAAATCGTTGCGTGCGAGGAACGTTTGGGGGACCGCAAGGTTTGCCATGTATCCGGTTGAGAAAACAATCGCTTGCTGGGCGCCCAGCATCGCGGCCAGATCTTGCTCCAGCTGATGGTGGAGTTCTTGGTGACCGCAAACTAGGTGTGAAGCACCGCTGCCGGTGCCGAAGGTTTCGATGGCTTCGGCTGACGCTTGTTTTAACGCAGGGTGATTGGCTAGCGCGAGATAATCGTTACTGCAAAAATTCAACAACGGTTGGCCGTCGATGGTCAGCGTTCGGCCCATCGGCGACTGGACGCGTTTCCGAGCCCGCCAACGATTTGCTTGTTCTCGTTGTTGGAAAGAACGCTCAATTTCCCCACGCCACGGCATTACTGTTGGCAGCCGGACGCGGAAATGCCCAGCTTCTCGAAAAGATCACGATCATGCTTGACGGTCGCGTTGCCAGTGGTCAGCAGTTGGTCGCCGTAAAAGATGCTGTTGGCTCCCGCTAGAAAGCAGAGTGCCTGCATTTGGTCGTTCATCTCTTCGCGGCCTGCTGAAAGGCGAACGTAAGACTTAGGCATCAAGATCCGAGCCACGGCGACGGTGCGAACGAAGTCGAACGGGTCGATGTCGTCCTGTTCGGCCAGCGGAGTGCCGGCGACCTTGACCAGATTGTTGATCGGCACGCTTTCGGGTGGCGGATCTAAATTGGCCAGAGTCAGCAGTAGGCCGACTCGATCTGCTTGATCCTCACCCATGCCGACGATGCCTCCGCAGCAAACTTTCATGCCGGCATCGCGAACGTTTTTCAAAGTTTCCAAGCGGTCGTCATAAGTCCGCGTTGTGATGATTTCGCCGTAGAACTCGGGCGACGTGTCCAAGTTGTGGTTGTAGTAATCCAAGCCGGCATCCGTCAACGCTTGAGCGTGTTCTTCGTTCAGCATCCCAAGAGTCGCACATGTTTCTAGGCCAAGTGCTTTGACGGCTTTGACGGCAGCCGAAACTTCAGCGATGTCGGAATCTTTTGGGCTGCGCCATGCGGCACCCATGCAGAACCGCCCTGCCCCGTTGGCTTTCGCTTTTTCGGCTGCGGCGACGATCTGATCTAGCGGCAACAGTTTTTCTTTTTTCAATCCGGTTTTATACCGAGCACTTTGCGGGCAGTACGCGCAGTCTTCGGGGCAAGCACCGGTTTTGATGCTTAGCAAGCTACTCAGCTGAACCTTGTTGGCATCGTGGTTCTCTCGATGCACCGAAGCGGCTTGGAAAATCAGGTCGTTGAACGGTAGCTCAAAAAGATCGGCCACTTGTTGGCGGGTCCAAGTGGTCTGAGGAGTTGTCTCGGGGGCGGTTTTTAGTTCGGGCATGGTTGGAGCGATAAAAATGTCATGCAATTGCGATTTTGAGCCGATCTCGTAGCTACGATTTTAACATGAACCGGACGTTTCGTCAGTGGCAAGGAAGACACCGATTCTTCATTGCGCGTTGATAAAACCTGAAATGGCGTCGCAAAGTAGAGCGAGGTCCGCTTGGTCGATCGTAAACGCGGGAGCCAGATAGATCGTGTCCCGGATCGGGCGAATCCAAACGCCCCGGTCCACGAAAAAACTGACGGCTTGAGCGACGTCAACCTCGTGCTGCATCCGAACGGCTCCGATGGCTCCTAAGCAGTGAATCGAATTAACGGCGTCGGCCGAAGCCAAAGGGCATAACCGTTCACGCAGTTGATTCTCAATTGCCGCGACTTGGTCCAAGCGAGGCTCCGTTTCAAAAAGTTTGATCGAGGCATTCGCGGCAGCGCAGGCGATCGGGTTGCCCATGAACGTGGGGCCGTGCATGAGAGCATGCGCGGAATTGTCCGAGTGAAAGGCGTTGTAGATTCTCTCGGTGGCGATCGTCGCTGCCAGTCCGACGCTGCATCCGGTTAGGCCTTTGCCAACGCAAACAATGTCGGGTTCGATTTCCGCTTGCTCGAAAGCGAACATGGTTCCCGTGCGACCGAAACCGGTGGCGACTTCGTCAGCGATGAAGATCAGATCGTGTTCGCGGCAGGCGTCGAACACTGCACGAAGCGTGTCGGCGGAATGGAAACGCATCCCGGCCGCCATCTGCGCGAGTGGCTCTATGATGACGCCCGCTAATTGGTCTTGGTGAGTTTCTAGGAACTGCTTGAACTGGACCAGCGCCGATTCGCTTTCTGGCAAGGGCTGTGGAAATTGCTGAAGCAAAAATCCCTTGAAGTGAGCGTGCATGCTATCTTCGGGATCGCAGAGGCTCATCGCGCCCGTCGTGTCGCCATGGTAAGAGTTTTGAAAACATACGAAGCGATTTTTCTTGGCCGCCGCACTCTGCTGGTTCCGCCAAAACTGAACAGCCATCTTCATAGCGACCTCGACGGCCACTGATCCCGAGTCCACCAAGAACACTTTGTTGTGTTCGCCCGGCAAAAGATTCGCCAAGGATTCCGATAGCTGCCGCGCGGGTTCGTGGATCAAGCCGCCCATCATGATGTGCGGCATGTTGGCGGCTTGCTTTTGAATTGCCTTGACGATTTCAGGATGGTTGTAGCCGTGGCAGGCGGTCCACCACGAAGCGATTCCATCGATCAACGTTCGCCCGTCGGCCAGATGAATCCGCGTTCCTTCGGTCGCCGCGACGTTCAATGGCGGCAATGCCGTTTTCATTTGCGAATACGGCATCCAAAGGGGCGTGTGAAGGGCGGGTTGAGACGGCATGGACTGACGGTTTTTGGGGAAAGACGAATCGAGTCAAAAATAACTGGGAAACGATGTGGTCAGAACGGTTTTGAGCAACCTATAATCGTTGAAGACGGTCTGCGGGTCCACCGCCGCGAACGAAATCTCCCGTTGAATCCTTGAGGATAATCTGATGAGTTCCGTGCAAAAATCAATTAACTTGATGTCGGTCGAGGAATACCTTGCGTGGGAGCGTGAGCAAGTCGAGAAGCACGAGTATTATGGCGGCGAAGTTTTTTCGCAGCCTGGGGGGACTCGGCGTCACAGTTTGATTGGCGGCAATCTTTGTGCTGAGTTAACGATTGCTCTGAAAGGCCAGCCGTGTGAAGTGCACGGCAGTGACATGCGAGTCCACATCAAGGCGAATGACTCGCAGGTTTATCCTGATGTGTCGATCGTTTGTCCGCCGATTGAGGCCGATACCAACGATGTGATCTCGAATCCCGTGCTTGTCGCGGAGGTTTTGTCGCCCTCAACCGCCGACTTTGATCGTGGCACGAAGTTCGGTCACTACCGTCTGCTTCCTTCATTGCGAGAATATTTGGTTCTTTGGCAGGACGAAGCTCGAGCGGAGCACCATGTGATGCAAGAGGCGGGTGTTTGGGTGTTGAAGGAAATCGTTGGTCTGGATCAGACACTGGATTTGGCAAGCATCGGTAAATCAATTTTGATGTCGGATGTTTACGACAAAGTTGACTTCGAGTGAGTTTTGAAAGCCACGAATTTCACGAATCACCACGCATGAGCTGCGTAGTAGATTCGTGGAGATTGGTGTGATTCGTAGCTGTTCAATTCACAATCCTTCCGTACTCAAGTTTTTTTAAATCGGCTGCTCACACCATCGAGAATCGTTCTTGGAGCGATTCGACTTCCATTTCCTCGCTGCGGAGAGCGGTCATGGCTTGGACGGCGGCCTCGGCGGCTTGGATCGTCGTGATGCATGGGACGCCATGCTGCACCGCTGCGGCGCGGATGCTGCCTTCGTCGGTGCGAGCACCTTTGCCAATAGGCGTGTTGATGATTAAGTCGATGTCCTCGTTTTTCATGTGGTCGATCAGGTTCGGATGACCTTCAATGATCTTCTTGACGGATTCGACTTCGATGCCGGCCTCTTGAAGGCGTTTCGCAGTTCCCGATGTGGAAATGATCACGAAACCAAGTTCCTTCAACTGACGAGCGACCTCGACGACCCGTTCTTTATGGCGATCGGTCACGCTAACAAAGATGCGACCGGATTCGGGCAGATTGACTCCGGCAGCCAGTTGTCCTTTGGCGAACGCGATCGCGAAATTGCGACCGATGCCCATGACCTCGCCCGTACTTCGCATCTCGGGGCCCAACACGATGTCGACGCCGGCGAACTTGCGGAATGGAAAGACACTTTCTTTGCACGAGACGCGAGACGGCACAGGCTCTTGCGTAAAACCAAGGTCGGCCAGTTTTGCACCGGCCATGACTTTTGCCGCGATGCTGGCGACCGCGACACCGGTTGCTTTGGCGACAAAAGGAACGGTGCGGCTGGCTCGGGGATTCACCTCAAGCACGTAAACATTCCAGCCATCGGCTTCTTTCTTGACGGCAAACTGCACGTTCATCAGTCCGACGACATTTAGGTGCTTCGCCATCGCGATCGTTGACGCTCGAATTTCATCGATCACCGACTCTTCAAGCGAGTACGGTGGAATCACGCAGGCCGAGTCACCGCTGTGCACACCGGCTTCTTCGATGTGTTCCATGATGCCAGCAACGACGGCATCGGTCCCATCGGCAACACAGTCAACGTCGACTTCGATCGCGTCTTCGAGGAATCGATCGATCAGCACCGGTTGCCCAGCCGCGACGATGAACGCTTCCAGCACAAATCGTTCCAGCTGAGACTTGTCGTAGCAGATCTCCATGGCTCGACCACCCAGTACGAAACTTGGACGAACGAGAACCGGATATCCAATTTCTGCAACTTCGCGGCGAGCTTCCTCCATAGTGCGAGCAATGCCATTGGCCGGTTGCTTCAAGTCCAAAGTGTGTAGCAGTTTTTGGAATTGTTCGCGGTCTTCGGCCGAGTCAATCGTGTCGACGGACGTTCCGATGATCGGCACGCCGGCGTCGGACAAAGCTCTGGCGAGATTCAGCGGAGTCTGTCCTCCGAATTGAACGATGACGCCATCAGGTTGAATGCGATCACAGATGTTCAGCACGTCCTCGACGGTCAACGGCTCAAAGAACAAAATATCACTGGTGTCGTAATCGGTGCTGACAGTTTCCGGATTTGAGTTCACCATCACGGACTCGATGCCCATTTCACGCAACGCATAGCTGGCGTGGCAGCAGCAGTAATCGAACTCGATGCCCTGCCCGATTCGGTTGGGACCACCGCCAAGAATCATGATCCGCTTCTTGTCCGATTTGGCTGGCGCTTCACATTCGCTTTCGTAGGTCGAGTAGTAGTACGGCGTGTACGCTTCAAATTCTGCGGCGCAGGTGTCGACCGATTTGTAGGTTGAGATGACGCCCAGAGTTTTTCTGATTTCACGAATCTCTAGTTCGGTCGTTTCCCAGATGTGAGCCATCTGTCGATCCGAGAAACCGGCCTGCTTGGCGGTCAACATCTGGTCGTGAGTCAAGTTCGCCAGCTTAATTGACCGCAATTGTTCCTCCATTTGCACGATTCCGTACAAATGGTCAAGGAACCAGCGATCGATGCGAGTCAGTTCGAAAACGTCCTCGATCGTCATCCCGCTTTTAAACGCGTATCGCAGATACCATGGCCTTTCCGAATTTGGGACAGACAGCTTGGCTTTAATGGTGTCTGCATCGGGTTGTTCATCGGTTCCCCACAGATCTTTGGGGCCGCAACCGAAGCCAAAACTGCCGACTTCTAGTCCGCGAAGAGCTTTTTGGAAGGACTCTTTAAAGGTCCGGCCGATGGCCATTGTTTCGCCAACGCTTTTCATTTGCGTCATCAGCGTGGCGTCGGCCTCTGGAAATTTCTCGAACGTGAAGCGAGGAATTTTGGTCACGACGTAGTCGATCGTTGGCTCGAAGCAAGCCAATGTTTCCTTGGTGATATCGTTTGGCAGTTCATGCAGTCGGTAGCCGACGGCCAGCTTGGCCGCGATCTTCGCGATCGGGAAACCGGTTGCCTTGGACGCGAGAGCACTCGATCGACTAACGCGAGGATTCATCTCGATCACGATCATTCGCCCGGAGGTAGGGTGGATCGCGAATTGAATGTTAGAACCACCCGTTTCGACACCGATCTCTCGAATGATTGCCAGACTGGCATCCCGCATTCGCTGGTATTCTTTGTCGGTCAGCGTTTGGGCCGGGGCTACTGTGATCGAGTCACCTGTGTGGACACCCATCGGATCAAGGTTTTCGATCGCGCAGATGATGACGACGTTGTCATCCGCATCGCGGACGACTTCCATTTCGTACTCTTTCCAGCCGATGATGGATTCTTCGATCAACACTTCTGTTGTTGGCGACTGATCAAGGCCTCGACGAACCAGCGTATCGAACTCGTCACGGTTGTAAGCGATTGCCGATCCGCTGCCGCCCATGGTAAAGCTAGGGCGAATCAAGCAAGGGAGTCCGACCTTTTCCATGATTTCCCGAGCGTGTTCGACAGTCTGAACGGTTTCGCCGGTGCAGATATCAAGGCCGCACTCGTGCATCGCGTCTTGGAATCGCTCGCGATTCTCGGCCTTGTCGATCACATCAGCGTCAGCCGCGATCATTTCGACGTTGTATTTTTCAAGGACCCCTTGAGCAGACAGTTCCATCGCCAAGTTCAAAGCCGTCTGGCCACCAAGCGTCGGAAGAAGTGCGTCCGGTTTCTCTCGAGCGATGATCTGTTCGACGATCTTCCAGTTGAGCGGTTCGATGTAAGTTCGCTCGGCCGTGGCGGGATCGGTCATGATCGTCGCTGGGTTGGAGTTTACCAGCACGACCTCGTAGCCTTCCTCACGCAATGCCTTGCACGCTTGAGTCCCGGAGTAGTCGAATTCGCAGGCCTGCCCAATCACAATCGGACCAGAGCCCAGCAGCAGAATTTTATGAATGTCATCGCGTCTTGGCACGAAAAATCACCTAAAAACGGAGGTCTTGGCTTGGAAAATAAAATTTCCCCAGCGTACCAACGAAGGGGGCATTCGGGCAAGCGGCCTGCCGAGTCATTTGGCCACTTTCAAGCCAAGCTTGAACCATGACTTTGGCGTTTCGATCTTTCGACTATCAAAGATTGCTGATCCAAGATTGGAACGATCAGATTGCAGGTTCCAGCGTCAGCTCCAAAACCTTTTCCATCATCAACGACGCTTGCGTTTGCGGGGGCGAGGCGGCAAATCGTTGTCGGGGTCGAGTAGCCGGACCGAGTCGAAAAAACGCTCGGCGGAAGCTCGATCGAAACGATCGATTTGCGCAAGCATTCGAAATTGGTACTGGCGAGCCCCCACCAGATACACTCGTTCGATGACGCGATACAGCACGTCACCGGCCGAGAACCGGTAGTTGATTTCTCGTCCGGGGTAACGCTCTAGGCGTATTTTCTTTTTCTCGGTGATCGAACCAAGCACATTCGCGACCGCAGTCGAAACAGCTCCATCTAGAACGTCCTGTTGTTGAAGCGCGTTACGCGGGATCGTATGAAGGTCATGCCAGCCGGCAACGAACATGATCTCGCCGTTTTGCACGACGGCCGAATGCAAGTGAACTTTGATCGCAGGCTCGTTCGCGACTGGAGCAAACGAACGCTCACGCAGTTTGGGTTTTTTCGGCATCTCGAATGAGGCTTCCATGCCTTTGGGGCGGAACGTTTCCCACGCGTCATCAAGTCCGCGTTCGTCGCTTTCCGCCTTTTTGCCCTCAGAATCATCTTTCGTCTGAGAAGACTCCGCAGGCGTTTGTTTTGTCGCGGAACTGCTCTGAGGAGTCGGGGGTGAAGCCGCAAGGCCGACGGGCAAAAAAGCCGCCAAGACCCCAGCGGCTGCTAATGCCCCGACGGTCACCCAACGTAAAAGGTAACGATCGGTGCGGATGTTTGTTTGAAGCGTCATTCCATTTTCTCCAGCGGCATGCGGCCGATCAGATTGCCATTTCGCTTCGTGCAAAACGCTTCCGAGTTCGTCCATCGCGTAGGTATAGTTTAACGCTCGTCCACCGCTGCTCAACCAACCTGAATCGTTCCCTGGACCGTCGCCAACCATTTGGCCTACCAAAGCCTCCGTCAACTGAGTGAGTCAAAGCCCTGGTTTGACACTGTTTTTGCCAAGGTTTACGATCACGTTGACGATTTGGTGATTTGAGATCGAGCCTTAATGAAAACGTGGCTCGGGCGATCACCCCAAGATAAAATTTCCCTTCGAGGTCCAGCTTGTCCAGTCCCAGCCGTAGCGGTGCGTTTGATTCAGCCGTCGACCAGCGCGTCGAACGATTTTCGGAAAGCATCAGCTTCGACCGCCGGCTCTATCCGCAAGATATTGCCGGCAGCATCGCCCATGCACAGATGCTTGCTGACCAGAACATACTTTCCGCCGACGAATGCCAACAGATCGTCGATGCGCTGACGGAGATCAAAGGCCAGTTGGACGACGGGACGTTCGAGACCAAACAATCGCTGGAAGATATTCACATGAATATCGAGCAAGCGTTGATCGACAAACTTGGCGACGTCGGTAGGAAGTTGCACACCGGTCGTAGCCGCAACGATCAAGTATCGACCGATCTGCGGTTATGGACGCGTGATGCGATCGATCGAATCGACGCGCTGTTGTTGGATTTGCAAAAATCATTTGTCGGACGCTGCGTGCAAGACGCCGACGTGATCGTTCCGGCGTACACTCATTTGCAACGGGCTCAGCCGGTTCTAGCCAACCATGTCTGGTTGGCTTATACCGAAAAATTCCAGCGTGATCGCGAGCGTCTGGCCGATTGCCGAAAACGACTCAACCTTTGCAGTCTAGGGACCGCAGCTCTCGCTGGGACCACGTTGCCGATCGATCGCCAGAACTCGGCCAAGCGGTTGGGCTTCGACGGCGTGGTGGCCAACAGTATCGATTCTTCTAGCGATCGCGATTTCGTTTTGGAAACCGCTTTCTGTTTGTCCACCATCGCGATTCACTTGAGCGGCTGGGCGGAAGAGTGGATTCTGTGGGCGACGGTGGAGTTTGATTTCATTCAGCTGCCGCACGAATTCTGTACCGGGTCGTCGATCATGCCTCAGAAGATCAATCCGGACGTGCTGGAGCTAACGCGAGGAAAATCGGCCCGCGTGATAGGTGACTTGCAAACCTTGCTGGTGCTGACCAAAGGGCTGCCGTTGGCTTACAACCGAGACCTTCAGGAAGACAAGCCACCGCTCTTTGACGCGGTCGACACGGTTGAAATCTGCCTTGAGCTGGCCGCTCCGCTGGTTGCCGGAGCGGTTCTGAAACGCGATTCTATCGAATCACGTTTGGAAAAAGGCTTCCTCGACGCGACCACGCTGATGGAATACCTGATCAAACGCGGAACTCCGCAGCGAAAGGCCCATCATTTGATTGGGCAGCTGGTACGCACCGCGACTGAAAAATCGACCACTCTAGCCGAACTTTCTTTGGAAGATTTCCAAGCATTGGATTCAACACTCGACAAGTCTGTCTATGATGTGCTGGGCGTTAAAAAAGCGGTCGCATCCTTCCAAAGTGAGGGCTCGACAGCTCCATCGCGTGTGGCCGAGCAAGTTGCTGCTTGGCAGGCTCGTTTGGCCTAATTGGTACGGTTTCAGCGAGTGCTTGCTGGGCCATGATTTAAGCCTTCGGACACAGTAAAACGGGCCCGCGAGGGTTCCACAGGAAGTGGCTGGCCGGATTTTCTGGAGTCAATCGCTACAACCGTCAATATTGATGCAAGTCTGATCAGGTGAATCTGATTTCGACGATCTCACCTTTGTTCACACACCTTCTGAATCTCTGTTTTCGGGAACCTTCGTCATCGTCCGCATTCGACCATTGATTCTGACCATGGCTGTTGCCGCGACCCTGACCCTGCTGATGGTCGGGATCGGCTGCGCTCAAGAGAATCCGTTTGACGGTGAAGGGTCTTCGACGCGGGAAGCGAGTTCCTCCAAGGCTTTGGAAGAGCCGGAGGTTGGTCCGAATGTTTCTGTGACGGCTCGCTTATTGATTCGCTCGGTCAAGCAATCCGATCCTCAAACGCCGACGCAGTTGGCCAAAGCGGTCAAGGTCATGATCGACTCGGAGCAGTTCGATTTTGCACGGTTTTATCTCGCACGACTGATGACGGCCGAACTGGATGGCCAGCAGCGATCCGGCCTCGTTCGAGCGATGGGCAGCGATTTCTTTTTCACGTTGCATGCGACCGACCAGCTTGCACCTGAAGGCCGTGAGTTCTCCCGTCAGTTGCTGGCGGCCAATCACAAGTTCCGGCAAAGTCCCGAACGGCTTGATCAACTGATCGGGACGTTGAACGATCCGAACATCGCGATTCGATCGCGTGCCTTCCGCAGTTTACGAAGCATCGGGCCAACGGCAATCGCGGCACTGATCGAGGTGTTTGCGGATTCGGAAAATGAAGACGTGTTCCCCGGCGTTCGAGGAGCGTTGAAAAGCATGGGGCCTCAGGCGATTCCGCTGCTTCGCGCAGCGGCCGTTGCCCAAAACCCCATCGTGCGTGCCGAAGCTCTTCGCGCGTTGACCAATTATCGAGGCGAAGGCGTTGCGGATGTTTTGGCGGCCGCAGCCCTGCACACGACCGAAGCCCAAGCCGTCAAAGCGATGCTCATGCGGGCGATTCGAGACAACGGTTATTCGGTTCCTGATTCGTCCGCGTTGGTTACTCGGTTGCAGTGCCGCGCCGACGCGCTGTTGACGGGCAAACAGATGGTTCGTGGCTCGCTGGATCCGATGGTGACCGTTTGGCGTTGGGATTCGGAAGCGAAGCAGTTGCAGTCAAGCCGCGTTACCTTGGCCACCGCTTCCCGTTTGGAGGCCTCTAGATTGGCGGGGGAAGCGTACGGAATCGAACCGAACCCCTCGTTGCGGTGTCTATATCTTTTGACTCAGCTGGAAACCGCCAAACGCATGCTCGGGACTGAAGGTGAAGCGGCCGTCGTCAGTCCGGAAGGTTTTTTCAAGCAGCTTCCTGCATCGATTGGTACGCTTGACTCGCGAGCGATCAACGAACTGCTGAAGTTCGCGGTCGAAAAGAAGGTGGTTCCGGCGGCCACCGCGTGTTGTGAGCTTCTGGCCGAAATGGGTGGACCGGAAGTGTTTTACTCAGCCGGTAATCGCATGCCTCCAGTCGTCCGAGCGATCATGCTGGGCGATCGGCACTTGCAGTTTGCCGCGTTGAACGTGATCGATCGGCTGGACCCCGCGCAGGCTTATCCGGGTAGCAGTCTCGCGGTAAAGCTGGCGGTCTTCCTTGCGAATACTCATCAACGGTCGGTGGGCTTGGTTGGGAATCACCGGCTAGAGGCCGCTCAGACAGTTGCGGGTGCGTTGTTGTCGGCTGGAATGAATGGTTTGGCGGCATCCACCAGCAGAAACTTTTTTGACATCGCGACCTCTGATCCCGATGTTAGCCTGATGTTGATCTCCGACACGCTGGTCCAGCCTCGTTTTGACGAACTGTTACGGCAGTTGCGTGCCGATTTTCGTACGGCTCGATTACCGATCGGATTGATGGTTCGCGATGGAGATCGAAACCCAGCGATCGGACGGATGATTGCCAACGATCCGCTGACCTACTCGTTTCCGGTTGCGATCGATGGAGAGCCGTTGGTTTCCAACGTCCGCCGTGCAGAAACTCTTGACGATGCCGATTTGTTTTCGGTCTCGTTGGGGGATCGATACCGGCACGCCGTCATGGCTGCCCGTTGGTTGGAGAAGGTGTCTTCAGATCGATCGAGGTTTAGCTTCTACGAGCTAGGACCGCATCAGAAGCAGTTGGCTGGCTTGTTGTACCGACCGGGCCTGGAGGACAGTGCCAGCGCAATTTTGTCGAACCTTGGAACACCCCTGGCGCAACGCGAGCTAGTCAGTTTTGCCAGCCAGAGTTCGAATCCTACCGAGAAACGTCGTGTGGCTGCCGAATCGCTTGGACGATCCATTGAAGCGGGATCGACTCTGTTGACGCGAGGTGAGATCAAGCAGCAGTACGATCGTTACAACGCCAGCGAAAAGGAACCCGAGGAGTCTCGAGAGATTCTGGGCTCCATTCTTGATTCGTTTGAGCAAAAACGCGCGAGCATGAGATAGTCTGCTGCTCGTCGGGCCCGTCGGAAAACGCTTTGATATTGGAAAGGGCAGAGCTGAGTTCCATTCGCTCCTGACAGCTTTTCTTGTTCTCCGTGTCACCATGGCATCCATAAATATCCGATTGACATCACTTGAGATGTCGCACAAAGCATTTGAGTCGATGGATCAGATCCCGATAGCATCTAGTCTCCGTCTGTCCACGCGCGTGCATCTTTCGGAGTGACTTGCTTCCTGCCTACCGCGAACTCTTCATTGTCAGCCATGCACGTGTAACAAGAAGCGTGCGAATATTTCTCAAGCCAGAGTCGCATGACTTGTTCGTAAAGTGGGTCTACGGAACGGCACCCAAGATATATTTCCTGAACAGCTTCAGGTGGAAAATCAAAAAGGCAAATGTCTGACTTGTCTTCTACTGGAATGGTTTTGTTTGCGTTTTTTGGCTTTGCAATAACACGCATTTCCGCTTCATACCGCCAATCGGGGGATTTCGTAAATAAGATCTCTTCGGCCCAATTTGGCTTGATCGGCTCTGTTATCCCATCATTCAGTATGGCTCGTTCATCTTGGTAACTAATTTCACGAAGCCCGCAAGCGTTTTTACCTGTATCAGGGCTAAAGAATTCATGCTCAGAATCAAAACCGACTACATAACCCTGATGAGAATCTGAATAGTGAGACCACATCAACAGGTTGTTCCAGTTTTTACTTACACTCAATATTAGAAAATTTTGGCTCAGTAGGATTTTAAATTGCTCCGAAAGAAATTCAGGAAAAAAATCATCTGATCTCGGATCGACTTTCAATCGAAAGTTCTGTTCATGATGAGATACGAAACTCTCATATTCCTGTTCTGCTACTTTCAAAGTGTTGGGAAGAGATTCGAACGGATCGTTGAGTTCTAATGGCTGCGTAAATCGAATGCAGCCATTCTCAAGAACGTCGATTCGTTCGGGACTCAAATATTTGTAAACCAACATTGTGTTTTTGCTTTCTGAATAAAAAGGCAATATGCAGCGAAAGTTTGTAACATGAAAGCAGTCATGACACCAAACTTGCGAAACAGAAGAAACGCAACACATGAATAAACGACGCAAACGAGAAGGGGAACGTCCCCCAACCTCTTGAAGCCGAATTCAAAGGGGCTGAATCTGTGTGCGGGAGTGAGAAAGGTGGCAGGGCATTTACGGCACGCGGGACCTTTTTCTTGCCTTTGAGCAAAAACGCGCGAGCATGCGGTGAAAGTGTCGGCGAGACCGACCAACTTCCGAAATCGGAGAAGCCGTGGTAGTTCGCCTCGTAGCGTCTTTAGTTATCGACAGGATGAACATGATTGTGGGCGTGAGGGTTGAGTTGTAATCCTGTCGATCATGTGATCCTGTCTGACTTACGCGGCTGACCTGACGCGATGAGAAAGAACACTAATCGCCGCTAATCCGCACTGATCGAAAAAATCGTGACGGGCGGTCGAGATGAAAATTAGTGTCGATCAGTGAAGATTAGTGGTTAGCCTTGTGCGAAATGACCCGCCCCTGTTTTTGACAGGATTTACAGGAAGAACATGATTGTTAGGCAGGGATTGATTTTGAATCCTGTCGATCATGTGATCCTGTCCAGTCCTTCGCAGATGTTCGACGAGCTGACTGGTTGATCACGGCGTACTGCCCTCTCTCGGTTGGCCCTAGTTTCTCTTTTGAGAACCGGAGATTGCCAACTTCGTGTCCTTCTTTTCCTTGCGGCTTCAAACATGTTTTGCGCCACGGCACCGACGCGACGTTGTTGATTCGTCGGGTTTGTGTGATTGGTGGTTCTTCAATTCCGGCACGGTTGTCTTTCTTCGGCGTTCGTGAAACGCTGAGACGCAAAGACCGCAGAGTATGATGGCTCGCGCGACGCATGCTTTTGCCGCTTCTTTCACGAAGCAGAAATCATTCGTGCCGCAGCGCTTCGATGGGTTCCATTTGTGAGGCCCGGATCGCAGGGTAGAGGCCGAAGAAGACGCCGACGACGACCGAGATGAAGAACGCCAAAGGAATCGACATCGGCACGATCTGCGGTTGCATGACTCGAGCGATATCCGGCAGGCGTGCGTAGAAGTCCGGTGCAAACTGACTTAGCAGGCTACGTGTCGCCGCGACGGTCCACGGGCATAGCAAGCCACCAATGATTCCCGTCAGGCCTCCGATGACCGACAGAAAAATGGTTTCGACAAGAAACTGTTGCACGATGTCGCTGCGACGCCCTCCCAACGCGCGGCGGATGCCGATTTCGCGAGTCCGTTCGGTGACGGTCGCCAGCATGATATTCATGATGCCAATTCCGCCAACGATCAATGAAATCGCAGCGATCAGTCCCATGAACATCATGAACATGACGCGAGTCGCTTTTGACTGTTCGAGCAATTCATAGGGCACGACAACGGCGATGTCTTGTCGATTGCGATTGGTAAAGCCATTTCGAAGGGAAGCCTCGACCAGCTTAGCGGTTCGAGGGACATCCGATACGTCGGCCACTTGGGCGGTGATCTGAGTCAGTTCAAAACGTTTGGCGGAAAAGGATCCGCCGGTGCGTCTTTGCTCAAGATCTCCGATCCGCAGGCGCATTGTCGTGATGGGAACATAGATGTCACGAGAAAAATCCTGCGAGGCCAGTGAGCCGCCGATGGCCGCCGTCGCGTTTCGGTGCTTAAGTACGCCGACGACGTTGAAGTACTCGCGTTGATCGGGCAAATAGATTTGCTTATCGATTGGATCTTCGGATGGGAAAAAACGCTGGGCCAATTTTGCAGAGACCACACAAACGGACATTTGAGCCCGCACTTCTCGGTCGGTCAGGAAGTGTCCGCGGTCGATTTGCAGTCGCGTGACTTCGGCGTATTCCGGAGTGCAGCCAACCAGTCTGCCGTCGATCGGTTGAGCCCTAGGGTTGCCCGGGTACACGAACTTTTGAGTAATTTCGCGAATCGGGATGACGCGCTTGAGCGTTGGGATCGTTTTCTCGATCAGTTGAAATTCTGCCCGTGAAATTCCAAAGGTTGGAATGTCTCGAAAGCTTCCACCGCCCTCATCTGGAGGTTCGATGGTGCGAACGATAATGTTCTCCGCACCAAGGTCTTCGATTTGCTTTTGAGCCTGCAGGCTGATGCCCTCGCCGATGGCCAGCAACCAGATCACGCTGGCGACTCCGATAAAGATGCCCAGCACGGTCAGCGCAGAACGCATTGGGTGCAGAAGCAGACTTTTGGCACCGAGCTTAAGCGTTCGAAAAATTCTCATTGTCTATGCGTTAGCCTATCGCTTCGTTGAACCAATTTTTGGAATTGGTAACCGCCGGTGTCTCGATATCAAAAGTGATTTGAAGAATCAGCCTCGGTCAGCGGCGTTTGTTTGACGCTCCATCAAAGTCAGTGGCGGGAGGGTGAGGCTCCGTCCGAGCCATGCGGAGAACTGTGCTTATTCATCCCAAAGGGGGCGGACGGAGCCTTCCCCTTCCTAAATGGTTCGCGCGGATCCTTCCCCTCCCGAGCCTTGCCTCGTTCCGGTTTAACTTGTCAGATCGTCAACGATCGCGGTGAACTGTTCGCTGGTAAATTCCATTTTCGCGGAAGCGAACGCACAGAATTGTTTTTCGGTGTCGGCAAGTTCTCCGTCGACGGCCATCAGGCGAATGAACTCCTTGATCAGGTGCTCTCGATCCGCCGGTTCTTCGGGGATGACAAGTGAAACGTCCCCTTGGGCAACTTCAGCGAGAGCGCTTTCAAGTTCCCCTTCTGGGATGCCCCAGCCCTCGGCTCGCTCAACCAAAAAGCCGATCTCCTCAGGCGCAAATTTTTTGTCGATCGCGGCCATCTTGACCAGATTGCGAAATAGATCTCTTAGTTCCATGGTTTCTTTTGCCGCAAATAGTTGGGAGAAGTTTTGCTGTTCGTTTGACTGGATGATGATCAATGACGCCGGATGAAGTTTGCAGCATAACTGCGAACGTCCTTTCCGTTAAGCACGTGAACCATCCTAAGCTGATGAATTGTCGAATCACTAAAACGCCCAAGCGGTAAGTGGACCCACGATTTTTTAAATTTTCGAGCAATTTGTCGCCATGCAATGCCGGGAGGGGCGGAGCTAACCAACGCGATCTGGCGGCATCGGCTGTGAAGGCACGCGGCGGCCAGTAGCCGCTCTTCAAGCGTCGACGCGAAATCCAGTCGAGGATCGGTCCAGATGTCCGGGATGCCAACGGGCGGGAAAATAAACAAAGCACCGCCGTAATTTCCCAAACAGATTCCCGGCCCGACTGGCTGATCGGCGAAGTCGGTCGCAAAAAATGCCAAAGTCGATTCGTTAGCATGCTCGGCAAACCACGTCGTCCGCCAAGGGTAGTCGCGCGGGTCGGCGGGCGAGTCAAACAGCATGACGGCACAATCGAGCTTTCCTCGCGCTGGGGGGAGTTCCTTGACGTAGATCTGTTTGTCGTACCAATGCCTGACGGTTTCTCGGATATCGATCCCGTCCTTCACGCTGGTGGTGAACTTTTCGGTCTTCGCGAGATCAGCGCCCATCACCTCACGTGCTCGGTCGAAGACGCTACGCCGAAAATTTTCGATCAAGTCGTCCTCGGGCGGCCAGCTGCATTGGGAATAAGGATTCCACTGCTGTTGCCAGTCCTCTCGCTGTGTCTCCGCAGGTCGCGGGATCAGTTCTAGGTTGCTCCACGTGATCGGCGGGCCCGGCAGTCGACTGACCATGGATCGATATTCGTCGTCAGGGAAACGAGCTTGATCCAATGACATTTGAAGTTCGGATGGATCTTCAACTTGCGTATTGAAAACTGGATTCCGCTTGGCTGTTTCTAAAACGTGTAACGCGTAGGTGTCGCCAATGCACTGTTGAGCGGCAGTCACGATGGTCGCCAGTTGCGGCGTAAAGCGATGCTCGATCAAAGTCAGATTGCGAGTGTACTTCAGGCATTGCGCCAGTAGTTTGGGCGTGATCTTTCGAGCCCTTCTTCCGTGCTCTTCGACGTATGCCTCGCGGGCAGCGATCAACAGTTCTTTGACGCCATCAATGGACAGATTTTTATCATCTTCGATTTCTTGGCGGGCCTTTTCGTAAAGCCCCGTAATCACCGGCAGCTCTCCCAGCAGGAAGTACAGCGAGTCGTGCGCGACGGGGAATGATTCGGGGTTTTCGGTCGTTTCCGGTTCGGGCAGTTCTAGTTGCCGATCGTGAAACGATTGCCGAACCCATGGCCAATCGAGGACGCTCAGCACGACCAAGATATTTTTGAAATCGACAGAGAGTTCTCGAAGTTGCCAAGCCATGTGATCGATCCGCCACCGCCACTGCTGCGACGTGTCGGGGCGAAGATGAGGCAGCACGGCCGCCGCGTAACGCTCGATCGGCAGCCGCTTAAGCGCGTAGGCGTCGGGCAGCGTTTGCTGTTGGGGCTCAAACTGGTTGGTTTCCAGATCGATAAAGTGGCGAGGAATCCGTTCGCCCATTGCGGTGCGGATGGCGGCGATGACCGGTTGGCATGGATCGATGGGCACGTAGCTGGCTCGCTGATCATCCGGATCGCCCGAGTCCTCATCCGTTTGGAAATCTTGGACGCTCCATTCCTGCGTTGGGCTTGCGATTTCTGTTTGCGTCACGATGCCCGGCCGAGGCAGTTTGAGAATGGACTCCTCAACCGGTGGTTGAAAAGATTCAGGCAGCGGGACGGCCAAGCAGTCAAACGAATGAGCCATCATCATTCGTCGGACTTCCCACGCGAAATCTCCGCTCCCGTGAACGACGGGTAGAGCGGTCACGTGTGGGCCGATCTTTAGCAGTTCGAGTGTCATGGGCGATCAACGGAAAAAGCGTGGATGCTTGTTGCTGGAATTGAGTCTAGAAAATTAGAACGGCTAATTGGGGAGCGTTACTTTGGGCGTATGAAACCGATGTTTGGGAGGGGAAGGCTCCGTCCGCACCGCGTGGATGGTTGAGCTTTTTTCTCCGTACGGCTTGGGCGGAGCCTCGCCCTCCCGACGACACAATAATTTTAGAACAACGGTAACATTGAAAATTGAAAAACTGCCGTTTCCTGACTAGTCTTCGTCATCGTCGTCAAAGCGATCGGAGTCCGGGTGCAACGGGTCTCCGGGATTGAAAAAGAAATCGCCAAAGCCCATCGGTAGCGATTGGCCCCCGAGTGACTGGTTTTTCTGTTGAGACAATTGTTCTAGGTCCAACGCGTCCTCGCCGAGGCATTTTTCGAGTGCCTCCTGCCAAGCAGCGTCATGAGAAACCGGGTGGTCGGCGTCTTGCTTTAAACGCTTCATCGCGTACCGCAGTAGGTTGATTCCGTCGCGCGTTGAAAAGTCTAGTTTTAACTCGTGCGATTTTTGCAGGAACTCGACCGTCATCGCCAGCATGTCGTCGGCACAGAATGGTAGATGATACTCAAGGATTTGCTTTTCATCTTCACGCGACGGGAACTTCAAGGTCAGCGTCGGTTGAAGGCGGCTCAGTATGTAGTCCGGGATCTCGAACGTGGATTCGTCTTGGTTCATCGTGACGGCACAGCGAAAATTCGGATGCGCTTGGACGGTGACACCGGCGATGATCGATTCGACGTAGCGACGATGGTCAAGCAACGGAGCCAGCGAGGCCCACGATTTTTCGTTCATGCGATTGCCTTCGTCCAGCACGCACACGCCGCCTCGAATCATTGCGGTGACCAACGCCGACGCGTGGTAAGCAATCGAACCGTTCTCAGCCAGAACCGGCGTAATCAACAGATCCTCAGGCCGAGTGTCGGCGGTACACTGATAGATGTACAATTCCTGCTGGCGCTGTTTTGCGGCGGCGGTGGCCAATGCGGTTTTGCCGATGCCGGGTGCTCCCACCAGACGTGGGGTCAGTGGAAGATCTTTGTCGTCGACCACCAGCCAGCAGGCGAGAACCTGTTTCAAAACCTCTGATTGGCCAATCCACTGGCCATCCAGTTCGTGTGGAGACGCCAGATGAAGTTCCACGTCTTGAATCGAGACACTGTTGCTCATGGGTAGACGCCCGTTTTGTTGGGCGGGCGGTTGCGGTTAGAAGTAGTCAGCAGCAAACCATTGTGCAACCAACACACGGCGGCTTAAAGGGCCTTGAATGAACAGAATTGCAATTATTGGCTCGGGCATCGCCGGTCTGACGTTCGCGTGGTTGGCTAAGCGTGCCGGAATCGAGGTAACGCTGTTCGAAAGCGAGCCACGACTTGGGATGGACGCTCATTCGATTGATCTGCCGATAGTGGCGGAAGGCGCGGCAGCGGGATCGCTTCGAGCCGACGTGCCTCCTCGAATGTTCAACCGTGAGGACTGGCCTCGGCTGACGGCGTTGTACGAGGCGATAGGAGTTGCTTCGCAACCGGTTGATGCGACCAAGTCATTTTCGACGGATGCTCGATCGGGCTGGTTGAAGCTGGGCGATCAATACCGGGGAGGATTTACGGCCGCTTCACTGCTGAGTTCGAAAGTTCGTCGCGTCGCGGCTGAGACGGCTCGGATGCAGTCGGGTGTCACCGAGGTGTCGATCGACAGCCTGCCGGTCGATTTGACATTGGGAAAGTATTTAGAACGGGAGCAGTACGGCGATGAGTTCGTGTACGATTTTTTGTTTCCGGGTCTTGCCGCGACCGTGTTGACTTGCAGCTACGAAGCGCTTGCGAACTACCCGGCCAAGATCGCGTTGCAAAGTCTCTTGAATCAAGTCGATCGATCGCCGCTGCGAAGGACAACGCATGGAACGACGGATGTGGTCAGTCGGCTAAGTAAAGAAATCGACGACATTCGGTTATCGACACGCGTTGCGGAAGTTCGTGTGTCGGACTCTGATGCCAACGATGATGAAAACGACGACGCGAATAAGCACGCGACCGTCGTCTGCGCGGATGGGGCGGCGCATCAATTTGACCGGGTGGTCGTCGCGACTCAGGCCAATTCTGCCGTTCGATTGCTGGCAGACGACCGCTCTTTGCGGCCAGCAAAGCAGATGCTGGGTAGGTTCGAGTACGAAAATGTGCCGGTGGTCGTCCATCGAGATGAATCGCTCATGCCCAAGGATCGATCAGACTGGCGCTGCTTCAATTTTGTTAGCAGAGACGATCGGACCGACGCAATGTGCACGATCTGGTTGAACCGCTTCTACCCCGAGTGGCCTGAATCCGAGAATGTGTTCCAGACAATTCGGCCAATCGAGATGCCGGCCGCAGCGAAGATGATCGCTGCAGCCGCGATGCAGCGTCCGATTGTCAATCAGGAATCGCTCGCGGCCGTAAGAGACCTGCAAGCGTTTCAGGCCTCCGGGAGCCCGAGTGTTTGGTTTGTCGGTTCCTATTTAGCTGCTTCGGTTCCGCTATTAGAAAGCGGTGTCGCGTCTGCGTTTGAGGCAGCTCGCGGGGTGGGCATCGACACTTCCGCCGGTTTGGCTGCTGAAGCGACTGCCTGAGATTCAATATTTGTGGCACGGCTGTTGAATCAAACGACGCGGTGTGCCGAAGACCGGCTCTTTGCAAAGCATTCGAACCCAGTCTATTTCGAACCGGAACCTTTTGGCCCCGAACCGCCGGAAATCGATTTCGGCGCGACCTTGGGATCTGCCTTGCTGGTGTCGGATGCACCACCCGGTTCGGAGCCCACGAACTTCAACGAAGCCGAATTGATGCAGTAGCGAAGACCGGTAGGTTGGGGACCGTCAGGGAACACGTGTCCAAGGTGAGCATCGCAGCGGCTGCAGACGACTTCGGTGCGAGTCATAAACAATGAGGTGTCGGTATGCTCGGTAACGTTCTCTGGGGTGATCGGTTGGTAGTAGCTGGGCCAGCCGGTGCCCGAACGAAACTTGGTTTTAGAATCGAACAAGGGTTGGTCGCAGCAGACGCAAGTGTACGTGCCCTTCTTTTTGTTATCCCAATAGTCGCCGGTGAACGCCCGTTCGGTTCCTTGTTCACGCGTCACGTAATACTGCATGTCGGTCAGCTGCTTCCGCCACTGCTCGGGCGTTTTCACGACCTTCTTTTTCGATCCGGTATCCTGAGCATTCGCGCTGGCCGTGCTCTCACTATCAGAAGCATTGGCATTGACTTTTTCGCTCGAACCTTCGGTCGGCGTCTCGTTTCCAATCTGCCGCGCTGCGGTCTGAGGGAACTGCGCGACTGCGATTCCAATCCCCAAAACGAAAGCGATGGCGAGCAGCATGAACGGCAGCAAGGAATTGATGTTGCAGCATTGGGTTTTCATGGTTCGGCTCTTGGAGGTTCGGTATTGGTGGTTCGAAAAGGCATCAAGGTGGTTCGAAAAGGCATCAAGGTGATTGGGTTTGCTTGAACGGTGGCGTAACTGGGACGCAAGCAATCCAAATTCGCTTACTTGCCTGAGTTAGCGTTTTTGACGGGAATCTTTCAAGCACTCGTGCGTTCAAGTTTATCCCGTCGACCCGGTCTGTGAGAACCGAAACCGACGAGATGCGGCAACAACGTCTCGGTTACGGGCTCCGTGAATCGGGCCACGTGAATCAGATCACGTTCAGAAATGCGGTTGGCGTCTCAGAATGAGAGCTTGGGGGCGTTTCTTGGATCGGCGATCGCATCGCCTTGCCGGTTTGCTGCTTTAAAATGTGGGATCCCCTGGCATTTTCAAGAAAAAATACTCTTTGGCACGACACCTGCTTGGCTAAGTTTTGTGCGAGCGAGCACGCCAAAGGCCTCATCTCATCTCTACGCCGTCTCAGAGGTCGCCCGCTTGCACCCTTTTCTTTCCTTAAGAAACGATTGCCGGACCCTACCTACGAACCTGTCCTTGGGTTCTAACCAGTGACCATTCCCGATCCTCACAGCGGGAACGTTCCTCACCGGTCGCTCAATCCGGTTACGAATGCCGCCGACCAGCTACTAGCTGGCGGCGGCTTTTTTTTGGTAGTCTTCCGCTTTGGTCGTCTATTGGAAAACGTGACTCTGATGGGTCGCGACCACACGCGGTATTCTTCTCCGTGATTGTTGGCTGTCCGCACAGCCAAACCGCGATACGTTGGCTCGGACACCGCTCTGCACTCTTTGAAACTTAATTCCGAAAGTCGTGATGTCTCAGTCGATTCTTCTGCAGCCATGGGAAGGCAACTACGGAGGTGTTCCGCCTTGGGATCAGATTTGTCCCGAGGAGTTTCCGGAAGCGTTTGATGGTGCGATCAAAGAAGCAAACGTTGAAATTGAAGCGATCGCAGACTCAAGTGAACCCGCTACTTTTGAAAATACACTCGAAGCACTCGAACGAGCCGGCCAAACGCTCGACCGGCTGACATCAATGTTTGGTGTTCACGCGGGCAATTTGAACTTGGGCCCAATCCCCGAGATGGAATCTCAGATCGCACAAAAGCTGGCGGCATGGCACGATTCGGTGACTCAGAATCAAAAGCTGTTTGATCGAATCAAGGATGTCAAAGAACATGACCAGTTTGATACGCTCACGGCGGTCCAGCAGCGGTTGGTCGAAGAACGTTACAAATCCTTTGTGCGTCGTGGCGCGAGTCTTTCCGATGATGACAAAACCGAGCTTTCAAAGATCAACTCAAATTTGGCCGACTTGTACACGAAGTTCAGCCAAAACGTGTTGGCCGATGAAGAGAAATACGTCACTTGGGTCGAGGACGAAGACAGACTTGCCGGTTTGCCGGACAGCTTGATCGCTTCGATGGCTGCGGCGGCAGAAGGGAAAGGACAGCCGGGGAAATGGGCGATCGAAAACACCCGATCTTCGATGGAGCCGTTTCTTTCGTTCGCTGAAGACCGGGAGCTTCGAGAGCAAGTGTGGCGGACGTACTTTAGCCGCTGTGACCACGGAGACGAAAACGACAACAAGGGTATTATCACCTCGATACTCAAGCTGCGTGCTCGCCGCGCGAAATTGCTTGGCTATCAGACACATGCTCACTGGCGACTGGAGCCGCAGATGGCGAAAACGCCTGAAGCGGCGATGGACCTAATGACGAACGTCTGGTCGAAAGCGGTCGCGCGTGTGCGCGAAGAGGTTGCCGACATGCAGGCAATCGCAGATGCCGAAGCCTCGCAGATCAAGATCGAACCATGGGACTATCGGTACTACGCGGAAAAGGTTCGGGCGGCGAAGTACGATCTCGATTTTAATTTGGTTAAGCCTTACCTTCAGCTGAGCCAGCTTGTGGAAGGCATGATGTGGGCTGCGTCGCAGGTTTTTTCGCTGCAGTTCAACCAAGTTCATGACGTGCCGGTGTTTCATCCGGATGTTGAAGTCTGGCAAGTGCTCGACCACGACGGTGGCGAGATCGGATTGTTCTATCTTGATCCCTACGCAAGGAAGGGGAAGCGAAGCGGCGCTTGGATGACGTCGTATCGTGATCAGCATTGCATGGATCGGCCGGTGACGCCGCTGGTTTCGAATAACTCGAACTTTATTAAGGCCCAAGCTGGTCAACCGACCTTGATTTCGTGGGATGACGCGACGACGTTATTCCACGAGTTCGGTCACGCTTTGCACGGTCTGTTGAGTAAGGTCACTTGGCCCAGTCAGTCAGGCACGAATGTCGCCCACGATTTTGTTGAGTTTCCTTCTCAGGTGTATGAGCACTGGTTGTCGACGCCCGAAGTCCTGAAAAAGTTCGCGACCCATTACCAGACCGGTGAGCCGATGCCTGAGGAGCTGCTGGAGAAGATTGAGAACGCGGCAACCTTCAACCAAGGTTTCGGCACGGTCGAGTTTCTAGCAAGTGCCTTGGTCGACATGAAGTTGCATCTGGCGGGCGATACGGCAATTGATCCGGAGCAATTCGAAAAAGAAACTTTGGCGGATTTGGGGATGCCGTCGGAAATCGTAATGAGGCACCGGATGCCTCATTTCAGCCACATTTTTTCGGGAGACGGTTACTCGGCCGGTTACTACAGCTACCTGTGGGCGGACGCTTTGACGGCCGATGCGGCTGAAGCGTTCGAGGAAGCGGGCAGTTTCTTCGATCAAAAACTTGGTCAGAGATTGAAGGAAACCGTGCTGACGGTAGGCGATACCGTTGAAGCGGCGGAAAGCTTTCGACGATTTCGCGGACGGGATGTCGACACGTCGTCGCTGCTGCGAAAACGCGGCTTCCCGGTGGACGCAAATTGAAACAGCTTTGTGTTTACCGAAGGTGCAGGGTCCGAATTGCGCACAAGCAATTTGGCTGAGTAGCACCGATGTTTGGGAGCGGAAGGCTCCGTCCACCCCACTTCGCTGGCTGAGTTTTTTTCTGAGCACGGCTCGGACGGAGCCTCGACCCTCCCGGGCATGCACGTCACTCCGCACGGCTCAGGCGGAGCCTCGCCCTCCCGGCGACGCCAAAGTGCAGGGAGTGGAAGGCTCCGTCCGCTCCACTTCGATGGCTGAGTTTTTTTCTGGGCACGGCTCGGACGGAGCCTCGCCCTCCCGGCGACACGCCGCTTTAGCACACCGGTGAAATTGAAAAACTGACGTTGCCCAGTCCTTACGGATTTCGTGAACTGGATCCGTCCGGTGATCTTGGGGCGAATCCGTCTTTGATTCGTGTGTCCAGCGTTTCAATGCGAGGCTTGCCGCGAACGCCCATGCGGTTAAGCAATTTGTTTAAGCCGATCACCTGTACCGTGTTGCGATCCGCTTGGCCTTCAAGTTTTTTCATCGCGTTGACGATTGCGGGGCTGGCGTCGACGCCAAGGTCAGGTGATTCACCAAGTACTAAGTAGCGAGTGTCCGAGTCGATTTTCCCACTCATGGCGCCCTCGGCATCATGGCGGGCAACGACTTTGCCGCCGTTGCGTTTGATCATCTGCACCAACTTGTCTGTGTCATCAAACCCATCTCTGTCCAGATCGAAGCGACCTGCCAAAGCAACGGGGACGCGGAAACCGGGATCCCAAGTTGCGGTCAACACGTAGTCTCCAGTGAGGATCGGATTGGTCGGATCTTCGTCCGTGACACGAGCTTCCGCCTGCTGGTTGCCCATGCTGGTGACTTCGATCATGGCCTTGTGCTGGCCTTTTTCAAAGTTGGTGACGGTTCGGTCGTAGATCGCAAACGTTCGGTTGACGGTCAATCCATCCGCTCGGCCAAGGTCGATGAATACGCTTTGGATGCTTGGTGAGACCTTCACGATTTCGCCGTCAGGGCGATCGAATACCTCACGTTCATAAACGTTGATCTTGTTTTTCAGCAAGATATTTTCGTTCGAGATGTTGGAGATCTGATTGTTCAGCTCATTTTCGCGAGCCCGGGCCGCTTGCTGAAAGTTGTCGTAGTCACCCGCGAGCTTTTCGGTTTTGCTGCGACTTTCTTCCAGCGAGTTGGTAAGCTGGCGTTGCTTTTCCTGATTGGTTTGTTTCTCGGTGACCAAATCATCCTGAGTTTTCTTCAGGGTTTTTTGCAGTTCGGCGACGGTGTTTTCCATTGCGGCAATCTTCGATTCTGCATCCCGCTGAGCTTCCAAAGCTTGGACGGACTTAATGTTCAGTTCGCCATGCTTCTTTCCCAGCACGCTGCTGAGGTTGCCGATCAAACTACGCCACGTGAAATCTTGTGCTTGTTGCTCGGGGTCATCGGAGCCGATGTGAGCCGCCATGTCTTGCTGGTAGACTTCTTTGATCGCGTTGATGTTGGAAACGATCGCGTTGATTTCTTCCTTTTGGGTTGCTCCCTGGACGCGGTCGGCAGCTTTTTTGATCGAGTCAATTCGCGTGTCGACTTCCGCGACGCTGAAGCCAAGATCGCCGATGTACGATTTCAGAACTTCAGCTTGAAGCTTTTGAGCAGTTGCCAATTGCTCTTGGTAGGCCAAGTCCGCTTGGTAGGTCTCGTTGAGATCCGCGTATTCGGTGGCTTTGTTGATGCCGAGGATCGCGACCAGCAAGAATGCCAATGCCAAGAGCACGAACACGATTGTCGTGATCAAGTAAGTTTGGTTTTCCCGGGCGGCCATCGTGTAACTCCTGCGGTGACGGTTCAGCGGCGGTGTTGCATTCGGCAACGACGCCTGTCGTAAAGTTGGGGCTGGAAAGCGGATTAAGGTTAGCGGCGATTGAAAATGTAATTTATCGTGCCACTCGCCCTACGGACGTACCTGTTCGACCATCGGACAACCAACCGGCTGGCCATGATTACCACTTGCATACTCGGTATAATTGGAACTGGATCGAGTCTGAGGAAGCAAACAATAGTAGATAGAGGGACTCGGGGTGTCAAACTTTAACGGTCGATCCTTTCGGGCAATCTCTGGGAAATCAGGTCAGAAGTCGGGTCACAGGGGCTGGTCCTGATAGACGCGTTTTCGTGAGGGTACTTCCAACATCGGCTCAGGGCTGAAAAAACATAGGCTGTTGGGCGAGCGGTGATTGAGCGTTTTTCCGTCACATCGGCTGATGTTCGAGGTGCCAGACTACTCGTTGGTAAATCCACTCTCTCAATCGCCTTAACTTGCGATCGCCCTCAATTCGCAGCAGCATCCGGCTGCCCGGCCCGATTAAGTCCTAATTCACCTCAGCCTTCCGCAGCATCTCATGGCCAAAGCTAATCAGCAGAAACTTCTTTTTGGTGATCCTCCTGCCGCAGACCGGGATGAGGACAAATCGCCTGCCGGTGAAGGTTCGGCGACCCCGTTCATTGAGACCGATCCACCCACCGCTGGCTCGAAGGCAGTTGACGCCGTGAAGGTTGACGAATCGTTGCCCTTTGAGTTTTCGGAGCTGGCAGACAAAAAAGTCGTGGTAGTCGATTCGCACTCGTTGATCTACCAAGTCTTTCACGCGATGGCCCCAATGACGTCGCCAGATGGTCGGACGATCCATGCGGTCTACGGGTTCACTCGAGATATCTTGGATATCATCAAGAAGTATCAGCCGGACTACTTAATCTGTGCGTTTGATCGAAGCGAAGTCACTTTTCGCAATGAACTGTACGATCAATATAAGGCGCACCGGGACCCGATGCCCGATGAACTGCGTTCTCAGATTCCCATGATTCGTCAGCTGGTGGATGCACTGGAAATTCCGATTCTTGATCTTGATGGTTTTGAGGCGGACGACATTCTGGCGACGATTTCAGCTTCCGTTGATCAGGCCGGAGGCTACTGTTGGTTGGTGACCAGCGACAAGGATTGTCGGCAGTTGCTTAGCGAGCGAGTAAACCTGTTGAACTTGCGCAAGCATAAGTTTTATGGGCCTGCCGAACTGATTGAAGATTGGGGGATTCGCCCTGATCAAGTGGTCGACTTTCAGGCGATGGTGGGAGACAAAGCCGACAATGTGCCCGGCATTGCGACGATCGGTCCGAAAACCGCGACCCAGTTGTTGGCTGAATTTGACACGCTGGAGGGGGTGCTGGCCAATACGGACAAGATCAAAGGGAAGAAAGCCGAACGAATTCGTGAGTCGGTCGATGTTGCATTGCTTAGCCAGAAATTGGTTCGATTGGACACTGCGGTGCCGATCGATGTGCCGTGGCGGCAGGCCAAAGTCAAATCGATTGACTCGACGAACGCAATGAAGTTGTGCGAAGAGTTCGGTTTTCGCTCCTTGGCTGATCGTGTTGCGGGCCTCGGAACGCAAGTTGAAGTTGCTCCGGTGACTTGGGAGACAAACTACCGCACCATCATCGATCCCAACGAATTGCAGGCGTTGGTGGACCAGTTGAAAACTTGCGAACGAGTCGCGGTGGATACCGAAACGACTTCACCCAATCCGGCGTTTGCCGATCTGGTTGGCATTTCGCTGTGTTGGGCGGAAGGCGAGGCGGCCTACGTTCCGATTCAGGCGCCGGAGGGGGAAGCGGTCATGGACCAGCAGCAGGCGATTGATCTCTTACGTCCGATCCTTGAGTCGGAATCGATCGAGAAGATCGGCCAGAACCTCAAGTACGACATGGTTGTGCTGAAGGCTGCCGGTCTTCAATTGGCTCAGCCGCTATTTGACACGATGGTCGCAGACTACCTGATCAATCCTGGGCAGAATTCGCACTCGATGGATGACCTTGCCAAGCGGTATTTGAATTACGAAACCACTTCGATCAAGGAGTTGATCGGAACCGGCAAGAAGCAGATCCAGATGAATGAAGTTTCGGTGGCTCTCGTTTCGAACTACGCATGCGAAGATGTGGATGTTCCGTGGCGACTTTACGATAAGCTTAAGCAACAGCTGGGCGATCTTGACTTGATCGAATTATTCGATGATTTGGAAATGCCATTGATTGATGTTCTGGCCGGTATGGAAGCCAGTGGCATCGAAGTCGACACCGATCTATTGAATGTGATTAGTGGCGAGTTGGCCGAACGTCTAGCAGAGTTGAAAAATGAGATTCACCAGATTGCCGGCGGTGAGTTCAATATCGATTCACCGGCTCAATTGAGCGAGGTGTTGTTTGATCGTTTGGGGCTGCCCGTGATCAAGAAAACGAAAACGGGCCGTAGCACCGACGTGGAGGTGTTGACTCAATTGGCGGAACAACACGAGCTTCCAGCTTTGGTGGTCGAATACCGACAGTGCGGAAAGTTGAAAAGCACTTACACTGACGCATTGATCCGACAGCTGAATCCGAAAACAGGGCGAGTCCACACCTCGTTCAAGCAGGATGTTGCTCGCACGGGCCGTCTCAGCAGCAAGGATCCTAACTTGCAGAACATCCCAATTCGAACTGAGCAAGGTCGGCGGATTCGGGAAGCCTTTGTGCCGGGGCCAGACGGCTGGAAGCTGATGATGGCCGACTACTCCCAGATCGAGTTACGAATTCTTGCTCATTGTTGCGGGGATCCGACTCTGCGAACGGTGTTTGAAAATGACGATGATATCCACACGGCCGTGGCGGCTCAGGTCTACGAGGTTCCCATCGAAGATGTGACGAAAGACATGCGTCGAAGGGCGAAAGTCATCAATTTTGGCATTATTTACGGCCAAAGCGCGTTCGGGCTCAGCAAGGAACTTGGCATTTCCCGTGAGGAAGCTGAAGACTTTATCGATGGGTATTATGGAAAATACGCGAGCGTGGACGAATTTATGGGGAACGTATTGGCCAAAGCACGCTCGGAAGGTTATGTTAGTACGGTCTTACGCAGACGGCGTGAGGTGGAGGGCATTCGTAGCCCTCAAAAAATATCAGCTTCAAGATTTCGAAACTCGGCCGAGCGGATTGCTGTTAATACAGTGATTCAAGGTTCCGCAGCCGACTTGATCAAATTGGCAATGATCAAAGTGCAGCGGGCGTTGGCGGAGAGCGAAATTCAGGCGAATCTGCTACTGCAGATCCACGACGAACTTGTCTTAGAAGTTCATCCGGACTCGGTGCAATCCTTGGCGAAGCTGGTTAGACAACAAATGACTCAGGCGTTCGATTTGAGCGTGCCGCTAAAAGTTGACATCGAAGTCGGTGACAGCTGGGGTATCGCGATGCCGATTGCTTGAACCTTACCTCCTTTTTGGCTCATCAGTCTGGTTCCTATCATGCTTATCATCGGCCTTGCCGGTGGCATTGCCTGCGGCAAAAGTTTCGTCGCTGGGTGTTTCGAGCAATTAGGTGCCGCTTTGATTGATGCGGACAGGGTGGGTCATGAAGTGCTGGATCAATCGGATGTCCAAGCGCTGCTGGTCAGTCGTTGGGGATCCGAAGTCACTATTGATGGTAAAGTGGATCGTCGTCGATTGGCGGCGATCGTGTTTGACCCCGATGATGACGGCCAGCAGTTGTCAGAGCTGGAAAAGATAACCCATCCTCGAATCAGATACCGAATCGAACTGCAGATAGAAGAATTTCGCGACATGGGAGCGGTTCCAGCTGTTGTCTTAGATGCTCCGGTCATGTTCCGGGCAGGTTGGGATGACATTTGCGATCAAATTGTATTTGTTGATGCACCAATTGGGGTCAGGCGGCAACGTGCGGCTTTGCGGGGTTGGAAACAGGGCGAGTTGGAGCGGCGTGAGTCACGACAACTTGCCATTGATGAAAAACGAGAGCGTTCGACTGACGTGGTCGACAATGCTGGTAGCGAGCAGAAAACTCGCGATCAGGTGAAGTTACTTTGGCGGCAGTGGCAACTTCCGCTTGGGTAACGAATTGAACTGAAACGGAGTAGATGAATGTCAGAGGCTCGTTCATCGCGACCAAACACTCGGAAACGATCTTCAGATGACGGGGTGCGCGCGGGCGCTAGTTCGTTCGAAGATGATCCCGATGTCGTGGATAGGCAGCGCGAAATAGAAGCCGAGGGTGAACCGGTCTCGATCGCCGAATCGCTCAAATCAAACGAAATTGTCACGCCAACCGGGACAAAACTTGGCAATCCAGCCGAAATCGATGCTGGAAACGCCATGGAATTGCAGCGTATGCCGCTCGAAGAATTGATCAAGCAGGCGGCGAAAGAGGGCGTCGCGAATCCTGAGTCTCTACCAAAAAACGAATTGGTTTTTCAGATTCTTAAGCAGCGAGTTAAAACCTGCGGCATTATCTGGGGTGAAGGCACGCTGCAAATCTTGCCAGACGGGTTTGGCTTTCTTCGCAGTGTAGATGCCCACTACGTCAGTTGTCCCGACGACATTTATGTCTCGCCCAGCCAGATTCGGAAGTTCAATCTTCGTAATGGGTCGGTCGTTCGCGGTCAGGTTCGTCCTCCCAAGTCCAATGAGCGTTACTTTGCTTTGCTGCGAGTTGAGTCCGTCAACGGACGTGATCCTAGTGAGGCGTCCAAACAAAAAGCGTTTGATGATCTGACGCCGCTACATCCCGATCAGCGGATTGTCATTGAGCACTCGCCAAAGTGCATGTCCACTCGCGTGGTCGATCTGATTGCTCCAATCGGTTTTGGGCAGCGAGGGTTAATCGTTAGTCCTCCGCGTGCTGGAAAAACGGTGTTGATGCAGCGAATGGCGAAAGCGACGCTTGCGAACTACCCAGATGCTTACGTGATGATCTTGCTGATCGACGAGCGTCCGGAGGAAGTGACCGACATGGAGCGAGAGGTCAAAAGTGACCGATGCGAAGTGGTCAGTTCCACCTTCGACGAACCCGCGTCGCGGCACATTCAGGTCTCCGAAATGGTCCTTGAAAAGGCCAAGCGTCTGGTCGAAAGCGGCTACGATGTCGTGATTTTTCTCGATTCGATCACGCGTTTGGGTCGAGCTTGGAATTCAGAATGTCCTCAGTCGGGCAAAACGTTATCGGGCGGCTTAGACGTGAACGCACTTCAGCGACCCAAAGCGTTTTTCGGTTCAGCGAGACGATTGGAAGAGGGCGGCTCTTTAACGATTCTAGCAACGGCTTTGGTGGATACCGGCAGCAAGATGGACGACGTGATTTTCGAAGAGTTCAAAGGAACCGGAAATCTCGAGATTGTGCTAACTCGCACCTTGGTCGATCGACGAATCTGGCCTGCCATTGATATCAACGCCAGTGGGACTCGCCGTGAGGAGAAACTGTTTTCCGAAGAACAGTACGACCAAGTTTGTAAATTGCGTCGCGCGTTGGCCGATCTGGAGCCGACTGAGGCCATGGACCAGCTAACCACGCTGCTGAAAAAGTCGGAATCGAACGCCGATTTTCTGATGACGCTGAAGACGGGTACCAATTAGATCCGTTTCGGCGAAAATGGGAGGGCGGAATCGAGTGCTGTGCGTTTTGCGCTCGATTCGTTTCGTTTCCGTTTTCCCTAGATGGGTCCAGAGAACGTGGTTAAAGATTCCAGTTTGCCGGTGGAGCTTCCGGGCTCGGTCAGCGGTCATTCCTTCGCGATTGTCGTTTCGCGGTACCATCACTCGGTGACTGGTAAGCTGCTCGAAGGAGCACTTGCCACGCTGGCGGAGCACGGTGTGCCGGACGAGCAAATTCGTATTGCTTGGGCTCCGGGAGCTTGGGAAATTCCGATCATCACCCAGCGGTTGGTTCAGTCTGAAAAGTACGCGGCGGTCCTCTGTTTTGGATGCGTGATTCGAGGCGAAACGACTCACGATCAGTACATCAACGCCACGGTTAGTCAGTTGTTGGGGCAGTTATCGCTTTCGGGAAACATCCCGATTGGTTTTGGATTGCTGACATGCAACACGTTGGACCAAGCCGTCGCTCGTTCTGGCGGGGCCGTTGGCAATAAAGGTGTTGAAACGGCGCAGGCGGTGATTGAAACGCTCAAACTGATCGACTCGATCGATGACGTTGCTTGATGGCACGAAATGATGCCTTGAGCCGGCTCCGATTCTGATTGCGGGTGAACGCCCCCTCGTGCGAACGGCCTACTACCCGTTAAAACATTGATCCATCGCCGCTAAAACTTTGTTCCCCTTTTCGCACTAAAACAGTTCATGTCCCGTCGTAGTCGCGCCCGCGAAGTCGTCTTGCAAGTGCTTTATCAGCACGATCTGAATCCAGATCAAGCCGTCGATATTCGCCAACAGTTTGTCAAAGCGAGATTGAATCGACAGGAAGGTCTGATCACGTTTGCTCAGTCGCTACTTGATGGCGTGCTCGAGCACCGAGACCAGATCGATGACCAACTGAAAAGCATCGCGGCGAACTGGAAGCTGGGCCGAATGGCTCGGATTGACCGGAACATTTTGCGGCTTGGGGCTTACGAGATATTATTCGCCGACACGCCCGAACGCGTGGCGATCAACGAAGCGATCGAGCTGGCGAAGCGATACGGGAACGAACAATCTTCTCAGTTCGTGAACGGAATTCTTGACCGCCTGTTGAAGCGATCGTCAGGCGCTTGAAGATAGGGTGTTACTTTGAGCGCATCGTTGCAGGGAGCGTGCCCAAGTCAAACGGTTTTTCGCTGCTCTCACCGTCCATTTTTGGGACCGTGAAAAAGTACATGACGCTGCCAATTTCGTTTCCGATGTACTTGGCCACCCCAGTAAGTTTGTCATTTGGCGGTGTATTAATAGTCAGCTTCAGTTGGTAGTTCCCTGATGCTACGTCATCCAAGCGGAATGCCCCATCTGACCCGATAGCTGCTGTGTAACTTGGCTTGTCTTCTTGGGGGAATCCAGCCCAACCCTCTTTGTTCATCCGGTCGGCAATCCACTGATTTTGTTTTTCGGTCGACCAGTTGTTGAAATCATCGGGGGTTTGGGCAGGAAAATTGACTGGGCTGATCCGGAACATCATCCAGCGGTACTCTTGCACATCATCGGGTACCTGAATCCGCCCAATGACGGGTCTCCCAGAGCCACCCAAAACAACACGCTGCGTTTCGCCAGCCGAAGTGTTCAAGTGAACTCCATCGGTGCCGGTTTCCGTTCCGGCAAGTTCGTCTTTAATCACACGCCGGACGACGAATTTCATGCCCGGCGGCACTCTGGTCAGTTTAAATTTACCCATTGAGTCAGTCGTTGCAATTCCTGAAAACTGGAATCCCGGCGTCTGGTAGTCCACTCGAGGTGACACCTGACTGAGCCGAACTTTCGTTTTCTTGGCCAGTTTTCTACCGACTTTTACCGTGCCTTCGATACTGGCCCAGTCGCTAAGTACAACATCTTGGCCGGACTGGAAGTCAGTGCCAGCCATTGTTGCTACACCTGATTTTCCGATGAACAAAATAGCAAATCTGCTTTCTTGACTAGGCATCGTGAACTTCCCTTCTGCGTCCGTGACGGCGGAGGGTCTGTTGAGCCAGTCACTGAGGACCCCGTTGACGACTTCGTTCATTTGTTCCTGCTGCGCGATTATGACTCTAACGTTATTCGCGGACTTGCCATCTGGCCTCAGAACTCGGCCAGTAAGAGAGTCGGTCGGCTTAAGTTTGAAATCAAGCTTCAAACGACCTTCGTCCGATTTGAGCACTCGCGATTGACCTTGCTCGTATCCCATCGCTTCAATTTGCAGCAGGTGTCCGAATCTCGGATAATCAAATTGAAATTTGTAATTTCCCGCTGTTCCCTTGCGAAGATTCCTTCTGTCCCAAGTCGTTTGGCCGCTTTCCCAGTGAATTCCGGGAATCAGTTTGAAGTCTTCGATAAGTTTGCCTGTCACCGAGTCGGTGACCGACCCTTCAAGGACCAACGGACGGTTCAACGAAACAACATGCACTTTGTCTGACGCGGTCAACGTGACATCTCGGGAACTCGAGTATCCTTGTGCGAGAACGTGATACTTAATCCTATCCGCCGGAGCACTGTCCCATTCGAAAAGGCCGTTTGCGTCTGTTTGTTTGTTCATTTCAATGTCAACCAATGACCGTAGGGCCCGCCATGTGTCGGGCACTACGCGAGCGTCCTCAATTGGATCGCCCGCAGCGTCAACAACTCGAATCCGAATCGTATTCCCGGGTTTAAGTTCGATCGTCGCGGGTTTTGATAGTGCCGATACCGCCAACTTTATTAGTTCTGGGGCGAATCCTTGGGCGGATACGGTTAAGACAGTTGCGTCCGATCGGCAGTGTTCGAAAGAAAACTTTCCATCTGCGTCGGTTCGTGTTTTGGGAAACTCGGAGCCGAAACGACTACTTCCCTGAAATACGGACGCGTTTGAGATTGGGACACCGTTGTTGTCGACAACTGTTCCTGCAATGGAGACTCCTTTGACCATTGTCGCAACGTGGGTACCGGCTCGAAGGTCGTCAATGGGTGGGTTCGCAACCGACATGCCGTACGTCGTGTCCGTGGCGAATTCGGGATGCTCAAGGCGAATCCAAGCTTCGTCAAGAACTTCCGGCATCTCGTTGCTTACCCAGCGACCATCGTTGTCCGTTGTAACGAAATAGTCGTAATAGAAACGATGTGGTCGAAGATTCTGATTGGTTCGCACGTGGATATAAACCTTGGCATTCGCGATTGGCTGGTTCGCCTCATCAACGACGGTGCCGCTGACTTTGGTCCCTTTCTGCAGCTGGAACGTGAATTTGTCAGGTAGCCCGGAAGCTAAGTCATCGGGCCGCCAATTGGCAGCCATCGGAACGTGCCCTAGCGCGGAAACTCGCGCTGTAAGATGTCGAGTACCTTGCGTAATATCGCCTTGAAAAACGCCCTCGCTAACTTCGACAAAGTCAGACGAGCGTTCATTGCGGTCATCGTACGCACGTACCTTGAGCGTGGCGTTGGCTATCGGCGTATCGCTGGAATCCCGCACGTTGATGGTCATCGACCAAGCTTCGGTGGATCCCTTGGATTCGATATTTAAATCATCGGCCTCGTTTGATTTGACGACGCGTTCGATGACTTCAGTCTCACCTGTCGAAGCCTCTTGGTCACCGGCAGTGGGTGAATCGGCGTAAGTCATGTGAAAACCACCTAACATTACGCAAGCCAACAAACCGGTTGAGGCGAAGGCAAGGTTTCGACGGCGCGTGACAGGCACTTGTCCAAATGTTTCCACCACTCGTTCGAGTCGAGATTGCACTTTTGAAACGCGAGTCATCGCCAAGCCCGGTAGTTCTGTCCCGGCATTCGCACTGAGTGCTACTTTGGCCAGAGTGCGGACGTAAGAAGACGGATCCCCAAGCCTTCTCGCTGATTCCGCATCGGCTGCGTGCTCACACGCAGTCACGTGAGCCGCGCTGATCGGCCACGTCAGCGGATGAGGCCAAAGTAAGGCTGACACAGCATGCACGATCGTGTTCCACGACAGGTCTCGCCCGGCAAGATGGGCCAACTCATGAGTTAAAATGGCCGTCATGTCTTCCGAGTCAGCGACATCCAAAGTGGCTTTCGGCAACAGTAGCGTCCAGCCCAAACGGGATCGACAAACGAACGGAGACGCAACTTCATCGGAAGTTAGCACGACATGCCGCCCCACGCCCATCTGATCGGCAATTGCGTTTGACTGGTCGCGCACCTGACGGGACGCTGATTTGGAACGCTGAACAACGGCGTTTAACCGCCAATGCCCTATGACTCGCTGTGCGAATGCGACCACGATTCCGAAAATCCAAATCCAAGTGAAAAATCTCCACCAATTGAAAACTTGGGGTGCCGGAGTCTTCGAGTTTAAATTGCCCGGAAGCACACTTGCGACCGTTGGCATTTCAGATACTAGCTGCGTGTTGATTGCCTGAAACTCATCTGCTAGTTGTGATGTCTGCGGCTGGGTGTCGAGCACGATCTGGCGATCTCGTTCGACCTGTAGTGAGGCAATTTTTGAGACGTTCACCATCGAAGTGAACGGTGAGAATCGGAGTGAATCAATCGCAGCGATCGCAATCAATCCCAGCGCGACGTTTCGCCAAAGAACTAATCGCCATCGTGGGTTGCTTTGTGCCAATGCGTAGTGAACCGACCAAGCAATCAACAGTACGAGGGTTATCTTCGAGAGCGACGTGACCCACAAAGGCCCATCGACGATAAAAGTCACAATGGGACTCGCCAATTCGAACAAACTCATTTTTTGCCTCGCTTCTTTGACGTGGATGGTTCTGACCGAGCAAGTTTTCTGAGTTGACGAATATCGTCGTCCGAGAGCTTCTCAGATTCGACTAGGTTGAACAGAAGCGATTTCACCGAGCCATCGCAAAACTGGTCGGCGAGTTCTCGCAACTTCGCCTGAAAGGTCGATTCCTGACGGGTCCGCGCCTTATAAAAAAACGCTTTCCCATTCTGTTTTCGAGTAACGTGACCCTTTTCTAGCAAAATGGCCAGCACCGATCGCAGGGCTGGGTTTTTGATCTCACGCGGAAAGACTCGTTGAATCTCAACCGGCTTTAGCTCGCCGTGCTTCCACAGGACGCGCATTACTTCCAATTCGCCTGACGTAAACTGCGGCATTTTTTCTCCTCGTTTGATGTAATGTGCAGATTTTACCGCATATTGTCTTGGCGTCAAGATAAATGTGCAGTAGATTCTGCACATGTGGAATCTTGTCTCCTAGTTTGGTTGCCATCCGGGACGCTGGCTGTATCGGTCTTGCCTAGCATTTTTCTTTCTAACCGATGGAGGCACCTAGCAAGGGGCGTAACCCCAAGTGGTCGAAAGTCTTGAAAAATTCATTTCAAGGATGCGATTCTGGTGGTCGAAGACTGGCTGCGAGACCACGCACTTGGATGCGGCAACAAGTACGTTTAGAATCGAGCGTTTTCTACCACTCCCGTCAGCGAAGTCGACCATGGCCAATTGGAACCCGTTCAGCAAGAAAAGCGATGATGCCGGTGACGCTGGGACGTCTCATCAGCCTGATGAGGCAACGGGCGGCGAGCCTTCACCCCAAGCATCATCCGGAGGCATCTTCGGGCGGTTTCGCACCGCGTTGAAAAAGACGGTCAACGTTCTGAACACCGACATCCGTGATTTGGTGGGAAAGGATGGGCGACTGGTCGACGACGATTTCCTGTCCGAGCTATTTGCGTTGCTGATCAAAACGGACATGGGAGGGAAATCGGCAGGTGAGATTCGGGATCGGATTGCCAAAGATTTTCGTGGTCGAAAAGTTCACATGGATGAATTGGTTGAATCGGCCAAAGAAACCGTTCACGAGATCATGCAGCAGGATTCCGCGGATCTAGCGCAGGCCGCAGAGGGCCCGACCGTGATCATGGTGGTGGGCGTCAATGGAGCTGGTAAAACGACCTCGATCGCGAAGCTCACCCACCGTTTCGTAACGGCGGGGAACAAAGTCGTCCTTGGAGCTGGAGATACCTTCCGGGCTGCGGCGGTCGAGCAGTTGACGGTGTGGGCCGATCGAATGGGGGCCGAAATTGTGACCGGCCGGCAGGGAAGCGATCCAGCCAGCGTTGCGTACAAAGCGGTCGAGGCGGCCAAGTCATCGGGAGCCGATATTTGCATCGTAGACACCGCCGGTCGTTTGCAGACTCAGAGCAACTTGATGCAGGAGCTAAGCCGGATTCGTCGCGTCATGGAAAAAGTAATTCCCGATGCGCCGCATGAAGTTCTGCTGGTGCTTGATGCGACTGCCGGGCAGAACGCGATCAGTCAGGCGCGCGGGTTTTCTGATGCTGCGGGTTGCACGGGCATTGTGCTGGCAAAAATGGACGGGACGGCGAAGGGCGGCGTAGCGATCCCGATTCGCGATGAGTTTGACCTTCCGGTAAAGTTTATCGGTTTGGGTGAGACTCCGGACGCGTTGGCGGCGTTCGATGTCGAGCGATACGTGGACGCGTTGTTTGAGCACGGGCTGTAATAGTTCGGCTTTCTGCCCGTTGATGAAGCTGTGTGTGAGTGCAAGCGTTTTTGGCGACACGGGTTTGGGCTGGAGTCGGCAATGCGATCTCGTTCGAAAGCCGCTTTTTTCGCCCCCCTCGAAACGGGGATTCTACGAAGTCGGCGATGCTTGCCTCGCCGGCATATTCTACGTGCCCGGCTCTACCAGTACTCGATTAATCCGGTTGATTCGCTTCGATCGGCTTATCCGATACCACCGAAACAACGCGAGTAACTGGAGGTTGCAACGAGACGTTCTGTTGCTCTATCCGGCGATTCTTGTGGGGTGCCTCGATTTGGGTCACACCGATTCAGGCAACCGCGTTGTGTTCAGGTAACAACTGCAGGTTCGGTTAATGCGTCACCCGACGTTGCCGGCGAACGCCAGTCATTGGAGAGTCGGTTATGCGGATTTCATTTTCAGCTTCTTGTGCTCTGGCGATACTCGTCGGTGCTTGCAACGTCTCGCTCGGCCAAGAGGGTGCTGTTGCGGATGGCCAAGAGCGGGCCTCAAACCGACGCAGTGTTCTGGTGGCTGCTCCAAACGTTGAAGCCAAGAAATTGCCAGAACCATCGGCGACTGTTTTGCGAGCCACTACCAAGACGGGGGTCTCCAAAGCCGAAATATTCCGGCAACCTACGTCGGGAGGTAACGCAATTGTTCGGGTCGCTGCGTTGCCCAAGCCCGTCGCTGAACGAAAGGCCCGCAGCCGCGCTCGATCGGCCGCCCCTGCGGCTCCCGACATGAACCGTAAACCGTTTATGGTTGGTTTCCGAAGGCCAGCGAAACAAGAAGAAGCCACTTTGGTCGAGGGAGCTATTGCCAACGGAACACCCGAAAGTGTCAATCCGGAATTCATTTCGGCTCAAACCCCGGATTCAGCGAAGTACGACTTCACGGCGCCGGCTGCTCCCCAAACAAATGCTGCCGACGCCCAGCTTGCCGGTGATGCACCTCGGCCTCAGCTGGAGCCGCTTGCTGGCGAAGCCGACGATAGCGAAACGGAATACTGCTCTCGGAGCTGCCGTCCTCGCCCCACGTGCAATCTGGGATGCGAGAAGAAACTGTTCCCCAAGAACTGCAACGGTTTTGAAATTGGCGGATGGATTAGCCAAGGCTATCACAACCGAGACAATATCTTGGTCAACAATCGCCGTCGTGAGTGGAACTTGCACCAAGCGTGGTTGTACGCCGGCAAAGAGGCGTCGCAGGACAGCTGCGACTGGGATTTTGGATACCGGGCAGACCTTTTGTACGGCATCGATGCTCAAGATTTGCAGGCGTTTGGGAATTCTCCTACGGGAGCGCCGACTGGTTGGGATAACAGTTGGGACAACGGCTCGTTTGGTTGGGCGTTGCCTCAATTGTACGTCCAATTTGCCAATATCGATTGGGATGTGAAGGTCGGTAAATTCTTTTCTCCGTTCGGATATGAAGTGATTGGAGCGACGGACAACTTCTTTTACAGCCACAGTTTTACGATGTACAACAGTGAACCGTTTACCATGTCGGGTGTGCTTGCAGAGAGAAAAGTGTCCGATACCAAAAGCTATGTGGTTGGTGTGACGTCAGGCTGGGACACAGGATTCGAAAGTAACGACGGCGGAGCCAACCTCATCTTTGGAACTCGGTACCAGCTGACAGACAACATTGCTTTGGCAGTCACCAACAGTTGGGGCGACACTGGAGTACGCGGCAGCGGAGCGTTGACCTCGGCGGTGGCCGAAGTTGGTTTGACCGATTCGGTTGACTACGTGCTGCAGGCCGATGTCCTACATCTGGGTACAAATCAGGAGTTTGGGATCGTGCAGTACCTGTTCCGCGAGATCAATCCATGCCTGAGCTTGGGGGCTCGTCTCGAGTGGTGGAAATCGGATCAGTTTTTTACAAGCTCTCGGTCGACGTACAACTATACCGTTGGAGCCAATTATCGTCATAATGCTAACTTGACGATTCGCCCCGAGTTGCGTTTCGATTGGGGAGCCGCCGCAGTGGACCCGGGTGCTCCGATCATCGGGTTCGATGTGGTCCGAACTTTCTGAACAGCCCATCATGAAATTGATCATCGCGATCATTCAACCTCACCGCCTAGAAGCCGTCAAAAGCGCACTCAGCGATGTTGATGTCTTTCGGCTGACGATCGTTGATTGTCAAGGATTCGGCAGGCAGCAAGGCAAGTCCGAAATGCGAGGCGTGGAAGACCTGTCGATCAACTTACGCCGGAAAGTTCAATTGCAGATCGCAGTGAACGAGGAATTCGTTGAACCGACGGTTGCCGCGTTGAAGAAGTCGGCCCGCAGTGGCCAAGGCGGCCAGATTGGCGATGGAAAGATATTCATCCTGCCAATGGACGACTGCATCCGTATCCGCACCGGCGAACGAGGCTCCGACGCAATCTAAGTCGCGGGTAAGAGTCGGCAACGTTGCAAATATGAGCTGCGCCCCTTTTCCTGCCCTCCTTCCGGTTCCTCCCCTCGAACGACCTGCTCTTCCGTCTCAGTTTTTGTTGCGAGGGATTTCTAAAATGACGCGAAAACCAATATTCGATGCGGCTGTAGAGTAAGTTGCTTTTCCGCGAACTGCGGATCTTTGAAGGCCAAGTCGTCACATGAAGCACCCCCCCCGGATTACTCGCAAGTCAACACCTTCAGTTCTGATGAACGGATTTACACTCGAGTGAGTCGAATATGCATTTGAAGCATAACCGTCATAGCACCACTCGAAAACATTTCCATGGATGTCATACAGCCCGAATGAATTGGGTTTAAATGATCCAACCGGAGATTTCCCAGAAAAGCGATCAAAAGTCCGAAGGACGTCGTACTCAACCGGTTCATTTTTCGACAGTGTGTACGCTAAGTCAGGCACATTTGCGAAACCAACAAGTGACTGGGGTGAATTGCCGGTATTGAAATAGCTGGTTGTTCTCGCACGAGCAAAGTACTCCCATTCAGCTTCAGTTGGCAATCGGTAGTTTCGGTTCTCTTTCTTTTTCAACCACAGAGCAAATTGATTCGCGTCTTGCCAGCTCACATAAGCGACCGGTTCGTCATGTTTGCCGTCCTTCCAATTCACCTCGACTTCGTCGGCCGAAATTCCTTCGGTAGGATTGAACGCACTCACGGCACCACCATCGCGCTCTGCAGTCGTCCGATATCCCGTCGCATCTACAAATTGCTCGAACTGGCCAACGGTGACTTCATGGGCCCCCGCGAAGAAACTCAGAGATATGTTAACGTTGTGCCTCGGGTGTTCATCAGCAAATCTGTTGGGATCGTCGCCTTCGTCAAAAACTCGCTGCACTTCAAGATGACTCGCCTTGGACCCCATTTGAAATGAGCCTGGCGGGATCTTGACAAGCCTCATTCCTATCGAATTGGTATGCGTCGGTAACGCATGGCCAGACGCCTCGGCTGTCCGGATAAGCTCAGTCATTTGACCGACTTTCGCGAAGCGGACATCTTTTATGGCAATTTTGCCCGCAGAGCCAGTATTTCTGTACTCCGTGAGTTCTACCCAAGGGCCACTTGGGTTTGCCAGTTGCACCTTCTTTTCCTCATCCTTCGTAGTGGGAGCCTTGGCGTTCCAAACATCCAAACATTGTCCAATGTGGCTGGGTGAAGCGATCGTATAAGTCCGATGCTCGTCGTTTGAATCAACGATACGAACATCAATTGTGTCCGGGATTTTCGCTCGGACAGACTTTCTGTAGTCCTTCAAAAAGTTTGCCATTCGCTCCAATCTCTCGGATGCGAATTCCTTTGCGACGCGCAATGCGGGTACATTCGTTTTTCCAACGGCGTAGATAGACGACAATTGCACCCACGGTCCATCGGGCTCTGATTGCTTCAATTTATCTCGCTCCGCCTTAGTGCTTGGTTCTTGGAGTTTGGAATTCCAGATGCCTAGGGCTCGTCTGACGTGCCGAGGAGAATCAATAAACTCAAGGTCTACCCGCCCATTGTTTTCGTCAACAATTTCAACTTCGATTGCGACCGGAAGTTTGTCTTGCCCAAAAGCCAGATTGGTTGCAACAGACAGGACAAATAGTGCTCGAATAAATAATCTCATTACATAAACCTCAGAAGTCGCTCATGATGTTTTCTTGTCTCCCACAACGCTGCGTCGATCGTAGTTACCCATTGCAGTAAAATCCAGTCCTAACCTTGTTCTTGAACCACTCAAACTGGCTGGGCCAAAAAAGGGTACACAGCCCATACTGTTCGGCACGGGATTGGGCATTACTTTTTTGCAAGCATTTACCGTCGCTTTTTCTGGTATCGATCGGGAATGGAGTTGATCTTCGCATCGAGCGGGTTGGTTACGGGGTAAGTACCGCGCAGCATCAAGCGGCGTGAAGGCTTGCTGCGGAATCCTTACGCTGAATGAGGCGTCAATTTTTTGATGGGGTGAATCAGTTCGTCTTCATTGGCCATACCGCAGAGGTAGAGGCAAATCGTTTCGTACGTGCGACGTGTTGGTTTCTTGCCCGTCCAGAGGCTGATCAATAAACAAGCAATGATCGCGCAGTAGGTTTGGATCTCGATGCCGTTCTGGTTTCGGCTGACGATCGTTGATTGTCAAGGATTCGGCAGGCAGCAAGGCAAATCCGAAATGCGAGGCGTGGAAGACCTGTCGATCAACTTACGCCGGAAAGTTCAGTTGCAGATCGCAGTGAACGAAGAATTCGTTGAACCGACGGTTGCCGCGTTGAAGAAGTCGGCCCGCAGTGGCCAAGGCGGCCAGATTGGCGATGGGAAGATATTCATCCTGCCAATGGACGACTGCATCCGTATCCGCACCGGCGAACGAGGCTCCGACGCGATCTGACCGCCGCGGGCAAGTCCACAAGCTTGTGAATATGAGCTGCGTCCCATTTTCCGTCCACGAAAAAACCCGCTGGTGATCACACCAGCGGGTTTCTTATTAAAACGGACTCTTCTTTAAGTCTTACTTGCGGCGACGACCTAGCAAAGCCGTAGCGCCCAAACCTAACAGAGCCAGAGACGATGGCTCAGGCACGCCTGCTGTGCCGATAACCGCGACCCGGCGGACCTCCAAAGCCAAGGCGTCGGTGCTACCGAAGCCCGACTGAATTTGCCACTGTCTCAGGCCGTAGTTCGCAAGGCCGTCACCGCTGCCTTGGGTGAACTGTGATGAACCCGTGTCAACATCGAACAGGGCTTGGGTGAATCCGCCACCGGCATCTGAGAGCGTGGCATTACCTAGACCGAACTGAAACTGATCTTCATCAGCACCGTCGAGTTCGGCCAAGACAAGATTAAAGAACGACGCAGCGTTTCCAGGCAAAAATCGAAACTCGACCGCCACTTGGTTGGTGGCGGGGTCGAAGTCGAGAATGCCGTCAAGCAGATCACGGCCAACACCACCGAATAAGCCATTCGCACCGTCTGTGTCGGTGACGCCATCGATGAAGAAACTGCCTCCGGTATCGACGACAGCGCCGCTGAAGTCACCAAACGTGAATCCGCCTGGTGAGGACACGAATAGACCTGGATCGTTGGCCCCGTCGTAAAGAACCACGTCTGCATTCAAAGATGCAGCAGTCAGCGTGGTTGCGGCGATCACTGAAAAGGTTTTCAGTGCCGTGGTTAACATTTTCATATTCTCTCTCCATCTGGAAGCATTGAGTGCTGGTCTGCGTTTTCAACTCCACGCAAACCGTAAAATAGCATGAATGGGCAGATTCTACTTGCTTTGCCGTGATTCACAAGTATTTGCCGTCCGTGAAATCGATTTCAGAAGATAATAACGGTAAATATCTGGACAAAACCATCCTTTTCGGGTGTTTTAGCTGGTATTCATATTGGGCGGCCGTGTTTGAGCATGGCAGGTCAAGCGAGAACCAGTACGTTGTCAGCCGCAACTTTTACCGTGCGAAACATCCGCCAAGTTTGCACTCACTCCAGAGTCGCAATCAAGGAGGGACAATTTTCCTTGGTTGGCTAAGGCTGGTCGCCCTCAAAGCGATCCCCCCTAAATCAGCTGTTCGTCGCAAGTTCTTCGGAAGATGAACAATTCTGCCGTCCCTCGAACCACTCTGACGATTCAGCCACCCGATACAATGTCTATGTCGATTTTGACGGTTCCCCACCGCAATCGATGATCACAGTATCGCCGCAATCGGAATCTTTGGGGGGCGAAATGCACTTTGATTTAGAGAACGCGCAAGACTACTTGGGGATGTCCTGTTTGTTATTGAAACTGTTGGTCGGTATGCCGTTTTGCGTCTCCTTTTTCAGGCTCGGGCTAGACGAACAGCCGGAAATTTACATTTTCTTGCTGGTGCCCAACGTGAGTGCCATGAAGGCTGACTCCAAATCGATTTCCTCTTCGCGAAACAGGCTGATCCCTAGCCCCGCATTAATCAGCTTGGAGGATAGGCTGGAGTAATCGGCGGTCAACTTTTGGAGCGTCACCACCAAGTGGCCATCGCCTTTGACAACGCCGGCGACCAGATCGTCTGCTTGCAGTAGATCCATGGCCTTCGATTCATCGCCAACGACTCCGATGTGCAAAATTGTTTGGTCTCGCACCTGTTGCATCACGTCGGTGACGGCGGCCGAGATATTCATTTGGCCTCGGTCGATGATCCCGATTTTGTTGCAGACGTCGGCAAGTTCGGGCAAGATGTGACTGGAGACAATGATCGTTTTTCCGGTTTGCCCCAGTCGGCGCAAAAGGTTTCGCATTTCAATTCGAGCGCGGGGGTCGAGGCCGCTTAAAGGTTCGTCTAGAAGCAAGACTTGCGGGTCATGAAGCAAGACTCGCGCCAAGCCGAGCCGTTGCGTTTGGCCTCGGGAGAGCGTGTTGGCGAATGCGTCTCGCTTGAACTCAAGGTCCACAATCTCAAGCATCTCGTCGCACTTTTTTCGGCGAGCGGGCCCTTTGATTCGATAGGCTGCCGCGAAAAATTCTAGGTATTCGATGACTTTCATGTCGTCGTACACGCCAAAAAAGTCTGGCATGTAGCCGACCAGTCGACGGATCTCTCGTGGCTCCTTGTAGATCGAGTGCCCGCACACGTAGGCCTCGCCCCACGAAGGTTCGGCCAGCGTGGCGATGATCCGCATCGTCGTGGTTTTGCCCGCACCGTTGGGGCCAATGAACCCGAATAGATCACCTTCCTGCAGATCAAGGTTGATGTCCTTGATTGCAAAAAGATCACCGTACTTCTTGGTCAGGTTTTCAGTCTTGATCATAAAATTTCTGGCCAGAGGCTGCGAAGGCTACTTGGTTCCCACGGGAAAGATCAAACGCACGAATGTGTTTGCCGAATCGTACGAATCCCTGCTAGATTTTCCATCGATGTGCAGTGACGTCACCAGCGAGTCGACTTTGCCAACCAGAACCGCGCGAGACAATTGAAGATGGTCGGTGAGGTCAACGAATGGCTGATACCCGTGAGAAAGTCCAGTGTACTCTCGGCCACCGGCTGCGGAATAGAACATCAGCACTTCCGCGAGGCGATCGACGCGAGTGCTCGTTGGGTCCCACGGGATTTTTCGGGCTCGGTTGGTATCTTCGGCATCTTTGGAGCGTCGATTCAAATAGCTGCTGGTCGTTTGTTCTCGAAGGTCGTCGCCCAAGATGTCAATGATGTCTCCGGGTTCAAGTCGCGCCGGCAATTGGTAGACGTACTCTCCATAAAGCAGCCGGCAATCTTTGAGCGGTTGGTCGAGCGGATTGGAGAACGTGCCCTCGATGTGACGAGTCCGACGGTTGAGCTTCAGCCCGCTTTCAATTGGCAACTGAGCTTCACTCCACCATTGACCAAACAACGCACGAGTTGAGGAGACTCGAAGAGATTGGTCGGCAATTCGAATGTTCAAGTCTGATGGATTGGAGGCTGCGGTGACTTGCTGCACGTAGCCCTGCCCAGTCAGTGAATTGACGGCACGAGTGTTCATGCCTCCCAGCCCATCGCCCGGCAATCCTTGCCACCCAAGCACACGTTGATCGATCGAGCCAGTCAGTTCGGTTGAGTCGGGAAGTTCGATCGAGCACTGCCCTCCAATGGGGCTGTAGTAATGAGTCCAGATGTTGCTGCGCGTCTGGCCCGAAGTTTGGTCGATATCAATTATTTCTAATTGGTTCAGCTTGATGTTGGGTGGCCGAACGGATCTTGCCAACAAGAAGGCACCCGCACAGAACAGCAGCGAGATGATGGGGAACGTCAGCCAAGTCAGCTCCATCCGCCCAGCAAGCCTACGCAGCAGAAAGTAGTCGCCCGGACCAACGCAAAGGATGAACAGTCCGATCAGCGTCGCGACCGAAGCGAAGGAAACAAACGTGACGCTGGAAAAACGGTCAAGCGTCAGTCTTAGTTGGCCAGCAAGATCGGTGTAGCCAACATGCGAGACCCGGCTGCCTTTTGCACTGCTTGAAGATCGAACGCCCGCTACTTCATCCGTGGCGGTTCGATTGACGACCCTTTGCACTAAGCCGCTGTAACCTTTCCATTGCGTGAATCGATCGTCGTTCAAATCGAAGGCGACAAACGTTAATTTGCCAAAACCAAAGGCGGTTGAAACGACCAACGGCAGCGAATCTTGGGTTAGCTCTACCCTGCCCTGCACCGCTTCCAATTGACAAACATCAATCGGCTGCCCCTCACGCGCGATCAGTTGCTCATTCGCATCCGCAAAAAATTCAATTCGCGAACTTGATTCAACGGCTCGTCTGCCTGCGTACACGCCCGGGCAAAATGTTTTCCATGGTCCAACGTCGGACAAAATGCTTCCTTGGTCAGGACCGACCGAAAGGATCAAGTTTCCGCCTCGTTCTACCCATTTTCGGATGGCCAACCACTGTTCTGGCGAAATGGGTTTTTCTTGCTCGCTGGCGCTGGCTGAAATAATCAGCCGTTCCACCGATTGCCACGCCAGCCAGTTTGACGGCAGCTGACTTGATTCGGCAATCGAGACAATGGCCGATTCGGACGAGTTCGTAATCGAAACTTGGGTGGCGATCGTTGAAGCGATCGAAGTTCCATTTTCGATAACAACGGTCAGACCCTGAGTCGATGGATGGATCACATGCTTCGCCGTCGAGTCCTTCAGTCGGAACGCATGAGAGCGGCTGGTTTCTCCACCTGATTTCAAATGCACGCGGCATTGACCATGCTTTCGACCGGCTTGCATTAAGCACTCCAGCCAACCGTTGTCGTGCCGGATCGGCTGCCCTTCCAGCGTGACGGGAAAGCCGTCGGCGTCCACGGTATCAACCGAGTACGAATCGATTGAGTCGCCGTCATCGCTTCGCACAAAGATCGGGAACCATGCGCCCAGCCGCGAGTGACCGTCGAATCCGACTTGGATGTTGCTGGTTTCAGCTTGATCGGTTGCGCAAGCCGCGTCGGTGGTCATCGCTGTCGTCAGTAGCGCCAGCGTCGCAAATGTGAACGCTCGAAATGGAAACCGATTGAGGGGCATGAGAAAAAGGTTTGTGTCCGTTTGTAGGAAGGAAGGGAGCGACGTACTGTTTCGTTTGATTGGGCGATTGGGATCTGAGCCAAACGGAATTTGCTGGTTACGGCTTCGCGGCGTCGGCACAAACGCAGGCAAACTGTTGGCAGCCGGGGCAGCCGGAGCCATATTTCTCCATGATGGCTTCGTCCAAATCGATGTTGGCCACATTCGCGATGGTAGTTAACCAAGCCAGCACATCGGCAAATTCCAGTTTCAAATTCTCTCTTTTGGCTTGGTACGCTTCCGGATCTGCCGCCTGATCCATCTGGCTCGTTTCACGTAACGCCGACGACAGTTCGCCCACTTCCTCCATCAGCCACATGAACGTCCCCGGAATTCCTCGGGCGACATCCTTTTCGTAGTACATCTCACGGATGAGCGATTGGAACTTTCGAATAGAAACGTCGGAAGATTCACTCATGCGTTTCCTCGTCCGATTTCTGAACGTCGTCCGATTTTTGGCCGCAGTCGTTCTTGCAGTCGTCAAGTTTTCGAGTCGCAGCGACGTCGGCAGAGTCCACCGATTGATCTTCCGCGAAGACTTTGACTTGGATGTCTTCTCCTTCTACTTTGACTTCGAACGTGTCAATCTTCAGCGATGGATTGTCGCACCAAGTGCCGGTTTTGATGTCGAATCGCCAAGCGTGCCACGGGCAAGTGACCTCGGACGCTTCCAAGAAACCCGTCGATAGAGACGCTCCCATGTGCGGGCACATGTCGTCCATCGCTCGATAAGTGCCGTCGTCATTGAAGACCGCGACGACGCGACCGTTTACCTCGTACGCGGCTCCTTTTCCCACCGGGATGTCGCCAACTTTTGCGACAGTTTCGAACTCAGGCATCAAGGCTACTTTCTTTCCAGCGTGAATACAGATTCAACAACCACGGCGGTCGACATTTGCATGTCGCGATGGGAACTCTTCGTAGTAATTGTCGTTTGTTGCCAGCAGTTGGCACAATGCCCGGCATTGCGGTCGAATCGGAGTTCGCCGTCCCACTCAAACGTAGCGACTTCTGGTTGATTGGTAGTTGTGGTTTCGCCGGGCGGGCTTGCTTTGGCCGCGTCAAACTTTTCGGCGGTCGACAAAGAGAAGACATCCAGTTGCGTTCCATCGATATTCTTTTGGCCGGCGTACGTCATTTTTCGTTTGCCAAGAGGAGCAGCGACGACGGTCGCCGGGTTGGTTGTCGGTTCGATGACAACCGACTGGCCCTTTTCTAGCGTCGCTTCAGGCAGGCTTAGCGAGCCGCTTTGGATTTGTGCTTGAAGTTTGCCGGGATCAAGCAAAGCCTTCAACCAAGAATCTGTCGGGATCGCGTCGAGGCGTTTTTGAGTTTCGTGGGGCACGTCAACCGAAAGCACTTCTCCGCGTGGGTTCATTTTTAGTTTGAAGACCAGTCCGACAAGCGGTTTGAGTTGCTTCAGTAACCCACGCGAATTTTTGGCCGGTTTGGTTTCGCTGGCTGTGTCGATGGCAACCGATTTGGTGTTGTCGGCCGGGTTGTCGATGTTGACCTTGATGGACTCAATCGTCTGGTCGATCAACGCCAAGTCATTTTCCACACCAGTAACTTTCCAAGCCGCCAACAACTCCACCGACGATCCAAGGATTGACTTACGTTTCTCAACAAGTGTCTCGATGTTGGTGGTCTGTCTTTGAGTCACCGAAAAATCGTCGGCGGCAGACAACTTCCAACGAATTTCTTGAGCAGACATCGAAGCGTTGAAGCCGATCCAGCAGATCATCGTCAGCAGCAAAGTCGCCCGCGTTTTTGTTAGGAATCTCATCGGCAGGGAATCAGTCCAGTTGCATTGGTGCGGTGGAGCATCATTTACCAATGCGGCCACGGAGTTTTCAAAGGATTAAAAGGTGAAGGTTTCGCCCGGCTTTAATACCGCAGCCGCCGATTCAGTTTTGCTACGAATTTGTTCGGCCCACTGTTCGGCGTTCTGCTCGATCGGAGGCCAAGTGTTGAAATGAGTTGGCAAAACGGTTTTCGGTTGTACCAGTTTGGTGGCGGCGACCGAGTCCTCAGGCCCCATCGTGAACAGATCACCAATCGGCAAGACGGCGACATCGATCCCGGATTCTCCAATTAGAGCCATGTCGGAAAACAAGCCAGTGTCACAGGCAAAGTAGATCTTTTTCTCAGTGCCATCGTCATCGATCGTCAGCACAAAACCGGCCGGACAACCGCCGTAAGATCCGTCGGGCAGCCCGCTGCTGTGCAACGCCGGCGTCATTTTGACTTTGCCGAAGTCTGTTTGTGCGACACCGCCAATATTCATGCCGATGGTGTTTTTGACGCCGTGGTTCTTTTCAAGCCACAGAGCGATCTCGTAATTGGTCACGATCGTCGCGCCGATTCGGTTGGCGATTTCTGCCGCATCGGAAATGTGATCCGCGTGCCCGTGCGAGACGAGAATCAGATCGGCATTCGCGTCGGTTGCCTTGATAGTTGCCGATGGATTGTCATTGAGAAACGGATCCAGCAGGATGGTGCCGGCAGCGGTTTCGATGGACCAAGTCGCGTGACCGAGCCATGTGAGTTTGATTGCCATGATGAAAATCCGTCACTGTCAAATTCTAAGAACGGTTACTCGTGAAACGCCTCGCTTAACCTTCTCGCAGGATCCGGTTCATGTTGATCTTGTATTTTTCAACGCCCGGCTGGCCGTAAGGATTGATTCCCATCAGGCGGCCTTCGAGCACCGTGGCAAGCATCAGCATTTGGAACAGTTGGCCGAGTGCCGATTCGTTGGCGGCAGGAAGGTGCAAGTTGGTCGTTGGACGATCGTCCTCTTTGTAAGCCAAGTTCGTCCCTTGGATCGCGGCGGTCATGACGGCGGGCAACGTTTTGTCGGACAGTTCATTTAGTTGATCCTGATTCCACTCGCCGCCATTGAGTTCGCCGATCGGCAACGCATCGCACCGCCATGAATCAACGATCACGTTGTTCATCACCTTGTCGCGAGTACCCTCTTGGTGCTGTTGGGCTCGCGAGTGCAAATCGCGCGAGTTCACGGCGGTTAGAGGGAACGCGCCTCGCTCGGCTTTGCCAAGGCTCTCGGCAAGCAATTGGTCGTACCAGAAACCGGCGGACTCGAGGGATTTGCTCCAAACCGAAAGGACTCGCGTGACGACGTTCTGTTCCTTCTCCAGCAAGTGGTTAACCGCCACGTAGTCCATGACTGGATTCTCACCCAGCTCGGCGGACCTGAAGGTCGAGTTCATCGCGGCGGCGGCTTCAAGCATCGTCACGACATCGATGCCAAGGATGGCCGCAGGCAACAGGCCAACGGCTGAGAAAACTGAGAACCGACCTCCGACGCCGTCGGGAACCAAAAAGCGATCCTTCACGCCAATCGCGTCGGCTAGGCTGGCAAGTTTTCCGGACTCGCCCGTCACAGGAACGATCAGGTCGGGCAAATTGTCTCGGCCAACGGTTTCTTCAAGTTTGCGTGTGAACTGGCGGAAGGCGGCGGCGGTCTCCAGCGTGCCGCCACTCTTGGAGATCACCACGATCGCCCATTTCCCTTCCGGTCCATCGCCGGTGGTGTCCGCCTCGAGGAACTTCAGCAACGCCTGTGACCAATCGTTGTCCACATTGTTGCCTTCGAAATACATACGAGGCTTTCCACCGCGGGCAGATCGCGGCAGTTCGTTGTGATACGGATCGCAGCACGTTTCCATCAACGCGCGGGCTCCCATGTAAGAACCGCCGATGCCCAAGACCACGACCTTGTCGACGGATTCTTGCAGCCGAGCGGCCGTTTTCAGGATTCGGCCAAGCTCGCTGTTTTCGCGATCCGACTGATAAGCGTCTAGAATTCGCTCAGGCATCTCGTGGAAGCCGGCATCCAAGGGTTGTTTTTCTTCGGGGACAGACGCACCCGAATCAAACATCTCAAGATCCGTTTTTAGCATCTCGTCTCGAGCCGCATTCAGCTCTGGTTTCAGCGCGTCGATTTGCTGCTGAGTGATCCCGTTCTTGGGAAGAAGTGAGCCTGAGTAGTCGAACGTGATCGGTTTGATTTTTGCCATCGTGAAACACAAATTTTGGGTTGTCAAATTTGGAATGCGGGCGGCCTGAGCATGGAGGCCTCGGCCGCACCGGAAACAGAAAATTGTCGCGATATTTGCGGCATCTGCCAGTGGACTCAATTGCGGTTCGGTTGCGGCACTGTGGCGACTGGGGCGAACGTGTTAATCTGGTTTCATCAAAATTTCCAAACTTTCAATCAGATGAAGATTTTATGAAACCGCTTGAGAAACACGCTTCCTTTTCCGGCCCCGAAGGCCCCGTTGTGCTGGTAATTATGGATGGCGTCGGTATCGGAGCAGGCGACGCCGGAGATATGGTCGCCAAAGCCAGCACGCCGAATCTGGATTGGTTGAAAGAGAACGCCATTGCGACGCAGTTGAAGGCTCACGGGCTTGCCGTCGGAATGCCGTCCGATGATGACATGGGCAACAGTGAGGTTGGCCACAACGCGATCGGAGCCGGACGCGTGTTCGACCAAGGCGCGTTGCTGGTCAAAAACGCGGTTGCTTCAGGGGCAATCTACGAAGGTGAAGCTTGGAATGAATTGACCGGTAGCTTGGGTGGCGATTCAACCTTCCATTTTCTGGGCCTGCTGTCCGACGGCAACGTTCACTCGCACATCGACATCTTGCTGGCAATGCTGACTCAAGCGAAAGAGCAAGGAATCAAGAAAGTTCGTGTCCACACCTTGTTGGATGGCCGCGATGTTGGCCCCACGTCTGCCTTGGATTACGTGGCTCAATTGGAAAGCCATCTGTCCGAGATCAACAGCTCCGGTGATTTTGATTACGCGATCGCGTCCGGCGGAGGCCGTTTGTACATCACGATGGATCGCTACGACGCGGACTGGCCCATGATTGAACGAGGCTGGCAGACGCACGTCAAAGGTGAGGGACGTCAGTTTGCCAACGCGACCGAAGCGATCGAAACGCTGAGAGCCGAAACGCCGGGCGTCATTGATCAGGATCTGACCGAGTTCGTGATTGTTCGCGACGGAAAGCCAGTTGGTCCAATCGTCGATGGTGACAGCGTGGTGCTATTCAATTTTCGCGGTGACCGGGCGATCGAAATTTCGCGTACGTTCGATGAAGCGACCATTACCGAGTTCGACCGCGGTCCACTGCCGGACGTGAAGTTCGCGGGGATCATGCAATACGATGCCGATCGACAAATTCCGAAGCGGTTCCTTGTTTCTCCACCGCAAATTGATTCGGTGCTGGGCGAATATCTGGCAATCAGCGGCAAGAGCCAGTTGGCAGTCAGTGAGACTCAGAAATACGGCCACGTCACCTACTTCTTCAACGGAAATCGTAGCGGCAAGTTTTCCGATGCATCAGAAGATTATGTTGAAATTACTTCAGACTTGCTGCCGTTTGAGCAACGTCCTTGGATGAAGGCGGGCGAGATCACGGATGTGATTCTTGACTCGATTCGCGAGCGAAAGCACGATTTTATCCGAGCAAATTACCCCAACGGCGACATGGTTGGACACACGGGCGACCTGTTGGCGGTCGAGATTTCGGTCGAAACGGTAGACCTTGGCGTGGGGCGGTTGATCGAAGCGATCAAGGCCGCGAACGGAATCTTGATTGTCACCGCGGATCACGGCAACGCGGATGAAATGTTCGAAGTTGGCAAGGACGGCAAGTTGAAGCTTGACTCGAACGGCAACCCGAAATCCAAGACAAGCCATACGCTCAATCCGGTCCCTTGCTTCATCTACGATCCGGCCGGAACCGCGAAACTTCGCCTTGCCGGCGGAGCAGATCCAAAGGGCGTCAGCAGCTTGGCGGCAACCGTGATGACTTGCTTGGGGCAGGTTCCGCCGGAAGATTATGACGACTCGATCGTCGAAGTTGGGTAGTTTCGTGTGATGCGAGCAAAAACTGCTGTGCGCTAAGTCGAGAAATGGCGCTTATTTCTTTGGTGTAAGGCGAATACGTAAAGTATCAACTGTGACAAAGCACAAACGAAAATAAATAGGTGAACGGTGAAGCTCAGGTAGGGACTGTACTTGGCGTAGTACGCTTGGAATGACAGCGGCATCCCGATCATGCCGGAAAAAGCTGATACGACTTTGGGGATATTCATCAGCAGCCCTATCCATGCTGCCCATAGTTTTCCGTGCAGACACAACCAGCCAAAAATCCCTGGGATGATCAGCGACGAAGTCAACACCACCACCGCTGTCGGGGCCATTCGAAAATAGCTCTCCATTGGCACCACGTCAAAAAAGGCAATCGCGATGCAGGTTACCGAAAACCAAAGGCCAATCAAGACGCAGTAGGTCAACGTGTACCAGCCCGCAATTGACAACCAGTCCCGCCTGTGATGCCAAAACTTGTATTTGTTCAACACGCCGATCTTTTTGCCAGTAACCGGCTGGCCATTACTAAAGAGTCTGAGGTCACTCGCCACATCCGCCGCACTGGAATATCGTGCTGCAGGATTCTGTTGCAAACAGATAGCGCAAATGCGGTCGAGGTCACGGGGGATCTTGGAGGAAATTTTTCGCGCGCGTGGAGCGCTTGAGGTACGAATTTTTCGTAGGACTTCGTAGTAGTTGCCACCTGCGATTGGCGGTTGACCGGTCAGTAGCTCAAACAGAATCACGCCTAGACTGTAAATGTCACTAGCGACTCGGTCGCTGTGTGCGAGCTGTTCCTCATTTTGGAGACCCTCAAGCTGCTCTGGTGCCATGTAGATTGGAGTTCCGACGATTAAGCTGGATTGTGTCTCGGTCGACTGGCTGCCCGTCAGTTTACTTAACCCAAAATCTGAAATTCGCGGCGTGAAATCTGCGAGCGACGGCTGGTCGTCTGTCGTTGAATCGGTTCGAGGATTATTATTGAATTGACGGTCCAAAAGAATGTTGTCCGGCTTGAGGTCGCGGTGAGATATCCCTTGTTGGTGAACGTAATGCAGCGCGTCGGCTACCTGCGCAATTAATTCGGAAACTTCGCGCAAATATGATTGGTCGTTCCTGACGTTGGGGCGATCGGCCAGCCATTTTGCCAAGCTGGGGCCATCGCACCATTGCGTTGCAATAAATGGTGGCACGCTATCCATGTTGTAGCGAAGCAGCTTGACGACGCCCGGGTGGTCGAGTTTGGCGATGGCGATCGCTTCGTCCTTGAATCGACTTAGCTCTTCTTCGTTGACCAGTACTTCGGGGCGCGGCACTTTTAGTGCGACTGGAAGCTGATTGTTGGTATCGTCGGCCAAGTAGACAACGCCAAAGGCTCCGGCACCTAGCGGCGACCGAATTCGGTAGCCACGAAGCTGTTGCCCCGCACCGAGACCCTGAGGTAGTGTGGCACGATCTGTCCATAGCCGGTCGAGACGGTTTTCTAGATCTCCTGAGCCATTGGGACGGTTGTCCGAAACTTCAGAAACGTCCGATTGGGATTCCTTGCGTTGCTCCGCGGGACCTTGTTGCTCGTTAGCCATCGGTTTCTGCTAGCCAACATCTTAGTTGATCGGTTGCCGCATTGTAATTTTTTCGAGCCGTATGTTCTGTCATCGCCATGCGATCGGAAATCTGGCGAAACGAAAACCCAAATCGGTGCCTTGCTTCAATGATTTGCTGCAAACGCAGTGGCAGACGAGCGATCGCCGACGCCAATCGCTCATCTTGTTCTTGCTTGCTAAGAATGGAGCTAGATGTCGAAGTTTCAGCCGCCAATCCGTCGCTTGAATCGAGCATTGCTTGCTCTCGATTCACGTTGCGACACCGCGTCTGAGTGAAACGTCGAGATTCATCCGTCAAGTTGTTCATCACAATTCGTTTTAGCCACGAACGCATTTCCGCTTCCGTATTCCCAGCAAACGAATCGAATGATTGCTGGGCATCCATCATGCTAATCTGCACAATGTCAGATGGTCCAAACTTCGATCGTAGCAGCGGACCAATGTTGCGTTCGGCACAAAGTGTCAAATAGAAGTAAACACTGTCGAAAATTTGCCCCAGAGAATCGTCACAGCCCTCGCGTGCTAAGTCTAATAGCGCAGGCCATGAAACGGATTTGGCAGCATGAGAAGAAGACGGTTTATCTGCAACGCAAGCTTCAAGCATGGTGACGTGCAACCAATAAGATGGTGAATCAATGTTAACGAGCATAATCCCCTGTCTTTTCCGATGCTACTTGCTGTCTGCCGCAATTTCAACCTGCCCGAACGTCCTCCCGTTCTTCTGCAACGAGTGCAAAGATCTGAATGGCCTATCTACCCTTATAAGCAGGCGACGAAGCGTTCGATTTGCGAGCTGAATTCTTGAAAAAAGAACAAGAAATCAACGTGCCGCGTGTTCAGTTGGAATTTCTTCAAGAAAAAACAATTTTTCCCCTCTGATGCAGGAGGTTGATACGCCTACATAGCCGTGGGGCAGGATTGCCTTGCTCGAAGGCTGTACGTCTATCTACTTTTGCCAAGCTAGGGATTTACATCAATGAGTTGCTTTAAACGAAGCGGTTTTCGTTTTTTAACCACAACGTGTTGCATTGTCTTCGCGGCTACCTTCCTCTCAGCCACGTTAACTGAGGCCGTGGGGCAGACGTTTACTGGCGGTGGTGACGGTTTTAGTTGGAACGATGACAGCAACTGGGATGGCGGCGTCGTTCCGGGCTCGCCGGGAGATGACAACCCATTTGTCGAAATTACGAATCAGCCGGACGTTCAGATAAATGCTCCGACGACTTTGGACACGACCTCCGGTTCAGAAGAGTTGTCGGTGAGTGTTACAGATTCTATTTTGAGTGTTAACGCTCCCAGTCAGTTAGACGCCGTCATTGGTGTCAACTGGATTCGTTCAACGCTTAATGTGAATGCCGATCTCAATTCCAGAGCCACAGTCAACGGTGGTGTTCTAAATCTGAACTCTGGCATTTTTAGCGGATCACTTTCGTTGGGAAGTGCCGATTCGGCAGGTGGTGGAGGGTTTCCTCCATTTCCGTTTCCTCCAATTGGCGGTGGTGGTTCAGACCCTGCGGTGGTCAACCGCAACGGAGGAACACTAAACCTCGAATCCTTATCCGTCAGTAGTGGGGATTCGGCCTTGGGTGTGATCGATGTGCTTGGATCGGACGCCATTGCCGAAGCAACCGCTGGTGACAATGGTGTGCTCAATGTCAATGGTGCAGCAATCACATCAGGGCTCGACGCGAACGCAGGCGGCACGGCGAACATCAATTCCGGAACCGTCTCTGGTGTTCATGAAATCAACGGAGGAACATTAAGCCTCAATGGCGGCACATTGACTGGCCAATTGAGTCTTCGTAATTTTGATCAGGATACCAACCCCTCTGGCGATGACCCGACCTTTACTCGAAGCGGTGGAACGCTTGACCTTCTCACACTTGATGCGACCGGAAACGTTGCTGTTGACATCAACGCAGGCGACAATGTCAGGGGCGGCCTCCAAACGCGAGAAGGTGCCCAAGTCACCATCAATAGCGACCTAACGTTGGAGCGGCTGGTCAATAGCAACAATGGCTTTACCAATGGCTCTTTAATTGCTGAACAGGGTTCAACGGTTTTTCTCAATGCAGACATTCTTGATTCTGAACTTGTGCAGTATCAGGGGAATTCACTCCAGCGAGCAAGCGGTGTCAGCATCCGGACACAAACGTTGACCATCAGTTCAGCTGACTACACCTACGATGGCACGGATTCGATTGACGGTTCGATCAATATTACTGACGGCGACCTTAATGTCACTGCGGATCCCGCCACCGCGAATCCTATGGACGTTGCGATCGGCGCGGATAGCGCAACGGTTTCGATCAACGCAGAATCAACATTGCTTAACTTGGGCGGTGCCGGGCAGTCAACCATCGATATCAACCAAGCAACCGACGTATCCAATGTTGTGAGTGTCAGCGCCGGTTCCGTGTTGAATGTGAACGCTGACCTGCAGGCAGGGAATGTCAACGGGACGATGGTTCGTGGTGGAACGATTAACCTAAATGATTCGACACTTCGGGGAAGGTTGCAACTCTTGGACGGCACTGCGGGTGGAGGTGATTCGACGCTAAATCGCGATGCGGGCTCAACGCTTGAACTGTTTGGATTGTGGATAGAAGACGGCAACCACTTGGACTTGTTGGCTGACGATTCAGTATCCAGTGGCATCGCTTTACAAGAAGGCTCAAGCCTTGACACCTTCACCTCGCTAGACCTCGACAACTTCGTCAGTGTGTTCGGTGGCAGCACACTGAATGTCTTTCAGTCGGATGGGCAGTTGGACGGGCTAGCCGCACGTCAGTTGGATCTTGATGGCAGTTCGACTTTAAATCTGAATTTTGATGACGTCTTGGCCGCCGAAGACGAGTTGGATTTTGGCCTCCGGCTTATTGGAGATGTCGTTGACGAATTGGAGTCCTCTATCGCCAACGGCCAGCTGACTTTCACCGGTCCGGAATCAGCATCGATCGGCGTCATTCGCGATGTGAGTAGCTTTGGCGATTTCACCTACGTCGGCTACATCGGTGTTAGTGCCGTGCCCGAATCAAACGGTTTGATATTACTGGGCATTGTTTCGCTGGCGGGCATGACGAAACGCCGCCGCAGCTAATTTGATCTCAACGAGCTTTTTTGCATTTCACGTACGAGAACCACTTTTGGCCAATTCGAACAACAAATGATGCGGTCGATCCAAGCGATCGATTGATGCCACTTTTACATAAAGGAAAGCTAGATTCCATGATCCATTTACGTCACCGCTTCAAGCAGTTGCTTGCAATCTCGACTTTGATAGGCGCAGTGGGTTTCACCTTACAAAGCAAACAAGCCAACGCCCAAACCGTCACCCATGTGCCGCTGTATACTTTTCATGGGGATAGTGCCGGTGACGAGTTTGGTTGGTCCGTTAGCGGTGCGGGGGATCTCAATGGCGACGGGCGAGCCGACTTGGTTGTCGGATCCCGATTTGATGACAATAACGGCGATCGCAGTGGCAGCGCTCGCATCCTATCGGGGCTTGATGGCAGTGTGCTTTACTCGTTCGACGGCGAAAGTTTCTTCGACGAGCTTGGCTTCTCCGTTAGTGGTGCGGGGGATGTCAATGGCGACGGCCTAGATGACTTGATCGTCGGAGTCCACGGAGATGACAACAACGGCTCCGGAAGTGGTAGCGCTCGCGTTCTTTCCGGAATTGATGGCAGTACTCTTTACACATTCAATGGCGACAGTGGGGGCGACCGGTTTGGCGGATCCGTAAGTGGTGCGGGTGACGTCAACGGCGACGGGCACGCCGACTTGATCGTCGGAGCGTTGGGAGATCGCAACAACGGATCTTTTAGTGGCAGCGCTCGCGTTCTTTCTGGGCTCGATGGAAGCATTCTTTACACGTTCGACGGCGACAGTGCGGGCGACAATTTTGGCGGCTCTGTAGGCGGAGCCGGTGACGTCAACGGCGACGGAGTAGCCGACTTAATTGTTGGGGCAATCGGCGATAGCAACAACGGCCCCCAAAGTGGCAGTGCTCGCGTTCTTTCCGGAATTGATGGCAGTACTCTTTACACATTCAATGGCGATAGTGCGGGCGACCTATTTGGTGGATCCGTAAGCGGTGCGGGGGACGTCAACGGCGACGGGCACGCTGACTTGATTGTCGGAGCCACCCGCGATGACAACAATGGAACTGATAGTGGCAGTGCACGCGTACTTTCTGGAATTGACGGCAGCATCCTTTACACTTTCGACGGCGACGGTGCCAACAGCTTCTTCGGTGGGGCAGTGAGCGGTGCCGGTGACGTCAATGGCGACGGACGTGCCGACTTGATCCTCGGAGCCCCTGTAGATGACAATAACGGTACTTTAAGTGGAAGTATTCGCGTCCTTTCCGGAGTTGATGGCAGCATACTCTACAACTTCGATGGCGACAGTGATTTCGACTTGTTTGGCTCTTCTGTCAGTGGCGCAGGGGACGTCAACGGCGACGGGCTGGCGGACTTCATTGTCGGTGCTCGTGGCAGCGGGGCCAACGGTGACGGAGGCGGCTACGCTCGCGTCTTTGTCAGCCAAATCAGTAATGTTCCTGAGCCGGGAAGTGGGATGGTGGTGGCGTTGTTTTCTCTAGCCGCTGCCTGCCGACGCCGACGCCAAAACAACGGGGCGTAACGATGTGACCCGCAACTTTGCTACGAAGCATAGGTCTGCTTCCAGCTTGCCTCCCATCGCATCGGCAGAGGGTAGCGGTCGTCAAACAGTCGGCTCAAGCTCAAGTGAGGCGTCCTTCAAGCGTAGGTTTCTATCGTTAACGAATTCAACTTCGCAAATTCAATTTTTTTACGGTGAGTTAGATGGTCAAAAACTGCTTCCTGTTTTGCATCGTGTGCTTTTTCTGTTCAGTGGCGTCTGTCGAAACTGAGGTTTTTGCCGATGTTGTTATCGACGGCAACGCGCTTTCCGATCCAACAACGTTTGGTGTTGGCGATACTTTGCCGGCAAGTAGCGATCTGTTTGTAGACGGCACCAGCGTGTTTAACCTGTCGGGTGGAAGTCTTGATGGATTCGCCGATTTCAGTGGAAGTTCGACGTTAAATGTGACGTCTGGCAGTGCAGGCACCGTGTTTCTTCAGGGTAACGCAACAGCCAATATTTCTGGGGGGGCGATTGCATTTCTGGATTCCAGTAGTGGGACCACCGTTAATATTTCTGGAGGTGATGTCGGTTTTGGAGTTGCTGGTGGCAGCGTTACCATTTCAGGTGGTAGTGTCGACACTCCGGATTTCTCAGTTGCCTCAGGTGATTCGCTGGAGATCTCAGGTGGAAACGTGTCTGTAGGAACGCTGAATGTGTCTACCGGTGGCACGGCAACGATCAGCGCTGGCGTGGACTTGGATAACCTCTTTTTTATCGGCGTCGATGGAGCAGGTGCCAGTTTGAATCTGGTGGGGGCGAACTTCAGGCTGGTGACCGAAGACACTGAAAATTTTACTATCACGGAAACTCCTTTCACGGGAACGATCACCGATTCGTTCGCCTTCTTTAATGGCTTTTTGGCGACTTCTCTTGCTGGCACATTGCTTGACGGCACGGAGTTTCAAATTAGCGAAGCCAGTCGGCCTTGTCGAACAATTCCCTATTTTGCTTCGTAAGAGTTGCTCGCATGGATATTTCGATTGAATATGAAGGAGCGAACGATGGGCAAGCGGAGCAAAACTCGAACGGAAGGCAAGAAAGACAGGGTGACCAACTGGTCG
>CALFUT010000042.1 GCA_937929805.1 uncultured Pirellulaceae bacterium
ATTACTGATGACCACGCCATCGGCGCCCGCTGGAATGTCGATTCCATTAGCCTGCAGGACCTGAATCCACGTTGTCATCTGTTCTGTGACATTGACGGTATCACCAGCCGCTGGCGTTGTTGTTGTGGTTGTTTGTGCTGAGACACTCGATACGCTGGCAGTTGCAATCAAGCACGATGCTAAAATTGTACGAATCAAGTTCTTATATCTAGTGACTTTCATTGTTTGATATCTCAAAATTTTGGAGCGAATAGTTTCTGTTTTTCCCGGAGGACATTGACTGATGTCGCCACGCGGCAGAACCATTGCGTTGGAATGAGAAAAAAACTGAAGAGCAAAACTATCCGTGCAAGCTATCAATGCACCATGATCTTTGTGTGAACAGATTCGCAAAAAGGCGACTTGGCCAAGCTATCACGCGTTAAGAAATAGTCATCAGCCGGTATTTGTTGTTGCACACCGACGCTTCCTTTCGGTGCATGCCGTGCCCGTCCTTTGAATCAAAATGCCTTTCTTACTATTTAGAACTACCAGCAAAAATCTCGTACACGAACGTACAAAAGTGCAATCCTCGCCCGCCAACGCGACAATACTCCTGTACAGGCTCGGTTGAGACTGAACGCTTACTGATTCATGGACGACATTCAATTCCTAGGAAAATCGAGGATGGTTGCAAACCCCCTGAACTATCGCCGAAACATCGAGCAAGCACGATCTGGCACTGCTCGCTTCAAAAACATTGAAGCACTGCGCTCGATGATTCAGCGCGGAATCGAAGCCGTGTTCTTGATTCGCGGCCATGATAAAACGTTTTGCCGCGAAGTGACGGAAGAAGCGATGCTGGCAATTCACGCGGACATCGATCGGTACACTAGCCGAACCGAGTTTCGCACGTGGGCAATCGCGATCGCAATCCGCATTGGTTTTGAGAAAACACGAGAACTGCATGTCGCCCGCAGAAAGCTCAGCCAAAGGCAGCGATCACGAAGTTCAAACGCGGGTGCGAGCAAAACCACGGCGGACGCAAATGGACGTGACGAGATCGACCCGCCAAAAATCAATGGACAGGAAAGGACGTTATCCAGCAAGGAGAAGTTGACCGTTGGTGAGTTACTAAGACTGCATCGAGAGATGGTTCGAGCAATTCTGGGTGGCGACAATCCTCTGTGCGTCGCAGAAAGCCTTAATTTAAGCACTGACTTTCAGCAGGTTTTCCTCAATGAGGCGGTTCGAAAGCTGAATCGTTTGCAATTGCACTTGCAAGTCGAATTCGAAGGACAAACCGGTTCACGTTGCCCGAACGCTACTGCGCTGAACCAACGGGCTCGCCGCCATTGATGGTTGAAAGCGCCTGATACAAATCCCGGTCGATTGAATCAGCCACAAACTGGACGTGCCCATCTCCGAACAGAAACAGACAGCCGCCGGGGTGCGAACTGGCGAACGCTCCATTGCGGCGCTGAATGACATCGCCGGCTCCGGGGCGAGTGTTCAAAGGGTTGTCCGTTGTACGTAGGCAGTCGGCGTTGGCAATCGCATAGCTCCAGACGTTAGATGATTCCCAGATATCGGGTCGAGTTACCTCGCCAACAAAAAAGGTGTTGGAAAGCCCATCTGCGACATCGACAAGAGATTTCGGTTGCTTGTAAACAAAGGCCCCGTTGTTGTCATACTTGGTTACATAGATCAAGGAGTTTGGTCCTAGGCTTCCATTGCTAAGTGCGTAGCTGGAGGTGGCCGCATTGACTGGCTGATAGACCGTGCTGACTCGTTCGCCATTTTCGCTGGGACACCACAGAATCGGTAGTTCTTCCAAAATCCCCTGTCGCTTCCCCGGGAAACTCTGCCACCACTCAAGGTCGTCAACGTCACGATTCCAAAGACCGCCATCGTCGACAGCCAACTGTTCTTCAAGGTTGCCAAGTTCAAGAAACGAAAGCAGCGGAATGAATCCACTCGCCCCATTTTTCTCTTCGCTGGTTAGCCCCGTCGGGCACGAAGCAACCAACCTGTTTTCGTCGATGTCATCGCAGCCGACACGACCGGGAGGAAGTTCCAGCCGACCCGCTTCGTAGTTACCGATCGCCAAACCAATCTGACGAAAATTATTTTGGCATGAGGACCGCCGCGCTGATTCCCTGACCGTTTGGACGGCGGGCAACAACATACCGGTTAGAATTCCAATGATCGCAATTACGACCAGCAGCTCAATCAGTGTGAATCCATACCGTTTTGAGGGCCACCTGATCGATTTTCCACGAAATCGATTTCTCTCGCGTTGATTCAGTCCAGCCTTGGGCCAAACGACAACAATTTCACAGTAATCCCCTAACATGGCCTACTTTTACACCGAATACAAACTTGTTGCAAGAATCTGACGGCCTGACGACATTACAATCATGTAAGAGTCAGGCGTCGCGATGTGGCGACGTCTTACGTCCCGATTTTTGCTACCAATGCCAATCTGTTGAACACCCAAACCGTCAATACGGCTCGAAACTTTGCCAACCGATGTCGAAACGCGTCGACTCGGCTGGCGTGCCTTGCTGCCGGAATCGTTGGTGATCGCCGTGACGCGGAGGACATTGTTCAGCAGGCGATCCTAATTGCAATTGAAAAAAATGGTGAATTCGAATCGGAATCTCATTTCTTAGGTTGGCTGGCTGGCATTGTTCGCAACTGTGCGTTGAATCACCGGCGAAAATCCGCGCGACGTAAAACTCAACCAACCGATCCAGCCGATATGGTCGTTGTGGATTCCGTGGGAGCGGTGGCCAGCCCCGTGGATCGGGAAACTGGCGAGTTAAAACCATTTCAAGGCGCGTTCGATGATCGGTTGAATTTTGCTTTGCAACAAATTGCCCCTAAAGCGCGTAGTTGTTTGCTTTTGCGAATCGTTGAAGGCCTAGACTACAAAGAAATCTCATTACTAATGGATATGCCGGAAGGGACCGCGATGAATCTTGTCCACCGCAGCAAGAAAAAGCTTCGCGACATCCTTGAATGCCCATCCGAGAACGCGAGCAAGAAAACAATTCCTTCAGCTGAAGGAGAGAACGATGAATGACCACAATGAACCGCATGATGATCTCGAAATGTACCTCGACGGCTTGCTGCCCGAGAGCAAGCGTAACGCGTTCCTCAGCCAACACGACGCCGCCAAGCTAAACCAAATACAGGCGACCCAAGATCAAATTGACGCTTCTTTGCGTTCGATGTTCGAGTTTGAGCCGCTAGATTCAGAACAAGTTCAAGACCTGACTCGCAAAGTTCTTCAACGAGATTCGTCTGCCCTGAACGTTGCCAAACCTTCTCCTACTGTGAATTTGAAGGCGAACGAATCGATTGCTTCGGGGCGGAGGTTCTTGTTGGCTGCGCTGGCGGCCTCAATGCTGGCGATCATCGGTGCGGGGCTTTGGTGGACCAACAGAGATCTACCGACGGATCCCTTTTTTGAAAATCGAGCGATGGCATCGCTGTATCAAGAAACCGTCGAAGCCGGCTTTGAACCGTATTACCACTGCGAGGACGATCAACGGTTTATGGACACGTTCAAGTTTCGTCTTGGCAGAGCAGTGCAACTGGCCGAATCCGAGATGCCGGAAGGGACTCGGATGCTGGGACTTTCGTATCTAGGTGGGACAAGCCGTCAGTCGACCGCCATGCTGGGCGAAGTTGATGGCCGTCCGGTGATCGTGTTCGTTGACCGAAGCGACGTCGGGCAGTTGGACGCCGTCACGAAAGGGACGGATGACCTAAATGTTTTCGTTGTCGAGCGTGATGGTTTAGTGTTCGCCGAAGTTTCTCCTTTGAATGAATCCAAGATGATTCAGTACATGAAGGTTCTCAACGATTAAAGAACGGCCCGAAATGCAAAGCAGGTGGTCATTTCATTTTGACGGTATAAAAAATCACTGGGTGACAGCAGCGCCTGCGATGTAAATCCGAATGATCTTTGAGAGACATTGGCAACGTTCGCCAAAAAATCAAACCGAGTGCATGTTGCACTTAACTATAGCGTCTGTGGCGTTGTGAAAACCGAGTTAAACGCAGCTAAAAACCGCTATACTTAAACGGAATGCGCTCCGGCTCTCAAAAATTCTTATTGGATGAAGATTCCGTGGCTCGCGATGTCGGTTGCGAGTGGTCTGATCAAGCGACACGGGGAACGATCATTTAACTCGGTTGACAAATCGTCACAAAAAAAGCCCAGTCAATTGACTGGGCTTTCGCTGAGATTCGAATGGAACTCAATTCTCGTCAGGCCTAACCTTCAGGTTGATCGACCTTCTCATCTGCTTCGACGGCTGGTTCGGCATCGGCCGATGGCGTCTCTGTGGCAGCCGGAGCTTCCTCAGCCGCTGGCTTTTCTTCCGCTGCTGGAGCAGCTGCCGGCGTTTCGATCAGCAATCCTCCACCGCCCAATCCACCTTTCAGATCCGCGTCTGCGATGCTTCGACCGCCAGAGGCAGAAACAGGGCCATCGTCGCCGTTCTTCTTGTTCTCGGCAGCTTCCTGTTCAGCGCTCCAGTCAACGCGACGCTTGGAAAGTCCAATCTTCCGCTCGTCGGTATCGACTCGCAGGACCTTGACTTCCATTTCTTCGCCAACTTTGACCAACTCTTCCGGGTTCTCGATTTTGTCGTCCGACAATTCCGAGATATGAAGCAGGCCTTCCAGCCCGTCTTCCAACCCAACGAAGACACCGAAGTTCGTGATCTTGGTGACTTTGCCTTTGATCACTTGCCCCGTTTGGTAGCGAGCCGGGATATCGGTCGACCAAGGATCGTCGCCCAACTGTTTCAGGCCGAGTGCGATTCGGCGTCGATCGGTGTCGACAGAAAGAATCTTGCACTGTAGCTCTTGGCCTTTTTCCAAGACTTCGTTCGGGTGGCTGATCTTGCGAGTCCAAGACATGTCCGAAACGTGCAACAGGCCGTCGATGCCTTCTTCCAATTCGATGAACGCACCGTAGTTGGTAAGGTTGCGAACCTTTCCGGCGATCTCTTTGCCGGCTGGGTACTTCTCTTCGACTTCGTCCCACGGGTTCTTCTGAGTCTGCTTCATGCCCAGAGACATTTGCTCGCCCGATTTGTCGATGCCAAGAACGCTGACATTGATCTCATCGCCAATGTTGACCAATTCGCTTGGATGGTTAACACGCTTGACCCATGACATCTCGCTGATGTGAACCAGACCTTCGATGCCCGGCTCCAATTTCACAAAGGCACCGTAGTTCATCACGTTGACGACTTCGCCTTTTTGAACCGAACCGATTGGGTATTTCTCTTCGACATCGTCCCATGGGTTAGGCAGCAATTGCTTCAAACCAAGAGCGATTTTGACTTTCTCGCGATCGATATTCAAAACCATGACGTCTAGATCTTGGTCCATTGAGACCATCTGAGACGGGTGTGAAATTCGAGTGTGAGACATGTCGGTGATGTGCAACAGGCCGTCGATTCCGCCAAGGTCGACGAAAGCACCGAAGTCCGCGATGTTCTTGACGATACCTTTGCGAACCTGACCGGTTTCCAGTTCGGCCATCAGCTTTTGCTGTGCGTAAGTACGTTCTTTCTCGATCAACGAGCGGCGGCTGACGACGATGTTACGACGCTGGTCGTCGATTTTCAGCACTTCACACTGAACGACGCGACCGATGTAATCGCCGATGTCGCCCGGTCGGCGAATATCCACTTGGCTGGCTGGCAAGAAGACGGGGACGCCGATATCGACCAGCAAACCGCCTTTGATTTTTCGAGTACAAGTTCCGGTGACGATATCGCCCTCGGCCACTTTCGAGATCACGTCCATCCAGTGGATGATGTGATCGGCTTTTCGCTTGCTGATCGCGATCAAGCCAGACGGATCGTCGGCGCGGCCCATCTCGTTCTCAAGATCTTCGATGAGAACCTTAACCGTCTGACCAACTTCTGGCTCGTCGACCGTGTCATCCCACTCGCTGCGAGAAACGGTACCTTCACTCTTAAAGCCGACATCGATCACAACATGATCCGAATCGACGCGAACGATCTTTCCTTCAACGATCTCGTTTAGTTCATACTTCTGATCGGGTGAACCATCATCGGGGTAATAAAGATCGGTCAGGTCTAGACTCTCCAGATCCTCTGCCGCTGTGGTGGAGAAAAGGTCTCCCAGCTCTTGATCAATGGAGTCGTCGTGTAGCGAGTGAATAAGGTTGCGATTTACCATGGGAATAACTTAACGAGTGCATGTGCAGAGATACGCTGACACCGGTAGCCGGGCACTGGGGGCACTTCGTGGGTTGCGCGAAGATTCGCGACAGGGGTTAAATTCAGTTCTTGGAAACGTTGTTTTTGTGAAACCGCGAAGCAGTTCGATCCTGCCAAGATCCATCAGATCTCGGGAGAAACGGGTCGGGCGGTAAGTGTTTGTCAGACACAACGTTTTCCATACGTTAACAGCGAGAAGGATGGTATCAACTTTGACGCCCTCTCGCAATGGTCTTCGTCGGCATTTCCGCGACCATTTTCGAGCAAAAACATGACTTATTGAGCGAACCTTTGGGCCCGATTGCCCGTCTGATCCGGTCGACAACAGGCTATTTTGTCCCAAATTGTGAAGATCGCGATTGCCAGAATCGAGACCTGTTGTCAGACTTGAGGTGTCGGATCGCACGAACGCAGTGCGATGGTTATTCGGCTCAGACGGCGTCCTTCTTACGGCTCGACGCCCGAGAGCTTGTCTGTACGAAAGGAGGTGTTTTTGTGATTTATGTCTTTATCAGCCGAGTAGGTGGTACTGCCTGAGCGGCCGCCGGCGGGTTTCCGCGGCAGCCACCTTTCGTAGAGAAGTGACAGCATCATGCTGTCAAACTTCATCTTACGATAAAGCCCGCGTTCGAGTATTCCTTGAGCGCGGGTTTTTTCGTGGAGTTTCCGGCCACGGTGTTTCCTTCCCGACCCCACTCTGCCAAATGGATCACGGAAACCTTAACGCCGAAATCCGTATGTCAAACTTTTCCGGTTATTTCATCGTTTCGGGTTAAACCTGATGTGCCGCCCTAGCCGATGAGAGTTTTGTCTCGGATTCCTTTTGTAAAACGCCGAGCCGAATCCCCCTCGAACTTTGGTAACACCAGCAAGGATTGCTTTCGTGTTCAATTTCAACCGCCCAAATCGCCCGTATCAACGCAACGTAAGAAACCGTGCCCGCTTCATGGTCGGCATCGTGCTGGCACTGTTTATCAGCGGAAACGTCGGTTGCTTTCTTCCGATTTACGACGCCGACCCGGCCGTCCGTGCCCGTCAATTGATCAACACGTCGGAAGATTTGCGTGCACTCCGCGAACAATGGCAGCGGTTCTGGTTCCTCGATCAGCCCAGCCACATGACGCCCACAAGAACGCATGGCGGTATTCTGTAAGCCGCGCTCTAAGCCGCGTTTTGGGCAGAAAAATCCAAACCAAACCATCAGGCCACCCATGTTATTGAGTGGCCTTTTGCATGCGCACGATCAGCTCGCAGGTCAAATTGGCCGCCAATCGCCTTTACAAGCGGTTCACCTCAGGCAAAATTGCCGGTTCGCTTTCCGCGCACCGTTCCCTGAATCCCCTTCATTGCCCAGCACACTTTAGACAACGTTCATGAAAGTTCTCTCAGGAATCCAACCCACCGGTCGCCCACATTGGGGCAACTACTTCGGGGCGATCTCGCAGTACATCGAGCTTCAGGAGGCCGAACAATCCTTCTTCTTCATCGCGAACCTCCACGCACTGACAACGATCCGAGACGCGGACCAACTTCGCCAGAATAGCTTCGACGCCGCCATGGATTTGCTGGCGTTGGGGCTGGACCCCGCCAAGGCAACGCTTTTCATCCAGTCGGATGTGCCGGAAATTTCCGAACTGAACTGGATTCTGCTGTCGGGTACACCAATGGGTTTACTGGAGCGTTGCGTCTCTTACAAAGACAAAATCGCCAAAGGCCTGCCGGTCGTCAGCGGGCTGTTTGCGTATCCCGTCCTACAAGCCGCCGACATTTTGGCCTACGACTCGACCACGGTCCCAGTTGGCGAAGACCAAATCCAACACGTTGAGGTCTGCCGCGACATCGCTCAGGCCTTCAACCACACGTACGGCGAAGTTTTTGTTCTGCCCAAAGCCAAAGTGTTAGACAGCAGTGCGAAAGTGCCCGGCACCGATGGCGAAAAAATGTCCAAGAGCTACGGAAACTTCATCGAGATCTTCGAACCCATCAAACCGATGCGGAAAAAGATCATGCGGATCGCAACGGACAGTCGTCCCATGGAAGACCCAAAAGATCCCGAAACCGATCATCTTTTTCAGCTGTTCAAACTCTTTGGATCAGCCGAACAAGTCGCCCAGATGGCGGACAAGTACCGCGCCGGCGGATTCGGTTACGGGGAAATCAAGAAAGCGTTGGCGGATGCGGCTGAAGCGTATTTCGAACCGGCTCGGCAACGACGCGAGCAGTTAGAACAAAATCCGGAACGAGTCCAACAAATCCTTGCCGACGGAGCCGCGAAAGCTCGAGCCAAAGCGGCCGAGGTGCTCGCCCGAGCGAAAAAAGCATGTGGAATTTAGCGATCAAGCCAGAAGCCAAGTGTAAACCTGCCATCAGGGAGGCTAAAACCTCGACGGTTTCCCCCCATTTATCGGTCGTTTTCATTCTGCCGCTTGCTTAAGCCTGTCAACTGTACCCTGTTAACTTTAAACTCGTGGGCATGAATAACGTCGTCGGAATTGGAACAGACATCGTCGAGTGCGACCGCATTGCGGACATGATCGAGAAGCACGAAGACACGTTCATCAATCGCGTCTTCACGACGGGCGAAATCGCTTATTGCTCGGAACGCAAAGCGTTCGTGCAGCATTATGCGGGGCGGTGGGCAGCCAAAGAAGCCATTCTCAAGGCGATGGGAACCGGCTGGGCGAAAGGCATTCAGTGGACCGACATTGAAGTCATCAACCAAATGGGCGGGAAGCCTTACGTCCAGCTTGGGGGCGTTGCAAAGACCATCTGCGACGACCGAGGAATCACCGAGATGCTGATCAGCATCTCTCACTGCAAGCTGTATGCGACCGCGTTCGCAACCGCGATTGGTGGCACAAATCTCGCCTCAACCCCATCCTAAATTCGTTACAAGCCCTGCATTCGGCAGCCACACTTGGTGCGATTGCCGATTTTGGCTAGCTCGAAATCGCTCCAGCTAGGTTAAAATCGGGGCTTTCAAACAGGGCGTCTGCGAACGCTCCACATCGTAGCGGCGAACCGACTGGCGTTTACGGAACTCAGCGCTCGTTTCGCCACTTGTTGATTCTTCATCGGGTGAAATGCATGTACGCGAATCTAAAATCCATCTCTGATCTTTTTCGTTCCACACTACCTGCCATCACGGCAACGGTATTGCTATCCGGTCCTGTTGTGGCTCAGCATTATGATTTTGACACGCGGTATCGACCAAACAACTCGATGACGCCATGGCATTCGCAACAAGCGTTTCCAAGTGGTTTTCACCAACTTGAAACCCCAACGATAGCCGCGCAGCCAATCGTAGAAGCGGTCCCAAGCCAACCGATCATCCAACCAATGATGATCGAAACCCAGCACGATCAGGCATTGCCGACGCCGATCGCGGGTGAAGTGCTCGCGTTCCCGACGCACGCCGCCGTGCCTGCCGTTGAAACACCGTTGCTTGAGACTCCGATGATGGGAACTCCCATGATCGAGACGCCGACGATCGAGACTCCCATGATCGAGACACCGATGGTTGGAGCTCCCATGACTGAAACGCCAATCGCTGGAGCTGAATCTGAATTGCCGACTCAATGGAACCAAGAGATTCCTGAGGGTTACGATCCAGCCTACCCGATCGAATACCCCGGATCGAATTTTCAAGGCTACTATCCCGTCGAAGGTGGAATCGTGGCTCCGCCCACCGGTGAAATCGTAGGCGAGACTTCACCATCACAGCCAGTCAGCGATTCATTTGCTGACACAGGCATGTCGTCTTCTGATTCTGAAGCACCCATGATTCCCAGCGTTGTTGTCGCGGATTCCGAAACTGGAATCGTGATGCCGGAACCGGGAATGATCAATGAGTCGCCCGATATGACAAACAGCGAAGAAACGATGCCCCAATCCGATGAACTGTCGGCCAATAATTTGGCGGTGACGGCAGCCGACAGAAACGGCGACGCCGAATCCGAAGCGGACCTGATCAGAAAGTTGAAGCAAAGACTTCAGGCTGCTGATTTACGGGCTCGTGAGGCCGAAGAGAAGGCCATGGCGATCGCTCGCCAAGCGTCCGAAGATCAAAGGCAACTGGATCAATTGAAGGCACAAACCGCCGAATCAAACAGCAGCGCTGCGAAAGCGAAGTCACAAGAGAACACGCTCCAGAAAAAGATCGATCAACTAAAGACAGAACTGGATTCGTCCAACGAAGCTGTAAAGCGAATGCGGGCTTTGGTCACCAAGAATCAGAAAAAGATGAAACAGCTAAGGGAAAAGCTGAACCAGTCGAACGCTTCGAAGAAACAACTTGAAGCTCAAAACGCCGAAGCGACGCCACAACTCGATCTATCACCCAATGAAGCGGCGGGCGGCATTGAGGCGAATAACGTTACCGAGCAGAACGCAGCCAAAGACAATCCCAACAAAACGAAAAGCAACAAAACGAAAAGCAACAAGAGTGCCAAAGAAAGTAATCTAACTAAAAAAATCTCTAATTTGGAAACGGCTCGCGACAAGCAATTGGCGTCGGCCGCTGCCAGAATCAAGTCGGACTTCCAAGCAAAAATTGACGCAAAACTGGATTCTGGGAAGACTGCCGACCACCCAGAAGTGAAAGCACTAAAGGATTCGCTGCAACAACGTTTGAAAGAAAGCGACAAGAATATTCGTCGGCGATATCAACGGCAGATCAACAAACTTTTGAAAGAGGCTGCGGCTCGCTCACGCAGTTAAGAACCACTCGCCCACAAGTGAACCACTCGCCCACAAGCTCACGAATTTCACACCGCGGCAAACACATCGTCGATCAGGTCCAACTTCGCCTGCAGCGTGGAGTTGTTCACTTGGTCCGCGTTACCCGAGAAGTACAGCTCCCACGATGTCGCTAAATCTTCGTACGGATTCGTTTGGCCATACGCTTCGGCAAACGCAGCGTTCGGAGCGGAGTAGTTCCAATCGCCCGATCCTGATTGCGTCCAGCCCGACAGTCCCAACCACTGATCCCACACGTTCGTTAAGCCAGCGCCGATCGTCAACTCTTCTTCGCTGTCCCAGTTGTGCGCTATTTCGTGCAACGTGACTGACCGAAACTGATCGTTGTAAAACGCGCTGTTTTCGTCCCAGTCGGCAATTCGGATCTCGCGTTCGTACGTCGAACTTCGAGTCGTGTTGCCGAAGCGATCGGTCTCAATGGTCGTGTAAGTTCGCAAGACGTTCAGCCCCGCAAACCCGCCCAACGAATTGACCGTGTACTTGAATATCTTCAGGTCACCCGTGGCCAGCGAATCTTCAAGCAAACGGTTGTTCCCAGTTGCGTCAAACAACTGTTGGAATCCACCATCAAGGATTTCAATTTCTGCGTCACTCCAGTTACTACTGTGGTTGATGAACTTCAGCACGGCATCTTCAGCAAGCTCGTCCACGACTGTATCTCGATTGCTGAACGTCGAGTTATTATTTGCTTGAACGAGAAACCGATCCTGACCAGCGTTGCCGACTAACCGGTCATTGGAACTGTAGTCGCCGCCGAATAGCGAATCGTTTCCGTCATTGCCCACCAGCAAGTCGACTCCGGCACCACCGTACAACAGATCATTTCCGTCGTGCCCGTAAGCGCTGTCGTTTCCAGCGCCACCGCGAAGGACGTCGTCCCCTGCCTCGCCACCAAGGAAATCGTCGCCGGCCCCTCCGTCTAGTTCGTCGTGGCCGTCGCCAGCGTACAGTTCGTCATTGCCGTTGTTTCCCTCGATGGTGTCGTTGCCAATCCATCCAAGCAAGACGTCGTTGCCGTCACCGCCAATCAGGTGATCATTACCTTGGTCTCCCATCACGAAATCATTGCCACTCTCGCCGCGAACGATGTCATCGCCGGGGTTGCCCCGAACGCGGTCGTCCCCGATGCCCCCGAAAATGCTGTCGGCTCCGTGCTGCCCGTAGATCACGTCGTTGCCGGCCTCACCGTAGATGACGTCATCACCTGAGAACGCGGACACCGTATCGTTTCCATCGCCGCCGTAGATCAAATCATTGTCTCGCTCACCCCACAACACGTCGTTGCCAGCGTCACCATAAATTAGATCGTCACCGTTGTTTCCATGCAGGTCGTCGGCTCCGTCTCCTCCTCGGATGATGTCATTGCCGTCTCCTCCTTCCAACAGGTCGTCTCCCCCGTTCCCACGCAGGTCGTCGACCCCCGCTCCTCCGTAGGCGACATCGTTGCCCGATCCACCGCGAAAGGTATCGTTGCCACCGTGGCCTCCAAACAAACTATTGACCGACGTGTTGTTCTCGAACACATCATCACCGTCGCCCGCGTAAAATGTAACTCGGTTGACACTGTCAATGTCGTACGCCTGAGTGTCTGCTCCTGTGGCGGAAACGCTTATTCGGCCTCCACTCAAATTGTCAACGATCACGGTGTCGTTGGCAGATGTTCCGTAAATCGTCACCTGAGAAGCACCCGGATCGAAAACGATCGTGGCCAGCAAGTTGCGGTCTTCCAATGCCGCAAAAGTTAGCGAAGCAGGTTTTGTCCTAGCAACGGGGCGAAGATTAAACTGTGGACGAACTGAAAAGAGGTTGTTCAATTGCGAAAACATAGCGGCGAATCTCTGAGATCAAAAACTAAGCTGTGACTAAATTCGAATCGAGTTCCAAATTGGATCAGAGGTCACCGATCCATACCGTGTATCGGGGTCTCCGACGGACATTGGAATCTGGTTGTGGCGGCAGACATTTGCGGCAGCTTAAGTCCGCGACTTCGAGTCCGCGACTTCGCATGCTGAAATGCCAAGCAGTACACACCACCTAAAACTTAGGTCACGATCTGCCCGCGGGCTGGCGCACACTGGGAAAGTTGTGCGGATTATTTGATCCCGCGATCCGGCTACTGGCAGGTGTGTCAAAAAAACATCACAGGCAGCCCCCCTTTAGCTGCCCTGTAATGCAACCTGATTGCCCCTAATTGTCGCAGCCGTTTGCGTTTTTTCCCGTCAACGAGTATCTATAAAAGGGCAGCGTTTAGAACTCTTGACCCCTGAACGCGTGCTGGTGACCGCCAAATCTTGGTCGTCACAGAATGAATGTTGCTGAAAGTAAACAAGGAACCACCATTGGCCGCTAAGTCACCCAATCCAGATTTCGATCCACAAGCAAACGGTCTTTACCTCCCTGAGTACGAGCACGATAGCTGCGGAGTCGGCTTTGTCGCTCAGATTGACGGAAAGCCATCGCGCGCGATTGTCGCCGATGCGATGTCTCTGCTCGCGCGGATGGAGCACCGGGGAGCGTGCGGTTGTGAAGCGGAAACGGGCGATGGTGCCGGAATTTTGGCAGGCATGCCAACCGAGTTCTTTCAACGAGTCGCTCGCGAAGAAGGAATCCCGTCTAACACTCCGCACATCGCGGTAGGAAACGTTTTTCTTCCTGAAGAGGAAGAAGCTCGTCAGAAATGCCGGCAAGCGGTCGCCCAAGCAATCAACCGGCAAGACCAAGTCTTACTCGGCTGGCGCGAGGTTCCCATCGATCCCGATCGCGCAAACATTGGTGCCACCGCGCGTCGCGCGATGCCGGTGATCGAACAGGTGTTCGTCGGTAGCGACGACTCGATCAGCCAAGACGACTTCGAGAAAAAGCTGTACTTGATTCGAAAGTCGGCCACCAAAGAAGTTACCAGAGACCCGGCGATCGAGGACGGTGAGGATTTCTACATCTGCTCGCTTTCATCGCGAATCATTGTCTACAAAGGCATGTTAGCAACGGCTCAATTGCCCGAATTCTACGACGACTTGCGTGAGGAAGATTTCGCCAGCCACCTTGCGATGGTGCACTCGCGATTCTCAACCAACACGCTACCCGCTTGGTCACGTGCGCAGCCGCTTCGTTGGATCGCGCACAACGGAGAGATCAATACGCTCCGAGGCAACCGCAACTGGATCACAGCGCGGCAAGGCCTGATGGAGAACGAATTTTATGGCGAGCAGATCCGTAAGTTGATGCCGATCATCGAAGACGATTGCAGTGACTCGGGCGAGTTCGACAACGCGATGGAAATGTTGATGATGTCCGGCCGCGACCTGCCGGAAGTTGTCATGATGTCGATCCCCGAAGCGTGGCAGAACCATGCCACCATGCCGGAAAACAAACGGGCGTTCTACGAGTATCACTCGTGCTTGCAGGAACCGTGGGACGGACCAGCCTCGATTTCGTTCACTGACGGCCGAGTTATCGGCGCGGTGCTTGATCGCAACGGGCTGCGTCCGAGTCGCTACTACGTGACCGACGATAATCGGGTCATCATGGCCAGCGAAGTCGGTGTCTTGGATCTTGACCCGAAAACGATCGTCAAAAAGGGCCGCTTACAGCCGGGCCGTATGTTCCTAGTGAACTTCGAAGAAGGTCGAATCATCGCGGACGAAGAGCTAAAATCTTCGATCGCCGACAAGCGTCCGTACGGCTCGTGGTTGGCCAACCAACGGATCACTTTCGATGACTTAAAGCCCGGCGTCGTTGCCGAGACTTACTCTCGCGACGAGCGAATCGCGCGGATGCGAGCGTTCGGCTATAGCACCGAAACCATGGACTTCATGTTGCTGCCGTTGATTCAGGTCAAGAAAGACCCAATTGGATCGATGGGTAACGACATGGCGTTGGCGTGCCTTAGCGACAAGCCACGTTTGCTTTACGACTACTTCACGCAGCTGTTTGCTCAGGTGACCAATCCTCCGATCGATTCGATCCGTGAAGAAATCGTGATGTCGCTTGAAGACTACGTTGGCCCGGAAGGCAACCTGCTGGAAACAACAGAAGAACAGTGCCATCGCTTGCTGGTCCACAATCCGATTCTGGACTTCGAACAAATGGCAGCGTTGCACGCCATGGATCACCGAGGCTGGAAGTCTCGCGTAGTTGATATCACCTTTGATCGCCGCCTTGGCGAAAGTGGTTTCATGCATCGGATTGAAAACATCTGTGCCGAAGCCGAGCGTGCGATCAAGGACGGCCGTGCGATCATCATTCTGTCCGACCGAAACATCAGCAAGAACCGTGTTCCACTAAGCGCTTTGTTGGCCACCAGCGCCGTGCATCACCATTTGATCGAGAAAGAACTGCGGACGCGGATCGGAATCGTGGTCGAAACCGGTGAAGCCCGCGAGGTCCATCACCACTGCTTGCTAACCGGGTTCGGTGCTGACGCCATCCATCCGTATTTGGGCTTGGAAGCGATCATCGAGCACCACAAGGACAATCCTGACTCGGACCTTGACGCTGAAAAATGCATTGCCGCCTATCGAAAGGGCGTGACCAAAGGCATGCTCAAAGTGTTGGCCAAGATGGGCATCTCGACTTTGGCCAGCTACAAAGGAGCCAGAATCTTTGAGGCGATCGGACTGAATAGCTCGGTCATCAAGAAGGCATTCCCGGGAACTGCCAGCCGAATCGAAGGCGTTGGTTTTGACGTGTTGGCCGCCGAAGCGATTCGTCGCCACGAGCTTGGATTTGGCTCTGAACAGAACCCGGCCAAAGAGGATGGCGTTGAGTTAGAAACAGCCGGCACGATCCATTGGCGGCACAGCGGTGAAAAGCATGCTTGGACGCCGTTGAACATTGCCGACATCCAAGCCGCTGCTCGTTCGGGCGATCCCGATGCGTACAAGCGGTTCTCGGACGCAATCAACAAGCAGTCTGCGCGTGATTGTCACTTGCGTGGTTTGCTGAAGTTTCGCAATCGGGTTCCGGTTCCCATAGAAGAGGTCGAATCGGCCAGTGAGATCGTCAAGCGATTCTGCACTGGCGCGATGAGCTACGGATCGATCTCTGCCGAAGCGCATGAGACTCTGGCCGTGGCAATGAACCGACTGGGCGGAAAAAGCAACACTGGCGAAGGCGGCGAGGACTACAAACGTTTTGAACCGGATGAAAATGGGGACCTGCGGCGATCGGCGATCAAGCAGGTGGCGTCCGGCCGCTTTGGCGTAACGGCTTACTACTTGGCCAACGCGGACGAGATCCAGATCAAAATGGCTCAAGGGGCTAAGCCTGGCGAAGGCGGTGAACTTCCCGGGCACAAGGTGAACGAAACGATTGCTCAAACACGACGCTCGACACCGGGAGTCACGTTGATCAGTCCTCCGCCGCACCATGACATTTACTCGATCGAAGATCTTGCCCAATTGATTTTCGATCTGAAGAACGCCAACCCAACGGCTCGAATCAGCGTCAAGCTTGTTTCAGAAGTCGGAGTCGGAACGATCGCGTCGGGCGTTGCGAAAGCTCACGCAGACAACATTTTGATTTCTGGCACCGGTGGCGGAACAGGTGCTTCGCCGCTAACCAGCATCAAGCACGCAGGAATGCCGTGGGAACTGGGAATCGCAGACACTCACCAGTCGTTGGTCATGAACGACCTTCGTTCACGCGTCCGACTGCAAACTGATGGCCAGTTAAAAACTGGGCGCGATGTCGTGATCGCAACGATGCTGGGAGCCGAAGAGTACGGCTTTGCAACGGCACCACTGATCACGATGGGCTGCATCATGATGAGGAAGTGTCACTTGAACACTTGCCCGGTTGGAATTGCAACTCAGGATGCGGAGCTTCGCAAGAAGTTCGCAGGCAAACCGGAACACGTGGTGAACTATTTGTTCATGGTCGCCGAGGAAGCCAGAGAAATCATGGCCAAGCTGGGCTTCAAAACGATCAATGAGATGGTCGGACGAGTCGACGCGTTGGATGTTGATGATGCGATCGATCACTGGAAAGCCAAAGGCATTGACTTATCCAAACTGTTGGCTCCTGCCGTCGGTTGGCATGACGATGTAGAAGTTTATTGCACGATCGATCAAGATCATGCGTTGGATGAAGTACTCGACTGGAAACTGCTGGAACAAGCAAAACCGGCGGTAGAGAGCCAGCAAAAAGTGAGTATCGAATCGGCGGTCGTAAATACCGACCGGGCCGTCGGCGCGATTCTCAGCCACCACGTGGTCAAAGCGAACGGTGCCGATGGGCTGCCGGATGACACGATCCGAATTGAACTGACTGGATCAGCGGGCCAAAGCGTTGGTGCCTTTCTCGCGGGCGGAGTGACGATTCGAGTCACCGGTGACGCGAACGATTACGCTGGCAAAGGTTTGTCGGGTGGAACCATCGTTGTTCGTCCTCCGGCGGAGTCGCCTTTCAAGGCAGAGGAAAACATTATCATCGGAAACGTCGCGCTCTACGGTGCCACGGGCGGAAAAGCGTTTTTCAGCGGTGTCGCAGCCGAGCGTTTTGCGGTTCGAAACTCGGGTGCCTTCGCGGTGATTGAAGGGATCGGCGATCACGGCTGTGAGTACATGACCGGCGGTCGAGCCGTGATCCTTGGACCGACGGGACGAAACTTCGCCGCCGGAATGTCCGGAGGTATCGCCTACGTTTACGACCCAGATGATCAGCTACTTGGCAACATCAACATGGAGATGGTGGCTCTGGAGGACATGAGCAATCCGGCAGACGCCTCGGAGTTACGCGACTTGATCGCCGAGCATCTGGAACTGACCGGCTCGAACCGAGCCAAAGTGATTCTCGATGGCTGGGACTCGCAACTTGACCATTTCAAGAAAGTGATCCCCGTCAGGTATCGTGAGGTTCTCAAAGAGCGAGCCGAGAAGAACTCGCAACCGGCATAACGCCACGCGAGTTATCGAAAGCCTTCGCACCAAACTGAAGCTGAGCGTCGTTGAGCAAATCCAAGTAGTACATTCTTGAATTCGCAAAACACGCCGACGACGACAGCTTCCTTAAACACAAAACCACAAACACCATAAACGCGGAAATTTGAAATGGGAAAACCAACAGGGTTCATGGAATTCGATCGGATCGATGAAGGAAAGCGTCCTGCCGAATCAAGAATTGAAGACTGGAACGAGTTCGTCGTTGAACATAGCGAAGAGAAACTCCGCTCGCAGGGCGCGCGTTGCATGGACTGTGGCGTCCCTTTCTGCCACACCGGCGAAGTTGTGCAGCGGCTCGCAACCGGCTGCCCGGTGAACAATTTGATCCCCGAATGGAATCACTTGGTTTACCAAGGTAAGTGGAAAGAAGCTTTGCAGCGTCTGCACCACACCAACAACTTCCCCGAGTTCACCGGACGAGTTTGCCCAGCACCGTGTGAGGGCTCTTGTGTTCTGGGGATCAACGAACCAGCAGTAACAATTAAAAGTATCGAACGAACCATCATCGACCGCGGTTTCGATGAAGGCTGGGTCGCTCCGCGTGTGCCAAAGAGGCGTAGCGGAAAACGTGTTGCCGTCATTGGATCTGGCCCAGCGGGACTAGCCTGTGCAGACCAACTGAACCAAGCCGGTCATCTGGTTACCGTGTTCGAAAGAGATGATCGGATCGGCGGACTGCTGATGTACGGCATCCCCAACATGAAGCTGGACAAGGGAATTGTTCAAAGGCGACTGGATTTGCTTAGCAAAGAAGGCATCGAGTTCCGCACAAGCGTGAATGTGGGCGTCGATATCTCTGCCGAGGAAATCGAAGACCGTTACGACGCGACGGTTATCTGCGTCGGCGCGACGAAACCACGTGACCTGAAAATTCCGGGGCGATCGCTCAACGGAATCCACTTTGCGATGGACTACCTGCGAGGCTCAACATCCTATCTGCTATCTCAAAGCGGCGAACCCATCAATGCCGCAGGCAAAGATGTGGTGGTGATCGGCGGTGGTGACACTGGCACCGACTGCATCGGAACTTCCATTCGCCAAGGCTGCCGCAGCGTCACCAACCTTGAAATCGTTAACCGACCTCCTGATTCACGGGCGGACAGCAACCCGTGGCCTCAATGGCCTTTGATATTCCGCACGGACTACGGTCACGCCGAAGCGGCAGCCAAGTTCGGGAATGACCCGCGTCAATTTGCAACCGAAACGATTGAGTTCATCGGAGATGCCGATTGGAATCTTACGGGACTGAAAGTCGGAAAAGTTGACTGGTCGAAGCCTCGCCCCGGTGCGGCTCCGTTCAGCTCGGTTGACGGCAGCGATGAAGTCATCGACGCCCAATTGGTGTTTTTGGCTTTGGGTTTCGTTGGCCCAGAACAAGCAATCGCCGACGCATTCGGCCTTGAAACCGATCCACGGTCAAACATTCTGGCCAACGAAGACGATCACGAAACCAGCAAGCAAGGCATCTTCACGGCAGGTGATTGCCGGCGAGGCCAAAGTCTTGTGGTATGGGCGATTCGCGAAGGTCGTAATGCCGCAGACGCTTGCCATCAGTTCTTGACCGCTGCGGTGCCCGTTTAAACACGGATTGCAGCGCAAACCCGCTCGCTTCGCTCACTCAACGCACTCTGCCTTCCGATCCAACTGCCGACGATTATCAGCCGGCGGGGTCGCTTGATCGATGGGCGCACGGCAACCACGTGGAATGCCGTGCCGCCGAGTCGCGATCGCTCGCTCGCGAATCAACGGGGGAGTAGAAACCTTGGGTTTCGAGCCACTCCAGCGGCAACCGCGCTAACGATTGCCCTTCTTGCAGGGGTTTTGCGGATTGTGCCGCATTGCGTTAGCAACTGCGATTTCATTTTCCCCTCTGGTGTATGCGGCGAGTGACCTACGCTTTCAGTGCCTCTCCCTGCCTTTGCTTGGCCATTCTTCTTGTGAATCGAAACGCTAAGCCTGAGTCGCCCACGAATCGCCCGATGACAATCTTTAGCAAAATCAATTCCTTCCTCATGCAGATTCAATGGGCTTGCCCATCGAAAGAATCGGCTGATGCGATGGGCGAGCCGTCTGCTGTTCCCAGCATGTTCGAGCTTGAACAGCGGGTTCTGTACGACGCGTCACCACTCGCCGCCGTGATGCAGCCAAGCGGAATCGAAGTGATCGAACCGGTCGACATTTCAGACTTGGTCATCGAACAAACTGTGTCTGATGGGGCTCTGAGCGGCTTCGGCCGCGAAGTTGTTGACCTGCCGCTTAGTGATGATGTCGACGCGGTGGACTCATACGTCGACCCTGAATTCGGATTCGACGCGACGACTGAGGCGGCTCGCCAATTGGTCGTGGTGGATTCGGCCGTCGAAAACTATCAATTGCTGATCTCTAGCCTCGATCAATCTGCTCAAGTGCTTGTGCTTGATGCAAATCGAAGCGGTATCGAGCAGATCTCGCAAGCGTTGAGCGCGAGTCAACATCCGTTTGACGCGATACACATCGTTTCGCACGGCACCAACGGAGGTGTTCAACTAGGCAATCAGTGGCTTGATTCAAACTCTTTGCCGGCAGTTGCAAGTGAACTGTCGCAATGGACAAACTGGTTGTCATCCGACGCCGACGTCCTGTTCTATGGTTGTGACCTTGCAGAAACCGAATCCGGCGAAGAATTCATCGATTCCATTGCAGCACTGACCGGAGCAGATGTTGCCGCCAGCGATGATCTTACGGGCCATCACTCTTTAGGCGGTGACTGGACGTTGGAATACGCGGCGGGTGTTGTTGATTCGAATGTGGTGTTCTCCGCGCAGGTGCAGCAAGCGTGGCAGAGCACGCTGGATATCACGACCAACCTTGTCGGGCACTACGAGTTTGAATCGTCACCGGGCTTGAACAATGATTCGACAGGAAATCAGGACGGAAGTTTCAACAACAGCGCAGGCGTCGGTCTCAACGATGGTGCCGTCGGCGATCAGTCTTTGGCGGTCGGTATTGATTCGGGTGGAAACTCATTTTTCGAAATTGCCGATAACGCGGCGCAAGATTTCGGCGACGGAGATTGGACATTCGGTTTTTGGTACAAAGCCCCAAGCAACCCGACTGAAGACGTTCGATTGATCGGCGACTATTCAGGCACCGGAACAGGTTTTGCGGTCGATGCCGATAGCTTGGGGAGGCTCTATCTGCGACTCCATGGTGCCGGTGGAAGTATTACCTCGGGGACGCTGGGGACATTTGACAACACATGGCAGCACATCGCCGTCACGTTCGATAGTGCAACGGACGCGTACCAGTGGTACGAGAATGGCAGCGCGGGCGCATCCGGAGCATTCACCTTCGGAGACATCAGCACATCAAATCCGCTTCGCTTTGGTGCAACCGATGGTTTAACGGGCAATTACGAAGGAAAAATCGACGACGTTCGCCTGTACACCCGAACGCTCGATGCGGCCGATGTCGTCGAACTTAACAGCCCCATTCTTACCGCGACGACCTTTACGGTCACCAACACCAACGATAGCGGTGCGGGTTCTTTGCGGCAGGCGATCATGGATGCCAACGCAAATTTTGGTGCCGATAGGATCGAATTTAATATTGCTGGCAGCGGCACGCAGGTGATTAGCCTGTCTTCAGCTTTGGACACGATCACCGAACAAGTCACCATCGATGGTACGACTCAGGATGGCTGGGTCGAAGGGAATTTCTTGCCAATTGTTCTTGACGGCAACGACGGGGCCTTTGACGGATTGACTCTAGGGGCGAACGCGGACGGCAGCGAGATCCGAGGTCTGATCATCCGCGACTTTGGCGATGATGGTATTGAGATTCAGGCCGGTTCATCCAACAACACGATTGCCGGAAACTGGATCGGGTATTTCGACAGCGACGGATCGCTTTTGTCGGACACCGAAGCCATTAGCGTTTCTGGAGTTGATGTTTACGGTGACAACAACACCATCGGTGGCACCACCGCCGCCGACCGCAACGTCATTCTCGACGATACCTTTGGTGGAGGCGTCGTACTTCGCGGTGTAAGTGCTTTCGACAATCAAGTCGAGGGTAACTATTTCGGCACAACCGTAGATGGAAACACGGCCGCGGACACGTTTGGTGGTTACGGAGTCGTCATACGTGATGGAGCGACCAACAATATCGTCGGTGGATCGACATCGGCATCGCGAAACATATTTGGCGGACTGTATACGTCGATTGATATTTTTTCTGATACGTCTAACGGAAATGTCATCCAGAACAACTGGATTGGGCTGGGTGCCGATGGAACGTCCGTTATGTCCGGGACTTACAATGGTATCAGCCTGTTTGACGCCGATAATACGATTATTGGTGGCGTCGGCGCGGGCAACGTGATCCTTGATTCAGGCATCTGGGGAATCCGACTCGATTCAAACGTTTTCGGGACCGTCATTCAGGGCAACTACATCGGAACCGATGAGACTCAGTCCATTAACGCGGGCTTTGATAATTCTGGCATTCTGATTCAGTCCGGTTCGTCTGGCACCGTGATCGGCGGCATTGCAGCCGGCCAAGGCAATGTGCTCACGGGCGGCGGCGACGGTGGGGCTGGCGTTGAGATATTGGGTTCTGCCGGCACCGGGAACGTGGTCCGCGGCAACTCCATTTATGGCAATGACGGGATCGGAATCGACCTCGGCGTCACCGGTGTGAGTGCCAATGATGCTGGCGACGTCGATACCGGTGGCAACAATGGTCAGAACTGGGCTGTGATCAACGAGGTTTCGATCGCGGACAACGGCACGTTTGCGTACGACATCGACACAACGACGCTGGCTAGCGGTTCCTACACAATTGACTTCTACGCCAGCAGCGATCGCGATGGCGGGCAAGTTGAAGGGCAACGTTACTTGGGTTCGATCACCGGCGTCGCGGACGGCAACAGTTCCCTGACCGGAACGCTATCGGGCGTTACGCTGGCGACCGGTGAGAATGTCACGCTGGTGACGACCGACGCCAGCGGCAACAGCAGCGAATTTAGCAATTTTGGCATTGCCCGCTATGACAGCGCGACACTGACCACCACGACGCAGGGTGGTTTAAGCATCAATCAGGATGGCGGCGACACAACCTATCTGCAAGCCGACGATGGAAGCGCAATTATTGGCGGTCGCGCGGCCATTACTGTGGAATTTCAGGTATCACTGGGGCCCGATCCCGAATTCCCGCACTTGCTTGATTATGCAGGCGACCCGCAGGATCGCGAGTTCTCGGTACTGATGAGCGGGAACACCGTGAGAGTCAATGTCACCGGACCGGGATACGGTTTTCTGGGAGACTATTCCGAGCTTCGTGATGGCAACCCACATACGATCTCGATCACATGGGATGGCGGCACGGGGGACCTTAAGCTTTACATCAATGGCGAGTGGCGAGAAACTCTCACGGGCATTGAAACCGGCGCTACATTGGCCACCGGTGGCGAGCTGATCCTCGGCCATGACCTGAAAACTTCGCAGGTCTTCCAAACCAATCAAGCTGCGAAGGTAACGCTGTACGATGTTCGAGTCTTCGACAACGTACGGACAGACAATGAAATCGCGGCCAGCTATCGAAGCACTCTCGACCGTGGTGAAGACGGGCTGGTTGCAAACTGGCAATTTAACCAATTGTCAACCGACGGTGTCGTCACTGAAGCCGTTGCTGGCAACAATCTCACAGTAAAGCAGATTACCCAGAGTGGCTTTGTCTTTAGTAAACCCGAGCTGACCCTTCACGTTACCGAAAACGCGATCGACGGCACCGTCGTTGGCCAAATCACGGGCTTCGACGCTGAAAGACAAGCTCAAATCGCAACGCTGTTGGCGGATAATCCTGACCTGCGCTACAGCGCCGAAACGGGCAAGTTCTATCAACTGACGTCGACAACCAACGACCTCGCCACATCTCGCTCCAACGCCACAACGACACTTCTTGGCGGCGTTGCGGGGCAACTTGTCGCGATTCGATCGGCGGCGGAACAGAGTTTTGTCGAGCAGGTGTCCGATGGCAATACAGTCTATATTGGCGGCACCGATGCGACCATCGAAGGCGAATGGCGGTGGCTCGACGGCACCTCCGAAGCAGACCTGTTTTGGTCGGGCACTGGAAGCAACGGCTACAATCCGAACGCCGCCTATTCTAATTTCGACGGAGCCAACCCGAATAACGCTGGTGCCGGACAAGACGGCCTCGTATTGCAGGGTTCCGACGGATTATGGGACGACACTGCAGGTGCCAATGCGCAGCGTTCCATTATCGAGTGGGACGCCGATGATGTTCTCGACGCAACCGATCCGGTCACTTATGTCATCGATTCTCAAACGGTCGCCGGGGCCTTCGCTGTTGATTCCAGCACAGGTCAAATCGTCGTTGCCGACGGATCGTTGCTGAATTTCGAAACCAACCCGACCCATACGTTGACCATTCGATCGACCGACGTCGATGGCAACTTTCAGGACGAAACGATCACGATCGCACTGAGCGATCTAGCCGAGTCCAACAACGCGCCGACGGATCTGTCCAGCGGCATCGAGCTGAACACCGATGGTGGGAACGATGCGTACCTTTCGACAAGCAGCACATTCCTAAACGGTACTCAAGCTTTAACCTTTGAGTTTCTGTTTTCCGATCTTAGCCAAACCGGAACGCAGGCAACCTTGTACTCGCAGCAAAGCACGGGATCTTTTGATCACTTGGCGATTAACGCCGACGGTTCGTTGACCTATCGCGATTGGACGACCACGGCAGCGCGTCCGGAGCTATTCGATGGCGGACAGCACTCCGTTGCGATGGTGTGGGACGGGCCGTCGGGACTGGTCAGCTTTTTTGTGGATGGAGAATTCGTCGAAACCGTTGATCGCAATAACTCCGTCGCCGGATACACCGCGAACGCAGATGGTCAACTGGTCTTCGGACAGGATCAGGATTCAGTCGGTGGGTCATTTGATCCCGACGAAGCATTTCAAGGCGTCTTGCACGACGTGCGAATTTGGAACGAGGCACGTAGTGAAGCAGAAATTTCGCTGAACCATCAAAACAAGTTCGCTGTCGGCAGTCTGCCCAGCGGCTTGATTGCAAACTGGCAGATGGATGGTTTCAATGTCAGCAATGAAGTTGTCGATATCGTTGGCGGGAATAACCTTCGTGTCGGGAAAGTTGGCGACATCACCAACTGGACCAATCAAGTTGGTGGTGTAACGGCAAACGGAAACACATTGACCTACGTCGACGATGGGGCGCCCGAGTTTTGGAACTCGCAGATTAACTCGACCAATGTTTCGACGATGGGTTATTCCGATAATTACACCATTCGATTTACGGTCGATAACCTGAGTAATTCTGCGTGGACGGTCGGTCTTGGGTCCGTGGAATCCAACGCCGATTCTTCTGACCCGGAATACGCGATTTATTTTGACTACCTAAACAACAGTGCGAACCTCGTTAGCGTCCGGCACAATGGCGTTTCACAAGGTTTCTACGATGTCAATTTCGTGGCGGGCGGCGAATTTAGTTTCTTCGTTCTTGGAACGACACTCGAATATCAGTACGAAGGCGTCACGTTTGCCACGGATACGATCACTGCCGGGACGGATTGGTATATCGACACGTCGTTCTACATGCGCAGTGACTCTGCCTATGACAACCAAGACGACTATTCGTTATCAAACTTTCACATTGTCGACGGCAATGGAAATTCAGCACCCGGCTTCACCAGCAGCACTCCCGTCGAAGATCTGCACATCAGCGAACATGCCAACAACGGCGATACCGTTGGCTATGTCGTGCCGCACGATCCGGATGTCCACAACGATGTTGTCAGCGATGGTCTGTTCACTGAAGCTGGCACGCCGACAGCTTGGGAGTCGTACCATTCGGACGGTTCGGGCAATGGTGCGACCTTTGGAGACTGGACGGTCACGAACGGAGCCGCGTACCTGCAAAATGCAGATGGCGTCTATAGCGACGAGCCTCCACTTGGCGGAAACAGCGTCCACCTCGGCGCGGGTCGAAACGATACGATCAGCCAAACGCTGGCAACCGAGGCTGGCAAACAGTATCAAGTTGTCTTTGCTGGTTCCGGATTGTGGGACACATCGGGCGTCAAACAAATTCGCGTTTCCGCCGACGGTCAGTCCGCTGACTTTACCTATGACGAAGTACCGAGCAACTGGAATTTTGCCGACAGCATCGTTTGGGAACATGGTTCGTTAACGTTCACGGCAACGGACTCTTCGACGACGTTGAGCATTCAAGACATCTCTGACTACTCCGGCCAAGGCACAATCATCGCTGACGTGCAAGTCATCGAAATCCCCGCTGCGGTGACGTCAATCCTGAACAACGATTCAACGCTATCCTATGACGCGGCAACGGGTAAGTTTTATCGGTTCGTCAACACGACGGATGATTTCAGCACGCAGCTTGCTGCTGCAACCAGTGCGACGTTGAATGGCGTCAGCGGAGGATTGGTTCGCATCGACTCACAATACGAAAACACGTTGATCCGTCAGTTTGCAATCGACAGTGACAATGACATTTGGCTGGGTGCGACCGATGCCGACAACAATGGCAACTGGAACTGGCTGAATGGCACCACGGAATCGGGCGATGAATTTTGGACCGGCGGAGCTTCAGGTGCGGCGGCATCCGGTTTCTACGCGCCAACTTTTGGCCAATCGGAAGCGGCCGGCGAAGAATATGTCCGAATGAATACGGACGGAACTTGGGCAGACGATAGCATCGGGTCCAACAACGCGATGGTGATCCAGTGGGACGCCAGCGAAGTTCTTTCCAACTTCACATTCAGCTTGACCGACGCGTCGAACAACTTTGAGATCGACAGCAACACTGGTGAGATCACCGTCGCGGCGACGAACACGCTGGACTACGAATCGGCGACTTTGCACGATGTGAATATCACCGTGACCGATGCGGCGGGCAATGCTTCTACGCCGTTTACGATGACGATTGCGGTCGATAACGAACTGGAGGCGATCCAAATCGTTCCCGGTGCTCAAACGATCAGCGAAGACGGCACGTTGACTTTCATCCGCGGTACGTCAACCGAAGTCAGCGTCACCGATACGCTGGCGGGAACGGACTCGCTGGTGCAGGTTTCTCTGTCGGTCAATAGAGGTGTGCTGACGCTTTCGCAGACAACTGACATCACG
>CALFUT010000043.1 GCA_937929805.1 uncultured Pirellulaceae bacterium
CACGATCGTCGACAACCAAGACACAATTGCTCACGTCCACATCTCCGAAAATGATCGCAGCACGCCGGGCACCGGCAACATTCGCTGGGAGGAAACGTTTTCTGCCCTTCACGAGATCAACTACGGCGGCTGGTTAACGGTCGAATCCTTCGGCCTATCAATACCGGAGATCGCCGCCGCCACCAAAATCTGGCGGCAGATGTACGACAGCGAAGAACAACTAGCTCGCGATGCCCTCGCGTTTATGAAAGCGTCATGCAATTCGAGCAAGCGTGTCGGATAACTTGCTCAAGCAGACATAAAACGGGCACGGGTCCGTCGAGCACCGGCCATCACCAAGGCCCCAAACAGAAATATCGAACTGCTGGGCTCTGGGATCGACGCCGTACTGACCGTTGTAATGGCGAACAAATAGTCGACATCCGAGCCATCGGTTTCTTGGAACCAAACGCTGTACGAACCCGCCTCAAGACTTCCGGCAACGCCAGATCCACCGAAACTGTTTAACGAGCCATCCAAAAGGTTCGTGCCGACGTCCGTATCACTAATCAACGTGGCGATCAGGTTCTCGCTTGCACTAAACTCATTGATCGCCCCTTGACTGACGGCCAGAAAATGCCCGTCTCCCGTCAGCGCAGTGAAAGAAAAATCAGTCACGGCCAAACCAACAGGAATCTGAAACGAAAACGCATCGGCATCAAAACCAGATTGATTCTCAAGTCGTCCGCTCACCGTATTCGTCCCTAACAGCAGCGCCCTAATGTCGGTTGGAGCACTCGGTTGCCCCAAGTCACCCTGAAGCAGTTCGTCATAGGAAACCTGCGCATCTGCTATCCCAGAAAGCACAAACAGCAACGCGACGTGAATCAATGCGAGCAATCGCAGACGCGTACTCAGCGGGGAAAGATTTGATTTCATGGCTTGAGAAACTTGAAAAACGACAAGTGTTGAATCACTCGCATTATATTCAAGACCGCTCAGACACAGACACCCAATTGAACCATTTCCTGAAGGCCCGTTAACGACCCCTTCAAGTGAAATCCGTCAACGATTGATGTAACCGCCTCGGACAGCTCGATCGCCAATCTGATAAACGGGCGGCTGGCTACCGTACTGACGCATCCTATGGCTTCGATCGATGAACGCCCCTTCGTTGACACGTGGTTCGCGATTTTGCCAATTATCGACAGGCTTTGACTGTCGGTAAACGGCTGAGGCGGCCGGCACCGACGTTTGACGCGTACGCGTCGCATAAGACGCGCGGTCATAAACATTGCCGGCGACTCGGATAAAGTCGGCTCTTACTTTTGGCGTGACTTGAAAGCGTTCGGCCATTTTTTGAACGCCCGGACCATTTCGCTCCGTGGTTTCGTTCAGCCGCTGGACGAATTTGAGTGACTCGACAAAATTGTGATCGGCGGTCGGCCCAATGAGAGGCTGTAACGTTTTGGCGACCAAGTTCGCAGTCGCATTGTCAACTTTTAGGAAGACGTCCAGTTCGTTGGTGGCGATCGGCGTTCCCGACGGCCCCGGCTGGTAGCTGGTTCGCACAATCAGGACACAGTTTCCAGCAAGCGGCCGCCGAATCACACCACCCTCGTAGGTTCCGCGTCCGTAGAAGATATGCAGATCTTGACTACCGAACATCAATTCCAGATCGCTGATCGTTCCCGCACCATCGTTCGTCTTCAATGAAAACGCTCCGGTTCGTTCGCACGACATTTGTGTCACGCCCATCAATTGCCAGATGTTGACAATTACCTCCGGGTGCCGGATCAGAAACTGCAGGTACTCGGGATCCGCTTCGATGGAGGTCGCAGGTAACCGGCGGTAAAAGCTGGGGCTCTTGAGGACTTGGTTTAAGTTCTGTTTCGCTCGCTCGGTCAGATGCTGATACGGCAACGAATCGATCGCACGTTGCTTCGCGGCGCGAGAACTGGTGCCGGAAGTCGCTTGTTGAGCCATCACACAAGACGGGGCAACGAACGATGGCAGCAGCATGCACAGCGCAATCATCCGCATCGTCCATGCGGATAGTCGAGTGCGATGCGCAGAAGGCCGATCGCTCGCGCGGCTGAGTTTCCGAATATCGGTGTTCATGAATGGGCGATGGCGGGCATAGCGATACGAAAGTCCCGCCGACGTTAAAGTACGCGGGTTGTAATCGTTAATCGGCTATTCAAGCCCCGACGGACAGCAAATCCGGCTACCGGCGCACGAATCGAGCAATGTGCTGTCGCAAACTGCTAGCCACACCTGTTCGAGGGTGACCTTACGGGACGGTTTTCGCGAGTCTTTCTCGTTTTGGCCAGCAAAGAGCTTGCTGTCAAACGAACGAAAATGCCTTTCGCCAATCGCGGCAATTCAGGCAAACGAAGCACTCTGGGTGGCAATACGTCTTGGCTGGAGCAAGTTTGACGCTTGAAAAAAGCGGCATACAAGCGCCGCTATTTTTCCTGATAAACCCTGACCCAATCGACATACATCTGGGCAGGAAACGGAGTCGTTTCATCTGGACGCCCGGCATACTTGCCTCCAACTGCAATGTTCAGCAGGATGTATTGGCCGTCGTGAAATTCGTTCATCGCTTTATCGGTGATGTCAACAGAATGGTAAGCCTCACCATCGACCAGCCAAGTGATCTTTTCCTTGTTCCATTCAATTTCAAAAACGTGAAAATTGTCCGCGAAGATCCCTTTCTTTAGCTTGAATGGTTTTGCTCCGATCTGTTTGTGGCCCCCGTCATCGTAGTGCAGATTGCCCTCCACGATCGCATCGTCTCGAGTTCCGTATAGCTCCAAAATGTCGATCTCGCCGCAGTTTGGCCAAGGCGTCGTGCCTCCGATTTCGGTGATGTCGTCTCCCAACGTCCAGAACGCTGGCCAAATCCCTTTGCCGTAAGGCAGTTGAATTCTGGCGGCAATCTTACCGTACTTCCACGAGTGCTTGCCGCCGGTATGCAAACGGCCCGACGTGTACTGGTCGTCGCCATGCTTGTCGCTGGTGTGAATCGCTTTGATCACCAGATAACCATCTTTGACGAACGAGTTTTCTTTATGGTCAAAATACTGCTGCCATTCCTCGTTGTATGGATCGGGAAGTATTTGGCGAGTCCAGTTCTTTAGATTGAGTTCGTCGCCCTCAAACTCATCGGCCCAGACCTGTTTCCATTTCGGATCGACTTCATAGGAGTCTTCATTTTTGGCCGGATAGACAACCTCTGCCGCGGCCTTCACACCATCAACTGGTTTCGTACGACCAGCCTGAGCAAGAGCGACTCCGTCGTCAGCCAACAGTGCCGGCAAGGAAAACGTCGCTGGTACAAACAAAGCTAAAGCAAGGGCAAAAAGTGTCTTCATGTTTCTTTCGACTTTCGCAGATCGCAGTCTGCACTCGGGTGGCGTGTTTCCCAACAATTCCGTTCTGGACCCCACCATCATAGACACAAGAAACCGATCCCATAACCATCGGGCGCAGACCCCAAATTACTGGCCTCCTAGCGTCAGGCACCCAAACTGACTTGTTCAAAGTTTCGTACCCGATGAAGCATGAGGGAAGATTGCTGAAAGAACGGACTGTGCTAAAATCGAAGCCCGCTCCCCTACTCAAGTCCGATTTTTGCTCAGTAAAGTAAAACTTCCCAATGCCACCGATTAAAAAGCTGCTTGTCGCCAATCGTAGTGAAATTGCCATCCGAGTCCTCCGCAGCGCCACTGAGCTGGGGATTAGCACCGTCGCCGTTTACGCTCACGAAGATCGTTACGCTTTGCATCGTTTCAAGGCGGACGAGGCCTACCAGATCGGCGAACCGGGGGAGCCAATCAAGTCATACCTGAACATCCCCGCCCTGATTCGGATCTGCTTGGACCACGGCGTCGACGCGATTCATCCGGGTTACGGATTTCAGTCCGAGAACCCGGCGCTGGCCAAGGCTTGTGCCGACAACAACATCGTCTTTGTCGGGCCGACTTTGGAAACGCTTGAGAACTTGGGCGATAAAACGTCGGCGCGGCAATTAGCGAAATCGGCCAACGTTCCCGTGCTGGGTGGAACGGATGAAGCGATCAAGGATGTCGCCAGCGGACGAAAGCAGGCGGCCGAACTTGGCTATCCGCTAATCTTGAAAGCGGCTCATGGCGGCGGCGGTCGTGGCATGCGAGTCGTCAATAGCGAAGACGAATTCGACGCAGCGTTCGAACAAGCAACCCGCGAATCGCTTTCCGCGTTCGGCAGTCCTGATGTCTTCGTAGAAAAATTTATCCAAAACGCGCGGCACATCGAAGTCCAATTGCTTGGTGACACCCACGGGAATTTGGTTCACCTCTGGGAACGCGATTGTTCCGTCCAGCGCCGGCATCAAAAAGTGGTAGAAATCGCACCCGCACCCAACTTGCTTCCCGAGGTCCGACAAGCGTTGTGCGACGCCGCGATCTCCATTGGACAGCAAGTCAAATATCAGAACGCGGGCACGGTCGAGTTCCTAGTTGACGGAACGACCAACGAGTTCTTTTTCATCGAGGTCAATCCTCGCATCCAAGTCGAGCACACGGTGACCGAAGAAGTCACGGGCATCGACATCGTCAAGTCGCAAATCTTAATCGCTCAAGGAGCCCAGCTTTCCGATGACGAAGTGGGGCTTGGTGACCAAGCGGCGATCCAGACCAGCGGTTTTGCCATTCAATGCCGGATCACGACCGAAGACCCGACGAACAACTTCATGCCCGACTACGGTCGCGTGATGCACTACCGTTCGCCGGGCGGTGCGGGCGTGCGACTGGATTCTGGGTCGGCATTTTCAGGAGCGGTCGTCAATCCGTTTTACGATTCGATGCTGGTAAAATTGTCAGCTCGAGGTCGACGTTTCTCCGACGCGGTGCAACGAGCCCGCCGGTGTCTGATGGAGTTCCGCATTCGTGGCGTGAAAACCAACATCCCGTTCTTGCTGAAGGTGCTCGATCACCCAACTTTCCTCAGCGGTGATTGTACAACTCGCTTCATCGACAAAACTCCGGCACTCTTTGAGTTCCCCGTCCGCAAAAACCGCGCGACGAAGCTGCTGACTTTCCTTGGCGACGTGATTGTCAACGGAAATCCTCTGGTCAAAGATCGACCGGTGGCGACTCGTCGGGAACCGGCCCCCGTTCCTTCATTCGATCAATACGCGCCGTTGCCGAAAGGCACGCGAGACAAACTGAAGGAGCTCGGACCTGAAAAATTCGCTCAGTGGGTCAAAGATCAAAAACGTTTGTTCGTAACCGACACGACGTTTCGTGACGCTCATCAGTCCTTGCATGCCACTCGATTTCGCACCCACGATTTGCTGAACATTTCGGAAGCCTACGCACGGTTGGCCCCCGATTTGTTCTCGTTGGAGATGTGGGGCGGAGCGACCTTCGATACGTCGATGCGGTTCCTGAAAGAAGATCCATGGCAGCGACTGGCCGACATCCGCGAAAAGGTTCCCAACATTCTGTTGCAGATGTTACTGCGAGCTTCGAACGCGGTCGGCTACACCAACTATCCCGACAACGTGGTGCGAGCCTTCGTAAAAGAAACCGCCGACGCGGGGCTGGATGTCTTTCGTGTTTTTGACGCGTTGAACTGGGTCCCAAACATGAAGGTCGCGATGGACGCGGTGCTGGAAACCGGAGCCATTTGCGAGGCGTCTATTTGTTACACGGGCGATCTAACAAACCCCGCCCGCACGAAGTACGACCTAAAATACTACGTCGAATTGGCCAAAGAGCTGGAATCGATGGGGGCCCACATTCTGGCGATCAAGGACATGGCCGGGCTTTGCAAGCCCGACGCCGCGACGCTGCTGGTCAAAACATTGAAACAGGAAATCGGCATCCCTATCCATTTCCATACTCACGACACCGCCGGCATCCAAGCCGCATCAATTCTGAACGGAGCCGAAGTCGGCCTAGACATCGCGGACATGGCGATGGCTCCAATGTCGGGAAATACTTCTCAGCCGAACTTGAACACGATTCTGGCATCGCTGGATTTCACCGATCGAAAAACGGGGCTCGACCAGCAGTCGCTCGACGGGCTGGCCGAGTACTGGCGTTGCACTCGCGAGTTCTACGCGCCGTTTGAGACAACCGTTTTGCCGTCGACCGCCGACTTGTACAACCACGAAATGCCCGGCGGACAATACACGAACCTGTTTGCTCAGGCTCAGGCTTTGGGCTTGGCCGATCAATGGTCGGACGTTTGCAGAACCTACGCCGACTGCAACCAACTGCTGGGCGATATCGTCAAAGTAACGCCAACGTCGAAAGCGGTTGGAGATTTGGCGTTGTTCCTTGTCGCCAACAACTTCACCACCGAAACGGTGCTCGATGACACGAAGGAATTTGCGTTTCCTCAGTCGGTGATTGATTTGGTGGGAGGCATGATGGGTCAACCGCCGGGAGGGTTCTCTGAGAAACTGATCAAGCGAGTCCTTCAAGATCAAAAGCTTGTTACGGGTCGTCCGGGCGAGTCGTTGCCCGCTGCCGATTTCAAGGCCGCCGGCGAAGAAGTGGCCAAGTTCCTTGATCGCGAACCGACTCGACGCGAAATCGTCACCTATCTGCTTTACCCGAAAGTTTACAAAGACTTTGTTGAGCACTATCAAAAGTACGGCGATGTCAGCGGCATCCCGACTCCCGTGTTCTTCTTCGGGCAGTCGCCGGGCGAAGAATTTGCCGTCGACATCGAAGAGGGAAAAACGTTGATCGCAAAATTCCTGACCGTCAGTGGAGGCTATGCCGATGGCCGCCGTACGGTATTCTTCGAACTCAACGGTCAACCTCGCGATGTTTCGGTTACCGATCTATCGCTGGATTCCGACGCGGTCGCACGCGTCACCGCCGATCCGTCCAACGACAGGCATGTCGGTTCGACCATGCCGGGCATGGTGGTGATGGTGGCCGTGGCAGCCGGTGATAAAGTCGCCAAAGGTCAAAAGCTGTTGACGTTGGAAGCCATGAAAATGGAAACAACGATTAACTCGGAACACGACGGCGTCGTCGGCAAGGTCCACGTGGCCGCCGGGCTTCAAGTCGAAACCGGTGACTTGTTGGTTGAACTAGAGTAAAGTCAGTGTAGGACAATCGTCCCGATTGTTTGAGAATCCGTTTGTTGAGAAACATTTGGGACAAATGTTCGACAATGATGTCCTACCATCCAAGATCAAGAATCGAACATTGCCGAACCAGCCGCTTACCGAACCCGATTTGAAATCACTGCTGGAATCGACTTTCTTGCGGGGCGTTCGGCATTTCAAAGAAACTGACTCCACCAACGGGCAGGCGATCGAATTGCTCGCCCGGAATTCGAGCCCCGAAACTCCATGCCTGATTTACGCCGAGTCGCAAACGGCCGGGCGAGGACGTGGGGCAAACGAGTGGTGGTCACAAACCGGCAGCCTGACGTTTTCCGTGATTGTCGACACACAAGAATTTGGCTTGACGCCGGAACAGCAAATCAAGCTGCCATTGTTAACCGGGCTGGCTGTTCTTAGAACGTGCGAATCTACGTTGGGCGGATCTACGTTGGGCGAATCGGCCGATCCAAAGAACGCGATCCAACTGAAATGGCCAAATGATGTTTTCTTGGCTGGGCGAAAACTGGCGGGCATTTTGATCGAAGTGCCAAGTGCAAAGTCAGTCAGTTCGAACGAATCCTCGCCGACCCACGCCGTGATTGGAGTTGGATTAAACATCAACAATTCTTTCGCCAATGCTCCCGAAGACCTTCGCTCCATTGGTATTTCTCTCTCCGATCAAGTTGGGGAACGTCTCGATCGGTTGGAAATTCTGCGATCATTTCTTGGCCACCTGGAGAAATTGATTCGCTCGCTATCGGACGACCAACCAGTCCTAGACGATTGGTCCAACCACTGCCTACTGACCGGCAAACGTGTCACATTGGAGGTCGGTGAAGAAGAAATTTTGGGCGACTGCTTAGGACTCGCACCCAACGGTGCCTTGATGCTGAAAACCTCTCAAGGAACACGGCAGTTCATTGGTGGCATCGTTAAGTCGTGGTCTTAACCGGTTCCACCGTAACGCGAACCCCACTTACCTCGCAAAAACGTGCGGCTCAGCCAAAAGTCGCCAGACAAACCGGAACGCGCTCAAGCGGTTGCAACTTTGACGGGCGAAACTTACCTGTCGATTCTTACCGATTCTGATCGAGCACGACGATACGGTCCGCGACCACATGATCAAGATTTAAAGCGTGGTTGTACCCTCGTTGGCCGATGATACCGACCTTCGATTTCAAGTAACGCCGTAGATTCAACCCGGGCGACGCAATGACGTGGTGAGTGATTTTTCCATCACGATTCTGCAAAACGTATTCTGATTCTAGCTCGCCTTGCTTGCGAACCAACTCGTTTAGCCAGCCAAACGCATCGTAAGTCGTTCCAAAGCTGACATCCTGATCATTCGATCGCAAGCCAGCACCGATCGCGTTGGAATTTCTCAGCGTCCTTCGTCCCAGACCGGACGCCTGTTGACCTTGGGCGAATCCCGATTGTACCTGAAGACAATTTCGGCACTTGTCGATTAACCGAGTCGCTCGCAGTTGATCGTTTGCCGAAGCAGCCAAGTCGCGAAGCCGTGTGGCACCCGCAAGAATCGAATCGATTTGCCAACGGGTTGGATCTTTGACCATTTCATTGGTTAAACGCAGCTCAAGATTCTGCAACGAGTCCATCGAGGATGACAAACCAACGATTTGATTCGAGGACCTTGAACCGGGAAGCGAGGCGTAACGGTCAGCCGGTGGTCGACCACTGATTGGCGTCCGTATTGAATTCGTTTGCGACGGCATCCGATCGTATCTTGCCACTGGTGTGTTGCCTGCGACGCGGACTGGCTGACTGACCGCAGGCGGCTGAGCCGAAACAAGCGGCGCTCGGTCGAAACCTGTTTCGGTATTGGGAATCGGTCGAGTCGATCTGCGCCAGCCAAGGTTCATGCTGTCTGGTTGCGACGCTGATGCCAGCTGGATTTTTGATGGCTCCTGCGGTTGCCCTAATTGCGGGGCTACAGGCTGAGTAACATTCGCATGAGCAACGTTGGCTTCCGGCGCGACCGACGCAGCATCGATTGTTTGAGTTTGCTGCACCGGTCCAGCATTTGCAGCCGGAATGTCCACCAATGAGCGCACGTTGGAACGCGTGACCTGCTGTTCCCCGGTTAGAGGTTTGTTTTCAACGGTCGCGGCGCGGGTCGATGGAGGCAATTGCAAATCCGAAATTCGCATCCATCGGAACTCGCCTGCCGGAGGAGCAATTTGATACCAGATCGTCGAATGACCTTCCGGGTGAGGCCAACTGACTTCGCCCAAGATCTCAACCCGCTCACCGTCGCGCAGCTTGACCTGCCAAAGCGGTTTTTCAACTGCACCGAGTCGTGTACCGACCCACGCCTGTGTTCCGGCTTCGATCACTTCACCGACTTGATCATCGATCACATTGATTGTCGCCGACGGCACAAGGCTAAAGCTTCCTCGCGTTGGACGCACCGCACACCACCCGCCCGGATCGTGGCGGTGGACTTCAACGGTCGCTCCTTGGTCTAGTTTATCGGTCGCGTAATGAACAGAACCGGGGCCGCTGTGAACAGGTGCCGAATCGTTCAATACAATGGCTTGGTACGGGAACGAGACATCCAGATCGTCACCATGGGCGTACGACACACACACCATCGCGGCGATCATTCCGACGACTATTCGGGCCGTCAGATTGGTTCCAGTTTTCAAGTGAAGGAGCATTCGAATCGTCCTTGATTCTGTAGCAATTAGTTGATAACCGTCGATTTTTAAAGGAAATTCGAAATTGCAACAATACGAACCGGCCATCTCTACGAGCCCGCCGCGCAAACGAGGAGATCAGAAGAAGCCTTGCAGAAATTCCCTCGCTTGTGCGTCGGGCTTGTACTAGCGCAACTTTAAAGCGCGCGAGACAGGCTACCAAACGCTCGGATGCGGTCTCAAACACTAACGCTGCTAGCATCAATCGCTGAATGGATCGACAGGCGTTTTCGCGACCAGCTTCTTTTCAAACGGTCGCTGCTGGAGCCGATAGCCAGCCAGCCGAATTGCGACCAACGTCGCCGCAAGCGTCCCCGATGCGAACAATGCAATAACTAAGGGACCAACGAAATCATTGGCTGTTATCGAGCCACCTAATTGCAACACAAAAAACCAGACGATTCCGCCAAGTGCAGCGGGAAGACCTATCACCAGCCCAAACAACGCCACGCAGACCGCCGCAAGTTGGCGATACCTAAGCGAAACAAAAACGGTCGGAGCAAGCACAATGGTAGCGACCAACGCCAAAACACAAAAACAGATTACGCCGATACCTGAATCGAAACGACCACGGAACCACTCAGGTCCGGAGATCGCTGCCACCACAAACAGCAGCAACATCACGATTTCGGCAACCGTTTCACTTCTCGCGATTGGTGGTGCACATTTCTCCATGCGCTCTTCCTCTACCTCGCTGACAAGTCGCCAACCACGCGAGATACGCGACCCCCACATTGCGAACGCACAACTGATCGTTCCTATCGACCATAGCCAAAGCATTTCCCAACTTTGACGATAGGGAATAAAAAAAGGCCGTGAGCTGCCAAAGAGAAGACAAAAACCAAGCCAATAAGCAGCCCACATTAAAGCCAGCACAGCAACGCCAACGATTGCCCTTCTAACGGCACTGGGTTTTGCGTACGCAAGGTAGATACCAAGAAGCACTGGCTGAACCCAGACAATCCCCCAAACAGCCTGACTGATCAGGTACAAATCAATAATGAATGAGAGCCCCACCGGCTGTATCGCCATCGGTTGACGAGCCAGCCACAGCACAACCAAATTGCTCAACAAACACACCGCCGCGATCACGCCGAGCATCGAAAAGCCCAGCCGGCGGCGAGAGTGGCTCGCGACCATCCTAAAACTGGTGGCCCGGTTGAGGGCCGTGCTTGGTCAGCGTGAGAATTTCTGGCCCGTCTTCGGTCATTAAAATCGTGTGCTCAAACTGAGCCGATGGCTGGCCGTCGTAGGTTCGAACCGTCCAACCGTCGCGACGATCGCAAACCGATCTGGCCGACCCGCCGTTGATCATGGGCTCGATCGTGAAGCACATCCCCGGATAAAGTCGATCTTGATACGACTGCCGACTGGGCACGTGAGGAATGTTCGGTCGCTGATGAAACTTGGATCCGATTCCATGGCCCACATATTTATCGACGACGCCGAAACCATACTTCCTGTTCGTGTGTTCCACGATCGCTTCACCGATGACTGCGACTTGGCAACCGGGCTTAGTCGCACCGATGCCCAGATACAATGCATCAAATGCACACTGCGTTACCGCACGAGCGGTCTCGGAGATGTCGCTGTTTTCTCCGATCAAAAAAGTTTCCGATTGGTCGCCGTACCAGCCATGAACGACGGTCGTCAAGTCGATGTTTGCGATGTCGCCCGGATGCAATTCAGTCTCGCCCGGAATTCCATGGCAGATGACGTCGTTGATACTGATGCAGCAACTTTTGGGAAACGGCATCCGATCCCCCGGGTAACCAAGACACGCAGGCGTGTGGCCATGGTCTTGGGTGAACTCGTAGACGAAGCGATCAATTTCAACCGTCTTGATCCCGGGCCGAACGATGGCTCGAACTTCATCCATCAACCGAGCATTAAATTGCCCCGCGTCCCGCATCTTTTGCTGCTGGTCGCTATTTAAACGAAGTTTGGTATGGCGACGAATCACGGGCGTTAGACGATCGGTCGGTTGAATGGATGGAATAGTTTTAGTGTAACCAGCGTGTAGCAGCCCGGCTAGACTAAGCCTTTGCAGGATAGATAGTTCTCCCGGAGGACGCCGTCGGACTGGAAGCGACTCGTCGCTGTGTTAAAATCCTCGCCTTGTGAACATACCGGACGCACGAGCGTCCAAGAGTGTGCCCCGTTTTACTTTCGCGTTTGACGATAGGTTCTGCAGAAACCCTCAGGACTTAACGAAAAACGCAAGCCGCTTCAGGAGCTTCGAGTGCCCCGCTACAACCCCGCTGAGATTGAACCTCGTTGGCAACAATACTGGGACGATCAAAAAACCTTCCGCACACCCGACCAGGTCACGGGCGAAAAGTTATACGTTCTGGATATGTTTCCCTATCCAAGTGGCGACGGTCTGCACGTCGGCCACCCGGAAGGCTACACGGCCACCGACATCGTCGCGCGGCAGGCTCGGATGGCGGGCAAGTCGGTACTGCACCCGATGGGCTTCGATGCGTTCGGTCTACCGGCTGAAGAACACGCGATCAAAACCAACACGCCGCCGCGTGTCTCGACCGAGCGGAACATCGAAAACTTCATCCGTCAGCTGAAGATGCTGGGTTTTAGCTACGACTGGGACCGGCAGATCTCCACAACCGACATTGAGTACGTTCGCTGGACTCAATGGATCTTCACTGTCCTGTTCGATACGTGGTACGACACCGATCAACAAAAAGGTCGTCCCATCAGCGAGCTACCGATCCCTGCCGACGTCCAAGCCGAAGGTGATCAGGCTGTCCGAGAATACCAAGACGACTTCCGCTTGGCCTACCAATCTTACGCGCCGGTCAACTGGTGTCCGAAACTCGGCACCGTGCTGGCCAACGAGGAAGTGATCGACGGCAGGTCGGAAGTCGGCGGTCACCCCGTTGAGCGAATGCCGCTACGCCAATGGATGCTGCGAATCACATCGTATGCCGATCGACTTGAGGGCGACCTTGAATCGGTCAATTGGCCCGAGGGCATTAAAAAACTGCAACGCGATTGGATCGGTCGCAGTACGGGTGCCGAAGTCGATTTCTATATCGGCGACGAAGACAAGATCGAATCGTGGAAGCAGACTCGTGCGAACAGCGGCTTCCCTCGCAAACCGGGCGACGATGTCTTGCGAGTCTATACCACTCGCCCTGACACGTTGTACGGTGCGACCTACATGGTCATCGCGCCGGAACACGCGGCGGCTGAATCACTGACAACACCGGACCAAAAGTCGGCGGTCGAGCAGTACGTAGCAGCGGCCGCATCGAAAAGTGATCGAGATCGCCAAGACGAAAAAACCAAAAAGACAGGCGTCTTTACCGGCAGTTACGCCATCAATCCCGTCAACGACCAACCGGTGCCCATCTGGATTGCCGACTACGTGCTGGCGACTTATGGAACCGGCGCCATCATGGCCGTCCCGGCGCATGACACTCGCGACTTTCAGTTCGCCAAGCAGTTCGACCTAAAGATTATCCCCGTTGTGCAGCCGCTCGAAGGCCACGACATCGACTTGGATCAACTAGCCGCTGGCCAAGTTTGTTTCGCGGGTCAAGGAACGGCAACGAACAGCGGCGAGTTCGATGGCACCCCAACGGCCGATTTCAAGTCGAAGATCTCAGCGTGGCTGACCGAGCAAGGAGTTGGCAGCGAGGCCGTTAACTACAAACTACGCGACTGGTTGTTCAGCCGGCAACGTTTCTGGGGCGAGCCATTCCCGATCTTGCATGAACTGAACGAAGCGGGTGAGAAAACGGGCATGATCCGCGCGGTAGACGCGGCGGATCTACCGGTCGACTTGCCCGAGATCGAGGACTTCAAGCCTCACGGCCGTCCCGAGCCACCGCTCGAGAAAGCCGATGACGATTGGCTCTATCCGGTCATCGATGGCAAAAAGTATCAACGTGAAACCAACACGATGCCTCAATGGGCCGGTTCCTGCTGGTACTATCTGCGATTCATCGATCCGAAAAACGATCAGGTCTTCATCGATCCGGAACTGGAAAAACAGTGGATGCCGGTCGATCTGTACATTGGCGGTGCCGAACACGCAGTGCTGCATCTATTGTACGCTCGGTTCTGGCACAAGGTGTTGTTCGACCGTGGGCATTTGCAAACGCCCGAACCATTTAATCGCCTTGTTAACCAAGGCATGATCTTGGGCGATGTTGAATTCACCGGATACCAAACCGAAACCGGCGATTGGGTGTCCGCCAACTTGGTGTCCGAAGACGATGAGCGCAACCCGGTCGATCAGTCGGGAGCCAAATTGAAATCGGTCAAAGTCGATGCGGAAGACGCTGAAAAATCTGGCGACGACTTTGTCTTGAAAGCAAACGATGCCATTCGTATCGACAGCCGGGCTTACAAGATGTCCAAGAGCCGCGGCAATGTGGTCAATCCGGACGACATCGTGTCCAACTACGGAGCCGACTCGCTACGTCTGTACGAAATGTTCATGGGGCCGCTTGAGCAGTCGAAGCCGTGGAGCATGAATGGCGTTAGTGGCGTGCGAAACTTCTTGGACCGCGTCTGGCGAATGTTGATTGAAAAGGAGCCTGAGGAAAACACACTTCACAGTGCCGTCGTCGACATTGAGCCAACCGATGAACAGACTCGAACGCTGCACAAAACCATCAAGGCCGTCACGCAGGATATCGAAACGCTTAGCTTTAACACCGCGATTGCTCGCATGATGGAGTTCACCAACTTTTTCACTCGTCAGGACCAGCGTCCAAAATCGATTATGGAATCGTTCGTGCTGTTGCTTTCGCCGTTCGCTCCGCACATCGCCGAAGAGCTTTGGAAAACGCTGGGGCATAACAAATCGTTGTCGCACGAATCGTGGCCGCAATACGACGAGGCGTTGACGGTGGACGCAAGCGTCGAAGTGCCAGTGCAAATCATGGGCAAGATTAAAGCCAAGATCATGGTTCCGACCGGAACGTCGAAAGATGACTTGCTGGCGTTGGCCAAAGCCGATCCAAAGATCGCGGGATTGCTGGAGGGCAAAACGATTCGCAAAGAGATCGCAGTTCCTGATCGACTGGTCAACATCCTGGCGAATTGAAAACCGCGACGGTGGTTTGAACGTACGAGTCTCGGGTTGGCGAGTCTCGGGAGGGCGAGGCTGGGGAGGGCGAGGCTGGGGAGGGCGAGGCTCCGTCCGAGCCGCATCGGTGATTGAACGTCAACATCCGCTTGGGTCGGACGGAGCCTCCCCCTCCCAATACTCCACGCCCCCCACAGTTCGCAACGTCTTGATCCGACAGCCAACTCATGCTCGACACTTCAAATTCACGAACCACTTTCCGACGCCGCCTGCTGAAGTGGTTCGATGCGAACCAGCGTGATCTACCGTGGCGGAAAAATCGAACGCCGTATCGAATCTGGGTCAGCGAAATCATGCTGCAACAGACTCAGGTTGCAACGGTCATCGATTACTACAACCGCTTCATGAAGCAGTTCCCGACGGTTAAGAAATTGGCGGCCGCCGACCAATCCGAAGTGCTAAAACTCTGGGAAGGATTGGGCTACTACCGTCGGGCTCGTCAATTGCACGCGGCGGCTCAATTCGTGGTCGAACAACATGGCGGTCGTTTTCCAACCGACTTTGAAAGCGTCTTAGCTTTGCCGGGAATCGGTCGCTACACCGCAGGAGCCATCCTTTCGATCTCGCTTGATCAGAAACTACCTATCCTTGAGGGCAACACGATCCGGGTGTTCGCTCGCCTGCTGGCGATGAAAGACGATCCTCGCTCATCGGCCAATCAAAAAGTGTTGTGGCAATTCTCGGAATCGGTTTTGCCTCGCCAACGCTGCGGCGACTTCAACCAAGCATTGATGGAACTCGGTAGTGAAATTTGCACGCCCACCAAGCCAGCCTGCGATCAGTGTCCGATCAGCAATTACTGCCCGACTTTCGTGCGGGGTTTGCAGGAACAGATTCCCGCATCGGGCAAGAAGACAAAATACGAAGACTTGCACGAGGCCGTCATTGTCGTGCGAAAAGGGCAGGGCGCTCGAACAAAGTTCTTGGTTCGACAATGCGGCCCGGACGAAAGATGGAGTGGACTCTGGGATTTCCCTCGGTACAAAGTGGTCGACGATGACGTGGAAGACGATCTATCAAAACAGCTGAAAGCGCAAACTGGTCTGACAGCCAATGTCGTCGCTACGACCAAACGAATCAAACACGCAGTCACCAAGTACCGCATCACGCTCGATTGTTACATTGCCGATTCACCGACAGGTCGACTGAAAAAGAACCAGACGGCAACTCAATGGCTAACGGCTGACGAACTGGCCGATCTGCCCATGAGCACCAGCGGGCGAAAGATCGTCAATGCATTGGACAAGCTGGATCAGAAACTGCTGTTTTGAAAATCCTTATTGCGTGCAGTAAGTAGTCATCACACTCCGTGTGATGTGCAGCACGCGGACATCACACGGAGTGTGATGACTACATAGTTCCGTCGGCTTGCAATTGACCCATTTTTTAAAAGAGTAACCATGAAAATCATTCGCGGCAGTGAAATCGACTTTATCGCAGCATCACACGAAGACCCGAAGAACCCGGGCGTGCTAAAACGTGTCCTCGCAACGCGAGACGATTTCGTGCCGGGGCAGATCATGATGCTCAATTGGGCTCGACTGCCAAAAGGATCGTCCTTCGCGGCACATTACCACGAGGACATGCAGGAGACATTCGTCATTCTGACCGGCGAGGTTCAGATGATCGTGGGCGAAGAAGCGGTGGACCTGAACGCGGGCGATGCGATCGTGATTGACCACCAAGAAATCCATCAGATGCATAACCGCAGCGACCATGACGTCGAATACATCGTGTTCGGCGTCTCGACCGAAGAAGGCGGCAAGACGATCGTGGTTTGAGGTTCCAAATCGATCGCGCCAGTCACAAACACTCACGGCGATTCGATCACTTCGCCTTCGTAAATCGTGCTCAGCGACACGTAGGTCCAACGATCCACGTCCTGCTGAATGAACCGCACCGAGCCATCGCCAAACACGAAATTGCCTCCGCCGCCGCGATGGTAGCTGAAGAAGCCTCGGACACGATCGAGATTATTCAGCACATCGTCTTCTCCGAAACTTTCATCCAACGAGATATCGGCTTTCAGTTTGTTAAGCGGCGTAACCAAATCGTCCTCGGTTTGCCAAATGCCATCGTCGCCCGCGTTCTGAGCCGTCACCGCCAGCACGCTGCCGCGTCCGCCTTCTCCGCCGTTTTCTCGATTGCCGTCAAAATCTGCTTTGGACCAGACCTGGCCCAGATGTAAACCCGGTCAGCCTCAGGTCCCGGCCGCCTCAAGGTTTGGATTGCTTGCCGCTTCCCCCAGCATCATCGTGTTTGACAAACCATCGGTCACCGCTGCCAACTTCCGATCACTGTTAACGTCAAACATACCATTCTGACTTTCGGCTGAGCCACTCAGGTAAGACGTCGAACCTTTCGAAAACGCGTAGTCAGTCGCGGCACCAGCAAAAGCACCCGTTTCGTTTTCACCAACTTCACTTTCTGCGTTGGAAGGACAATGGAGACCGGGGATCACTTCCGTGGCTAACGGAGCATTGATCGGCGACTTCCAATCGGTGGTCAAGTCAAACTGATCGAACAAGTTCGCCTGCTCGATAAAGGGCAGCAAGAAAACAAAACCGGTGTGAGTCGCATCGATCAAGTTCGAGTCATCATCCGTCACGCCGGGCGGCAAATGCTGTCGCGCCGATTCATAATTCAAACAAGCTAAACCTAGCTGCCTTAAATTGTTTTGACACCGAGTCCTACGAGCCGCCTCGCGAACGCTTTGCACGGCGGGCAGCAACATCCCGATTAGAATTCCGATGATCGCGATGACGACCAGCAGTTCCACCAACGTGAAGCCGTTTTCGGTTCGTTGATTTTTGTTCATAAAGCTAAACCCAACCGTTTCTAAGTTGCCCGACCAGTCTGTGGACGAAATGAGCACGCACATTCTCACGCCGAAAATCTATTCCTCCAATGCCTCGATGTCACGCGGCAGATGCTTATCAACCGCGCCCCAAGAACCGCGACCGTTGCTTTCGATCCGGTTTTTCGCGTCCCTTCGAATTCTTGAAATATCGGCGTTCCAATACGACTCTTGGTTGACGCGACCCTTCGGAGGATTTAACGGACGAATGATGCGAAAGCCGATCCCCAAGCCGGGCGAATCCGTGAACCACCAAGGGCTCTTGGGAAAATTCGGATCCTCGATGCTCCAATCTTTATCATGAGAAGCAAACCGAGCCGCACTGCGACAGTAAGTTGGCTCAAGCTCGAACGAGCCGCCTCGGACGACGCGTGGGTACAACTTTTTGGCCCTTCGCCACGCCTCGGCCGCCGTCAGCGTCTCGCCTTTCGACAGCCCCAGCTGCGTCTGGTGAAAGTAGCCATCCTTCGAGTATGCATCCAACACCCACTCGGCCACATTGCCGTACATGTCGTGCAAGCCCCACGGGTTCGGCTTCAGCTGACCAACTTCATGTCGCTCGTCGTCTCCGTTATCCAGATGCCAAGCATGATCGTCCAGCTCACCGGCATCGTCACCAAAGTAGTAAGCCGTTGTTGTACCGGCGCGGCACGCGTATTCCCATTCGGCCTCGGCTGGCAGGCGGTAGAACTTCTGGTCGATCAAGCTAAGCCATTTGGTGTACTGCTTAGCGGCATACTGAGTCATCGTCGCGGCGGGCTGACGAGGCCCTTCGCCGGCATCAAGCGTAAAGTCCGGATCGTACAACTCGGACGGAGCCGTCACGCCATCGATCTCGTTCCCTTCCGTTATCTTTCGCAAGCCTTCGCGATGAAGACTTTTGAACGCCTCGTCCAACGCCATGTAAAGCTCATACTCGGCCCAAGTCACTTCGTGCTTCCCCATCCAGAAGGGCTCGATATGGATTTCAACGTTAGGGCCTTCGTCTTCGTTCCGATTCTTTTCAGATTCCGGGCTACCCATCGTGAACGTGCCACCGGGAATCGGGACCATCTCGAAAGAGACATCGGTTCCGGGAATGGTCGCTGTGTACGGCACCATGAACTGCCCATCCAGTTCGACAAACCCACCGGATTCCGGGCGAGTCGATTGCAGACCGAGCGTTTGGGTTGCCACTTGCGGTTCGTCAGTTAGTTTCGACGGAGCTTCCAACCCCAGCGAAAGGCTCATACCCACAAAACTATTGCTCGTGAAGACCACCAGCGCGACGATCGCCCATCGTTTAAGCGCCGCCCGTGGCCTTGTCGTTGCATATGGAACTGCCGTCAAAAATGCCATCGCTAATCCTGAGATCCATAGAAACCAAAGAAGAAACAAGCCACCAAACAAGTCGTCGAACCGAGGCGTGCTCGGAACGGCAATCCCACTCGGCATCGGCTCAAAATGCCCGCCAGCTCTAGCCCGACAAGACAGGGTACCATACAACCCACCACCCGGCGCCGAGTTCTTGTCTCACCCGTGCGTTATCGGCAGAGGGATCGAAAAACCGTTCCCAGAATGGTATTCTACTGCCCGATGTTAGAACGCGGCCGACAACCCATACTTGCCGGCCATTGATTGGTAACCATTTGTCAGGATTAAACATGGCTAAAGAAGAAGCTCAAGCTGCCGGTTCAAAAGCAAAACGAACTATCGCTTTGGATGAATCGAAAGCCGTCTGTTGTTACGCCAATTTCTGTCGCGTTACCGGGTCACCCGAGGAGCTGATTGTTGACTTCGGTCTCAATGGCCAACCGATGGGATCCAACGACAAACCGGTCGAGATCAATCAGCGGATCGTACTGAATTTCTACACGGCCAAGCGACTCCTTCACGCGTTGCATATTTCCGTGCAGCGACACGAGGAGGTTTTCGGCCCAATCGAAACGGATATTCAGAAGCGTGTCAAAACGAAAGAAGACCCCGCGTCTTGAAAATCGTTCCCCAACGCCATGAAGGATCAATTGCCCGGCAGCAAGCGGTTTTGGCGCTAGCCACCGACCTTGCCAACGTACGTGGCTAGTGCCAAAACGGCTGGAACAATCGAAAGTTCTTCACGGCATTGCCGTTCCCCATACCTTTTAACAAAACGACTAATTAGAGATCCTTAATGGCCAAGCAAACAATTGATGCAGTAGACGTCGCCGGCAAAGCAGTTCTGATGCGAGTCGACTTTAACGTGCCCCTCGACGACGATTTGAACATCACCGATGACCGTCGAATCGAAATGGCGTTGCCCAGCATCAAATCCGTGATCGATCGTGGAGGAAAGCTGATCCTTGCGAGCCACCTTGGCCGCCCCAAAGGCGAAGCCAACCCAAAGTTCAGCCTCGCTCCAGCCGCAAAGCGTCTTGGAGAAGTTCTTGGTAAAGAAGTGTCTTTCGCCTCGGACACTGTCGGGCCCGACGCTGCCGCAAAGGTTGGGGCTCTTTCCGATGGCGATGTTTTGCTGCTTGAGAATCTGCGTTTCAACGCGGGCGAGAAAGCGGGCGACGAAGCCTTTTCTGCTCAACTGGCCGAATTCGCCGATATCTACTGCAACAATGCGTTTGGCACTTGCCACCGCGAAGACGCTTCGATGTACGGTGTTCCGATGGCCATGGGCGGCAAGCCAAAAGTGGTTGGATCGTTGGTGCAGAAAGAAATCAAGTACCTAACGGAAGTCATCGAATCACCCGAACGTCCGTTCGTTGCAATTCTTGGCGGTGCCAAAGTCTCCGATAAAATCAAGGTCATCGAAAATCTGCTGGGGATCTGCGACAAGGTCATCATCGGCGGCGCGATGGCGTACACGTTTTCGCTGGCTACCGGCGGCAAGGTTGGCGACAGCCTAGTCGAACCAGATAAAGTCGATCTCGCAAAATCCTTGATTGAACAAGCGGGCGACAAACTGGTACTTCCTATCGATACGCACTGCGGTGACGACTTCAACAAGGACTGCAACAAGCAGGTGGTTGCCGCAGGAGAAATTCCGGACGGCTTCGAAGGACTTGACATCGGACCAGAGTCCGCAAAGCAGTTCGCCGAAATCGTCAAGTCTGCCAAAACGGTCGTTTGGAATGGCCCGATGGGCGTGTTCGAAATGCCTCCGTTCGACGAAGGCACCAAAGCAGTGGCTCAGGCGATTGCGGATGGCGATGGAATTAGCATCATCGGCGGCGGCGACAGTGCAGCCGCGGTTGCTCAACTGGGTTTCGAAGACTCGGTGACTCATGTCAGTACCGGCGGTGGAGCAAGCCTAGCGATGCTGGAAGGTCAGAAGTTCTCAGCCGTTGAATTGCTTGACGACGCGTAGTTCTAGTTCTGAACGATTGTCGAACAATTGTCCCAATTGTTTTGCTGGCGAAGCCAACTCACACGGGTAAACAATTGGGACAATTGTTCGACACTGCTCCAATGGATGCGACTCTACGCAAAGTTGTTGCAAATTACCCAAAGGTGCTCGCCGAGGCCCTTCTTTGGTCCTCACGCGAAGAAATACCCCTCAATTTCGCGAGTGGACTCGACTAGACTAGGAAACGTTGCGACCGAACGCAACTTAGTTTGTTACGCGTTTCCCTCCGACCACCAAAAATGGCGTGCCGCAAGCCGCCCGAAATTCATGAACGATAAAACATTCCGTGATCGCGAAATTCTGGCCGCCGCTCAAGAACGAGGAGCCGGCGCGACCATGGGTGCTTACTTGCGTCTGTCGGGCCCCGGTTGGTTGCAAAGTGCAATCACACTAGGAGGCGGCTCGCTGGGAAGTGCTTTGTACTTAGGGATGATTGGCGGCACGGATCTGTTATGGGTTCAGCTTGTGTCGATCATCGCGGGCGTCGTCATGCTTTCGGCGATTAGCTACGTCACGCTTTCGACCGGCAAACGTCCGTTCCCTGCGATCAACCAGTACATCAACCCGGTTCTGGGTGTCGGCTGGATCACCGCAACGATCCTAGCGAACATGATTTTCATCCTGCCACAGTTCAGTTTGTGCTTTGACGCGATTGATAAAAACCTTGGCGGAAATCTTACCGGTCCCGATGCACGTGTGCTTCCTTTTTCGACGATGTTTGAAAATCCGGAACGGGCCGGGCAACTTCTGGTTTCGGCTGTGCTTGCAATCCTAGCAACTGCCATTGTGTACATGAATTTCAAACCGGGCTGGGCGTCCAAGACATTTGACCTGCTTCTGAAGGCACTCGTCGGTTTCGTCGTCCTTTGTTTCGTCTATGCCGTATACAAACTAGCCGGGATCTTGGACTGGAAAGCCATTTTCTCAGGCTACATCCCCAACCCGTTCCAGTGGACCTCAACGGCGGGCGAACTATCCGCGCTTTTGGCAGAATTGCCAGATGAGTTGAACGAGTATTGGTCAGAGAAAATCGTCGGCCGCCAACAGGGCGTGCTGATCTCAAGTGCCGCTGCGGCGGTCGGGATCAACATGACCTTCCTGCTGCCGTACTCGATGTTGGCACGAGGTTGGGACCGCACGTTCCGAGGACTCGCTCGTTGGGATTTGATCACTGGCATGGCAATTCCGTTTGTGCTGGTCACCTCCTGCATTGTGATTACATCGGCTCACGCTTTTCACGCGAAAGCTGATCCCGCGATCCTTAGTTCAAGCGCAGACGAAGTGGCGGAGAGCAACTTCTTCGGAAAAGTTTCGGGAACCATCGCCGATCGCATGAAACTGGACGACGGTGCTGCCGCTGTGCTGGCTGAAATCGATGCCATGCCGACCGACAGCGAGGACGAAACCGAGCTGAAAGAGCAGAAAACGGCCCAAGCTGACGCACGTAACAAGGCGATTGCCGATTACCTGTCGACGATGCCGGCGGCCGAACGATCGCTCGCACTGTCTTTGGTAAAACCGGACTCCAAGCAATTGGCCGCTTCATTGCGACCGGCCTTGGGCGACAACTCTGATTTCATCTTCGGACTGGGCGTGCTGGGAATGGGTTTCTCTTCCATCATCATTCTGATGTTAATCAACGGTTACGCGTTGGCGGAAATCGTCGGCAACTACGACAGCTTCACCGCTCGCATTATCGGTTCGACGACCGCCGGCATCATGGGCTTCTTCTGGTTCTTGATCTGGACCGGAGCTTCGAGAACGTACTTGGTCGTGGTCGCCGGAACCTTTGCCGTGATCTTGCTGCCGATCGCCTACTTCGCATTCTTCCTAATGATGAACAACGAGGATTTGATGGGAGACGACAAACCTCGAGGCACCAGCAGGATCATCTGGAACGTTTTGATGCTGCTGTCGGTCCTGCTTGCGGTTGCTGCGGCCTGTCTTGCGATCCAAGGAAAAATCAGCTCTCCTCAGGGCGGCATGGTTGTCGGAGGCGTCGCGACCTTCCTGCTGTTGATGATGGTTGGTTTCGCTGCGAAATTCAACAATCGGATCGAAACGGATTCTTAGTCCTCGGACGAACAAATTGACGAAGCTCCTTGGCGTGCGCCCGCTTCGCCAAGGTCTCGATTCTGCCCTATCAAGCAAGTGCCTGAATGCTGTTTCCAATCTCTGATGACGATAGCAAACTAAGTGGCCCTGCGTATTTCACTTGGGCGATCCTGATCATCAATGTGCTGGTCTACTTCTATCAGGTTTCCGATCCTGAAATGACCTACCGATGGGCGATGACGCCCAAAGAGATCACCACGGGGGTAGATCTTGTTAGCCCCGTCGTGATGACAGCCGAAGGCAAGGACATCGAGATCCCCCACCTACCCGGCCCGTCGCTAATTTACATCACACTGTTCTCTTCGATGTTCATGCACGGCGGCATCGGCCACCTGTTTAGCAACATGCTGTATTTATGGATCTTCGGTGACAACGTCGAGCACCGTTTTGGGCACATCCCATTTCTGATCTTTTACTTAGTCAGCGGGCTATTCGCGTCGATCGCTCAGATTCTCGTTTCGCCTGACAGCGTGATTCCGAACCTTGGTGCTTCGGGTGCCATCTTCGGAATTCTCGGCGCCTACATGGTGTTATTTCCACGGAACAAAGTGAACGCTATCGTTTTGTACTTCATTGTTTCGATGCCAGCACTCTACGTGATCGGACTGTGGACCGTGATGCAGGTCTTCTCTGTATTTGGCTCGATTTTTGGGCCTCCGCAAGCAGGCGGCGTTGCCTACATGGCTCACGTCGGGGGATTGATAGCAGGAGTCGTGGCGGGGCTCGCTTTGCGATCGAGCATTCGATCGGAGCCGGACTCGGTGCTCTATCGCCAGTACCAAAGTGACCCCACCGCACGGAAGCTCTGGTAGCGTGAGCCGAACGCGGCTCTATCGAGCATGTTAAGTTTTGCGACTTGAAGTGATCGCACGGCTCGCACGACCGGGTACCTCATCTTCGTCACAGCTTACCCCTGTCGTGACGCTTAGTCGGATCGAGCCAATCGATTCCGTTCTTCCAGTTTTTCAGAAACGTCATGCTCATCATGGATTCCTGATTTACGAGTATCGCACGGACGAAACAAGCGTGTATGGATTGGAGCGGTTACCCATGTCTCATGGGTCGTCCTGTATGACGTGTAACGCAATGTCATCCAATCGAAGAAGACTCCGACACGTTTTATCCCTGCCTTGGGCTTTCGGAAAGGATTCCGGGAACAATATGAAAACTCGCATTTGCTTATTTTCACTCGTAGCCGTCGTGCTGCTTGGAACGTCCACTTTTGCGGATGGACCTTTTGACAAATTTTTGCCACGAGGCCGCCTGCTGAAGAAACTTCGCGACGACATCATGGGCGAACCCGCGCCGAAACAGCCTACACCTGCGGCCAAGCCAAACCAAGCAGCGAAGAAGGGACCGACACCCGCGACTCGTCCACCAGCTCAGCAGCGATCCCAACCGTCTCAAAACGTCAATGCCGATCGGCCAGCCGCTGTTAGAAGTGGAGCAGACGGGTTTGGGATGGCCATCGTGGTGGACAAGAATGAAAATCTTGTCGTGGCTCAAGTTGCCGCCAATGGCAACGCGGCCGAAGCAGGGATCCGCCGTGGTGACGTGCTGGTTGAGGCCGGTGGCGTTGAGTTGACGTCAATCGAAGAGTTTGAAGAGATCGAGAAAATCCTTGGTGCTGGCGATCAAGTAGAACTGAAAGTCGCTCGCAACGGTCGCGCTGCGAAAGTGATGCTGCAACACGGCCAAGCACCCTCATTGGAAGACGTAGAGAACGGAAAGGTTGGTGCTCAGGCCAACACCGGTTCTCGCTCTCAAGGCTATCAACCAACCAGCAGCTCTCAACAAGATTTCTCGTTCGTTCCTCCGTCCGATGAAAATGGATCTTCCAGCATGCGATCGGTTATTGATCGTCCCGCCGCTCCGGTTCGTCCGGCATCGACTCAAAAGCCAGCACTTAGCCAGCTACAGTCGAACTACCGTCCGCAAGCACCACGGCAACAGCAGCAATCTGCTTCCGCTCAACAACAACAGGAGATCCAGTTGTTGCGACGGCAGTTGGAGCAACTTCGCCGTCAGCAAAGCTTGATCGGCAGCGGAGTTCAACCTCGGTAACGTATGCCCCTGAGCTGGCGGTTCTGGAGCCATCCAGCGAGGTAATTTAAAAATAGTTTCGTGCGGAATCGTGGCCTTGCTGCCACGGAGTGCACTTTCTAAACACGGTCGACACCAAAACGTCGACCGTGTTTTTTTCGTTGCCGGAAACCACGCATTGGATCGACCGGTTACAATTTCACGGCGTCTGGTTAAGAATCTTAGAGGTAGCAAGTCGCGCCCCAAGACTTGAAGCCGGCTCCAGCATCAACGCCAATGACGATCGCCTTCGCGGCACGCTAGAGTTAGAACATCATTCGCCTGAGTGATCGCTGGAACCCAGAGCATTGACTTAGGCGTCCGGCAGAAACTGTACACCAAGAACTGACTTCGAATGGCCAAGCTTCGAGCCTACATTCTGTGGCGATATGCCCGGCAGTCATCAATCTACACTCCGTGGTTGGAACGGCTGTCGATGGATTACGAAATCGTCGACGAAGAGCCGTCGCGATGGTCCGCACCCGACGACGCGGGCATTGTCATTTCCCACATGCACTATCGCTGGGAAGAAATCTCTGCACTTCGAAGGCTGACCGAAGCCAATCGTGTACCGGTTTTAATTTTAAGCGACGGCATTTTGGAGTACCGCAACACGTGGGAGCATCCCGACCTTCCGGAAGGCAGCATTTTTCAACCGCTTTGTGGTCATAAGCTGGCGTGCATCGGACGAGCACAATCGCGAGTGATCGAGTCTTGGGGGAATCCGGGACGCTGCGAAGTCGTCGGGCTGCCTCGCTTGGATCCGGTAATCGATCGCCCCAAGGCGCCGATTCGCGGCGAGGGCCCATTTCGATTGTTGATCGCGACGGCCACCACACCCGCGTTTACGGAACCGCAACGCCAGTCGCTTGTGGATTCGTTGCAGTACTTGGTCGACCGCTTCCGACGGCAACCCAACGTGAGCGGCCGGCCGGTCGAGCTGACTTGGCGATTGACCGACGGACTTAGCACCGAACTGGATTTGCCTGAAGTTCCAAATGAACAGTTGCCGCCATTGCACGAGGCAATCGATCAAGCCGATGCCGTTATCACATCCCCATCAACTCTGTACCTAGAAAGCATCCTTCGCGACCGCCCGACTGCAGTCTTGGACTACTGGAACTCGCCCAAGTACGTCGCGCCGGCTTGGTCGATTACTGCGAACGCGCATGTCGATCAAGTTCTCGAACAACTTGCGAATCCAGCTGCCGACCGAATGATGTTTCAAAACTTTACTTTGCATGAACAACTTGAATGTTCTACCGATGCCACGCCCCGTCTAATACAGTTGATCGACGCGATGGTCGAGGCAGCTCGGGTGGCGAAGGCCAAAAATCAATTGCTTGAGCTTCCGAATCGAATTTTGCCCGAGACAAGATTGGGGTTCCCACCTATTCCAGAAGATTTCGATCTGGCGACGCTCTACCCCGGTCATTCGGCATTCACCGAACGAGACACCAACATGCTGAAGCTGGAGCTTGCGTCCGCCACTAAGCGGCTTGAGCAACTGATCGCAACACTTGACGAAAAGGAAACTTACATCCATCAGCTTCGTGGCTGGCTGACCGCTGCAAGAGGTCGCGAGGAAGCGTTGTTAACAAGAGTCAACGAAATCCATCAGCGAACGATCAGGATGAGAAAGCAATACGGCATCGAAGATGACCGGCCTGCCTCAAAAAATGGATAGCGTCAGCAAGCTAACGCCCCAACTAGAAAGCCGCGATCGAAGCCTGGGAGGGGAAGCTCCGTCCGCCGCCAGCACCAAAACCACAAACCGCAGGGAGTGGAAGGCTCCGTCCGCCCCACTCAGATGATTAAGCTATGTGCTCCGCACGGCTCGGACGGAGCCTCGGCCCTCCCAAGCGTGCAATCGACCAGCGAACGGTCGTCACCAAAATGTAACGGTGCGATCAAACGCCGCGTACACGGAACGTGTTCCAGTTTGGGGAGGGGAAGCTTCGTCCGCCCCCAGCACCAAAACCACAAACCGCAGGGAGGGGAAGGCTCCGTCCGACCCACTCGGAAGATCAAGCTGTTTGCTCCGCACGGCTCGGACGGAGCCTCGACCCTCCCGAGCGTGCAATCGAACGGTGGTCAACAGACGGTGCCTACCCCAACGACATCAGGAACTCCGTCATTTCACCTGCCGCGTGAGCATTACCCTGCGCGTTCGCTTGCTCGATGCCGGCGGTCAGCAACTCTTTCGCTTCGTCGTCTCGTTCCAGTCGCGCCAACTGCTGCGCGCACATGAAAAATGATGGGACGTAGGGTGGGTCATCGGCCATCAAGCCTTTGTGCAACTCGATGCTGCGATCGTGCTCCTCTTCGCCATCCAGTTCCAACGCCAAAGCGTAACGCAGAAAAGTGTCATCAGGAGTTTCGGCAAGCATGGACTCAAGTTGTTCGCGACGTGACATGGTTTTATCCAATGCGGAAGGGGGAATTCGGAATGCGGAATTCGGAATCATCGACGCCGAAGCGAATCCTGTTGCAACCATTCTACGAGGTTACAGGCTGGGCTGGCAGAGCCATTCTCCCTGCCACTTTATGACTCCTCAAGTTTTCATCGCCCAACCACGACCCAGCCAACAAATCGAAATGGATTGTGCCAACGGTTGATTGGAACCGGCTCGGCCGAACCGGCTTCAACACCAAACCACTCTTGCGATGGGAATCCGGCATCGGCCAATGCTCGCCCAAGTTCCGCCCGGCGAAATTGATGAATGAACATACCGCTCACGTTTCGATACGTTGCCAAGCGGTCGCCGATCTGCTCGCTGCCTCGGATTGACCCGATCAGATTCGCGGCAGCCCAGCGGACGCCACCCGGATGCCGCCATTGATAAAAGTAATTGTGAGCGTGCACAAAAAGCCGGCCATCGGGGCGAATGATCCGCCGAGCGTGAGCCAAAAACTTGGCTCGATTCGTCGATCCCTGAATCATGCCAAGCGTACTGAGCATGCAAACGCCGTGATCGGCGACGTGGTCGGCAAGACATGAAAGCTCGACTAGATTGGCCAAAACCATACTCACACGAGTCTGTTCGAGCCCACAATTCGATAAATTTTTGCTCAAATTTGCCAGCATTGATTCGGACAGATCGACGGCCAAGCCTCGGTAGCCGTCGCGAACCAGCGGCAAAAGCGTCCGCCCGGTCCCACACCCGAAATCGACCACGATTGGAGCCTCTTGGGCTCGGCTTGAACCCATCGACCGGCCTTCATCCTCTACCGCAGGCAGATAACGGGAAATGATCTTCCGATCAACCGCACTTAATGGCTCACCACTTACGAACGAGTCGTACTGATCGCCGATGTGATCACGATTGACGTAATCCCACGTCCCGGCGGCGACTCCTGCCGGAGCCTGCCACGCACCTCGACGAGCAGTCGATCGGCCAGCCGCACCGTTTTTTTCCGGTTGATTCTGCCCTCCAGCAGGCTTCACCAAATCGGATTTTCCGAGCTCTGACATCAACGTTCATCCAGTTCAGGGTCGTCACCTACTTGCCGCCCGGTAACTTGATCTGATATCGTCTCTGCTCAGCTGAGGGCTCGCAAGGGCCTCGAAAAGCACCATTGCCGCGACCACATTCTTCGTCGGCATGGATCAAGTGAACCTTTTGATGACTGGAGAAATGTCGTGGCAATTCGTGTTGCTATTAACGGTTTTGGACGTATCGGACGTTTGACTTTCCGTAACCTGATGGCTCGTGCCGACGAGTTTGAAGTCGTGGCCGTCAATGACCTGACTGACAATAAAACGCTCGCAACCCTGCTCAAGTACGACAGTATCCACGGTCGCTTTCCAGGCACCGTCGACTCTGACGACAAGAACCTGATCGTCAATGGAACAAACATTCCTGTCTTCGAAGAACGTAACCCAGCGGCTTTGCCTTGGGGCGATCTGAACGTTGACGTGGTTGTCGAAAGCACCGGCGTCTTCACCAACCGAGCCAAAGACGGTAAGGCTGGTTACGATTCGCACCTTGAAGCGGGTGCCAAGAAGGTCGTCATCAGTGCTCCTGCCAAGGACGCTCCTGATCTGACATGCGTGCTGGGAGTCAACGACGATCAACTGAACGCCGACATGAAGTGCATCAGTAACGCCAGTTGCACCACCAACTGCTTGGCTCCCGTAGCCAAAGTGCTGAACGACACTTTTGGCATCGCCTCTGGTTTGATGACAACCGTCCACGGTTACACCAACGACCAGAACGTTTTGGATGCTCCTCACAAGGACATCTACCGTTCACGCGCCGCTGCGTTGAACATCATCCCAACCTCAACGGGTGCTGCGGAAGCCGTTGCTTTGGTTATCCCGGCTTTGAAGGGCAAGCTGACTGGAATGGCGATGCGAGTTCCAGTTCCGACGGGATCGGTTGTCGACTTGACCGTGAAACTGGAAAAGCCAGCCACTGCTGAAGAAGTCAACGCTGCCGTCAAAGCAGCCGCTGAAGGACCAATGAAAGGCATCCTTTGCTACAGCGAAGATCCATTGGTTTCTACCGACATCATCGACGACCCACACAGCTCGGTCTTCGCTGCACCTCAGACTCGAGTCATGGGTGACCTCGTGAAAATCGTCAGCTGGTACGATAACGAGTGGGGCTACAGCAGCCGCACCGCCGACCTGATCGCCAAGATCGGCGGCTAGTTCTGCGGCAGCGAACTTGAGAATCACAAAAAGCGTGGCCCATTCGGTCACGCTTTTTTTATTGCTTATTTTTGTTGCGAATCTGAGATACACTCGAGACGCAAAAAACGATCGAGTTGGGCAATGGATCATCGAATACTCACGCAACCCTCGACGGCCTCATCCGAGGCGTGGTTTGATTGTGGGCGTTAACCTCGGGGCTGCCGCCCCGAGCTACCAACGCGGACTGCTCCGCAGTCAATCCATGCCTGAACTCAGATTCTATCGACAACGGATCTACTTGGGATCAATCCCGCTCCGGATTCATCCTGCTCCCGATCGATCCCAAACGCCGATTCATCTTAAATCCCAAGCCACGCCAATCCATCGTAAACCCTGATCGATGCCGGGCATTCTTCAATGCCTGTTTTGGCACCATACTAATCCCGGTATTGTGCTCGCGGCATTAAACGATCGCCCCGGTAGGGGCCGCCTTTGGTAGCTCGGGGCGGGAGCCCCGAGACCTTCACCCCGTCAACACGCCCGCCCCGGATGGGGCCGACGATTTTTTGCATCAACTATCCATCATCAAGGAATCAGCTCATGGTTGAAATTAACATCAAATACTCAGGCGATCTGCGTTGCGAAGCGGTTCATGGCCCAAGCGAATGCAAACTCATCACCGACGCTCCTGTCGACAATCACGGCAAAGGTGAATCGTTCTCGCCCACCGATCTGGTTGCGACCGCACTTGGCAGCTGCGTAGCGACCATCATGGGCATTTACGCCCAACGCAACGACCTTGATCTGACCGGCGTCAAAATCCATATCGAGAAACACATGTCGCAAGACCTTCCGCGCCGCATTGCGCGGCTGCCGGTCTCGATCACGATGCCTGCCGGACTGGACGAAAAACACCGCGAGGCACTTGAGAAAGCAGCCAGCCATTGCCCGGTTCACCAAAGCCTGCATCCCGACATCGATGCGCCACTGACGTTTCAATATGCTGACGAGTGACCAAACAGCGTGGAATCTGAAACGCGGGGATCGCAAATACCCCAATCGCCCCGCGGCTACTGAAACTTCTTTCCGACCGCTCGCAAGTGTTCCTTGAATGCGATTAGCCATTTACTTTCGTAGCGGTACGGGTTGGCGACCATCGCCACCGTTCGAGTCGGTTTCTGACCGCTGAACGAGCGATACACTCGCCGCTTGCTCTGATCTAGCACTTGAGCCATTTTGGGCACCATCGAAATTCCATGGTCGAGCGAAACGAGCTCCTGCACCGTTGCCAACTGACTGGTCCGCTCAATTGAGACCGGCTGAACCTGCTGACGCCGGCAGAACGAGGCGATGTTGTCCGAAAGACAATGAGCCTCGTCCAGCATCACGAACGACAACGCTTTGACGTCCTTCAGCGAAATCGTTTTTTTCTTGACCAGAGGATGGTTCGTCGGCATCACCAGAACCAGTTCTTCTTCGAACAACGATTCGATCTCCAGATACCGGGCGGTGATCGGCAACGCAAGGATCGCAAGATCCACTTCACCGTGGCTGCACCGCTTGAGCAGATTATCAGTGGTGTCTTCCTGAACGACAACAGAAACATCCGAATGTTTCTTCGCAAAATCTTGCAACACCGAGGGAAGAAAAAATGGGGCGATCGTCGGGATCACCCCCAAACGTACTCGCCCGCTTTCGGCGGCATCGGTCAGTTCGGTCAACGTGTCTTCGACCAACGCCAAAATCTGCTCAGCCCGGTTCACGAAAACCTCACCGAGATCCGTCAGCGTGACTTCGCGCGGTTTCCGCTCGAATAGCGGCTGCTCCAGCTGTGCTTCCAGTTTCTGAATCGATCGGCTGAGCGTTGGCTGTGAAACGCCCAGCTCCTCGGCTGCCCGGGTAAAATTCCCCGCTCGCGCCACCGCCAAAAAGTATTTCAGCTGATGAAATTCAAGTTCTTGCTGCATAGAGACACCATTTCAACCGTTGTTCAACCACATGCCGTTGCCAAAATAGCAATGCTCGAAAAACATAACAATCACCGGAACCATGCAAAATTCGAATTATTGTTTCCTCGCTGGTCTTCGGCATCGATCGGGCGAACCACTCTTTGGAATGGTTGAAACAAATTTGGCCAAATTGTCGCGACTTGAGCCAATTGGCGTTTGCTCAAAGCTCCCGCGATGCGATTGGGCTGAAGACCCCGAGGGCAATTTCCGTTTCTGCCGGCACAACGCGTTCAACCAACTGCTGGCTTCGCCAAACGATCAGTTCCCACGTGTTACGAAAGCCCATTTAATTGCGGGAGGACTGATAGAAAACAGGAAAACAACGAAACAAATCTGGCCACGTTGCCAGTTACTGTTATTCTGCCCAACCGCGACTAAACGTATACTGTTAATGCCAGCAAGGTTGCCCAGCGAAATCGGAAATGGAATCGCACGCAACCTTCCCGAAGCATCATCAGCCCTGAGTCCATTTATCTCTGAACACTGATTCATGAACCGCATAACGACCCTGTACTCCAGCACAATCGGCAAAAAGTTCATTGCTGCGGTGACCGGCCTGATTTTGTTCGGATTCCTCGTCGGCCACGTCGCCGGAAATCTGAAAGTATTCACCGGATCGACGGAGGCTGGCGTGCCTCACGTCGACGAGTATGGTCATTTCCTGAGAATTGTCGGAGAGCCTTTCCTGCCAAAGATGGCTGCTCTCTGGATCGCTCGCATCGTTCTCTTGGCAAGCGTCGCTCTTCACATCGTTGTGGTCGTTCAACTGGCGTTTCGTAACCTCGAGGCTCGGCCGGTAGGCTATGTCCGTAGTAAGAAATCTGCGTCAACGCTGGCAGCTTTGTGGATGATGTTCTCTGGAAGCTTAATCGCATTCTTCATCGTTTTCCACTTGCTGCACTTCACCCTCGGAGCGCTGCCAATTGGCGAGTTCCAGCATGGAGCGATCTACAAAAACATTTACAGCTCGTTTCAAAACCCTTTGATCTCGCTGTTTTACGTCGTCGTGATGGGAGTCCTTGGTTTTCATCTGTACCACGGTGTCTGGAGCCTGTTTCAGACGCTCGGAATTGATAATCCCGACCGCAACAAGTCGCTGCGAATGTTTGCGATCATTGCAACCATCGGAATCGTCGTTGGTTTTTCGCTTGTGCCATTATCTTTCATGACAGGCATGATGCCGGAACCAATCGCTTACGATCCGGCCTTGCTGAGCCACTAAGCGGCAAGAACTGAAGTTCATTTTAAAATCGTAAATCAACCTTACGCACAACTAGCCTAAGAACGAAATCATGCTGACTCTCGACGCGAAATTGCCTCAGGGCCCGATCGAAGACATGTGGACCAACCACAAGGACCAGTTGCGTCTGGTGGGGCCCAACAACCGTCACAAGTACAAAGTTCTAGTCATCGGCAGCGGACTAGCCGGAGCTTCCTCGGCCGCGTCGATGGGAGCGATGGGCTACAACGTAGAGTGCTTCTGCTTTCAAGATTCACCCCGCCGCGCTCACAGCATCGCGGCACAAGGAGGGATCAACGCCGCCAAAAACTACCGCAACGACGGTGATTCAACTTGGCGACTGTTCACCGACACGCAGAAAGGCGGTGACTTCCGCGCTCGTGAAGAGAACGTTTACCGACTGGCTGAATTAAGCACCTCGATCATCGATCAGTGCGTTGCGCAGGGTGTTCCGTTCGCGCGTGAGTACGGCGGAAAATTGGCCAACCGATCATTCGGTGGAGTATTGGTCGAGCGAACTTTCTACTGCCGAGGAGAAACCGGGCAGCAGTTGTTGCTAGGCGCCTATTCGGCACTCGAGGAACAGATCGCCAAGAAAAACGTCAAGATGCACACTCGTACCGAGTTGCTTGACTACGTGATCGTCGATGGAAACGTTCGAGGTATCATCACCCGTGACATGATCACCGGAAAGCTGGAACGACACTCGGCCGACGCGGTCGTTTTGGCCACCGGCGGCTATGGAAACGTTTACTATCTGTCGACCAACGCCAAAGGCTGCAACGTTACTGCGAACTTCCGGGCGTATCGCCGAGGAGCCGGTTTCGCTAATCCGTGCTTCACTCAAATTCACCCGACCTCAATCCCGGCCTCAGGCGACTACCAGTCAAAGCTGACTCTGATGAGCGAATCGTTGCGTAACGATGGTCGCATCTGGGTGCCACGAGATCCCGACGAAAAACGAGCTCCCACCGACATCCCCGAAGCCGAACGTTACTACTATTTGGAAGAACGTTATCCTCGGTTCGGCAACTTGGTGCCGAGAGACGTTGCCGCCCGGAACGCCAAAGACGTGTGCGATCAAGGATTGGGCGTCGGTCCGACGGGATACGGCGTGTACCTAGACTTTGGGTCAGCGATTCAAGAAAAAGGTGTCGACGCGGTCAAGTCGAAGTACTCGAACTTATTCGAAATGTACGAGCGAATTACGGATGACGATCCGACAAAGACGCCGATGCGAATTTATCCTGCCGTCCACTATACGATGGGCGGACTGTGGGTCGACTACAACCTGATGACTAACATTCCAGGCCTGTACGCCGCTGGGGAAGCGAACTTCGCCGACCACGGTGCCAACCGCCTAGGAGCCAGCTCGCTGATGCAGTGTCTGGCCGACGGTTACTTCGTCGTTCCCGTCACGATTGGTGACTACCTAAGCCGACAGACTCCGGGCGAGATCGACACCACGCATGACCAGTTTGGTGCAGTCGAACAAGAGTGCCGCGATCACATCAACAAACTGACCTCCATCAACGGAACCCGATCGTCTCAGGATTTCCATCGTGAGCTTGGCAAAATCATGTGGGAACATTGCGGCATTTCTCGCAGCAAGGAATCGCTGGAAGAAGGACTCCGCAAAATCCCTGAGCTGCGTGACCAGTTTTGGAGTGATTTAAAGCTGCCCGGCGGAGCGTCCGAACTGAACCAATCGCTCGAACACGCCGGCCGAGTCGTTGACTTCCTAGATTTTGGCGAACTGATGTGTCGCGACGCGTTGGCTCGTGAGGAATCTTGCGGCTGCCACTTGCGAGAAGAATACCAAACCGAAGAAAACGAAGCCAAACGAAACGATGAAGATTTCGCGTTCGTTTCGGTTTTTGAATACAAGGGCGAAGGCGTCGAGCCGGAGCTTAACAAGGAACCGCTCGAGTTTAATGCGTTTCCTCTGGCAACAAGGAATTACAAGTCATGAAAATTCGACTACACGTGTGGCGTCAAGAATCGACCGACAAAAAAGGAAAGATGGAGTCCTACGATTTGGACAACGTTCTTCCCGACATGTCATTCCTAGAAATGATGGACGTCCTAAACGAAAAATTGACCGTCGAGGGAAAATCTCCCGTCGCGTTTGATCATGACTGCCGCGAGGGCGTCTGCGGGATGTGCTCCATGGTCATCAATGGCCAAGCTCACGGCCCCAAAGCCACTACCACAACCTGCCAGTTGTATATGCGGCACTTTAAGGACGGCGCGGAAATCTACGTCGAACCCTTCCGGTCCGGTGCTTTCCCAGTCTTACAAGACTTGATGGTCGACCGTTCTGCGTTTGATCGTATCATTCAAGCGGGTGGTTACATTAGCAACCACTCCGGTCCCAAACCTGACCCGAACTCGATTCCGATCGAGCCCGGCGTGCAGGAAACCTCGCTCGACGCAGCCAGTTGTATCGGCTGTGGAGCATGTGTAGCTGCCTGCCCTAACGGGTCAGCCAGCCTGTTTACTTCGGCCAAGATTTCCCATCTTGGAATGTTGCCGCAAGGCCAGCCCGAGCGATACGAACGCGTCGGCGCGATGGTGGATCAGATGGAAGGAGAAGGTTTTGGATCGTGTCGGAACTACGCGGAATGCGAAGCCCAATGTCCGAAAGGAATCAGCATCGCTTTCATCGGTCGCATGAACGCCGACTACCTGAAAGCGACCTTGGTCGAACCAGTCGACGGTCGTGGCAAGATGCACGCTCAGTAGGTTAGCGTTTACCAGCTTGTTGGTTTAACGCGGCATCCAGCGGGTTCAGCCTTCCCAGCGAGAGTTTGCTCTCTAAACCGGCCACTTGGCCGGCACTTTTTGATGCGTCGCTGACTTGGCTCCCCACGGAGTTCTTGTCGGACTTAGACAGATCGACTGGCAGGCTGGTCTCTTTTTGCTGCACTTCTATCGGATTCGTTGCGGGGCTCAATCCTCGCTGCTTGGCAACGACACTCATTTGCTTGGGCTTGGAAGCCGCATTTCTTCGTACGGTGTTTCCATAAAAGTGTCCCGGTCGGCTCGGTCGCTGCAAAATCGGCATCGCTCGAATCGCGGCTCGCTTTTGCGCTCCAGCACGCTGACGCCTACCATTCTCAGCGGCATCAGAAGCGCTAAGCGCGGTGCAGAAAAAAGAAGCAATCACTGCGACGAAAATCATTCGATTGCAATCGGCCAAAACAAAATCCTCTCAGTCAAATATGGTTCGAAATTAAAAATTGGATGTGAGACGAAACTGATGTCCCAGATCAGCAAACGATTGTCGACGGTCGAAACTCAATCGACGTCTTCGTACTCTTCGTCTTCATCGTCGTCTTCGTACTCGTATTCTTCTTCGTCATCCTCGACGTCCTCGTATTCGCCGTCGTCCGCTTCGTACTCGACCTCGTATTCTTCATCCGAATCCTCGTCGGCATCTTCGTACTCGTATTCAACTTCTTCGTCCGTGTCGTCTTCTTCAACCTCTTCGGCGTCGTCCACCAACTCTTCCGCCGGCGCGACACTGTTGGCAGCCATTTGCGTTGTCCGAGTATCCGCAAGATTCTTCAACAGACGCGACTTGGGAGAAGGCGGTGGCAACTTTTTGGGAAGTTCCGATTTTGTTTCTACCGCGTCATCGCTTTCTTCTTCATCGTCTTCTTCAAATTCTGAACCGTCTCCTCCAGTGCGGATATTCTCCCATTGGTCAGGCGTCATCATCACTTCACGAGCCTTCGCGCCATTGTACGGACCGACGTAGCCGTCTTCCGCCATGAAGTCGATCAACCGCGCTGCACGGCCGTAGCCGATCCCCATCGCTCGCTGCAACAGCGAGCAACTTCCGCGTTGCTCATTGACCACAATCGTCACCGCTTCAGCGTAAAGCTCGTCCCGATTCTCTAACTTCTTTGGACCTGAATCGTCGCCGTCTTCGTCGTCCGACTTCACTTTCATGTTCACCAGCTCGTGAACAAAGTGCTGCTCGCCCGTGCTAACCGCATCCGTCACGCGATCAATCTCAGGATCACTGAGGTACGTCCCTTGGCCTCGCAACAACGTACTGGTTCCCGGCCACAGGAACAGCATGTCACCACAACCCAACAACTTATCAGCCCCACCCGCATCGAGAACAACTCGGCTGTCGGTTTTGGACGCCACTTGGAATGCGATCCGAGCGGGCAGGTTCGACTTGATCAAGCCCGTGATTACGTCGACGGTTGGTTTCTGCGTCGCAAGGATCAAGTGAATTCCAACCGCACGACTCTTCTGAGCCAATCGGATAATGTGGGCCTCGACTTCCTTTCCGGCCGTCATCATCAAGTCCGCCATCTCGTCGGCAACGATCACGATGAACGGAAGGTTTCGCGGAATCGTCTGGCGTTCCTCGGCCGTTTGCGGCTTCAAGCGATCCATCAGTTCTTCTTCACCCAGCTGGTTGTAGCTGGTCACGTGCCGCACGCCGGCTTTCGCAAGCAAAGCGTATCGCTCTTCCATCTTGTCGACGGCCCATGCCAGAATCGCCTCCGCTTTCCGCATGTCGGTCACAACAGGATGCATCAAGTGTGGCAGCCGTGCGTAACCGCTCAGTTCGACCATCTTTGGGTCGATCATCAGCATGCGAACTTCGTCCGGTCGACGCGTCATCAAGATCGAAGAAATGATTGCGTTAAGTGCAACTGATTTACCGGTACCCGTCCGACCGGCGATCAACAGGTGAGGCAGCGCGGCAAGGTCGGCCACCATTGGAGCACCGACAGCGTCAGCTCCAAGGAACAGAGGAATCTTCATCTTGGCAATCTGCCGATCCGATTGCTCCATCACTTCGCGAAGATGAACGATCTGTCGCGTTTCGTTGGGGACTTCGACACCGACTGAGTTCTTGCCCGGAATCGGCGCCACGATCCGCACGCTGGGGACTCGCATCGCGATCGCTAGATCGTCCGACAATGCCGTGATCTTTTGCAGTCGCAAGCCTGGCGCCAATTCGATTTCGTACTGCGAGATCACGGGGCCGGTTTCGATCTCGACGACTTTCACGTCATACCCGAACTCCTTGCACGTTTTCTCCAGCACCTCCGCTTTCCGCAACGCCTCGCGTTTCTGAGCCTCAAAAGGAACTTCGTCACCCGTGTCCAGCAAGTTCAGACTAGGCAGCTCATAATCACTCATATCCTCGGCAACCGCCGCCTCATTGAGCTGGCTAATTACCTTCTCGCGCTCAGTCGGAGGCTTGGGCTTCTTGGCAGCCGAAACCTTGAAGTGCGGCTTGGGAACGGCGTTCTCAGTTTCAGCGTCCGATGCGTCGGCTGCCGTTTCTGTTTCCACCGGAGCTAAGGCTGGAGCGACTTGCTTGGTAGCCGATTTGATCTTCAGGGTCGTTGTCGGGCGATCCTCTGCTTCAAACTCTTCTTCCGCATCGTCTTCACCGTCTTCGTATTCTTCATACTCCTCCTCAGAGTCCTCTTCCTCATCCGCTTCAGCAGCCTCGTCTTCGCTGACGACTTCATTGGCGGCTTCCGCCGAACGACGTCGGAACCGAATGGTGCGAGGAACGTCGCTTTGATCACTTTCCTCTTCATCCTCGTATTCGTACTCGTCGTCGTATTCTTCTTCGCCTTCCGCGGATCCATTGAACCACGTGACGAAGCCATGCAAGACTCCAAACGGCAGCAGCGAGGTCGCAGCAACCATCGCGGGAGCAAACGCCATTCGCCCGGCGCGGAACACTAGGTACTCGGTCCACATCATCAAACCGGCCAGCAGGACGGCAGTTCCAATCGTCATGCTCCCCAACCAACCAAAGTTGGCCGTCAGCAGTCCTTTGCCAAGTGCACCAAGGTATCCACCGGCACCGATCAAAGGTGTGATCGTCCAAGACGGCAGCAGCATACTGGCCATTGTCGTCAGCCCGATCAGACTCAACGCCCAACCGACCGTTTTCAACCACGGACTGGGCGTTGCCTCGCGGCGGAACATGTTGATCACCATCGCGATCAGCCCCAGTACTGAATAATAGGCGCCGTAGCCAAGGGTGCTAAGCAGCATGTCGGCTGTCCACGCGCCGCAATATCCGCAGGCGTTGGAGACCGATTCGTTGGCCGGATAAACCAGCTGATCCGGTTGGTAGATGTTGGTCAGAACCGATGGCGCGTCAAACGCGGGATCGGCAGAATCGTAAGTGCCCAGCGAAGCAACCAAAAAGACGATCATCGCGAGCAGGCCGACCGCAACGATATCGTTTCGAATTTTGCGTGAATTAGACATGCCGGCTGCGTTCCATTCTCGTTGTCAGTCGCGGAACACCCAATGTGCACCGCCTGCAGTCGGCGATGCCCACGCAACACCAACCTTCCGCTCGCATCCATGCCGGGAATCAGAAAACTAGGTAGGCCCCGACCAATCCATCAGCGCAGGAACCCTTAGTTCGCATCGACCCTGCTAGCATGATTCTTTCGAACGACGCCGGAGGGCGTCGCAACCGAGCCAGAACGCATCAGTCGAACGACCGCGCAAAACAGACGTCGCGCAATTTTACGCTGGCTCTTATACCACTCGGCCAAACTTCCGAACGAAGCGAACCCAAGCCGAAAACGAGCATTCGGCAAACGTCTGACGACCCGTACAACCTTGAACGATGACCAGAAACATCGGACCGGAACGCCAGCGCAGAACCAAAGCGGTCACAAAGCGGGCGTCAATTGCTTCTTTTTGAGCAGCGGCAATTCGTCAATCGTGACCACCCAGCCTCGGCAGTTGGGTTCCCGGCACAAGCAAGGAATCGCACACGATGCGGGCCAGTTGTAATCGATCGACAACGGCTCATCCGGCTGAATATCACGTAACGCAAAAAGAAACAAACCGGTTTTGCCAAGCTGTTCATCCGTCTCCGGCTGTTCGCACAGCTCAAATTCGCAGTTGGGATTACAACTGTGGTTGATAAACCGAAACGGTGCTTCTGGCTGCAGCTGCAACTCATCGTCGAAGTCAAACGTGTACTCATCCCCCGGAGCCGAGTGAAAAGCCAGCTCGCCGGTGATCTCACCAATCATCGCAGTGGCAGGGTATCCGCGAACCGCAAACACTCCTTTGCCCATGTGAGTATCGAGCACTCGAATAAAATCAGGAGTCGGGTCGAACGGGTCGGTATTCGTGTCGTAGAGCGTCAAAAGATTCAGATTTCGGTTTCGTCGCGTTTGTTGTCAATGCTGCAAGGGTCGCTATAGTACATCACAACGTTTGATTTTGGACAGGCGGCCACCGTTTTGTGCTTTCTCAGTCAGGAACTTCAAGTGAACTCGCCATCCAATCAACGCTTCAAGTTTTTTCCGCAGCTGAATGACCTATCCAAAAATCATTGGCTAAGTTCATCCAACTCGCTGCACTTGGAACTGACTGACATCCATTTCAAATCCGACAGCCTGCAAGACACGTTACTACGAGCGATCGCGGCCGAACGCTTGCTGCCGATCAAAGAAGTTCTGGAGACCTTCGAGTTTTTTGCTCGTATTCGCAAAGACACTAAAACCCGTTTCGTTGCCGATCTTTGCTGCGGCCACGGGCTGTTGGGAATTCTGTTTGCGATGTTTGAGCGAAAGGTCGACCGAGTCCGTTTGGTTGACAAAAAGGATCCTGAAAGCCGGCATAAGTTGCTGGCCATCGCGACACGAGTTGCGCCGTGGGTCGCTGAAAAAATTGAGCACGACACTTCCAAAATCAGCGTGGACGATGATTGGATCGAACCCGGCTGCGCGATCGTTAGTGCTCATGCGTGCGGCGTTCTTTCCGACCTATGCATCGACATTGCGATTCGCAGCGGCGGACCGGTCGCGATTCTTCCGTGCTGCTATCCGCGTTCGGCATGTCGAGCACCGCTCGCATTGCAGACAGCCTTTGGGCTGGAAGCAGCGTTCGACATCGATCGCACGTATCGACTGGAAGCCGCCAACTACCGAGTCCGCTGGGCAGAGATTCCGCCTGAAATTACGCCCATGAATCGAGTCCTGTATGCTCAGCGGAGATAGAGAAGGCCAAGCAACGCAAACAACCTGCGTTGGCCGGCTAGACTACGAAAAAACGCTCGGAACAAGAGTTCCGAGCGTTCATGAATTTTTCAAAAGTTCACTTGCGAATTACTCAAGCAGACCCGAGTAGTTTCGCATCACCAAGTGGCTGTCGATTTTCTGCACTAGATCGAAGGCGACACTGACTGCGATTAGCAGGCCGGTACCGCCGTAGAAACTGGCGACCATGAAACTAACGCCCAAAGTCTCCGAAATGATTGTTGGAACAATCGCGATCAACGCCAAGAAACCGGCACCGACGTAGGTGATCCGAGTGATGACCTTTTCCAAGTAGTCTTCTGTTCGACGGCCCGGTCGGTAACCCGGGATGAATGTTCCCGCGTCTTTCATGTTGTCCGAAATCTCTTTCGGGTTGAACGTGATCGCGGTCCAGAAGTAGCAGAAGAAGTAAATCAATCCGATGTAGATCAGGTTGTAGATAATCGAGGTCGGCATTTGCAAAATGTTACCGATACTCTCGATCATGCGACCGAACCAGTTGCCACTAATCTTGGAACCCAACCAAGCCATGACAAACGGCGGGATCATCAGCAAACTTTGTGCGAAGATAATCGGCATCACACCGGCTTGGTTGACTCGAAGAGGCATGTACTGACGCGTTCCGCCGTACACCTTGCGGCCGCGAACGTGCTTGGCACTTTGAGTCGGAATTCGTCGCTGGCCAAGCGTGATAAATACCACACCAACCACGACTCCAACAAACATCATTCCCAGCAGCAACATTTTCTCTATGCCAACGCCGCCCGAGCCAAATCCAGTCAACTCAAATTCAGCGTTGCTCATCAGGTCGAACAACGCACCGGGCATCATCGCGACGATACCCGCCATGATCAACAAACTGATTCCGTTGCCGATTCCGTATTCGTCAATCTGCTCACCCAGCCACATCAGAAAGACGCTGCCGGATGTCATGATCATAATTGAGACCAGTTGCCAAAAGTAAGTCAAGTTGCCGGTGTCGGGATTTTCAAACCGCGACGCTGTCATGTCCTGAGCCATGATGTAGTACCACAGGAAGCCGGTACTTTGGACCAAACACAATGCAACCGTCAGGTAGCGAGTGTACTCGGTGATTTTCTTTCGTCCGGCTTCGCCTTCTTTACGCAGTGCGTCAAGTGGTTCGTAGGCGTAGCCCAGCAACTGCAGAATAATCGACGCCGAAATGTACGGCATGATGCCCAGACCGAAGATGGTCGCCTGATTCAATTGGCTGCCGCTGAAAACGGAAACCTTTGACAGGAACTTTGACAGGTTGCCGCTCATGTTTTGAGCGAACTCAGCCATCAACTGCTGGTCGACAACCGGAAGCGCGATCTGGTAACCAATTCGATAAACGGCTAACAAAAACAGCGTCAACAAGATTTTTTGACGCAATTCTGGGATCGCAAAGCTGGCTCGCAGTTTTTCTAACATGGCTCAGTATTTTCCTGTTCGAACGGCGACTATCAGTCGAAGCCGTCGGGTCATTGGGCTGCCGCTTGGCAGCGTATTTTCAGGTGCAAATTGTGAATTGAAACGCTGATTGAAGCAATAGTGGTTCGCGGTCGGCTGGCATTTCTTGAACCATAAATGCAAACAGCCGGCTCAAGGCCGACTGTGCTCACTTGTGGAATCAAGCTTCGAAATCAAGTTGCAAGTTCTCGCGGGGCAGTTTTGAACCGCCCGGTTGATTCAGTTGCAAGTGAGAAACCTGCACACCTCCGGCTATCGCCTAGCTTGCTGATTTTTGCTTGTTTTTGACAACAGGGGCAACATGAGCAAGTTCGACACACTTACCGCCAGCCTTCTCGATTTTCTCGCGAGCCGACTTGCTGAATCTATGAGCCGAAACAGTCAACTTTTTCTTCAGTTCGCCGTTTCCGAGCACTTTCAGCACGTCGTAACGGTAATTGGCCAGAGCACGACCTTTGAGCGTTTCCGGAGTCACTTCTGCTCCCGCGTCAAAGTTGTCTTCCAGTTCACCCACGTTTACTTCACCGACCTTCAGCGCGAACTTGTTGTTAAAGCCTCGCTTTGGGATCCGGCGAATCATGGGCATGGCTCCACCCTGAAACGTCGGGTGCTGGCTATGTCCGGCGCGTGAGCGTTGACCCTTGTGGCCGCGACCGGAAGTTTTTCCAAGCCCCGATCCGGTACCGCGACCAAGTCGCTTACGCTTTTTGAATTTCTGGATGCCCTCGTGGACGTCGTTAATAATCACAGCTGGACTCCTCGCAGACGCTCAACGTCTTCTTTGGTTCGCACACTTCGCAGCGCCTCGATGGTGGCTTTCACCAACGTCACCGGGTTATTGCTGCCGAAACTCTTTGTCAAAATGTTCTTCACACCAGCGGCTTCACAAACGGCACGAACCGCTGAACCCGCGATGATTCCAGTACCGGGACCTGCTGGGAGGAGGACAACTCGAGCCGCACCGAAGCGACCATCGACTCGGTGAGGAAGTGCTCCGTCGACCATGGGCACTTGGACCATGGTCCGCATCGCCTGCTTGTTCGCCTTTTCGACGCTTGGGCCGACTTCGTTTGCTTTTCCGTAGCCCCAGCCAACTTTGCCTTTGCCGTCACCGCAAACGACCATCGCAGCAAAACTGAATCGTCGACCACCTTTGACCACTGCGGAACATCGCTTGATCTTAACGGTACGTTCGACGATGCCAGAATCCTCGCGCTGCTCTTTTTTACGCGAATTGTTTCGTCCGGATTTTGCCATGGTATTCTCGGTTTAAGGGGCGGCTTTCGGCTCCGCCAGATCTTCGAATGAAAATGTCTTTTAAGTGAGTTATTCGGTACGCTTCTTACACCAAGCCGCCGAGTTCGATCAAAACTCCAAACCACCTTCGCGAGCCGCGTTGGCCAGTTCTGCCACGCGACCGTGGAACTTATAGCTGCCTCGATCGAAACGAATCTGATTGACACCAGCCGCTTTGGCTCGTTCGGCAATCGCTTCGCCGACGATTTTTGCGGCTTCGACGTTGCCGCCATACGTGATCTTGGAAGCCAACGCTTTGTCACGCGTGCTGGCCGACGCAATTGTCTTGCCCGCCTCATCATCGATCAACTGGCAGTACAAATGCTTGTTACTGCGGTTGATACTCAGACGTGGACGTGCCGCATCGCCGCGCACTTTCTTTCGAACGCGGTTAGTACGTCGCCAACGCTGCTTATTAGTTGTCTTTTGTTGTCTCACCGCACTGTCTCGCTATCTTGTTTTAGTTGACCAGACTCCGTCTGATCAGGGTTGTCGGGTTAGGCCTTGCACTGAAATTTCTATTCCCGCAAGGACTCCGGCAACTTGTTTTATTGATCGTGCTTTGTTGCCCTTGCACGCTTGTCGCGATCTGGTGGTACACCGCGAGGCTGATCTCTGATTTTCTTACAATTACTTCTTCAAGTCCGACGGTGTGACCAATCACACCCTGCCGAACTATGACGTGGCCGATTTACCCGGCTTGATTTTCACTTGTTCGCCCACGTAGCGAATCCCTTTACCTTTGTACGGCTCTGGCTTCCGCAACGCTCGAACCTCAGCCGCAAACTGGCCGACTTTCTGCTTGTCGCATCCCTTCACGTCGATGTGAGTCTGATCAGGGCAGGTGACTTCCAAACCTTCTGGAATGTCCTTTTTCAGTTCGTTCGCCAACCCAACACGCAAGGAAAGTGTTTTCCCCTTCAGGCTGCAAACGTAACCAACGCCTTGTAGTTCCAGCTTTTGCTCGTAGCCGTCCTTGACGCCAATGATCATGTTGTTGACCAAAGCACGTGTCAGGCCGTGAAATGCTCGGCTGTTACGATCGTCCTTGTGACGTGAGACGTTGACGGTCTTCGCGTCTTCATCAACCTTAACGATCACCTCAGGACGATGCTCAAAACTGAGCTTTCCTTTTGGGCCTTCGATGTTAACGCTGCCGTTGGCCACGGCGACTTTGACGCCGTCGACAATCGGGACTGGTTTGTTGCCAATTCGTGACATGACTTATTCCAAATATCTCTTATCAGCACGTGAGAGTTGAACGCCTGATTTCAGTCGCTCACTTCCAAACGTGACTTACCAAATTTCGCACAAAACTTCGCCGCCAACTTTCTGTTGACGAGCTTCTCGATCGCTCATCACGCCCTTGCTGGTACTGAGAATCGAAATCCCCAGCCCGTTGAGCACGGGACGCAAATCCTTGGCACTTGAGTACACTCTGCAGCCGGGCTTGCTGACCCGTTTAACGTGACGGATCACGTTTTCACCGCTTGGGCCGTACTTCAGATCAATGTGCAACTGGCCAACAGGCTTTGCTTCTTCGCTTTTCCAATCCCAGATGTAACCTTCGCGCTTGAGCACGTCAGCCACGCCGGTCTTTACCTTTGAGATTGGCATTTCCACGTGAGGCCGTTCAACACTTACCGCATTGCGGATACGAGTAAGCATGTCAGCTATTGGGTCGGTCATCATAGTCGCTTGTTTCCTTCTTCTTTGCCTTACCAACTGGCCTTGCGAACGCCGGGAATCATCCCGCGGTCGGCAAGGTTACGAAAGCAGATCCGACAAATTCCGAATTTTCGATATACCGCGCGAGGTCGACCGCACAACTTGCATCGTCGTTCCCTGCGAACCGGATACTTCGGTTCACGATTCGCCTTGGCGATTTTTGATTTTCTTGCCACAGCAGAAAGCCTGTTCGAGTTTCTTATTTCCAGTTAATCGTTTGCTTGAATTAATACCAAGCTCCACTTGATTTTTAAATCAAGCAGCGTCCTTCTTCTGATCTTTGAAAGGCATCCCGAACATGCGAAGCAGTTCGCGGCCTTCATGGTCGTCATCGGTCGAGGTAACGAACACAATGTTCATCCCCTGCGTCCGAGTAAATTTGTCTGCGTTAAGTTCCGGGAACACACCGTACTCGGTCAGCCCCAGACTGTAGTTTCCACGACCGTCGAACGCCTTGGCACTGATGCCTCGGAAGTCACGAACTCGTGGCAGAACCAACGTGCACAAACGATCGACGAATTCATACATCTGATCGCCTCGCAGCGTTACCTTACAACCGATCGCCTGACCTTCACGCAAGCGGAAGTTCGCGATCGATTTACGAGCCTTGGTCAGAACCGGCTTTTGACCGGCAATCAAACCCAACGCTTCGCTTGCGTCCTGCAAATCCTTCTTTTCCTGCGTGGCTGATCCAACGCCCATGTTGATCACAACCTTTTTCAGGCGCGGCAACGACATGACGTTCTTGCGTCCACACAGATCTGCCAACTTTGGCAAAATTTCACTATCGTATTGTTCTCGAAGTCGAGCAGCCATAATCTCACTTTGTCAGTTCGGGTCGCTGATGATTCCAGCAACCGTGCTTCACTGTCCAATTGTACGTTTCGTGTCTTCTAAGCGTTCTTAAGCGGAACCGAATCCGGCTTAGATCACTTCATTCGCCAAGCTGACGATCTTCATGTAATTCTTTTCCCGTAACTCACGAGCCACCGCACCAAAGATGCGAGTTCCACGAGGGTTGCGGTCGGTGTCGATAATTACCGCAGCGTTGTCATCAAACTTGATGTAGCTGCCGTCATCCCGACGTGTTCCTTTGCGAGCTCGCACGACGACCGCACGAACCACGGATTTCTTCTTGATGTCGCTGCCGGGAATAACGCTTTTCACGCTACACACAATCACATCGCCCAAACCCGCGTACCGGCGACGAGAGCCACCAAGAACCTTGATGCACATGATTTCACGTGCGCCAGTGTTGTCAGCAACCTGCAATCTTGTTTCTGCTTGAATCATGACGGATCAACCAATTTTCTGTTTCTGTTTGCGCGCCCGGTGGTTTAAGGCAACGCCATCTCGCGTGTTTTGACCTGAGTGTTTTCTCAGCTAAACCTAAGCTTCCGGCTCGACCTCTGACGACAACTGCTCTTTTTGCTTTCGAGCAGCTCGAACAGCAGCTAAGTCAACTTCGGTGCTCTTCTCGATTACCTTGACCAGCGTCCATCGCTTCTTCTTCGAAAGCGGAGCCGATTCGATAATTTGAACAATATCGCCTTCGTTTGATTCGTTCTCCTCATCATGCACATAGCAAGTCGTACGATCACGGAAAATCTTTCCGTACTTCGCGTGACGAACCAGACGTGGAATCTGAACGACTCGCGTTTTGGACATCTTGTCGCTTTTGACACGTCCTGTCAGAAGTCGTTTAGGCATTTAACTACTCACTCGTTATTTATCTGTTTGTTTTGTTTGGCGAAGGCCGTGTTTGTTTTGATTACGACCAAGCAATCCGAAGTACTTACGCGGACGCAGCCGCCGCTTTCTTTTCACGTTCCGTTTGCAACGTTTTGATCTGAGCAACCAACCGACGTTGACGACGCAATTCCGACGGCACGTCCAAACGCTCAGTCTGGGCCTGCACTCGCAAGCGGAACAGAGTCTGACAGGCCTCTTTCAAGACCGCAGCCATCTGTTCGTCACTCATCTCTCGTAGTTCTTTAATTGTCGCCATGATCTAATCCGAGTCGCACAATTGTGCTTTTTCAAATCGAGTTATCTTGTCGTTAGTCTTTTTCAGGAACAGCTTTCGCCGCTCCAGCATCACATCAAGCGTCGCTTCACCATTCGAACCTTGAAGGGCATCTTATGAGCCAAGCGTGCGAAACAAATTTTCGCCTGCTGCTCGGTAACACCCGACAATTCGTACAAAATGGTTCCGGGGCGAATAGTGGCAACCCAATACTCAGGTTCACCCTTACCTTTACCCATTCGAGTTTCCAACGGAGTCGAAGTGATCGACCGATGTGGAAACACGCGGATGTAAAGTTTTCCTTCGCCACGAATATACTGCTGAGCAGCGATACGTCCCGCTTCGATAGTTTGCGCTTTCAACCAACCAGTATCCAGCGACTGAAGGCCAAAGTCGCCGAAGACGACCTTGTTGCCCCGAGAGGCATTACCTTTTATATGCCCTCTTTGGACCTTTCGATGCTTGACCCTTTTCGGCATCTGAGCCATTGGTCTCGTCTCCGTAATTACCCTGGTTAATCCAAACTTGTATCCCGATATGTCCCTGCGGAGTCATCGCTTCGGTGAAACCGTAGCTGATCTTCGCACGGATCGTGCTCAATGGAATTGAGCCTGAAATTTCTTTTTCACGGCGAGCCATTTCAGCACCGCCCAATCGCCCAGCCATTTGGATCTTCACCCCTTTGGCTCCGGCACTCATTGTTTCTTCAGCAGCCCGCTTCATCGTTCGACGAAAGCTTGCTCTTCGCGAAAGCTGCTCGGCGATCTTGACTGCGACCAACTGGGCCTGCAAGTCAGGTCGAGCAACCTCTTCGACTTTCAAATTGATGCGGCGACCAATCAGGTTTTGCATCTCGTTTTGCAGACGCTCAACCTCTTGACCCTTCTTCCCGATAATCAAACCAGGTCGAGCCACAAACAGCGTGACCTTAACTTCGTCACGAGTCCGCTCAATCTCAACGCGATCAATCCCTGCAGACTTGTAGTTCTGCGTCGGATGCTTGTTAACGAAAGCGCGAATCTTTTGATCTTCCACCAACAGCGTCGCGAACTCGGCCTTGGGTGCATACCAACGACTTTTCCAGTCCTCGTTGATGCCCGTCCGGAACGCGATCGGATTTACTTTTTGTCCCATAATTAACTCGCCAAAGCGGTTGTTGTTTGTTTTGGTTCTTGCCGTGTTTTGAATTTGCCCGCCGGCAATGCGATTAACGCTGAATTTTAAACTTGGTCCAATGTGACCCGGATGTGCGACATTCGCTTCTTGATCATGAACGCCATTCCACGAGCACGAGGGCGAATTCGCTTGAACATCGGCCCGCCGTCAATGCAAGCTTCCGAGATGAACAAGTCACGCTCGTCAACAATCCGACCGGGATTCTGATCGGGATCTTGAGCATTCGCCAACGCTGTGCGAATCACTTTTTCCAACATGCGAGCCCCACGCTGAGGCTGATATCGAAGGATATCAAGCGCTTCGTCCACGAACTTACCACGAACCATGTTCGCCAGCGGACGCACCTTACTGGGACTGATTCGAGCGTATCGATGTTTTGATTGAAATGACATAACTACTTGCTCTGCCGAACTTGAATGGTTGAACAGAAATTGATTTGTAAAAACGAGGACCTTGAATCAGGCGACCACCGCAATGCTGACCTAACGCTTTCCGCCGCCGTGACCTTTGAAGGTTCGCGATGGAGCAAACTCGCCCAACTTGTGGCCGACCATATCCTCTGTCACCAACACCTTCACGTGCTGACGACCATTGTGAATCATGAACGTGTATCCAATGAACTCAGGAACCACGGTGCACGCACGAGCCCATGTCTTGATAGGCTCACGGCTACCGGCCGCCTCAGCTTTTTCCACTTTACGGAACAGCTTCTCGTCGACGAACGGTCCCTTTTTCTGCGATCTACTCATCTAAGCTATTCCTTATTTGACCTTCAACTGACCGTAACGCTTCGACTTCCGACGACGAACAATCGCGGCATTCGACGCTTTGGCCAGCTTTCGAGTACGGCCACCTTTGGCCGGCACACCCGAAGGACTGACTGGATGACGACCACCCTTAGTACGACCCTCACCACCACCATGCGGGTGATCGATCGGGTTCATCGCGGTACCACGAACGTGAGGACGACGCCCCAACCAACGCGAGCGACCAGCCTTGCCCAAACGAATTGAGCTGTGCTCTGAATTACCAACCTTACCGACCGTCGCACGACACGCCGAAGGAACTCGGCGGATCTCACCACTCGGTAGAGAAATCTGAGCCCACTTCGCCTCACGAGCCATCAAGACCGCGTTGACTCCTGCACTGCGACACAAAATGGCACCTTGGCCGGGCCGCATCTCAATGTTGTGAATCACAGTCGCAAGCGGAATGTTCTTCAGCGGAAGGCAGTTACCAACAGTCGGCGTCGCATTCTCGCCACTGTTCAACACATCGCCAGCCTTCAAACCATCCGGAGCAATAATGTATCGCTTTTCGCCGTCGACGTACTTCAGCAATGCAATGCGAGCACTTCGGTTCGGATCATACTGCACCGAATCAACCACTGCGTTCACGCCATCTTTGTCTCGCTTGAAATCAATCACGCGATAACGACGCTTGTGACCACCACCGCGATGACGGCATGTGATCTTACCTTGGTTATTCCGACCTGATCCACGCACCATCGGACGCAACAAGCTCTTTTCGACCTTGTAGCCCTTGGTCAGATCCTTGAAGTCACTGACACTGGCGTCGCGCCGACCGGCAGACGTCGGTTTGTACTTTCGAATTCCCATGAAACTATACCTGTATTTTTCTTCGACTGAGCGTCGCTCACCTAAACCGGCTTACAACGACCCGGCAATCCATCAACTGCAAACCAAGAACGACTAGAAGAAGTCGATCTTATGATCCGCATCCAACCGAACGATCGCCTTCTTCCAATCTTTCGTACGACCAGCCGTGAAGCGATATCGCCGAGGCTTACCCTTGCGAGTCTGCGTCGAAACGCCAACAACCTTCACTTCAAACAACTGCTCAATCGCCTTCTTGATGTCCGTCTTTGTTGCCAACGGATTCACCTTGAACGTGTACTGATTCAGCTCGTCCGCCTGAAACATCCCCTTCTCAGTCACCATCGGCTTGACGATGACCTGATGAGGCTCCAGCACCAACTTTGGCGGCAATGCCGGCTTTCGATTTTTCTTTGTTACGACTCGAGCCATCTCGAACTCCGCTATCTGCGATTCACTTTTTCAATTCAACCAACAACACCTCAACCGAACGTCGATCAAGAAGCCGCTGACTCCT
>CALFUT010000044.1 GCA_937929805.1 uncultured Pirellulaceae bacterium
GCGCGGGCATAGTTTCGGGTGATTTTTTATGCGAAACTGTCTGGCCCCACTGACGTGATCAGGTTGATGCTCGCGTTCTTTGGCCTGTCCTTCCGCCGCTCTTTTTTTCAGATTGCAACCACCGTGAATACTCAGAACGCAATCATCGAAGTGCGCGAATTCTGGGCTGAGTCGCGAAACGTTCCTGTGATTGATGTTCGGACGCCAAGCGAGTTCGAAGCCGGTCACATTCCGGGCGCGATCAACGTCCCGCTGTTTAGTGATGCCGAACGAGCAACCGTGGGGACGCTGTATGCGAATCAGGGGCACGATGCTGCCGTGATGGAAGGGCTGTCGATTGTTGGTCCAAAAATGGCGAGGCTCGCTCAGACGGTGCAGTCCGTGGTTGCTCAGCGGCAATCCAACACGACCAAGGTGTTGGTGCATTGCTGGCGAGGCGGAATGCGTAGCCAATCAATGGCGTGGCTGATGGGTGTCGCGGGTTTGCAACCGGCGGTTCTGAAAGGTGGCTACAAATCTTTTCGCCGTCTAGCTCACGCGATAATTCATAGTCAGTGGAATCTTGTGGTGGTTAGCGGTCTGACTGGTGCTGGGAAAACGCGAATCTTGTCGGCTCTGAACGCTGCCGGCGAACAAACTTGCGATCTCGAGGCGTTAGCGAACCATCGTGGCTCTGCTTACGGGGGTATCGCCCAAGGGGCTCAGCCATCGACCGAGCAATTTGAAAATGATCTGTTTCAATGTCTGGATGGACTCGATCCAGCACGTCGCGTCTGGGTCGAGGACGAAGGGAATCGAATTGGCAGAGTGATTGTCCCGCAACCGTTCTACGAACAAGTCCGTCACGCACCGGCCGTATTTTTGGATGTCGATTTGGAGCGTCGCGTTGACAATCTAATGGGCGACTATCAAGAGTTGCCGACCGATGGGTTGATTGAGGCGACTCAAAAGATCCGCAAACGTTTGGGAGGGCAGCGGACGGATGAGGCGCTCGCGGCAATAGAAGCCGGTGACTTGAGAACGGCTGTTAAAACCACCCTTTCGTACTACGACCGCACGTACCTGAAGGCTGCCAACAAAATGCCTCGATCGGTCATGAAATCGCTGGAAGCAAACGAATTAACAGACGAACAGATAGTCGACGAATGCCTAGCGCTTGCAGAAAACTTCGAATTCCATGCCGAAAGCGTTGCTGAAAGTTCGCAGTGGTAGGTGAACCAGCAAGTCCGGAATAAACGGTGTTCCGACTGATAGCAGTGATAAAATCCAATTGTTTTTGCACCAGTAGGTAAGGCTTTTCGTCTTGCAGCGTCGAAATCAACATGGAGAGCAAAGCTGTCGTTGTCCCCTTGAAAACGTTGTCGGAATGGCCAAATCAGGCTGTGTCTGTCACGTGGAATTTTGTACGCTCGCTCAAGTATTTTTCCAAAACGGAAGTTGGAATCAACTCATTGGTGGTCAGGATGATTATCTCACACGCGTCTTTTCGTACTTTTACTGGCCTCGTGGTTGTCTGCATATCGCTGATGAGTGCTGGATGCATGAAGCCATCGGTCCGCGACAACGCGGCTGATCTGCAATCTGGTGGTGGAAGCTCCTTAACGATATGGCACGATTCTTTCGAAGCGGCTCGGCAGCAGGCATTGGTTTCCGGAAAGCCCATTCTTGCCGACTTCACCGGTAGCGATTGGTGTGGCTGGTGCGTCAAACTGAAGAAGGACGTTTTCAATAAGGCCGAGTTCGAAAAATGGGCTCGGGAGAACGTGGTCTTGCTGGAGCTAGACTATCCCCAACGTTCTCATCAAGCATCGGAGATCAAAGCTCAGAATGAAAAGTTAGCCAGCCTATATTCAATCGACAGCTATCCAACGGTGCTATTGATTGACGCTCAAGGGAATGAGCTGGCGCGAACGGGCTACCATCGCGACCCCGAAGCGTTCATTGGCTCGCTGCAATCTCAACTGTAGTGACGATAGTTTGGCCAATCGTCCACGGGTTCAACAACCGACCTGCGAGCATGTAAGCCCGCAAGTTTGTGCCGAGGTGTCACTCGTTCGACTTTGGCTCCATCGCTTTGACACTCGTTTTGCCATCGCCTGAAATTTCAGCGACCTGCTGATTTTCTGGCGATTCGGCTGCGTCGTTCTTTTTTGCCACTTTTTTCTTCGCGGCCTTCTTCTTGGCCGCTTTTTTCTTAGCAGGCCTCTTGGTCGTAGTTTTTTTCTTAGTCGCTTTCTTCTTCGTGGTCTTTTTGGCGGCTTTTTTCTTCGCCGTCTTCTTCTTGGCAGTTTTCTCGTCGCCCTCCCCTTCTTCGTCCTTCTTGGCGGTCTTGCGAGGCGCAAACTCAAAGCCAAGCTTGCCTTTGACTCGATCGAGCGTCAGATGAGCCGCAAACTTGCGACCCTTTTTCGATAGGAAGCCCGGCATCAGATCCGTCTTACCTTCCACGAACAATTTGATCGCTTGATCGGTGGGGATTTCTTTTTTGAGGATCGTCTTGCTGATTCTTACGCCGCGTTCATCCGCCTTTTTGGCCATGTCAGGGGCGAGGAACGCTTTTTCGTTTTCGTAGATTTTGATCATCGTTTCCGAGTCATCCAGAATCGGAGCTTCGCAGATGATCATCTCGTCGGATAGGTTTTTCAACTCTTCTTCGCGGCGGTCGTCACCCTCGAAGACAAACGTTGGAGTCCAGCCCTTTTTCTTGTCTTCAACGAGCGCGATCTCGGCTTCGAACGGTTGGCCAAATCTGTTTTTGAAATCGACGATCGGGCCGATCTTTTTGGTCGTCAGCAACACGTCTGCTTCTTCGGCGGTCAGTTCATGACTGGCGATGTGCTTATTCAGCCGGAATTTGCACTCAGGGTTCAGGCAATCAAAGATGCCGTCTGTCTGCTTGAAAATTTTGTTTTCGCAAGCGGGGCAAACAGAATGTAAATCTGGAAAGACTGCGTTCACCTTTGCGTCGGTGTAATCACGAGTTTGCTCAACCAGTTCGGTCGTCAACTTTTTGATTTCGTCCATGAAATCTTTACGACTGAGCCTGCCCTGTTCCATCTCTTTGAGCTTGTGCTCCCACTCGCCCGTCATCTCGGGGCTGCTGAGTGTTGAGATCCCGATGTCGTCCAACAGATCCACCAGAGCCAAACCCTTGTTGGATACAACTAGATCACGCTTGTTCAGTTCGTGGCGGAACAAGTACTTTTGTCGGATAAGGTTTTCGATGATCGCGGCACGGGTTGCCGGAGTTCCCAGCCCACGTTCGCCCATCGCCTCTTTCAATTCCTCGTCATCGACCAACTTACCTGCTGTTTCCATCGCAGATAGAAGCGAACTATCGTTGTAGCGGGCGCGGGGGCGAGTCTCCTTTGGCAATGCCTCGATGGTTTTGTTTTTCGCTTTTTCTCCATCACCGGCGATCACCAATTCGGTCTTGTCCGCCGCAATTCCGGGCTTCCGACCGTAAACTTCTAGGTAACCCGGGACAACAAGGACTCGGCCATCCGTGCGAAAGGTGTCCGAGTCGATGCGTGTGATCCGGCGAGTCACTTCGAACTCGGCGTGCGGGTAAAAGATTCCCATGAAGCGGCGCAGGACCAGCTGGTACAGCTTCTGAGCTCCGTCATCCAGTTTCGGCGGAGGAACCTTCCCGGTGGGAGAGATCGCAAAGTGGTCGCTAACTTTCTTCGAGTTGAAGACTCGCTTTGTCGGGCCAACGCGTTCGTTCTTGACGATCCACCCGGCGCAAGCTTGTAGTTCGGGCGTCAGCGTTGGCGACGTTTTCCCTGACGCCAGATTCGCCATCGTTTCCTTGACCGTATCGACATAGTCTTCCGGCAGGTATTTGGAATCGGTACGCGGATAGGTCAGCAATTTGTACCGGTCGTACAACGCTTGCGCCAGCTGCAAGGTACGCTTCGCGCTGAAGCCGTGCTTATTGCCAGCTTCACGTTGCAGACTGGTCAAATCGAACAGCAGCGGCGGCGCTTGCTTCGAGGGCTTTTTACTTTCCTCGACAATTCCGATTTTTCCCTCGCACCGATCGACCACCGCGTCGGCTTCTTCTTTGGACCAAATACGTTCGGCTTTCGCTTGGTCGTCGTCCTCGTCTTTCTTAAAGTCCTCGCGGAACCAACGACCTGCGTACTCGCCGGCGTCGACTTCAAATTCGGCGTGAACTTCGAAATAGGGTTTCGGGACAAAGCTGCGAATTTCTCGTTCGCGTTCAGCAAGAATGACCAGTGTTGGCGTTTGAACTCGACCGGCCGAGGTCACATTAAAGCCACCGTTCCGCGAAGCAAAAGCGGTCAACGCACGTGTCCCATTGAGTCCAACCAGCCAGTCGCTTTCGCTTCGGCAGATGGCGGCATCGGCCAAGTTATCCATCTCCTCGCCCGCCCGCATGGTGTTCCACGCCTCGATGATCGAGCCGTCGGTCATCGACTGCATCCACATGCGTTTGACTTCAAAGTCCTTTTTGACGTTCGCCATCTGCATCAGGTAGCGAAAAATCAGTTCTCCTTCTCGACCAGCATCGCAGGCGTTCACGACAGTCGTGACGTCTTTCTTTTTCAGCAGCCGCACCAGCAACTTGAATCGAGCCTCGCTGCGCTCGATTGGCTCCAGTTCGAACTTTTTGGGGATGTGGGGCAGGTGTTTCATGCTCCACGGCAATTTTTTTCCGTCCTCTTTGGTGGGCATTTTCAGCCCGACAAGGTGACCAATCGCCGAGGCAACGTAGGTGGTCTCGTTCTCGAAGTAGTCCTTCTTTTTCTCAAACTTGCCCATTTCAGGCAGCTTGCCCAAAACTCGCGCCAAATCGGTGGCGACGCTTGGCTTTTCCGCAATGATGAGCGTTTTGGACATAAGTCTGAAGGGCTTTCGATTGGTTTTCGTCGTGTTGGTGTTCTCTTACCTGCCGGTGCGTGGTTCGGCAGGTTAGCAAAATAGCTTTCGAAGTGTATCTGAACGTTTATAAAAGGCGAGCGGTTTTTGCGTCTAATTTTATGTGGAGCTTTGCCGCCCGACTCGGACTGTACGTGGTTGAATTGGTCTTGGGAAAACGCTCGATCGTCCAAGTTTACTGGTGTTCGGCTTTGTCAAAACAGGATTTCGTTCACTCCAAATGTTCCACAAGTTGGCATTTTGAACCCCAAACGCGGGCAAACACGTTACTTTGGCATTGAATTTAGTTTTCGACAGCGATAAGCTCCGTCAACTTCTGGTGTTGAATCGGCCCCAAAGTCGAAATACGATCAGTTTTTACGCTCGTAGTGTCTCGAAATACAACGTTTTCGCTGGCGAAACGACGAAAAGACTAGGTCGAACCCGATCTCGATCGGCCAGCAACATCCTGAAGATGATTACTCGTTGGTGATTGGCTTTGTCAAGCCCCGCCACAAAAATCAGTTTTTCTTTCACCCTTCGTTTAATGCTTACAGGCACATTGAAACATGTCTAATCCGTTACGCTGGTTCCGTCAGAATTCGAAAATACTCGTAGTATTCCTTGGCATCGGAGCCATGGCAATTTTTGGTTTAGGACCGGTCTTTGACGTGCTTTCGCGTTCCAGCAGTTACGAAGACGAGGCTCAAAACCCCGTCATCGCGAAGTGGAAGGGCGGCGATCTAAAACGCTCGGACTTGAATTCGTCATTGCGTCGCCACTACGAACTGTTGCGATTCCAGCAGGGAGTCCAGCAGGCGGCTGTCGGACAAGTCGGAGAAGAGTATCGGGCCAACATCGCGCCGATTCAACCGATTCGCGACACAGGTTCTCGAGCTCAGGTTGACGATCAATTGATCGAGCGAAAACTGCTCGCCGAGAAAGCTGCGCAGGAAGGGTTTGTGATCTCGGATTCGATGATTGATGATTTTTTGGCACTGCTCGCCGGTGAAGCCGAATTCAGCCGAGCCGATCTTGAAGTCATCAACAACGAGGTCAATCAGCGAAGTTGCTCACTCGCTCAGATCAGGCTGCAGCTGAAATCAGAGCTTTTGTATCGTCAGATGCGAGTCATGGCGTCGGGCGGCCAACCGGGCATCCCCAACCCCACCGAGAGCATGGAATTGTATGCAAAGAACTCCAACCGGATCGAGTGCGAGGTTATGGCGGTCCCTGTTTCGCAATTCATGGAAGACGTGACCGAGGAACCGTCCAATTCGACGCTTCGTAGTTTGTACAACGAAGGCAAGAGCCGATACCCCGACCCGACGGGGCAGAAGCCCGGCTTTAAAATCGGTCGTCGGTTGGTGGCTCAGTACTTTGTCGCAGACTTCGAGACGTTTCAGCAAAACGAAATGAACAAGCTGACCGACGCTCAAGTCGAAGCAGAATACGATCGCTTGGTGGCCGAAGAGAGCGATTTGGTGATGGAAGTCATTCCTCAGGATGTCGAGGATGACGTGGTCACACCTGATGACGTTGGTGAAGAAGAGGCTCCCGAAGCGGATGGGCAATCCATCAACGTTCGCAAGATGAAACAACGCCGTGCGTCGACTCGCCTGCAGGAAACCGAAGTAGACCAAGCGGTCGATGCGGTTGACGAAGTCGTTGACGCGGCTGAAAAAGTCGTCGATGCAGTCACGGAAACGATCCAAGAATCAGCCGTGAAAACACCTGCTACGGAGACCCCAGCGACGGAAGCAGTTGAAACGGTTGAGACGCCCATGGTGGAAACGGATGTACCGGTAGAAACCGCGTCTGAAGTCGCCGACGAAAAAGCAGAAACGGCTGGCGATGAAATGAAGACCAGCGAGGAGGCAAAATCGGCACCGCAGGCTGACGCTGAAGACAAAACGGACGAAACAACCGAGGAAGATGACTCAATTGGCCCGCTTCTTACCGACACGCCAAAACTGGAGAAACGAGCCAAGCCGTTGCGTGATGTCGCTGATGCCATCAAAAAGCAATTGGTTGCCGCCGACACAAATGCAGCGATTCAAGAAGCGATGGTCGAAGCCTCTAGCCAAGTCAGCAACTTCCGCGGTGCTTACATGAACTGGAAAAACGGCATGGAATCTGGCTCCAAAGATGCTCAGCCCGAATTTGACTTCAAGGGAGTCGCCGAAAGCCTGAATCTTCTAGCCAACGAAACACCGCTGGTTGACGATGAAGCCTTAGAAGCAGAACAACTCGGCAAAGTGATGACGTTGATCAACGTGGCCGCGCGAGGCGGTCAGTATCGACCACAGGTTGTCTCGGTTGCCAACAATATCTTCAATAGCTTTGAAAATTTGGATGAGTACGAAGTGCAGGAAGTTCAAGACTTCCAAACTCAGTCGCGATACGTTTACTGGTTGTCAGAAAAACAAGAGCCAACCATTCCGGCGTTTGAAGATTGCCGTGATGAAGTTGTTGCCTTCAGCAAGCAGCGAAAAGCGTATGAGCTTGCTCAGGAGGAAGCCGAGCGGCTTGCGGAGTCAATGAAAAGCAAGCGTGACAAGAAACTGAGCGACGAGTACCCAGACCAAGCCATCAAGACAGGCGAATTCACTTGGTTTTCCAACAGAGGCGGAAGCCCAGCGATCAGTCCAGTCATCGGCGTCTCGGGTGCGAGCGATGAGTTCATGAGCACCGCCTTTGGATTGACGAAGCTTGAAACTGGAATCAGCCCTAACGCCGGCCGAGATACGGTTTACGTGATCCAACGGATTTCGGATGAGAAGCCAATCGACGAAGTGGCAACCGATTTTATCGAAAACCAGTTCTTCAAGTTCAAGCGGACGCCGCCTCAAGTACGTAACACGGCCGCATGGTACCGTCAGCAAATGACGCTTGACTGGAACGACCAGTTCGTCGACCAGATGGACCTTGAGTACGTCGGCTACTAGTTGGACAGCGCCGCTTTCGATGAATGAAACCGATGTTGGGTGGGGAAGGCTCCGTCCGCCCCATGTGGATGGTTGAGCTTTTTTGCTCCGCGCGGCTTGGACGGAGCCTCGCCCTCTCGACGACACACTGCGGCAAAAACAACGGTGAAATTGCAAAACTGGCGCTGTCCAACTCGACTTTGTCCCAAAACCGTTGCCGGACTCGCCAGAGTTCGGTCGATTTCCCGAAGTCTGGCGAGTCCGGCTACACAAATGTTCCCGAAACTTGACTTTTGGGACAAACTCTAGGACTGTCTGCGTCGTGGCGAGCTTTGTCTGATTTCGATTCGGCAAACCTGACGACGCGGCGCAAGAAACACACGGCGTTTATTGCTCTTCCCCTGCGACGTGCGGTTGAAACACCGTCGTCCGCGGGTTGGTATGAGCCGCGTAACGATCGCCGGCTTCGCGGTATAAAATTTCCTGACTTCGCTTGAGCCCCTTCTTGCGCTTGCGAGTCACTTCTTGGTAGTCGCCGTCGCTGTTCAGCTTAAACGCGCTCACGTTGTCGCTGAAGCACGCACGCAGGCTGTCGAGCACACGCAATTTACAGTCAGGGTCTTCGACGGGAACCATTAGCTCGACGCGTTTGTTCAAATTTCGACTCATCCAGTCAGCGCTGGCAAGAAACGCAAGCTCTTCACCGCCGTGATGAAAATGAAACACGCGGGCGTGCTCCAGCAGGCGATCGACGATGCTGACGACTTCGATGTTTTCACTCAGGCCTTTCTTTCCGGGAACCAAGCAGCAGATCCCTCGCACGTTCAAGCGAATCTTCACACCCGCTTGGGATGCTTTGTAAAGAGCGTCAATTAGCTGTTTGTCGGAAAGGGAATTTACTTTGGCAGTAATCCACGCTTCGGCCCCTTGCTGAGCGTTCTCGATTTCGACTTGGATCAATTCCATCAGGCGTTCACGCAAGTTGATCGGAGCAGCAGCCAACTTGACCAAAGTCTGCGGCACCGACAGGCCTGTAATCGCGTTGAATAAGTGGACGGCATCCATCCCCAGTTGGTCGTCACAGGTGAATAAGCTGAAATCCGTGTACAGCCGCGACGTTGACTCGTTGTAGTTACCGGTGCCAAAGTGAACGTAACGCCGGATGCCGACTGCTTCACGCCGAACCACGATGCAAAGCTTCGCGTGTGTTTTCAGGCCTCGCACGCCGTAGATCACGTCTGCGCCAGCGTGTTCCAAACGTTGAGCCCATTCAATGTTCCTCGCTTCATCGAAACGGGCTTTCAGTTCGACGATCACGGAAACGTGTTTGCCTTTTCCCGCCGCCCGCTCCAACGCTTCCACGATCTTGCTGTTCTTGCTGGCTCGATAGAGCGTCTGTTTGATCGCAATGACTTTTGGATCGTCTGCCGCGTCGTTAATGAACTGGACGACCGGGTCGTAAGACTGGTATGGGTGAAACAGCAACTGATCAGCGCCGGCAATTGTTTTGAACATGTCTGCCCCACGCTCAAACTCGGGTGCCGCGTGCGCCGGCCATGCGGGGTCTTTCAAGTCGTTAAATCCTTGAATGCCGGCTAGTGCGAAGTAGTCAGCCAAGGCAAGCGGCCCGCTGATTGAGCCAACCTGATCTTGTTCGACATCCACCGCCTTGCGAAGAAAATGTCGCATTTCGTCACTCGCCTCTGTCGCCAATTCAAGCCGCACACACTGGCTGTAACGCCGTGCAGCAAGCACTTCTTGCATCCCGGAAAGCAAATCCGCCAGCCCATCTTCCTCCAGTGCCAAATCGTTGTTTCGGATAACACGAAAAGGTGCCGCTTCAATAATTTTCTGGTCCTCCAACAGTTCCGATAGAAACAATTCCACCACGTCCTCCAGCAGGATGTACTGGAACCCCTGATCGGCGGGAATGGTCAGCAGGCGAGGCAAAGAACGCCCCAGCGGAACCAGAACGAATCGAGAATCCGGTTCAGGAAGCTTGGGATCTGCTTCCGACGTCGAGCCAGATTGGTCGTTCACGGGTTTCAATTGGCTGCCGTTTTTGATTCTGACGCACAGGCACAATCGCGAGCCTGTCAGTAGCGGAAATTCGTCGCCACCCGAAACTGCAACTGGTGCGATGGTCGAAAGCAGTTCTTCTTGGAACAGATTTCGCAGATAATCGATCTGCGTGTCGGAAAGATCTTTTTCACGCATCCGTACGATCGATTTTTCGGACAGCTGAGGCTCAAGTTTCTCGGCCAAGCACTTCGCTTGATCTTGATTCATCTGATTGACTCGATCGCGAATCTTATCAAGCTGTTCAGAGGCACTCATGCCACAAATATCCGTGATCGCTGTGTCCGACCTTCGGACAATTTCCAAGCCTCCGACTCGCACAGACAAAAATTCATCCAAGTTGGAAGCGCTGATCGCCAAAAACTTTACGCGCTCCAAAAGCGGCACATCGTCCATCATCGCACGATCAAGCACTCGTTGGTTGAACGCCAGCCAGCTGAGTTCTCGATTGATGTACTTTTTGGTCTTTTGATTTTTCATTCTGGTTCGTCGTCAGGTGGATGGATCCCATAATTACCCGGCAAGCTTTGCCACTACTGGTCCGAAGCCATGTTCGCGGACGCCAACACAACTCGCTTGCCGAACACGTTCTCAAAAAGTTTGGCCATCTGGCGGAGCTCTAGTTTCTCGACAGTCAGGTCTTCGACGTTCCCTGCCTGAAGCATCAGGTGCGTCGAGTTGACCTGTGCGGTGACCGTTCCAATTCGCTGCCTCCTACCGGTGTCCAAAGCTTTGGCAATACGAAGGATCGCAGCTAGTTTGGTGACGATGATTCGATTATCCCGTTCCAACCGCGAATAGGGCACATGGCTTGGTTTGGGCGTAGCGCCACGATGATATCGTGCCACTAGGGAAACAAGGGATCGCTCCCTGCTGCTGATCCCAAACAGTTCCGAGTTTTGAATCAAATAGCTTGCGTGTTTATGTCGTGAGCGAACGGAAATGAATCGACCGATTTCGTGAAGGATTGCAGCCAACTCAAGCGTGCTTCGGTACTGTTGTGGCAGTTGGTGCAAATCCTGCAAGTCATCAAATAGAGACGTTGCCAGCCGAGCAACATGCTTAGCATGCGTTTTGTCATGTTTAAACTTGCGGCCAAGCTGCAGCGCCGATCGGACCATTTGGTCGTAGATCGCAGACGACCAATGACGCCCTTGCGCCATTTCACGAACCAGCCCGTCACGCAGGTTAGTATCGGCGACGTGAATCAGCTTGATTCCCAGTTGGCTGGCGTACATGGTCTGAGTCAACAACGCCGGCCCCAAAGACTGGGCATCCGGTAAGCTCATGTGATACCGAGCCGCAATCGTTGCCGGACTGAGCGCCAACAGTGATTCGGTGAAAGCGTGTAGTTGAGCCAGCTCGATACGCACTAGCTGCTTGGTGACGGCTTGTTGAGAAATTTCGCGTGCAGCAAATCGAACTTCACCGCCCATCGCCAGCATGGCGCTTGGTTTTGGCTGTGAACCTTCAACCAGCAACTGGCTGATCACTCGCGTGATTTGAGCCTCCATCAAAGATCGAGACGCCAACAACGGAGCGTCGTAGGCTTCAATCCGCTTCCGCAGTCGCAATGAACCCAGTGGGAATGTCCGCGCTAGTGATACGTTGAGGCCATTGAGTAACAGAACTTCAGAGGTTCCGCCTCCGACTTCTAGCACCAGTGTCTGGTTGGAAAACACACTTGGTTCCTGCAGCAAAAACGGCAACACGCCAAGGTAAGTGACTCGATGCAATTCCGCTTCATCAAATGGCTCAATCTCGAACCCGGTGGCAATAAAAATTCGGTCGCGGAACGCCTGCCGATTTCCCGCTTCGTTCAATCCGCTTGTTGCAACGACTCGAATATCTTCCTTGCGATCAATCCCATATGCCTGAAGTTGATCTCGGTAGCCGGACAGGACCTTCACGCAATCTTCGATGGTTTCCAGTTCGATCGTCCGTTTCAGAAACGAGTCTTCGCCTAGGCTGACGGCCTGAGAAAACGATTCGATTCGGCGGACAGAACGGTCAGAATGAATTTCTGCAATCTGCATCCGGAGCGAGGTCGAACCGATGTCGATGACCGCAACCAATCGCGGTTGATTTTCTATGCAATCGATCGAGTTGGGCGGCACGTTTTTCATGATCTAGGACGGAGTCGAGTTGGACAGCATCGGTCACGGTTGCCTAAGGACGAACCGCTTTTGTTCGTTCGGAACGAGGAATGTCCCAAGATTGAAAGATCTGGTAAACCACAGCTCAAGCGATCGAGCGGCAGGAATAGAGCGGACACAACCGTAGCGCAATTATGACGCCAATTAAGAGCGTTTTCACGGGTGCAGGCTTGAATTCGACAATTCAGCCGCCGTTTAGAGGGGATTGACCGGTTCAATCCGATTTGACAAGCCGAACGTCGTGGTAGACTCATCGGCATGGAACGCGTGGGTTCTCACTTGGGTCGCTTGTTCGTAGGCGTTTCGGATTTTTCATCCCTCGCCTGCGCTTCGCGATGGCGAGCGTTCACCATCGCCAAGTGATTCACAGCTTCGCCTCGGCTATATTCAAGTTTTCGACGGTTTAGCTGCTCTCGGTATTCAGCAGCTTGTGCCCCGCTGGAATTCATGAACTTCCGGCTCTCCCGTTCAGCCTCGATGATCTCTCGTTTTCTGTCTCGCTCGCCCTTGCGAAAGACAGCGACGTTGGCTCTGCGTCTGGCGATCTTTTGAGAAGCCTTCCCGGCTCTTTCAAACTCCCGATTGCGGCGGCCTCGACCAAACGACGGAACAAGCATGAGGCAGATTTCTTTTACGCTGTGCAGCAAATCAGACACTGCGGCCCAGACGAGTCGAACAGGATAGAAGAAGGTCCGCGACATAGACCTGCTATGGCTTGTGTCTCTAATGGATTCTGACATGGGATCGAACCAAAAAACGCTGAGGATGGGGAGGACTTAATCAGCAAGTGCCACCCAGGAGGGATGAGGGCGGCGTCGGGAGGGAGTTGGATCATTCGCTGTAGCTCTGCGTGATCATAAACCTCACGAAACCACTAACCGTTTGACACAGATCGAATTATATCCGTCGGTGTAAACAAATCTAGTGTTTCCCAATCAGCGGTAATTTTCCAGTTGACTAGCTGCGCATGTAAAAAGATCGCTTAGGGAGCTCCAACGAGCCCTTACTGCCGCGATCAAATTCGGAAGCCCACATCGGACACTTCAGTTTAACCGTTTTGCAACCAGCATTCGTTTTCCCGGTTGCAAAAACGTGCGACAGTTAACGATAACTAGGGGAGCGGAACACGTAAGCACCCGACTGAGCCGTATGAGCAATCATTCCTTCGGTTCGGAGTCGGTCGATTTTGCGTCTGTTTTTTGTTGACGCTGCCTTAGCTTTGCGTTGACTTTCGCAAGATGGTTAACTGTTTTTCCTCGGCTGCACTCGACATTTCGCTGTTCAAGCTGCTCGCGATACTCGACCGCTTCGGCAGAATTACCGGACAAGTATTTTCGATTCTCGCGTTCGGCCTCAAGCAGTTCGCGTTTGCGTTCGCGTTCGCCCTTACGAAAAACCGCTCCGCTGGCTCGCCGTCGAGGT
>CALFUT010000045.1 GCA_937929805.1 uncultured Pirellulaceae bacterium
TCATTTGCGGGAAAAGTGACTCGATGCCTGAAGTAGCATTTGCTGATTGAACTTTCCAATCAGGATTTGGGCAGGAAAAAAGCTGCTGATTGCTTTGCAATCAGCAGCTTTTTATGTGTAGTGGACGATATTGGACTTGAACCAACGACCTCCACGATGTCAACGTGGCGCTCTAGCCAACTGAGCTAATCGTCCTTTTGAATTTCACCCAAGGTCACGACTTTTGACTTTCAAAAGCTGCGACTTCTGGGGAGACCGGCCAGCAAACAAAAAGGTTCAACTTGCCAATCAAGCGCGTTATTTTAACCAACGGCAGTTGGGTTGGGTATCGGTCTTTTTGGATGATTTCTTTGGCGTTTTCCTACGGAAACAAATGGAATTCACGAGCAATTGCATCGGTTTCGTGACTGAAAGCCCAGCGGTCGAAGTCCATGAAAACGGTATTCAAGTGAACCCTGACCGGGAGGCATTGGCGAAGATGACATGCCCAACCGAGTCGACCGCCGAGCCTTCGAGAGCGGATTTATCGGCGTTTCGCCGTCTTTGCAATCGCTCTATACTACGCATTCGGTCAGGTCCCCATTTGTTTTGGGGGCGGCCCATTATGAATCCAGTGGTGGCGTAACAAGCCAAATTCAAACATGACCTCAGTGAAGTTGCCCGACGGAAGCGTCAAAACATTCGACAAACCAATGACCGTCAAAAAGGTCGCCAAAAGCATCGGCTCCGGGCTGGCCAAGGCCGCCCTCTGGGGCGAGATCGACTTGCAACCAGTTCCGCTCAGCCACACGCTGCCGACCGACACGGAAGTCAATCTAAAGATCATCACCAAGACCGATCCGGTCTCGCTGGAAACCATGCGGCACAGTTGTGCTCACGTGATGGCGCGGGCAGTGATGCGAGTCAAACCGGGCGTGCAACTGGCGTTTGGGCCGGCGATCGATGGCGGGTTCTATTACGACATCCAGAGTGAGACTCCGCTGACCGAAGATGATTTTCCTGCCATCGAAAAAGAGATGCAGAAGATCATCGACTTAGACGAGCCATTCGAGCGAGTTGTGCAATCGCGCGATCAGGCGGTGCAGGTTTGCAAAGACCTGAAACAAGAGTTCAAAGTCGAGCACATCGAAACCGGCTTGGCCGACGATGAAACACTTTCGTTTTACCAGCAAGGCGAATTCATCGACCTATGCCGGGGCCCTCATGTTCCGTCTCCAAAATCGATCGGCGCGTTTAAGCTGCTGTCGATTGCGGGTGCTTATTGGAAAGGTGATCAAGATCGCGAGCAGCTTCAGCGGCTCTATGCGACCGCGTTTTTCACCAAGGAAGAACTTGACGCTCATATGGAGCAGTTGGAGGAAGCCAAGCGCAGGGACCACCGCGTTTTGGGCAAACGCTTGGGATTGTTTCACATCGACGATGAAGTCGGCCAAGGCTTGATCTTGTGGACGCCCAAAGGAGCGTTCGTTCGTCAGAAACTTCAGGACTTCATCAGCCATCATCTGACTCGCCAAGGTTACGATCAGGTTTTCACGCCGCATATCGGGAAACTGGAGCTTTACAAAACCAGTGGGCACTTTCCGTACTATCAAGAAAGCCAGTATCCCGCGATCGTGGACCGGGATCTGATGAACAAGCTGTCGGATGAAGGTTGCACATGCAGCCAACTGTCCAACATGATGAAAGAAGGCGAAATCGAAGGCTACCTACTGAAGCCGATGAACTGCCCGCATCACATCAAGATTTTTGGCAGCGAGCAACGGAGTTATCGTGACTTGCCGATTCGACTGGCCGAGTTTGGGACGGTTTACCGCTGGGAACAATCGGGCGAGATCGGTGGATTGACTCGCGTGCGTGGGTTCACTCAAGACGACGCTCACCTGTTTGTGACTCAGGATCAGCTGGAAGAAGAACTGGCGGGTTGCTTGGAACTGGTGAAAGTCGTGTTCGAAAAAATGGGCATGACGGACTACCACGTTCGGGTTGGCCTTCGCGACCCCGACAGCAGCAAGTACGTGGGCGATCCCAACAATTGGGACTTGGCCGAGGAAGCATGCCGCACGGCTGCCGCAACGCTTGGCAAAGACTTCAGCCAAGATCCGGGAGAAGCAGCCTTTTACGGTCCGAAAATTGACTTTGTGGTCAAGGATTGCATTGGACGAAAGTGGCAGCTGGGAACGGTTCAGGTCGATTACAACTTGCCTGAACGCTTTGGGCTTGAGTACATCGGCGCGGACAACAAGCCTCATCGGCCCATCATGATCCACCGGGCTCCGTTTGGCAGCATGGAGCGATTCATTGGCGTGCTGATCGAGCATTTCGGGGGCTCGTTCCCGATGTGGCTGGCTCCGGAGCAGGTCCGCGTGCTGACGGTCAGCGAAAAATCGCAAGAATACGGCCAGCAGGTTCACGACCAGCTGAAAGCTGCCGGGCTGAGGGTGACTGGAGATTTCCGTAGCGAGAAGCTGGGTGCAAAAATTCGAGACGGCCAAATGGCGCGGATTCCGTACATGCTGGTGGTTGGGCCTCGAGATGCCGATGCCGGAACCGTGTCCGTCCGCAGCCTGTCTGAGGGTGACCAGGGAGCGATGCCCATTGCGGACGCCATCACCAAATTTCAGACTGAAGAGCAGGCGTGAGCACCCAATGACTTGATTAATGACAGCAATTTCATCAACTTTCAGTTGACGTTGTCAGGGAATCGTCCATAATTTGCGGGAGTTGCGTCGGGAAGGGCAGGTAACCCCTGCTAAAATCGACCGACGTGGCGCATTTTCAATTTTTTAGAGGAAACAACAATCGATAAGAATCAGAATCGGATCAACGAACAGATCCGTATCACTCCAGTCCGCGTCATTGATGAAAAAGGTGAGCAGCTTGGTGTCATTCCGACCAAGGATGCTCTGGAACGTGCTCGAGAAAACGGGCTGGACCTTGTTGAAGTTGCTGCAGAAGCGAAGCCGCCCGTCTGCCGCATCATGGACTTTGGAAAGTTCAAGTACGACAAGAAGAAGAAACGCGAAAAAGGAAAGACTCATCAGACCAAACTGAAAGAGATTCGCGTTCGACCAAAAACTGGTGACCACGATATCAACTTCAAGGTCAAGCAAGCGATTAACTTCCTCGAGCACAACGACAAGGTGCAGGTGACTGTCCTTTTCCGTGGTCGTGAAAACGCTCATGTCGACGAAGGTCGAAAAGTAATGGAAGGAATCATTGCTCAACTTTCCGAGCACGGAAAAATCGAGAGCATGCCGTCTCAGCAGTCTCGCCGCATGATCTGCACGATTGCTCCGAACAAGTAGGCCGTCGTTCGCGACCAAATTGAATCGGTCGTTCGATTAGCTAACTCGGCGGATCGCGGAAGCCCTTACTTTCGTGGTCCGCGCGAAATGCAGCAAGGGTTCGGTCGCCGGCAGCACCACGCCGATGCCTTCCGTCATTGTGTTCTCATGCGTCACCGCTTCGGCATCGCAAAGCTGCCACGGCGGATGAGAAATATCACCTCGAAAAAGCCGCCCGCTTTTACTGGCTGAAAAGAGTGTGTACCGGCTGGTGAGCCAATGAACGAGCGTGCCCGGTCGTGCTTCGAATGCGGGTCCGGTGGGCCGGTAGTCGACTCGCAACTTAGCGGCCGGTTGATTTCGATGGGTCCGGCGGCTGTCGTAATGAATCCATCGATCTCCATTCGAGGAATCGTCTTCCGCGCACTTGATCGCTGCATCGACATAGTTCAAGCAGTACAGCCAGCGGGCTCCACGCACCGCGATCGGGTTGGTCGCGTCCAGCGAATAAAACCAGACGCCACGGCGACCATCGGGTCCGATCACATACGTGCGAACATTCAACTCGGGGAACTTTGAAAGCCAAGGCAGGGCAGGGATTCCAGTCAGCGAGACATCACTCATTCGAAACGGCACGATCCCGATCCACGCCTGTCCCTCAAACGTATCCAGCGTCAGCGAATCAGGAAGATGCTGGCGTAGCTGTTCGGCATCGACAGGCCAGTGCATGAACAGCAAATCGTGCCAAGACATACGCATCAGACCCTTTCCGACTGATGGCTCGGCAACGTCGTGCACCGCTTCTTCACTCGAAGGCAAAACAGAACTCCTTGTCATCACTGAATCTTCTCAACCGGCATTCCCTAGAGTAACCGGTCTGCACAAACATCAATAACAATGGACTGATGGCCTTAGTCGCGCTTGGGCCATTCGTCGAACAGCTGCCGCAATGTCGCGCGGATGTTTGGGCGATGCTGTTTGAATAATTCACAACTACGCTGGTGAATTCGAGCGAGATCCGTCTCTCGTTGATCGGCAAGAATCTCGTTTATCAGTTCGATCAACAAGTCCTCGGTCGGTTGAGTTTCGATCCAAACAGGTAATCGCAACCAGTTGCGGCGATGGTGAACGATCACGATCAAGCCGGCCACTTGTGATGGCGACGCTGTTTTGTGAACCAGCCACAGCCGATCGAACCACGTCATTCGCTCAATCCCATCGACCAACAGCAACGTATGGGCGTCCAGCTCGCGCAACTGTTGAGCAATGGATGATCGTTGCTGCCGCCTTGAAGTAACACCATAGCAAGAAGTTTCCGTACAGCCGCGATCCACCCGTGGAACATCCAGCAGCAAGACATTGCGAATCGATTCGTCAACCGATCGATTGGCAATTGATTTGGGTTGAACCGGTTCGGTGATGGGACGGACTGCGAGATCCTCGCCGGAAAGACGCATCTTAAGTTCACGAACGAGCGTTGATTTTCCTGTGCCAAAATCTCCAACGACGGATGCTCGAAAGTTCATTTGCCTGAATCGTTGCAGGTTCGATGCCCAGTCTCCTCCATCAGGAAATCGATACGCCAAACGTTCGATCCGTTGCTGCGAGAAGGGATTGTCGCGTGCCATTATCGATTGCTGCCCATTGAGAAAAATGGTTTCTTCATTCCCATTTCTTTAAGAGCACCTGACTTGTCGGCCAAATCGATCGGCGCGTCACCGTCGACCAGCGAAAACTCCGCCAGAGAGGATCGCTTACTGGGATTCACCACGGCCTCGACGGCCCACTTTAACGCGATGATCTTGCCGGAAAAACTGAACGGTCGATGGGGCAAGAAAAATTCAAACTTGATCCCCCGCGAATCCTTATTCAAAGGAACATCAATCGAATCGACGGTTGCGTAGTCGCGATCGCCTTTCCCTTCCGTGAACCAAATTAACCGGATCGACAACGACTGGCTTCGTTCGTCAACCGCAGACCAAGTTACCTCACCGACCAAATTCTGGCCGGGAGCATAGCGGTCATGCATGAGCGTCACACTCAGATCATTCATCATTTAATCCTGAAGTTGTGGTCAAGGTGATATGATCACTGCTTTGCGGACGGGGCATCACTCGAAATGGAAAGTTACTTAAAACATCGGGCCACCATGCGATTTCTCCGCTCGCCACGACCGCCCATTTGATCTTGTTGTTCTTGCGATCCAAAGTATGCATCGATTCTTGAGGAATCGTAACCGTGGCACTACCAAAACGAATCTCGGTGGCGTCCGCCGTTGATATCACAGGGACGACTTCGAATGTTGACTCGTCCACAATGGTGTCGGTACCTCGCTGGTAGCGAGCCCATTCCGTGCCCACGACGGCGATTTGCAACCGATCGATGCTGCGAATTCCTCCGCTGACTTCCCAAGCGATGTCAATTTCGCCACCGCGAGCAACCGCTCCGGTCGAAAGTGCAATCGAAACCTTTGGATTGAACAGCGAGACAAAGGAATGAAAAACGGCCGCGATCAGGCCCAACCCGATCAGCACAAATGGAACTAGAAACAAGCCAATGAACAGGCTCATCCATCCGCGCGGGGCATCGTTGATCATTCCAAATACGAAAACGCTCACGATGCCATTCCAAAACAGAGCGATCAGCGTGACGCCAACCAAAGTGCCTAAACGCGATGACTCGGCCTTCGCCTTCTGAGGAACATCGGCCCTTCGATCCTCAAGATCGGCAGGATGCACCGCCGGGCCCCCGCGACCACGTGCCGACTTCAGGGCTCCAGAAAATTGGCTGGTTTGCAATGAATGTCCCTGATCGCCATCGCGATCGATCACATCAGTTTGAAAATACTCGCCACTTCCTGACAAAGCTCCGGCACGACCGACAACACCCGACTGCTCCACCCGACGCTTTTTCTCCGCCCGTCGAGCTTTAAATGATGCATAGGCGATCGCACTTCCAACGCCGCCAAACGCCAACCCGAACAAAGACAACCACAGCACATACCAAACGGGAAACGTCGCATCCAGAACACACTCACTGGGCTCATTGGGATCGACACAACAAACAGCCTCGGTTCCAACAGGCAACGATTTCAACAGCTTTTGTGCTGCTTTCCGGCTCCCAAAATTCTCCGTCACGCTGTCGCGATCACCAACGTAATTCTGCCCGTCGAATTCATACGAATAAGTAAAATCCGCTCGGTAAGTGGTTCCGTCGTCTGAGTGAGATTCGTCCAAGTTGGCGGTCAGAATTTTGCACGGAGTTTCCTGCCAAGTTGTCGCATCAAGGGCAAACAACGCCGAAGCAACCGCCGGGATCAAAACTCCTATACCGACGCACGCGAAAACCAATCCAAAAACAATTCCGCAACCGGAGTTGTCTGATTTTCCGCCACCTTCGGAAATCGGCCTGTCGGCTACCATCGTTCTCCCTGTAAGTTTTTCGAATTCAAGGTTTCATGCACCAATTGGATCATCGTCGACAATTCGTGCCGTTTCGCAGGAAATTGTAAAGGTTTGTTCATACTGACCAAGAAAAAACGACAATCGGCAAGTCGAATCGTCGCACGTACGTCTGAACTGCCACAACTTGGTCGCTGCGTTCTGACTGCACTGGATCACACAGCGCGATATACTTAGAAGGCAAACTTGCCATTTTTTATCGACTTCGCCCCGGCCAATCATGTATCTGCGATTCGCAAAACGCTTGCTCTTAGAAACTGACAAACGCCTGCTTTGGAAGCTTGCTTGGAACATGGGTGTGCGCGGTCTCCGTAGCGTGCAGGCTCACAAGCGACGGCTTCGCAACGGCCAGTTCTTTCCGCCGTATCTGTACATCTCGATTATCAACAGCTGCAACCTGAGATGCCAAGGCTGCTGGGTAGACGTTTCTGCTAAGCAACAGAAGATTGACGTCGATGCGATGAATCGGATGATCGGTCAGGCCAAAAAAATGGGGAACTCATTCTTTGGATTGCTGGGTGGCGAGCCGTTTATGCACAAGGAGCTGTTCGAAATTCTGGAAGCTCACCCCGACGCGTACTTCCAAGTTTTCAGCAATGGCCACTTCATCACCGACGAGGTCGCCAAACGTCTGCGGAAGTGCGGCAACGTGACGGTACTGATCAGCATCGAGGGTTCTGAGATCATTAGCGATCAACGACGCGGCAAAGCGAATGTCTACTCCGACAGCATGCGCGGCATTGAAAACTGCTTGAACAACAAAGTCATGACCGGGGTCTGTACCAGCCTTTGTCAGACCAACTTCGATGATTTGCTGCGTGAGGAATGGGTCGATCGCTTGATCGAAATGGGAGTCATGTACACTTGGTTCCACATCTATCGGCCCGTCGGTCCTGACTCGTCACCCGATCTGGCGCTAACACCTGAACAACAACGTCAGGCACGTCAGTTCGTAGTGGACATGCGATGCAAGAAGCCGATCATCGTGATCGACGCCTACTACGACGCGGACGGAAACGCTTTGTGCCCCGCCGCGACTGGGTTCACTCATCACATCAGCCCGTGGGGCGACATCGAGCCCTGCCCGATCATCCAGTTCGCAAAGGAATCGATTCACGACGAACGACCGCTGGACCAAGTGTTCAACGAGTCCGAATACCTAAAGGACTTTCGTAAAACGGCTGCGACTCACACTCGCGGTTGCATCGCGTTGGAGCGTCCAGACTTAATCGAAGCGCTCGCGGATCGGCACGGAGCGAAAGATTCGACGGCTCGCAAAACGGCGTTGGCCGAATTGCAGGCAGCGGCAAGGCATCCGTCGCAGTACATGCCCGACATGGAACCCATTCCCGAGAGAAGCTGGGCCTATCGGATTGCAAAAAAAATTGCCTTCCATGACTACGGCGCATACAGCGAGCATTTTTCTGCCGACAATTGGGAAGATCCGCGGAAGATTAACCCTCCGGCAGCGAATCAATCTTCGCACGGCGACTTGGTTCAACTGAAGAAGTGATCAGAAAATGATCGAGCAATTCCTCCCATTCATATTCATCGCCATCTTTCTTGTTTTCGTGGTGGGTCGCATGGCCTACTCCCATTTCGCGAACCAGAAACGTCTGAAAAAGCTCGAAGAATTGGCGGGTGAACTGGGGCTCGACTGGTTTGAAGACGGGAACTCGCAACAGCTAAGCCGGCACTCGGGCTTCAACCTTTTCAACCAAGGTCGAGCCCGGAAGATGCAAAACTTGATCGAGGGCGTGACCGACGAGGTTCAGATCGGCGTCTTCGATTATCAGTTCACCACGGGGAATGGAAAAAATCAGCGCACGACAAGACAGACCGTCGCGTCACTTGCGTCGCCGCAGCTGAACTGCCCTGAATTCTCGATGCGCCCCGAAGGAATTCTAGACCGGGTTGGCGGCATGCTTGGGTTTCAAGACATCGATTTTGACAGCCATCCCAAGTTTTCCGACAACTTCGTGCTCAAAGGCCCCAACGAAGAGGCGATTCGTTCGTTCTTTCAACCGGCGGTGCTTGAGTTCTTCGAAACTCAAACGGGGATCCGTGTAGAAGGCCGTGGCAATACCATGTGTTTTTATCGCGCGGGCAAGGTCGTCAAACCGGATCAAATCAAGGATCTGCTGGGCGACGCGTACCGTGTTTTCGGTTGCTTGGTCGACGCGTAGAGGCCTTGTCTGAGTGAGGTTCGACTCGACTAAATATCCAAATCGTTTAGCTCATCCACCAAATCGTCCAGTTCGTCCGGTTTACTGGACGTAGAGATTTCGGAACGACCCGCCGACGATTTTGCACCAACGGCGTTCCGTCCGGCCATCACCAACTGTTCGTCGCGTTCGATCGCTGCTAACTCTTCCGCCGATTTCCCTTCGGCCGGAGCACCAAACAATTGCGACAGGTCAATCTTCAAACTGGCCGCCGCATCCATCGAGCCCGCGATGGCAGGCGTTTTGTGTTGCGGGAACATGATCGCGTTCTCGGGGCATACGCGGCTACACGCTGGACATCCTTTGCGGCAATTGTCGGGTTGTTCGACCAGAATCGTGTCGATTCGATCGACTCCGTAAACGCCAAACAGGCAGAAGTCGATGCACTCCATGCAGTTGGTGCAGCGGCTGTAATCGATCACCGGATACCAACGGCGGCCGGACTTTTCTTCAATGCGATTCACAACCGCTTGGCCCGCTGCAGAGCCATTCTCGTTTTGATCTCCAGCTTGCTGGCTGGCGACTTTCGGCAGCGGCGCGGCATTCAACACGTCGGTCAGGCCGACCACCTGCACCTGATTTTCTGAATAGATGCGTTTGACTTCGGCAATAAACTCGTCCGCCGAATTCGAGGCTTTCAAGTCAAGGCAGTAGATCTTGCGATTTGGCAGATCACGCGAGTCAATCACACGGTCTTTATCATCGGCGGGCTCGTCTGAGTCGTCCGCTTCATCCTCGTCCGCTTCATCGTCTTCGGCTTGCAGCAGCACGGTTCCATGTTGACCATGGATGCCGTGGCGATCCAGCACCCATCGAGCGGCTCGTTCGAACAGCCACGAGCAAAGCACCGCGTTACCACCAACTCCTTGCAAAGCGACTAAGCTGGTGCTGTCCGCTTGGATGTCGTACAAGTTTGGCACAATCGTCACATCGATGCCGCTCTCGAACAGCAGACCGGCAACGATATCCTCTTCCAGCTTCCGCTTGGCAGGATTTTTGCCTTGGGCTTGCGAGACGATAACGGATAGTCGTTTGGCCATGGGACGAAGGTTTCAGAAGTAAGTGTTCAGCTTCTGGCGTGACGGGAGGGCGAGGCTCCGCCCGAGCCAATTTTTTGACAAAACGCGAGAGTGGGTTGGGTGCGGACGGAGCCTTACCCTCCCTAACCATGGAGTCCAAACGATTTCAATCGTTCAATTGGCCCTTGATCGTTCGCTGAGTCTTCACCCAGACTTCCTCAAGATAACTCAAATAGGCCTCGGCATCCATGAAGTTCGGCGATCCGTTGGTTTTCATTGTAAAAAGCCAGCCATCGCCGTACTTATCGACGTTGATCGCCGACGGGTCATCCATCAATTCATCATTAAAGGTCAGCAACTGGCCTTCGGCAGGAGCGTAAAGCGAGCTTTCAGCTTTCTTGCTTTCGATGCTGCCAATCTCTTGGCCATTCTTCAAGTTGACCGGAGCATCCAACAACCAATCCAGAAAGTAAACATCTTGCAGCAAGCGTACCGCATAAGCCGTGAAGCCAAACTGAAACTGATTCGCTTGGCCTTCAATCGGACGCACCCACATGTGGTTGTCGGCGTAGCGAACATCGACGGGAAACTCCGCCTCGAATTCGCCCATCATAAAAATCACGGTCGACATTACGTGTAACGAATCCCCTGATGCTCAGGCTCAAAGAACACCGGCAACAAAGCGTCCGCGTGCAAAAAACCCTTCCGAGTCAATTCAATCCGATCCTGATCAAACGTCAGCATGCCGTCGGCTTGGTGCGTCTGAAATTCTTTTTGCCAATGATCAAGAATTTCAACGTCGAACTTTTGGCGGAAGTAATCCACTTCCAAAAACCCACGCTTCAGTTGCAAAATCATTTCACGAATCAACGCTTGATGGGGCGTCGGTGTGAACGCTCGGCCCAGTGGCAACTTACCTTCTTCCAGCAAGTCAGCCTGATACTGTTTCATGTCGGCCTTGTTTTGATAGTGCACCCCCGAGACATGACCGAAACTTGCGATCCCGGTCGCCAACAAATCAGAGCCTTGCCACAGGTTGTCGCGGTAACTAAAACTGACCACGTCGTCTTTTAGATCCTTCACCATCGTGTAGGCGCTGCTGACTTTGTAGCCGGCAGATTGAAGTTCGTCGTAGGCATAGTTGAGCCATTCGCGTTTGGTGTCCCAGTCGGCGACCGGCGTTTCGATTTTCTCGCCTAGAATATCTTTGCTGTACACCGTGTTGAAGGGCAACTCCATCTGGTAGATCGTCACGCTGTGAGGCGACAGCTTGATGGTCTCGCGGATGTTATGCTTCCAGTTGTCCCAGTTTTCACCCACCATCCCTGAGATCAAATCGATATTCACGTTCGGAAAATCGGCGGCCTGAATCCAATCCCACGCTTTGTAAACTTCCTTGGTCAGGTGAGCCCGTCCGTTTTCCTCCAAGATCGAATCGCTAAAGTTCTCGATGCCTAGGCTCAACCGAGTCACTCCCAACTCGCGTAGGGCTTTGACTTTGCTTTCCTGCAATGTACCCGGCTCACATTCGAACGTGACCTCTTCGGCCTTATCCCAATTGATGTTCGCTTGCAAACGCTCAACCAGCGACCGAAGCTGCCGCACGCCTAGGAACGACGGGGTACCGCCGCCAAAGTAGACGAATCGGAATGGCCGATCACCCATCACGGGCTGTTGGCTCACCAGTTCGATCTCACGACACAAAGCCGACACGTACGCCTCGATGTCCTTCGCGTTCTGATCGGTGAAGACCTTGAAGTAGCAAAACTTGCATCGTTTTCGGCAGAACGGAATGTGCAAGTACAAACCCAGCGGCACATCGGCGGTTGGCGGCTTAGCCAACGCTTGCTCGACATCGTCCAACTTGTCACCCGTCCATTGTGAAAATGGTGGATAGTTGGAGATGAAGTAACTGCCGACTTCGGTTTTTGAGCTTTCCGCCATTACGTTTGAGCCAATCCGTTATTCTTTATCTTGCGTGGGCTGACCTAAACAATAGACGAGGCCCCGATCAGTCGCAACAACTAATCGCTCGAACGCAACCGCCGCCGAACCAATAATCGAACCATTAAGCTGCGTCTGCCACACGGTTTCTCCCGAGTTCTGATCCAGCAGAAAAAGCCGTCCATCGGTTGCGGCTATCAGAACCCGGTCGCCCACGATCACCGGCGAAGCATCCACTTTACTTTTCAGCCGCACGATCCAATTTTCTTTGCCCGTTTTCGGATCGAGCGAAATCACCTGCCGATTTCGCACTGCGTAGACAACTAGTTTTTCGTTCACCGCGGCCGACGCAACGATCATCGTTCCACCGAGCGGATCTTCGCGCTTCCAATCGATTTTTGCTTCCTTCCAATCAACGGCAAAAAAGGTTCCTTGCTGAGTCCCAAAGTAAACGCGATCACCTAGAGTCGCCGGCGTTGTTCCCGTCGGCGATTCGATTTCGACTCGAGCCACCTTCTTCCCCGAGTCCAGATTAACGACGTGCAACTTGCCGTCGCAGCCACCAAGGAACGCTCGATTTCCAGAAACGGTGATCGAGCATTGAATTTGATCTTCGGCTTCGTATTTCCAAACGACTTTCCCAGACTCGCGATCAAGCGCGTACAGCACTCCATCTTGAGCCCCAAAGAGTACCAACTTTTTGTAAAAGTTTGCGGATCCGTTGATTTCGCTTTCGGTTTCGTATTTCCAGATCACCTTTCCATCCAGATCCAGACAGTAAAAGAAACCATCAAAATCGCCAACGAAGAGTCTACCATCGCGATAAACTGCCGCCGCAGTGAAGCCTAGCTCGCCAAGCTGTTGCTGCCAGAGCACCTTGCCGTCGCTTAAATTGAGAGCGATCAAACGGCCATCCAGATCACCAATAATTGCCATCGGTGGCCGGTCACCTTTCGCCACGATGACGGGCGTGCTCTCAAACGAACCGTCCTTCACTTTGTGTTTCCAGATGACTTTAGGTTCGGCAGGCAGCGTCGTGTGCGCGACACCTGACGAACCAGCGTCGCCCCGAAACAGGTTCCAACCTTGGTCGGTCGATTGAGCAAGTGCCGGAGAAGCTACGTTCAGAACTAGGAGCAAAATCAAAACTACCGTTCGGTAGCATAATGTTCTATGCATTCTATCCAAGCTATCTGCCCAGCCTTCTTGTGATCCACTCGCCGCCTCTTCTCTGGCTGAAAACCGCGATAACGGTAAGCTCGGTCTTGGAGTCCATGCGGTAGAAGATCGAGAAAGGAAACTTTTTGCAAACCTTTCGGTGGTAACCGTAACGTTTTGAATGAGTTCCACCCAACGTTTCAAGCGACCGAATTTCGAACTTCATGCTGTCGCGAAACTTGTCTCCCAGACCTTGTTGCTGCGATTCGTAGAACCAGAATCCATCAACGAGATCCAATTCTGCGTCTTGGGAGATTCTGACTTTCATTTGCCAATTTGATCAAAGCGCTTTTCTGCTTCATCCCAATCTGATACTTTCGCTTCTCCAGCATCGAGCCGCTGTGCTCGGGCCGCCAGCTCATCCCGTTGCCAATCAGGGACTGGAATCGAATCCGGATCTACCGACAAACTATCCCAGATCAAGGCAATCGCATCGAGCTTTTCTAAAACAGACATTTCGTTTACAGGGATGTTCATAATTCGTCCTCCTTTCTCCTGTCAGATTATACCTAAACCATCGAATCTAACAAAAAGTTTCCAAACACTTGAAACGAAAAGCGTTACGCCGCGTTAAGATACAGCTGCTGCAAGCTCTCTACATCGACAGAAATTGGGTTGAACGTCCCCGTCCATTGTTGCGCCGCATCGGCCGCCATGTCGGCAAAATGCTCGTCGGACACATCCAACTCCGCCAGCTTCGTCTTCAAACCGGCTGTCTGAACTTGGCGAGTTACCAAGTCCGCTAAAGTTTCAGCTGGGTCATCCCCGGATTCAGACGTACCGCAGTGTGATAACAGTTCCGCGTATGCTTGCTGGCAATCCGAGTCCTTGCCATTGAATCGAATCACGTGCGGTAGCATTAACCCGACCGCCTGACCGTGCACAACTCCAAACTTGGCCGTCAACGGATTGGCCAACGCATGAGCGGCTCCCAGCATCGAGTTCTCGATCGCCAATCCGGCCCATGCCGAGCCAAGCTGCATCGCCGATCGAGCTTCAAGATCTTGAGGCGAGGTGATTACCGTTTCGAAATGATTGGCCAGCTGCTGCCAAGCCGCAACAGAAAACATCCGCGACGCGGGATTGTGTCGAGTCGTCACCATGGTCTCAATCGCATGAGAAATCGCATCGATTCCGGTCAACGCGGTAACCATCGGCGGCTGAGTCATCGTCAGCAGTGGATCGAGTATCGCCACGCGGCAACTGGCCGCCGGATCACCGCACGCCATCTTCACGTGCGTCTTCGCATCAGAAATCAGCGCGAAGGATTGCAGTTCGCTGCCAGTCCCTGCCGTCGTGGGCACCGCGATCATTGGCAACATCGGCCCGGTCGCCTTGCCCACGCCCGCGTAGTCGTGCATCGTCCCGCCGCAGCTGTAAATAAAGTTAATCCCTTTGGCACAGTCCATGGAGCTACCGCCCCCTAACCCGACCAAAAGGTCCGGCTGAAATTCTTTGGCCGCCACGACCCCGCGACCGACATCGTCTGTGGTCGGATTTTCTGCGGCTCCATCAAAGACGTGAACCTCAAGCTTTTCGGCTTCGATCGATTGGACGGCTCGTTCGACGTGCCCCGCCGCAACGATCCCCGGATCGGTCACAAGTAACACTCGGCCAGTTGTTAGCTCGGCCGCAAGTTGCCCAATTCGCTCAAGCGAGTTCTCACCCGAAACAATTCGTGTCCGCATCTCGAAATCAAATGGTTGCATGATGCGGTGAATGGGAAACAGGATTAAAAAGGAGAAGCGGCCAATGATGAACGTTACGACGTCATTCCATAGGCAGCATCTGCAACTGGTCAATTGTAAAATTGATCTACGCGATCGCCGTCACTTTGTTCTCGGCCACCTGATAGGCACGTGATCGAAACAAGAAATCGATGATATTCCCTTCGTGCGGTTGGAGCCAGTTCAATCGGTTGGTCGGAACGGGCCCGACGTTCAAGCGGTCGATGTTGGTCGCCGAAAGCAACTGATCGATCCATTTTTGGTCTTCGGTTATCGCCGTTCCCACAAGAGTAGGGCCAGCTGCCTTGATCATTTTAGCCTGAGGGCATTCCACCACCGTCGCGAAAGGGAACATGAACTCTTTGCTGGCGATGTCGCACTCGGGGCTTTCGGCATGAGCAATCACTGGTCGTAAATACGACGCTCGCTCTAGCTCGACCACACGATCACCGTAATCCGCCGTGTAATCGGTCACGCCATCGGCTTGCAGGTCTTGCTTGACCATGTCCCAGACAGCTTTCCCCATGCCGGGGACCGTGAATGCGGCCAAACCGGCTTCCGGATCGTCAGGAGGCAGAGCCTCAACCGGCCCAAGTCGCTCGCCAAGTGCCTGAGCAATCTCCTTCGTGTGCCGCGACGCGTAGATCGCACTGCAATTGATGCAGCTGCGACCGCCATTGATGTAGACACTTTCGGCCATCACGTCGATGAACTGTTCCCACTGATCAACGCAATCGTCACCCAAGAAAATTTTTGAAAAGCCCGGTCCGTGAACTTGAACGCCCGGATTGCCCGAGTATTGATCCACAGTTTTTTGGCTTCCAAAAATCATGCTGCGAGGACAACTGGTCATCAATGCGCCACCCACATCGTGTCCGCCGGGATACAGGGAAATCACTTCCGGAGGAATTCCGGCTGCCTCAAACGCAGCCGCGACTCGGTACGCCGTCCAAGGCTCGGACGACCCCGGCTTTAAGACCAATCCCATTTGCAGTGGAATCGCAGGCAACCACAACGTGTGAACGCCGGGCGAGTTCGAAGGCAGCACGGCCCCCAGCACGGGCGTCTGCGCCTGATAGCTGACGATCACGCCGCGCGATTCGGTCCCGTAACCATTGGTCAAAATGTCAAGATCCAGCCCCCGAGTCAGACATTCCAAAATTTCGGTCATGTTCTGCATCACGAAACAATTCTTGACCATGTTCTTGCGGCACATGTGCTCGGGTAATCCGGTCGACGCCGACTGGTGATGCACGAACTGGTCGGGCGACTGAGTGCCATCGCCCAACTTAAGCGTTTCGTTCTCAAAGAGGTCCGCCGCCTTATCAACTTTGGCGATCAAATCTTCGCACGAGAACTCGCGCAATCGGTCGCGGGCCTTTTGAGCCTTTCGCATGTCGCGCGAGACCAAGCCTCCATTGGCCGAACTAACGGTCGCAATGGGCTCGCCCGTATTAAAATGAACAACCTCGGTTTTTTCGAGTGATTCGTAGGGCTTTCCCCAACGAATAACGGGAATATCCAACACGCTTGGCTCCTCACAACGAATAGTTTGGTAATGGGCGAAGCCCGTTTGGTTCAACTTAATACACGCCAACCGTCGTGGCGGCCGCTAGTTTGTGATACGGACGCACGCCGCTGACGCCATCCCACGGAAACTTCGCGAACGGCTGCTCACGCTCGCCTTCATCCCGCTCCAGAAAACCGGGCACGAAAAACTCGGGCGTCAACGTTGTCAATTTCACTCGACCCGTTTCTCCGTAACCAACCGTTTGATTGTGGTCGTCAAACTGAACGACTTCTGTGACGGCTCGCGGCTGCGGTGCGTAATAAGAAATTTTGTATTTTTCTTCGGCTGTTACCGGCTTGCTGCACGCGAGCCCCATCAACGTGTTGCCATAAGTAGGCGTCATGTAGATGCCGCTTTCCTCAGGCGGTCCGCCAAAAAGTTCTTCGACGCAATACCGAGTCCACTGCGGCGTGAATTCCGTGCCGCCGGAGAAAATGCCGGTGACGCCCGTTTCCGCCAACGTCATGTCTCGTTCTTCCAACTCCAGACACAATGACTCGATCAACTTAGGCGTGCCGAACATGCACTTGATATTATGATTGGCTGTTAGAATCGTGATCGCCTGATCGATGCAGTGCTTCTTGTAGGCTTCCAGATGATCCATCCAGCCTTTCTTGATCAGTTTAACGACCCAGCGAGGATCCAAGTCGATGCAGAAGCTAATCCCGCCGCGAACCTGAGCCAAGTGCTCAACCGCCAACCGCAAACGGCGCGGCCCAGACGGACCCAACATCAACCAGTTTCCACCGCGAGGAAAATACTCGTCCGGCAAGGTTTCGCTGAAGACTTCGTAGTCGGTGCGAAAGTCGTCGACGACCACGCGACTTTTCGGGACGCCAGTCGTGCCACCGGTTTCGAAAACATACGTGGGTCGATCAGCGTGATCCTTCATCCGCCAACGCTCGACCGGGCCGCCTCGCAACCAATCGTCCTCAAACGAGGGAAATTTTTGCAAGTCTTCGTAGCACTTTACTTCAGTCAGCGGATCGAAGTTCAGTTCTGACTTTTTCCCAAGCCAGAACGGACACCCGGTGGATTCATGAAAATGGCGTTGGACGATCTCGACCGTATGCTGATCAAGCTTGTCCTTCGCAGTTGCAACTGCCGCATCGAGGTCTTGGTCGGAACTGTTTGTCATTTTGCTGAGAAAATCGTGAGAGACGGAATGGAGTAAACTTCGCACATTGGCTGCCTTTGCCAACACGATCGCGTCGGCTCATGACCGCATTTGCTAAGATACTCTAACAACCGCGTAAGCCATCTGTCACGATCCGGTCTAGCATGGCACCCATAAATTCCGACGATTCATGATTGTCGTGTCGGTAGAGCAGCTCTTCGACCAAAGTTCGTTTGACGACAAATGAACCGAAGCGGCAAACGCTCAGTTTTGGTCGGGAGCGTTTTCACGACCTAGCTTCAGCTGCCCCTTCAGATACTTGGCTCGCTCAACATTTCGCTCGTCAGTATCCAGCACGGATTGATACAGCTTTTGCAAATGAGCCGGCTGAGTGTGAATAAAAAGCTGGTTGATTTTCGGGATCTCAAGATCTCCGATCAGCCCCAGATTGATGCCCATCCGGACCCGTGACAGCAGGAACATCGTCTCCTCGCTGCTGATCTGCCGAGCGTTCTGCAGCGTTCCGTACGCCCGACTGACGCGGTCGAACAGATCGTTCTGCTGCTCGTTAATCAAAAAATCTCGAGCCTTACGCTCGTAATCGATCACGACCGGAACCACATCACCAACTTGCTTCACCAACTCGTCCTCGTTCTTGCCAAGGGTGACTTGGTTGCTGATCTGATAGAAGTCCCCCATTGCCTGCGAGCCTTCGCCATAAAGCCCGCGAACCACCAGATTGATGCGTTGCAAACTACGAAAAACCTTTTCGATTTGCTTGGTGATCACCAACGCCGGCAAGTGAACCAGCACACTGACTCGCATTCCCGTTCCCACGTTCGTCGGGCAGGCGGTCAAGTAACCAAGCTTCGGATTATACGCGTACGTCAAATGTTCCTCGATCGAATCGTCAAGGCGATCGATCTGATCCCAAGCGCCGTCCAAATCAAAACCGCTTTTCATGACTTGGATTCGAAGATGGTCCTCTTCGTTAACCATCAAGCTGCAACGTTCGTTGCTGTCGATCGCCACCGCACGCGCGCCGTCCGAATTCGCATGCTCGCGACTAATCAATTGACGCTCGACCAGAAACTGGCGGTCAAGCAATTCCAGATCTGCGACGTTGATAAACGTAAGGTCGGCCAAGTCGTCGCTGCCTTCCAACCGATCCCGCACGGTGGACTCGATGTTGGCTCGATCGATATCGGTGCAGCGTTGAATGAACGGGTAGTCCGCCAAGTTTCTTGCCAGACGGATGCGGCTGCTCATCACGATATCGGATTCCGGCCCGCTACCACGCAGCCATTCCCCGCAACGGCTTGCCATGTCGTTGATCAGCATGAGACCTCCTCGGAATCAACCGACGCGACAAGGCGATTGGCAGAATGAAATACACCCTTGGCACCTAGGGAACCCCCAATGCCCGCCGAGTTTGCAACAAAATTCTCAATCGCCGATCGCTTAAAACTGCATTCTCTATCAACCACGCTGACCCTCGCCTTCGATCGTACGAATTTGATCGCGAATTTCCGTTGCCCGCTCGTAATCTTCCTGTTCGACCACTTCACGCATTTCACGACGCAGGCGGATCAGCTCAGTCTGCGATTCGGCATCACGGACACCGCGTTTGGGTTCTTTCCCGGTGTGCGTACTTTCGCCATGCACATTGACCAGCAGCGGATCAAGCTCTTCCCCAAAGAAAACGTAATCGTGAGGACATCCGAGCCGGCCCGCGTGCCGAAACTCGTAAAACGAGATCCCGCAAATCGGGCATTTCCTCGCATCGAGCGTTTTTAGATCTTCGGCCGTTTGCTCAAGTTTCAATTGCTCATTGAGCATCCCCGTCATCGTCGGCGCTACGGGCTCCTCCGCATCTTCCGTCTGCAAATACTCTTTCGCGCAGTCGGGGCACAAATGCAGGGCCAGCAATTCGTCGCCAGTTAGGTCGGTGATATGAAACGTGGCAGGCTTCTCACACTTTTGGCATTTCATGATATGATTTCTCGCTCGGATCGTTCGACCGAGATTGTTTGATGGGTCGTCCGCCGAATTTTATCTCGGGCTACCCCGCGATACAAGGTTATCCAAACGGCTGAATCACCTCGGTCCTAGAGACGCTTTTGAGTACCGGTACAGCCTTTTTAATTTTTTAACGACTATCCATCGATCAATCTGCGACTTACATGGCCGTTCTTCCCGATCTGAAAAATTTCTGTCAGCTAGCGGACGATCACGACGCAGTCCCGGTTTTCCGTCGACTGATCTCCGATTCGCTGACGCCCGTTTCTGCTTTTCAGAAGATCGACACTGGCGGGACCGCCTGTCTGTTCGAGAGCGTCGTCGGTGGCGACAACGTGGGCCGCTACAGCTTTTTGGGGGTTCGTCCTACCAAAGAAGTTTCCGCTTTTGCCAATCGCGTCACGGTCACTGAAGTGGGCTCCGACGGGCAAGCGACGGTGGATGAGTTCGAATCGCCCAATCCGCTGGACGTGCTTCGCCAGCTAATGGGTGACGTCCGAGTCGCCGAGCTGCCAGAACTTCCTCCGTTCACCGGCGGAGCGATCGGCTACGCGGGCTACGATGTGGTGCGTTACGTCGAATCCCTACCCGACGCCCCTCACGATGATCGTGAGCTGGCGGACATGTCGTTCGCGTTTTACGATTCGATGCTGGTGTTTGATCACATTACCAAAACGATCACCGCGATCGCACTTGCTTGGCCCGAGAAATTTGACTCGCCCGAATCCGCGTATGCTGACGCCTGCAAACGACTGGATCACTTGATCGAGCGACTGAATCAACCTAGCGAGGGATCCGCATGTGTCGACGCGACGCTCCCTGACAAAGACCCCGACGGCTACTCGTCCAACTTTACTCAGGCGGAATTCGAACAGGCCGTGCTGGACTGCATCGAGTACATCAAAGCGGGCGACATTTTTCAGGTGGTGCTCAGTCAGCGTTTGCAGCTGAAGATTGACTGCGACCCATTCGAAATTTATCGCTCTTTGCGAATCCTTAACCCCAGCCCGTTCATGTTTTTCGTTCGCAGCGGAGACACGACGCTTGTTGGCAGTTCGCCCGAAATCATGTGCCGCGTGGTCGATAACGAGATGACGGTTCGCCCGCTGGCGGGAACTCGCCGCCGCGGCGCAACGCCCGAAGAAGACGACGCCCTCGAGGCCGAATTGCTGGCCGACGAAAAAGAACGAGCCGAACATGTGATGCTGGTCGACCTAGGCCGCAACGACGTTGGCCGAGTCGCCCAGTATGGATCAATCAAGATCCCAGACGTGATGATTGTCGAACGATACAGTCACGTGATGCACATTTCCTCCACCGTCACCGGCCAACTGCGAGAAAACGCCGACGAGTTTGATGCGTTGATGGCCAGCCTGCCGGCCGGCACGGTCTCCGGAGCACCCAAGGTTCGAGCGATGGAAATCATTGACGAATTCGAGCCGCATCGCCGTGGCCCTTACGCCGGAGCGGTCGGGTACATTGATTACTCGGGTAACATGGACACCTGCATCGCATTGCGAACGATGGTCATCAAGGGCGACACCGCGTACGTTCAAGCCGGAGCAGGCATCGTCGCTGACAGCAATCCAACCAGTGAGTATGAAGAGACACTAAACAAGGCGCGTGGTCTACTGAGAGCCATCCAGATGACACACGATCGGATGAGCAGTTGACCAGCCAAGTTTGTCATCGCTTAAGTTTGTCGGGTGCCATGCTTCACGCTTGCGTGAGCATGCTTACGCAAGCGTAAGAAATGGCAACCACGAAACCGAACACCAAAAACTTCCACTTAACCTCACCCAACAGAATTGCCGTGAAAACTTTACTTGATGAACAACAGCTAAACGCAGGCGTCGAAGATCTGGCCCGGCAAATCAACGAAGCCTATGGAGACACGCCACTGACCATCGTCGGCGTGCTTACCGGCAGCGTCGTGTTGATGGCGGATTTAATTCGAAAGTTACAGATGCCGATGCGAGTCGGTGTCGTCCAAACCAGCAGCTATCAAGGCTCTGAACGCGGTCGCTTAACCATCAATTCAGAAATGATGCTCGACATCACCGGACGCGACGTGCTGTTGATCGATGACATTTTCGACACCGGTCACACGCTGGCCGAGGTGACTCAGTTGATGAACGACCTCGGACCCACAAGCCTGAAGTCAGCCGTGCTGCTGCTAAAAACTGGCTGCCAAGAAGTCGATTGGAAACCCGAATTCATCGCGTTTGACATCCCAGACGAATTCGTGGTTGGCTACGGGCTGGATTACAATGACGAGTACCGAAACTTACCCTATTTGGCATGTCTGGAACCGGCGGATTTGCCCGGCTAGTTCTGAAATACGCTGCCGCTGTTCGCACCGGCTCGAATCGCGGCACTAGTTGGACAGCGCCACTTTCGATGAATGAAACCGATGTTGAGAGAGGAAGGCTCCGTCCGCCCCATGTGGATGGTTCAGCTTTTTTGCTCCGCGCGGCTCGGACGGAGCCTCGCCCTCCCGACGACACCCTGCGGCAAAAACAACGGTGAAATTGCAAAACTAACGCTGTCCAACTAGGATTCGCGCAGACCTTGCCCAATTCGCTTTCGACGACCATGGAATCCGAGCCCGCATCCCAGCCTGACCAAAAGAAGGAATCCCGCCCAGATCCGTCTTCTTGGAAACCGAAGCGGCTTGCCATCATCACCCGGCGGTTCTGGCCGGTGTCTGGGGCAAGTGAACTTGCTGTTGGCCGACTCGCTGCGGCAATTCACGAAGCAGGGCACACCGTTGAGATTTTCACGATCAACTGGCAGAAAACGTGGCCCACCAATCTTCATTTCGGTGAAATTCCCGTTCGCCGGCTGCCCAAGGCCACTTCGGGTCCATGGCGTTCTCTGCGAACTATCCGTCCGCTGTCGCGACACCTTGTTGACTTTCAACCGGATGGCATCTTGGCGTTTGGATACGATGAACAAACTTGGTTGGCTGCCAAAGCGTTCTGCGACCGAGTCCCTTTTGTGGTGCGAATGGACAGTTGTTTAATCGATCCCGAACCATCGCGGTCAAGCAACATGGCTCGGCAAACTCAGGTCCTTGAGATGGCCACGTCTTTGCTAGTCGACTGCCAGAAAACCGCAGAAGAGCTGAAACGCCTGAACCCAGACTGCGGCAGCAAGATCCAGATCGTCCCGGACCTAACCCATGCGGCTCAGCCAGACCAACGCACGCCGGCCCGAAAGAACGCCGCTCGCAACGCACTCAGCGACGCGCACCCAGTTCTATCAATCGAAACCGACCAACCGCTGGTCGTCTGCGCTGCGCCGTTGGGCAGTGATGTAGGCGTGCTGGATCTTGTTCGAGCGTGGCCGGCGGTGCTGGAACGGCACCCAAGAGCGCGCCTCTGGATCATTGGCGATGGGCACTCTGCGAAAACGGTTTGGGAAGAGATCAACGAGCTTGGTTTGGTTTACTCGGTGATCATGCCCGGTTTTTTTGACGACCTTTCTGAAGTTTTGCTCGCGGCGGACGTCTACGTTCATCCACTGCGACATGCCGGATACGACAACCGACTGATCGAGGCTCTCCTTTCCGGAATCTGCTGCGTCGCCAGCCCAGCAACTGAGCAGGAAGGCCTAATTAAAAACAGCGAAACCGGAGTGATCGCAGATCCGGGGCAGACGGCCATTTTCTCTGACGCTTTGATCGATACTCTCTGCCAGTCCAACCTACGGCAAAGGCTCGGCCATGCGGGACATCGTGCCAACGGGCCCAAGTTTGAACCTCAGCAAGTTCTTGGCCGGTACTTAAAACCGTTTTCCACGTTAGAGTAGAGAGCTGTCAAACCGGAAGCAAAGTTCAATCTCCGACCGCTACGCTGTGACGCTATAACGCCCAACCTTCGATCCGCAATCGTGAAACGACGCATCCTTTTCATCACGCCCTCGCTCCGTTTGCCTGCGGATTCCTCGCAGCTACGATTGCTGGCTGCAGGCTTGGCAGATCGAGAATTCGATATACACGTCGCTGCCATCTGTGACCCCATCGGCTCTCCCACTCGCATCCACCAAGCAACCATTCACTCGTTGGGGATTCGTCAACCTCAATTTCGACCTCAATCTCAGCGCCGCGCGGTCTATTGCTCGATCAAACTTGCAGCAACGATTCGAATGCTGCTGGAATCTTTGCGTCCGGATGTTGTTCACTCGTGGGATGCCGATGCCAGATTAGAACTTGCTTGGGCCGGCCGATACCTTCCATCTGCCGCTCGGGTTGAAACAGTCACAAGCTTGGGCGGACCTCGCACGCATATCCGTCAGCTGATTCGTAACCGTGTTGCACCGTACGATCATTCGGTTGTCGTTCCGCATGAATCTCTGATCGGACACTTGGTCGATACTGGTTGTCCGGAAAAGCAAATTCGTGTGATTCCACCAGCGGTGTCGCGTGAATCAAAACTTGGCCGAACCGAGGCGAAAGAGAAAACAACTGCTTGTCTTGGTTTGCCAAGTTCAATTTACTTAGCCACCACCGTCGCACCGCTGCAGCCGCGATTTCGTTTGAAAGATCTTATTTGGGCGACTGACCTGCTGACTTGTATTCGAGACGATTTCCATCTGCTGATCGTCGGGCGGGGCGAGCAGAAAGCCCGCTTGAGAAAATTCGCATCACAAACCGAAGCGGGAAGCCACGTACACATTCTTGACCGACCGCCCACGGAACTGACACCGCCGGATCTTTTTCTGGGTTCTGATGTCTATTGGAACGCCAATCTGAACACGCCCCTCTCGTCGCCGATGCTTCACTCGATGGCGGCAGGCACGCCAGTCATTTCCGTGCTGGGGAACGGCACCAGTGATGCTGTCCGGCACCAAGAGACAGGGTTCGCCGTGAACTTTGGGGCGAGAGACGAATTCGCTCGCTGGACGAAGTATCTGATCGAGCAACCAGAATCGGCAAACCAGTTATGCCGACAAGGAAAATCGTATGTAGCCGACAATTTCTCGGTCGACCAAGCAGTTGACGCGTACGCTAATCTGTATGCCAGCAAACGGCCGGGCGGAGATGAAACAGAGTAGCAGACGTCTTTCGGGACTCAAAAATCGAAAAAATTTGATTTTGGGAGGGTTTCGTTTGCCGTTTCGCAGTATCGTTCAGACAATCTGTTAAAAATGGGTTTGTGCGTTGTACCTACGCGCCATCGCTTTTCTGACTTGGTTGAAGCAACCAGTAATCAATGACCTTCCAGCAACTTTTTACTTTACTTGCAATCGTGATCGGCGGCGGAATCGCGATCGCCGTTCTGCTCGCGTCGAAGAGTGATGGCAATCGGAACTTCACGCCCATGTACGGGTACGCTCTGCTCGGTGGATCTGTGGTTGGCTGGAGTCCGGCAACGGCGGACGCACCTGACAGCTCCGATGCCGAAGTTTCAACTGAACAGTCTGGAAACACTTCTGCGGTTCGAGCCAACCTGATCGTTGTGGGTAGAGACATTTTTTTCGATGAAAACAACAACCGGCAACCGGAGCCTTCCGAGCGCTTCCTAAGTCAGGGCAACGCGTTTGAAGTGCCCTCCGCCGATGGCCTATCTCGATACCGGATGACAAACGCTTCGCTGGGACTGCGCTCCGATTTCGTTTCCCGTGACAGGCCTCAATTTGTTCTCCTGCACGTTGACGTTGTAGACTCCAATCAATCGGAATCCGTCGTCCTACGGCAATCCGGCAAGATCAACGTTTACGTGGAACCGGTTGACCACGGTTGGGCTCATTTTGGTGGTCCGCTAACGATGGAGCTAATTGGCGGTGAGCACGTGAAGCTACCCGCGTCAGGAGGCCCAACCATTGAACTTCGCACGACGGTCTTCACACCTGCGGTTCAGTGCAGCACCAACGAAGAAGGACAAATACTCAGAAGTAATCCGACCTCGGTGGTCCCCGGTATTATTTTCCCGACGGCGACCATCGAATTCCCAACTGACTCGGGTGAACCGATCACTCGTCGCTACGACTTGGACCAATTTTGCTGAGGCGGATCTTATTCGGGCTCGGTTCGAGTTCCCTCAGGCGTCGTCCCGGGCGTTGCCACACTGACTCTTTCAGTTGATGCGCAACGCTTCATTCGACCACCAAGCTTGAGCGCCGAAATTCCAGTCGTCGCTCCGTAGGGCTCGTTGAACCGCACCCTGATGATGCAGACGCGTCTCTTGCACGTCCGCTTTCCTACGCAACCTGTCTAACAGGTGCCAGCGATACTATTTCTTGCGATGCCGAATTTTCGCACGCATCCGTCGCTTTTTTCTACCAATTTTTCGACGACCTTTTCCGGTCTTTTTCGTTCCCACGCGGATATTCTCCTGATTGTAAAGGATGGCAAAGTCGGATCGAGGCTGAGTACGCTGTCTTTCGATGCAGCCACCCGACAGAAATAGCCCCGCCTATGAATTTCATCGGCGGAGCAAGTCCCGAATCTTAATCGACCCAACCCCGTCGAAACAAGCCGAAATTTTGTTCGATTCGTATAAACAATGCACAGAAACGGGGTTTCACTGCGGGGTCACACTGGACTTTAAGCAACTTACTTGTCTAAGATAATGTTGAATACAACACTATTTTTGACCGACGACCGTTCCAACAACGGCCGCCACAGAGGGGTTTATGCCTAAAGAAGAATCATTTGAAGTTGACGGTACCGTCACCCAGGCGCTTGCCAACACCCGCTTCCGGGTCGAATTGGAAACCGGCAACGAGGTTTTAGCGCACGTTTCAGGCCGCATGCGCCGGCACTTTATTCGTATCGTTCCCGGAGATAAGGTTCGCGTCGAGCTGTCTCCCTACGATCTGACGAAAGGCCGTATCGTTTTCCGCGAACGGTAAGGCAGAAGGCAAGTTTATACCTACCGATCAGGATACTGACACCTCGACAGATTCTCTCGATATGCCGTTAGGTTTCATTCTGCCGCTGGCCTAAGGGTCCATGTGACGCAATTGGCTCCGGTGGCGATCACCGCCATCGCTCTTCCCGCTTTAGGCAGACAGCAGGTGTAGAAAGCAGCTGCGGAAGGCAAGTCCCAACCTACCGCTTCGGATACTTAGAACCGGACCGATTTGCGTCGTTTATCGGTCGGTTTAATTCCGCCACCCGCATTCAAGTAGCGAAGCTTTTTTGGCTTATTAGCCCAGAGTTGCGCGCACTGGTGCAGCCACTCCTACCGACGATCATGGGCCAATCACGATTTTTCGCCAATTTGATGGCAAGGTTGTTGATGGCGATGCGAACCAGCTTTGATCATGTTAAAACTGTGTCTCCGTGCTTGGTTGCACGTTCCTTCCGGCTGCGGTGTCAGTTCAGATTAGTTTTAATACCTCCGACACTCACGTTGCCGTTACTAAAAGTTATCTGTCAGTCGCTCGCTTCGAAGCGCATCGTGCGCGATAGATTTGCTTAAGTGATCGATTGGTAGAAAAGAAAATTGCAGGGTCAAGGCAGTTCCGCGCGTGGACGGCTCTCTGACCATGCTCTCATCACATGGAGATTCGTTGTGAATAACGTTTGCTTTACGCTCACATCCGCCGTTGTTGCTGCTTGCGTCGCATGGACGGCAATGTTCTGTGAACCGGCTGCGGCTCAAAGCTTGCCGAAACCAGCAGCCGTTATTTCAATTGCCAATCTTGACGATACGCTGGCGGATATTGACTATCTGGTGGATGCTTCTGGGTTTGGCCAGATGAAGTTCATGATCCAGACGCAAATCACGCACTTCCTCAAAGGCGTCGATTCGACTCGCCCTAGCGGCGTCCTGCTGTACATGGATGAAGGATCCGAACAACCCTCAGCCATTGGTTTTGTTCCGGTTGAAGAATTGGATGACCTGTTGGACACGCTGTCTGGATTCGCCGAAGTCGACGAGGGCGATGATTACACCACCATCATCACGGATGACGGAAACGAAATTCTGATCAAACAGGTTGGTAACCACGCCTTCATCAGTGACAAGGCCGAAATGTTCGATCGAATTCCGGATGTACCGCCGGCGTCGCTGCTAGGCGAACTACCGACTCGATTCAACGTTGCGGCTCGGTTGTTTGGTCAGCAAATTCCAAAATCGCTGCGAGATAAAGCCATCTCTACCATTCGGGACGCTTACGAGAAGCAGCTAGAGCAATTGGAAACCGACGACGAAAATTCTGCTCAAGCTGAGCTTCAGCGGCAGTCGTATGAGATGAACATGAAGCAGATCGAGGACCTTGTTCAGGAAACCGATCAGCTTGCCATCGGCTTCGTGATCGACGAAGAAACCAAGACGCTTTCGGGCGAGATTGAGATTATCGGCACGGAAAATTCGACGTTGGCCAAACGAGCTGCCGCGAACATGACCCCAGAAAAAAGTCGATTTGCCGGCTTCGCTTTGCCAAATACGGCGTTCACTGCAATCAGTCGAACAAACATTATTCAGGAAGACGTCGATCAATACACTCAGCTTTCGGAAAGCGGTATTGATGCCATCGTGAAATCAATCAACGAGGAATCTGATCTCACTGCGGAAGAACTGGAAGCCGTTGAGAAGGCGATGGCCGACCTGTCCACCGCGTTGTTGGAAACGATGGAAGACGGAGTTGCGGACGCTGGTTTCGCGGTCGAACTGGCGAAGGGGAACGTTAATATGGCAGGCGGGCTCACAACAACTGACCCTAAAAAATTCGAACAGGTCGCCAAAGACTTGGCCGCCGAATTCGAAGGAAAGCTGGCTGAACTGGGAACCGTAAAGCTGAACTCGGGGTCGCACAAGGACGTCACCTTTCACACGTTCACGATCAACACCCCGGACGTTTCCGAGGAATTGATCGATGCGGTTGGCGAACAAATACAGGTCGTCATTGGCATCGGTCCGCAAGAGACGTATTTCGCTGCTGGCAGCGACCCAACAAACTTACTGACACGCGCAATCGACGGCAGCGCAACCAGCGAAGCGCCTGCAACGTTGGGAATGTACAAACTGTACATTGCACCGGTCGTCGATTTCTTTGCCACGATTCAGCCGGATGACTTCGGCATGGCTGAGCGGATGGCTGACACATTGGCCGAAGGAGGTCGGGACCAGCTTCAGTACGAATTGAAGCCGCTCAAAAACGGCTTCAGTGTTCGCATGGACTTGCAGGATGGCGTACTGGAGTTGATCCAAGTCGCTACCGAAGCGATGGCTCAACCCAGAGGTCAAGGCGGCAACTTCTAAACCAACCGAGAATCAGGTTTACCTTGTTCCACTACCTTGGCCAAAAGGAGCAACCCTTGTTCCGCTACCCTGACCAACAGGTCCAAATGGGGTGCTGGGACTCGCAAAGCCACCCGTTCCAGCAGGCAACCCTTGCCCGTTTGGGGCGGCAGGACTCGCTGGATTGACAGGGGTGGCTGGACCGAGATTCGTCCCTACGCCACCGTGCAGACCGCCAGAGATCCCATCGCCGCCGGGCGGGTAGATCGCTTGCTCCAGCGTTTTATCAAGTCCATCAACGGCACGACGGATAAAACCTTCTGGCTTGCTGGCACGATCTTGGCAGTAAGGACCTTGGCACTGAGCTGACCATTGCTGGAATGTGGTGCAGCGAGACTTACAAAAACCGTCGTACGGATTCCGCTCTTCGTTCATGCGGCGAGCCAGATCGTTATTTGGTAGCGGACGTCGGGGCGAGAGCAACACGCGACGGTAAGCAACCTCGGTGGCGTAATGGTTCAACCAGCCCATCGTTTCCGACGAAAGCAGAGTGAAATCGAAAAGCTGACTTTCATCGAAGCCGTCTCCGTCGGATAGTTCGCCATTCTCATCCATCACTGGCTCGCTGTTGTCGACCACATTCATGCCAACCAAGCCGGCTCCATCGGGCCCGGCTGCCATCACGGCGTACCGACCTACTGGAATATCAGAGAACTCAAACACACCGAAGTTGTCTGTCGTAGTCGAAGCGAAAACTCCATCTCTTTGCAGAAGCAGAATTTTGGTGCTGCGAACATCGACGGGCCGCCCCGTTTCTGATGTAAGCTGGTGAATCCGACCAACGACACGTCCATCAGGAGTTCTAGCAACGTTGTGCCCTGAAATCGAGGTCGCTGGAACCGCGTCAGGTTGATTTTCAACCAAGCCGATAAAACCGTAGAGCGCTTCTGAGTCGTTTCGGCCTTCGCCTTCCGCGTAACGCCCGAAGACTCGATATCCGACTTGAGGAGCATAATACTTGATCCAGTCGGTGTTGATCGTCGTTCGGTTCTGGAACGCTAAAGTCGTGACTCGATTCGGAATCTGAGGATTCGCGTCCTCGGTGTGCGAAATAATATTCAGGCCGAATGCAAAGAACGCTCCGTCGCTCCAGCCAATCAACGCATACGAACCTTGGCGAACGCCCTTGAACGAGTACATTCCGTTTTGGTCAATAAACTCCTGCTTCACCAATCGCCCGCGGTTGAGCAGAAAGATTGCCATGTCGCCCAACACCGCGTTGTCCATGGGAATGACTCGGCCTTCAAAACGACCGTTTGCGTCGAGCATGATCCAGTTGCTGCGAATCTCGTCGCTCAATTGGCCATCTTCGCCGCCGACTCCCGCACCTTCCCAGCCAGCATACTTTGTATTTACTTCGAATGGCTGATCGGGATTCTCGTCGCCGTCGTCTGGACGGGCAAACGGTTGGATTGGTCTGACCGATGGCGGACGCGCTCGAGGCCCGTCGTCACCCAAAATGTCATCCACGTCATCGCCGTCCGTGTCTTCAGTCGGTGGAGCGGCAACGTCGGGCAGACCGCCAAATGGAGGCTGAGCCTGAATGTTGGTCACGCCAACAAGGCAAATCAAAATCGCCAACCAATAACCGTGAGCATATCTTAAAGTCATCTTCGGTCCCGTTCTCTGCCGCAGGTGCGATTCGGATGAAGCGAACACCCGGTCGTGAATTCCATTACGCCTACAGAGCCACAGCTCCAATAAAAGACGCATTCGTTCGGAAGATCGGATCAACCGTCATCCCAAGTCAAACAGGAATGCTCCCGAGCCAAACCATTGAACAAAACCACGCCCGCCTGCAACGCGCTTGGAATGCTTGACGATCAGGCAGCTTAGCCGCATAGGCCGACCGGACTGGCTGCGGCGACTTTGCGGGCTATTTGCACTCGCGAAACAAGTACTTGCCCACGTTGGCTGATAAATAAGCAGCGGAGCAGACGGTGTTCGTTTACCCAAATCCGTCATCTACTTATTGGCGACTACTCAGAGGCCAGCTTGACGATGGTTTCAAAGTGCTTCTTCGAAACGGGCTGGATCGAAAGCCGCGATCCCTTCCGCAAAAGCTCCATGCCGTCCAGCGACTTCACCTGCCGAAGCTCTTCTAGAGGAATCAGACGCTTAAACTTCTTCTTGAACTTCACGTCGACCATCATCCAAGTGGGCGATTCTTGCTTGGATTTGGGGTCGTAGTGCATTTCGTTCGGATCAAACGCCGTGAAGTCCGGATACGACTCTTTGCTGATCGTTGCCAATCCGGCCACACCCGGCGGCTTGGCGTTGGAATGATAGAACAGGACCTCGTCACCCTTCTTCATGTCATCACGCATGAAGTTGCGGGCCTGATAGTTTCTCACGCCGTCCCAATGAGTCGTTTTGGTTTTCTCGGCTGCTAGGTCATCGATCGAATAGCAGTTGGGCTCGGACTTCATCAGCCAGTATTTTTTGGCTTCTTTTGCCATCGTTGACCCTACTTCGCCTTGCCCAGCATATTACCCGCTCGGAATGCTTCGGCCATCGCGTGCGGAACGTCCGCTTCAGCCAAAACCAGCTGTGCTTTTTGCTTGGCAACGTCGGCTTTCATTTCCTGCTCGTGAGCGATCGCGTCGGCTCGGCGTTTCGCAGCAGCTGCCTGAGCAACCCGAGTATCGGCTTCGGCTTGATCGGCCTGCAGTCGAGCACCAATGTTTTCACCCACGTCGATGTCCGCGATATCGATCGAGACAATTTCGAACGCCGTGTGAGCATCCAAGCCTCGCTCCAGCACCGCGCGAGAGATCAAATGCGGATTCTCCAAAACGTCCTGATGCTGATTGGCTGATCCGATTGAGGAAATAATGCTCTCGCCAACACGAGCGATAATCGTTTCTTCGGTGGCTCCACCAATCAATTGCTCTAGGTTGGTTCGTACCGTCACGCGAGCACGAATCTTTAGCTCGACACCATCCTTCGACATCGCCGAGAGAAAATTTTTGCCACTTCGCTGCGGGTCGGGGCAGTCGATCACTTTGGGATACACGCTGGTCTTCACGGCGTCCATCACGTCGCGGCCCGCAAGGTCGATCGCCGCGGCTCGATCGAAGTCCAGATCGATGTTGGCTCGTTGAGCCGCGATGATTGCGTTGACGACGCGCATCACGTCGCCGCCCGCCAAGTAGTGTGCCTCAAGCGTATCGGTCGTGATGCCCGTTCTTCGCGACACATCCAAGCCCGCCTGCTTGGCCATAATCTTCGCCGTCACGATCACGGTCGGCCGAACTTTCCGAAACTCCATCCCGATCAAACTAAGCATGCTGACGTTTGCGCCGGACATGAACGCTTGCACCCACAGCTTGCCGTACTTGATGAAGGCCAGCACCATCGCGGCCGCGATCATGAAGGCAACACCCAAGGCAATCGGAAGACCATAGCTCCACAGTTCGCTCAACTGGAACTGCTCACCGCCGCGCTCTGCCATTTGCGCAAGCATCAACTGAGAAGATCCAACAAAGTCCGTCATAGCAATCTGAATGACACTCACAGAGTTTCTCCGAATTTAGATCGTGCGCGTTTCAGCGTCGCTTCTTAAACGCCCGCAGCCCTCATGATAACGTGGTTTACTCACTGAGGGTACCTGCGCAAAAGATGCGTCAGGAATGTGCAATCACGGCCCAAACGGTGACTTTGACCAATTAGTCGATCCAGCCACCACCCAGAACCTGATCGCCCGAATAACACACTACCGCTTGGCCGGGTGCCACGCCATTCTGAGCCGAATCGAATTCGATCTTCAATTTATTGTCGGGCAGGACCGTCGCATTGGCCGCATACGCAGATCCGTTGTAGCGAATCTGAGCATCACACCGAAACTCGGTTTCGGTTGGCTCGACCAACCAATTCGTTTGGCTGGCCGTTAACTCCGACCGCCCCAAATCCTCAATTGGCCCAATCACGACATCGTTTGTTTCTCGCTCAATCCGCACCACGAAATACGGTTCACCCATCGCGACGCCCAACCCGCGGCGCTGCCCGATGGTGAAACCTTCAATGCCCGGATGCTGTCCGACGACTTTTCCGGCCGTCGTCATAATGTTGCCCGCCGTGATGCCACCCGATTCGTCCGTGACATCACCCCGACGCTGCCGCACAAATTCATCGTGCTTGCCGGAGGTCACAAAGCAAATTTCCTGACTGTCTTTTTTCTCGGCGACATTCAAACCTAGCTCGCCGGCAATTTTTCGAATGAAAGGTTTGTCGTACTGCCCAACGGGAAGCAACATCCGATCGAGGAACTTTGGCTTGATGCCAAACAACACGTAAGACTGATCCTTCCCCTCGTCGACGCCGCGAATCAACCGTGGCCGTGGTCCCGTGGCAGCATCTGCATCATCTCGTATCAACTGAGCGTAATGCCCCGTCGCAAGGAATTCAGCTCCCACGCTATCTGCGTAATCGAACAGCTTGCCGAACTTGATTTTGTTGTTGCACATCACGCATGGATTCGGCGTTCGGCCGACGGTGTACTCGTCCACAAAATAATCGATGATGCCGCGAAACTCTTCTTCCAAATTCAACGCATAAAACGGAATGCCCAGTTTCTCTGCCACGCGGCGACCATCCTCCGCATCCGACGCGCTGCAACATCCTTGTTTGTGATCGGCCCGGTTGTTCAACACCGGCAGCAACGGAGAGGATTCGGCCTGCCCATCGATCGCACACGCCGAAACGGCTTTCTCGCCATGGCGCATGAAGACGCCGATCACTTCGTGACCTTGCTCCTGCAACAGGTGAGCGGCGACGCTGGAATCAACGCCGCCCGACATGGCTAAGACAACTCGTGCCATTGAAACTGACAAAAATAAACAAAAGGATGAAGATCGATTTAGAATGATTATAGACCGTCAGTGGGCGTTCAGTCAGATCCCCGACCGAGCGTTCGCAAATCCCGAAAAACCTGCATGGCCGCTTCCGCATGAGCGGCCGTCAGCCTTGTCAGCTCACGAGTCGCGGGGTCAACACATCGCCGTTTTAGCAGTGGACCGTCGACGCTCCCAATGCCGCGAAACCGACGCGTCTTAATGTCCGTCACGCCTTTCTCACGTAAATGTTTCCGCACACGCTGCAAATGATTTGGCGTCGCCGCATAAACAGGCTGGGGCAGGGCAGGGGACGCGATCTCCCATTGCGGCGCATGGACATCGAAGATCCGGCCCGCGTCCAGCCACCAACGCATCCATTTGTGAAAGAACAACAGCATCAGAGTCCGAGCATGAATCCCATCCGCATCGGGATCGAACAGCAGGATAATGTTCTCGTAGCGAATATCTTCTTCACGGTTTTGGCTTCCCAGATCAACGCCAAGAGCCTCGAAAAGCGCAGCAAACTGGATGTTGTTTTTCAAGTGATCCAAATCTGCCTTCACCGCATTCATCGGCTTTCCTTGCATTGGCAGAATCGCTTGGAACGAGGCATCGCGAATTCGGTTGATCGAACTGGCTGCCGAGTCGCCCTCGACGATGAACAATTCCGTTGGCCGGTCCGCATCCCGTCCACCACCCATGCAGTCAATCAATTTTGGAGCCGAGAAACGCATACAAAGATTGTAGCAATCAAAGTAGTCATCACACTCCGAGGCTGTGATTTTTTAGAGAGCAAGGTTCGTAGTAAATCCTTTAGGTTTTCGGCTGTCATTTTCAAGCGACTGAAGCCGCTACTACAAACGGCGCGAACAACTTAGTGAAACCCCTGTCACAAAAAGTCACAGCATCTCCGTGTAACGCTTCAACACTGACATCACACGGGGTGTGGTGATTTCTTTAACGAGATTAGTAGCTCACCGTCGCTGCCAGAACGCAATCGTTTCGGCCACCTGTTCGTGCTCGAGTGTCTCAAATGCCAGCAAGTCGTCCGCAATCGCGCTGACTGCCGCCCATTGGTTGCGGTCCTCGAACAAATCGAAGATCGCACTGACGGACTGCCGTAGAAGCTTGTCGGCTGCCGCTGCGTCGCGACTGCCAGCGGTCGCGTTTGAAGTGGCTCGCTGCCAATCAGCCTGCCACTCAGGGACCGATGCAATGGAAACTCGATCTCCGGTGTAGATCATTTCCACCACCGGCCCGGCCAGACTGACGTGGATCTCCGCCATAGCCAGCTCGGCCGCGCTCATTCCTGACCAACGAGTCACCGTGTCTCCATAACGAGCCGGACCGTCGTCGAATGGCGGTTCCAAGGTGACTCGTTCCAGATGGCCACCCTGCAAGATCGCCATCATCGCGTGTCCGGCTTCGTGCCAAGCCGTAATTTCACTATCTTCGGCCATCATGCGGAGACTCTAAATCGAGGTTTTCGGGGCAAATTTGAAATTGAGATGAATTGCGTTTGCCGCTGGCGACGAGCGTCTAGTATTATCTTACACTTGTCTTTTAACTGTCATCAGGCGTTCGATTCCCACTCGACGCGAAACCGAAAACATGTCAACTCATATGTCTTCCGCTACTGCTGCTCCATCGTCTACTGAGAATCAACAGGTCCACTTTCGTTGCTTCAACGGCTGCGAGGGCGAGCACTCGATCTACGATGTGATGTACCGCTGCCCGACTTGTGACGGCCTGCTGGAAGTGCATCACCCTCGGGAGCCGCTCCAGACAAAAAACGCGTACCAGTGGAAGCAGCTGTTCGATAGCCGAGCCAGCACCACCGCGTGGCCGTATGGAAGTGGCGTCTGGTCGATGAAAGAGTGGGTCGTGCCGAGCCTGCGAAACGAAAACGTCGTCAGCATGTGCGAGGGCAACACGAACTTGTTCTGGGCCGATCGTCTCGGCAAACAACTGGGCGTGCCAGACCTATGGATCAAACTGTGCGGCAACAGTCACACCGGCAGCTTTAAAGATTTAGGCATGACCGTATTGGTCAGCGTCGTCAAGCAGATGATGGCTGATGGTAGCCCAGTCAAAGCCGTCGCGTGTGCCAGCACGGGAGACACCAGCGCCGCGTTGGCAGCCTACGCCGCGTACGCAGGAATCCCAGCCGTGATCTTCCTGCCGCAGGGCAAGGTCAGTACCGCCCAATTGATTCAGCCTGTTGCCAACGGAGCCCATGTGCTGGCGTTGGACACGGACTTCGACGGTTGCATGAAGATCGTCCAAGAGGTGACTGCCGATCAGTCGATCTACCTTGCCAACAGCATGAACAGCCTTCGCATCGAGGGACAGAAAACCGTCGGCATGGAAATTTGCCGCCAGTTCGATTGGGAAGTTCCTGACTGGATCATCATCCCTGTCGGCAACCTTGGAAACATCAGCGCCTTGCACAAAGGCTTCAAGCTGATGATGGATCTTGGCGTCGTCAGCAAGATGCCTCGATTGGTTGCGGCTCAAGCCGAAACGGCCAATCCGTTCTACCAATCGTTCAAAGATCAGTTCAAGGAAAAGGTTTCCGTCAAGGCTCAAGACACCTTGGCCAACGCCATTCGCATCGGTGACCCAGTTAGCTATGCCAAAGCGGTTTCGGCAGTGAAAGAATCAGGTGGCCTCGTGGAGCAAGCTTCCGAACAAGAGCTGGCCGAAGCGGCGGCTCAGGCTGACCTGACTGGCATGTTCACGTGCCCTCACACCGGAGTCGCGTTGGCAGTTCTGAAAAAGCTAGTGGCTCAAGGTCAGATCAAGAAAAGTGATCGTACCGTCGTGGTCAGCACGGCTCACGGCTTGAAATTCACTGACTTCAAAGTCGGTTATCACGATTCGAATCTTCCCGGCATCACCAGCGAGATGGCGAACCCAGCGACCAACCTTCCAGCGACTGCGGAAGCGGTCAAAGAAGAGATTAAGAAGCGATTTGGTGGTTAGCATCGCGCCGGTCCCGCGCCCTGGCACAGAGCACTTCTTCATTTTTGCGTTCAGGCAGATGTTTCAGAGCCTGAAGCAATTCCCTCCGCCATGCAGTGCAACTGAGAACCAACCTCAAAACCCAATTTGCAAGCGAAAATTTGCCAACAGGGTTTTTGCGGGGGCAGATCAACCTGCGGCAACAAGGCTTGCACGCAATGGGATAGGTTCTAAGTGAATTTTTCCGTTCGTCAATTTTTTCTGTCGACGAACCTGCCAGCTTCGCGTATCTGATATTGGCTTCGTCATATGCGACTACCCAGCGACGGGCCCTGAACACGTTAGGCAGCTTGTCCAGCGTTTCACTTACGAAATTCTTACGCAGGAAAATTCTCATGACCACAAGTAACCTATTTGCTGCACTGATCGTTTTGACGGCGATCACCAGCGCCGCTTTCGCTCAACCACCTCGTGGCCAAGGTCGAGATCATGACGGTCCACCGCGATCCCATCCAGTTCTCGAGGTAATTGATCAGAATCAGGATCATGAGATTTCGGCTGAAGAGATTGAAAACGCTTCCAAAAACCTGCTCAGCTTAGACAAAAACAACGACGGTGTACTCAACGCTGATGACTTGGGTGACACCGGCAAAGGTCGCGGCGGTCGCCAAGGTGGCCAACGCGGTCAGCGTCCCCCCGGCGGAGGTGAAGGAGTCGAATATGAAGACGGTGGCCGTCGAGGAGATGACGGGCAACGAGGTGGTGGTCGTCAGCGTCGCGGCGGAGAAGCGGGTGGTCAGGGTGGCTCACGAGCCGAACGTTTCATTGAACGCGCCATGTCTTTCGACGCCAACGAAGATGGCATGCTTAGCCAAGAAGAATTGACAACAATGGCCGAAGAGATGTCTCAGCGAGGCGGTCGTGGCGGCGAAGGTGGACTACGGGGCGGCGGACGCCAAGGCGGAGGAGGACGTCCGGGTGGCGGTGGTGATCGTGCGGGTGGCCGACCGGAATAAAGATCTGATTCATCACTCGCCAATAAACAATTGATTTCTCAGGCTGATGAAGCCGACGTGTGGACGAACTATTGTCCGGCCGTCGGCTTCAAGTCTGTTCCCGCCGCCTTGCCCGGTACTCGAGCATCATGAGCACCAATGAAACGACCAAGCAGCTAGCAGAACATTCAGAAGAAAATCTTGCCGTGATTCAGGCAGCCCCTTATCGTGGCTAAATCTGACTCTTTCCCTTGGATTTACTTCGATGTTTGCAACCAAACGAACGGGTTTAACAATTCTTGTCACGCTGATTGCGCTGACCTTTCAGCCACCATCGATTTCAAACGGCGCCCCGCAGAATGTGTCCTTGTCGGCTAGTGAGTTGCAGTCAATCATTCGCGAAGCTTTCGCGAGCGAAGAGATTGTTCCCGAATTGAGCGCGTACGTGTTTTTGCAGCACGGTTGCTCAAGTCTGCAATCTTCCAAAAGCCAATCAGGCCAACCGACGACGGCCAGAGTCAAAATCGCGCGCGGGAAATACGTCGTGATAGAGCACAGGAAGACGGCGGACGACCGCCTCGTGTTGACTGAAGTAATAGCGCATGACGAGCCATCCATGCGATATCGCCGTTGGCGACTTGTTCCAGGGAAACCAACTGTCAAACTGGTCGGGGTAGGTGATGCGGAGGCTTTGTCGCCAAAAACCAAGCCTGTGCAAACAAGAACGATTCGCTGGTCAACATTGCCGGATCCAACGGTTGGAGTGCAAAATCAAATCGAGGCAACGGAAACCATTGTTTTGGATACAGTGCAGAACCGCTGCCACCACAGTTGGGCGATGAAGGTGACGCGGGTCGGACTGGTAATCGACAGCGGGAAAACGGTTATGACGTGCCATAAATTCGATCGCACGTGGCCAAAAATTCATTCCGCCGCCTCAACTCCGAACAACCAGGTCGCTAGTCACAAAACAGCCACCAAACACTCCACTCAAAGATCGGCTCCCCTCAAATCAAAAGAGTATCGTTTCGAAGAGCAAAACTTCGTGCTTAAAGATCCTCGTGCTGCCTTTGTCCGATCCCGCCGGCTGCCTCTAGGCGTTACTCAAAACTTGCGTCTATTGTTGAATCGAAGGACCCCTCAAGCCTCAATTGCGGTTATCGCAGAAAAAATGCCATACCAAAACGCCATGACAATCGATCAGGTTGTCGAGACCGCCGTCCAACACGTTCGCAGAAAAACCAGCAACAGAACGTTCTCGCGCGTCAATTCGGTTGCTCACAATGGCATCGCGTGGGAACAGTTTTCGATTCAAGTCGACGGCGACGCCCCATCAACGCAAATCCAGAGCCTAGCCGTCTCCACCGACTATATCTACCAAATCCTAGTTACGTGCCATTCAACTGATCTCGCGGCGACGAAACGCCTTTCCGATCGTGTTGTTGCAGGCTTTGAACTAATCGACAAGTCACCAATTACCAAAGCACAATTTGTCACGCATGAAGACCATCGCTTGGGAATCAACGCGATTTTTTCGAGACAGGAGTTTCCGCATGTCCGAAAAGTTGACGCCTACGAAATCAATCCGCGTTTTCCTGGTGCCAGCTTCGGTGCTGTTTTCCCTCACGATCAGGCAGTCTTGATTTTTCCGGTTGAACACGGAGACCTTGAAGTCAATGAGGAAATTCTTCGCGAGGTCATTGCCGCAAAAGTCAGGGTGGTTTATCCGACGGACGTCACGAAGTCCGAAGTCATCACATGTGGCTTAGAAACCGGAACCCAATTGACTGCGGTTTACACAGCGAAGCAGGGAATGGCCAAGACTTGCGTCATGAGGGTTTTCCCGCGAGAAAACGTATCCGTTGGAGTGGTCGCTATCGCCGTTGGAGACACCAGCGACTTACCAAGTCACCTCGCGAAGAAACTGGACGCGTTTACGCTGAAAACCCCTGCTCCGGACAACAAGCCTGAGCTCCAGCGACCTGGCCGCCATCTTCTGATCAACGACATTGGTGTTCAACATTCATTGCTCGGTGATTTTGAAACGGCTCTGCCATTCTTTCAACTTGCATTCAAGATTTCGAATGACGACATAACGGTCGGATCCAATGTTGCCGACACTCTGATAAGTTTAGGCGAATTTGAAGATTCACTTCAGCTCACGAATCAACTGTTGAAGAAAGCTCCCCTTGAGACTCATCTTCTATCTTTGAAAGCCGCAAACTTACTGAAGTTGGGGCGAAACGATGATTCGATCAAAGTCTACCAATCGCTAGCCAATCGGGACTCACTGTCTGACGACGATCTTACCCTGTACATGTCACTACTGGTCAAAATCGACCGCGCATCCGACGCATTGGCTGTCACGGAAAAGCTAATGAACACGAAAGTCGGTAGATCTGTAGCAACACGTAGGTGGCACTCCATCATGCTGCGAGAAACCGGAAAGATCGACGAATCCATTCGTGTCGCCCGTCAACTGGCAGATGACTTTCCCAACAACGTAGAACTGGCGGAAGATGTCGTAATCCGCCTGATCGATTCTGACCGCTCCCGTGAAGTGATCACTGAAGTCGCGACATTGAAATCAAAAGGCATCACAAGCGCAACTCTCTTGTACAACAAGGGCTTGGCTCATCTCGCAGAAGAAGACTACTCGCAAGCCAAATCAGCGTTTGAGTCAGCTCTTGAATTGGCTCCAGGTGAAGCCGTGCTGTCCGATGCGATCTCCCAAACGTCAGGGATGCTTGGACAGGGCGACAACTCAGCAATCAAGCGACCAATCGATCCCGTTGAAATTCCAACGTCCGTCTCAAATCAGCTGGCGTCTTGCCACGCGGAAGAATCACTGCAGAAAGGATTCAGCTATCAGACGGTTTCGCACGTCACTGGAATAAACTTCAAACGGGGGCAGCCACTACGCACGACCGACTACCGAGAAATACGTTTGCAAACCAAGGCTGGAGCAGACGATTTAAAAACGATTCAAGTCTCATTTGATCCGGTCGTTGAGAGTATCTACGTCAACGAACTTTCCGTGCTAGACCCACAGGGAAAAGTTGTCGCCCAAGGGCGCCTCCAAGATTACTACATTACATCAGACACCAGCCAAGGATTCGCATCCTCCGACAGGACACTTAACTTACCTGTCCCCGGGCTCAAACCGGGGCACACGATTCGATACAGCGTCACACGCGAGCGCATCTCCACCACAGACAATCTTCCGTTCAAACGGTACACCTTCGCTTCGGTGATGCCATCCGGCGCAAGAACAGTGTTCGTCTCCGGCGACATTGACGAGTTGAAAAGCGGTCATGCAAATGGACCTTTTCTAGTTGACCGATCAGATACCGTCGCGAGCTGGATCTTGGCGGAACCGCCAATGTTCTATCTCGAGGGATTTCAGCCCTCATTTGACACGTTTTTGCCAAACATCTGGATGGGGGGAAAGACCGACACTTGGGAAACTGTCGGCACCCAGTATCTTGAAAAACTAGAGTCGAAAATGACACCATCCCCCGAAGCCGCCCGATTGGCGCGAACACTCACAGAGAACCATCAGGACGAAACGCAAAAATCACTCGCAATCCTGCAATGGATAGAACGGGAAACCGTCTACCAAGCTCTCGAATTCGGTGTTCGAGGACAGATTCCAAATGACGCTTCACAAACGATTCACAACCGATTTGGCGACTGCAAAGATCTGTCTTTATTGGCTTGGCAAATACTGCGAGCGGCAGGGGTGGAATGTCATCTGGCGCTGGTACAAAGCTACGGCAACATCGTTTCCGATGTTCCAACGCTGGACCAATTCGATCACATGATCTTGTACCTGCCCAACGTTCGAGGCGGCTGCTTTGTCGACTGTACGTCACGCGATGTCCTCCCATGGCAATCCGCGTCCCTCGCGCGACACAACCGCAAGGCACTGGTATTGGAACCGTCCAATGTTCGACTACAAACAAGCACCTCTGCTACTAATCGTCAGTCGACTTTGCACTGTGAACGCGAAGTTTTCTTCGAGAACAATCAACGCGATCTAAGCGTCGAAGAGACGCTAACTGTTGAAGGACCTCTTGCTGCCAGCTTTCGATCCTTAATGAGGAAAACTAATCCCGCTGAACTAAAATCTGTTTTTCAGAGCGCGTTAACCCCGACACGAAGAATCAACATTGACCACATTGAGTTTGAGAACGTTGAACGGTTGGAATATCCAGTTGAGGTTCGTATGAAATACAAACTGCCCCGAGCAATCAAGAAGCGAGGTTCAAAACTGCTGACAAGCCTGCCGGCGATCTGGGAGAAGTACTGTTTCGAAATTGACGCCTCGTCCGAACGAAAAACCCCGTTCGAACTTGATACGACCTTGGAATTCGTTTCGACGACGAAACTGCAAATCCCCAACAAGCTAACATTAGTGGAAACCCCCGATTCCTACTCCCACACTGATGACTGGACTGATCACACCATTCGAGTCTCGTCGCGGGATGGAAACATAGTCTGCCGTACTAAACTGATTCGCAAAGCATCTGGCTTGTTTCCTCCTGAAAAGTACGACTCGTTCCTTGACTCCATCGAGACCACTCTAGATGCCGCCAGCGTTCCACTCATGTTTCGCTAAAGGCGGGGATGATCCCTAAGACAAAGAAGAAACAAGTTAACAGCCGTACTATTCTGTGTTGACCCCCGCCGCCTTGCCTGGCACGCGGGCATCGTAAGCGCCAGTGAAACGCCCTGTTTCTGGATCGAACACAATCATCTGACACACGCCAACCTCGCCTGAGTTCGCCACAAAAAGTTCGTGGCCGAACGCGTGCAGACCGTTCCGAGTCTCCATCGGCAGCGTTGCTTCCACTCGCAAGTAATCGGGTGACCATTGGTGATGGATGCGCGGCTGAGCCATGATCTGACCGGGACTCATGCCAAAGTCGATCGTGTTGATCAACGCCCACAAAACCTGAGTGATAATCTTTGGTCCGCCGGCCGCTCCGACCGTCAACATCGGCTGCCCGTCTTTCAGAACAATCGTGGGACTCATGCTGGACAATGGACGCTTTCCCGCCTGAACACTGTTATTTTCATTCCCAATCAACCCGAAATGGTTTGGAACACCTGCTGCGATTGAGAAATCGTCCATCTCATTGTTCAAGATCACACCCGTACCCGGCACGATTACTTTCGATCCAAAGCTGGTGTTGATGGTCGATGTAATCGCGACCCAGTTGCCTTCCGAATCGGCGGTTGAAATATGCGTCGTATGCCGATCGACGAAAACGTCTTCGGGGTTCGGTGGCTGGCCGTGCGAGGCAACCTCAGAAATCCGGTCAGGATCAATCTTTGCGAATTGCTGCTGAGCGTACTCGCGTGAGACCAAACTTCGGGGCACGTCGACGAACGCCGGATCGCCGGGCCAATACGCTCGGTCAGCAAACGCTAACTTCATCGCTTCGGCCACAATGTGAGTCACCTTCACGGGATCGTTGGCGCGAATCTCCGTCAGCGGAAAGGGCTCAAGCATATTCAGAATCTGAGCCACATGCAGACCGCCGGAACTTGGCAGCGGAAACCCGATCACTTCGTGGCCGCGATAAGTGCTTCGCAGCGGCTGACGAGTAACCGTTTTGTACGCCGCAAAATCGGATTCGGTTAGCTCTCCGCCGTTGGCAGCCATCCAGCTACTGACCGACTGAGCGAACGGGCCATGGTAAAACCAATCCGTTCCGTGCTGTGCAATGTTACGATACGTCTCGGCCAAGTCTGGCTGACGCAAAACATACCCGGGTGGCAACGGCTGACCATCGGCAGTCAAAAACACGCGTGCCGTTTCGGGGAACCGGCGGATCTCGTCCAGCACTTTCAACTCGCGGCGGTAATACACGTCACTGACCGCGAACCCTTCTTCTGCAATCTTTGCCGCCGGCAGCAGCAGTTCCGGCAACTCCATGTTGCCAAAACGCTCAACCGCTTCTTCGAACGCTTTCAACGCACCCGGAACCGCAACGGCTTTCGGGCCAAGCCGCGATTGTTCAGAATTCACTTCGTTGGTTTTAAGGTCGCGGTAGAAGTCTTGATTTGCTGCCGCCGGAGCCGTTTCTCGACCGTCGATCGCGTGAAGTTCACCGTCCGCCGTATGGATCAAGACAAAACAACCGCCGCCAATACCACTGTTGTAGCCATCCACGACTCCCAGAGTCAGACACGCCGCAATCGCAGCATCGATCGCGTTGCCTCCCCGCCGCAGCGCGTCGAGCCCCGCGTCAGTCGCGCCGGAATCCACTGTCGCCACCATGTTCTGCGAGTGAACGCCAACGTTCGGATAGAAGTGCGATTCGTCCGCCAGCCGCTTGATCGAATCACGATCGGCAGGAGCAATTTCGATCCCGGATGACGCCGGACGCAAAGTCGCCTTGGCCGGAATAACCGGCACCTTCGTTTTGCGTACCTCGACGGTCGGCAGTGCGGTGATTGCTTGACCGAAAATCGGTTGCCCTTGAAACGGGCTGGCGATTAACAGGACAAACGGCAGCAGAACATGGAGCTTAGGCGAAGTTGATGTCACAGATCTTCCCTGATCAAGCGTGGCTAGACGAAGGTTGTTCAATAAAGAATCGGCATGAAAAACCGAGCCTATGAGCAAAATGGGCACCGTGATTACGATCAGGACAACATGAACAAGCGGTTTAGCTTAACGCTTTCGATAGGCGGGAGGGCCGAGGCTCCGTTCGAGCCATTCCCAATAAGACGCGCCAGACGCGTATCGAATCAACAGGGTGCGGACGGAGTGTATGTGCCGGAGACATGGGTACCACCTGTTCGGGGACATAGGTTACACCCTTAATCTACTTAGTTTGCTCGCTATTTCCAGCCGCTGGGTTGAATCGAGCGCAGCGAG
>CALFUT010000046.1 GCA_937929805.1 uncultured Pirellulaceae bacterium
TCAATCGTGCTAGCATCGAATGTGGCCGCCTCTTCCTCCCGCCCCACATCGCTATAGGTCACAGCGGCAAGATGGGATAAAACAACAGGTCGTGAGGGTTTGGGCCATGAAAACGACTTTCGTGTCCCTGAAACCAAAACCATAAATCATCGCCGAGCCAACCGAAAGTACCTCGCCAATCGCGGCTTGGGATTCAAGGTTTTTGCTCCGGCGCGGGAGCAAGGAGAGCACCTGATGGCAGCCACGTTGAAGTTTATTCATGCGTCTGATCTGCACCTAGACCGTCCGATGTCGGGACTGACCGAGATCCCCACGCACTTGTACGAGGTACTGGCCAACGCTCCATACGAGGCGGCGAAAAAGGTATTCGATTTAGCCGTTTCAGAACGTGTCGATTTCGTCCTGCTGGCTGGTGACTTGTACAACAGCGAATTGGGTAACGCGCGTGCGGCCGCTTTCTTGCTTAGTCAGTTCGAACGACTGGCCGACAAAGACATTAACGTCTACTGGTGCGGCGGAGAGACCGACCACCCCGATCGCTGGCCCGCTGCGATCGAGCTTCCCGACAACGTCGTCACATTCAGTTCGCGCATCGTGGAAGAAGTGAACCATGAACGCGAAGGCGAGCCGGTTGCTCGCATCATGGGCTGCGGCTACGACGCAAAGTCTCGCCGGACCGCAGGCGATTTTTCGGCTCCAAGTTCGGAACTGTTCACCATCGCCTTAGCTCATGGCGACTTTGACATCCAATCGCTCAAAGCCGAAAACGTAAAATACTGGGCGTTGGGTGGAAATCACAAAGCCAGCAAGCACGACCGCACAAGCTCGACCGTCGTTTACTCGGGCACGCCTCAAGGCCGATCGCCCAAAGAATCCGGGGCCCATGGATTCAAGTTGGGTCGCATTGATGCAGCCGGAAAGTTGCGGTTGCAAACCGTCGAATCGGATCGGGTCCGTTGGTTGCCTCAAAAGGTTGCGATCTCAGAAGGCGTCGAAGTGCACACGCTGAAAAAAGAGCTAACCGAAAGAGCCGCCAAAATCGTGGCCGACACCACGGACCAAATCGTGCTGGCTCGATGGACATTGGCCACTGAGGGCATGTTCAATCCAGCGATCCGAAAGCGTGAATGGTCAGAACAAATCCTCGAGTGGCTACGTGACGAATTCGGGCGCGGAGACAAGGGACTTTGGAGCGTCTCGCTGGACGTGGCCGCCCCCAAACAATTGCCGTCTGACTGGTACGAAGAAGACACCATCTTGGGCGAGTTCATGCGAGCCATCGGCCGCTACCAAAGCGATGACTCGCTGCGATTGAACTTGCACGAATACACCCCAACGAACGTCGAAGGCACGCTCACTAGCGGCATGAGCCAAGTCTCACAGGCTCGCCGTGAGGAAATTTTGCGTCGGGCGGCCATGGTCGGCATCGATTACTTGGCTGCTCACAAGCACTATGGCGGAGACGTTGACGAAGTGCAAGGAACGGAAACGGTCGAGGCCACGATTTGAAGTTGAAGCTGAAGCGATCATTGGTGCCCTAGAAACCGGCCCAGATGATTGGCGACACTCACCTGAATTCACAAGGAAGCGAAGAAGTGAAAATCAAAGAACTGCAAGTGGATGGATTCGGAGTCTGGAAAGGACTGAAAGTTCAGGGGCTTTCCGAAGACATCACCGTATTCTGCGGCCAGAACGAGGCCGGCAAGACAACGCTGATGCAATTCATCCGTTCCATGATGTTCGGTTTCTCGCCGGACCGATTGGACAAGTACACGCCACCCGTTTACGGCGGATTGGCTGGCGGAACTTGCGACCTGGTGACTCCAACGGGCACCTACGAAGTGCAGCGGCACGTGGATCCAAATCGCCACTCCGATCCAATCGGTGACCTAACCGTGATCGACGGCCATGATGGAACCGTGCATGGCACTGCCAAGCTTAGCAGCGTTTTATCCGACACCGACGAATCCATTTTCAACAATGTGTTCGCCATCGGCCTGCGCGAGATCCAAGAACTTGGAGCACTCAATAGCACTGCGGCAGCCGACTATTTGTATCGACTGACCAGCGGCCTAGACCGAGTTTCCTTGATCGATGTGATGCGCGACTTGAAAGGCCGTCGTGAAGGCATCTGGTCGACCAATGCGAAACAACCGGGCCGGATCTCCGAACTATCCGAGCGTCGAACCAAACTACTACGTGAAATTGATGATCTGAAACAACGATCCAAGCGATGGTCACAACTGGCCGCCGAAACAACCGACATTGGGCATCAGTTGGCGGACGTCGAACGTGAATTGGCCGAAAACGAACGCCAGTCGCGCTTGATCGAGATCGCAACCCAGATCGCCGAGCGTTGGCAGGCTCGCCGGGTGGTTGATGATCGCATTAAATCATTCGGCGTCCTTCCCGATCGCAGAGACGTTTCGGTTGAGAAGCTGGACGAATTCAACGAAAAACTGGCTCAGCAAAAAGAGCGTATCGAACAGGTCAAAACCCAACGCCGTCAGATCAAAAAGGAAGCAACCGCGCTGCCGATCAATCGCAGCCTGTGGTCGCAGAAGGCTCGAATCGAAGCGATCTCTGAACACAGTCCTTGGGTCGAATCTCTCCAGCGGCAATCGGATCGCCTCAAGCACGAAATCGACACCATCGAAAACAGTTTGGTGGGCGAGGTGGATGGGCTCGGGCACCAGCTGAAAATCAAGAACCGTGACGTTCAGAACTTGGGCAAGCGAGGATTGAGTTCCCTTGAATCGACCGCCGAAACACTGCAAGAACAAAAGGACCGACTAACAAAATTCCAGCAAGATCTCGAAAAAGGCGAGTTCGATCTTGGTCAGTACAACGAACGCTTGTCCTCATCCAAATCCAACTTCGGTAACACGGACTCGCTGGAGGACACCGGTCGCTACGTGAATCGATTGCGTCGCCGGATCGAACTGGAAGAGAAGATCGAAAAACTCAACCAGTCCCGACACGCACTCGAGCGTGACATCGACGTGGTCGTGAACAACCAAGTCCTGCCGGTCGGAAAGCTTTCCATCATCGGGATCGTGTTTGTTTCGGGTGTCCTGTTCTTGGGCTTCGGCCTGCTAGACACGTTGTTCGGCGGACGCTGGCTAAGTCAAACGTCTCAGCAATTGGGCATCATGTGCTTGCTGTGCGGGTTGATCGCTGGTTTCATTTCGATGTTCCTGAAGTATCACTGGGAGACGATGGCGAAGGAAGAGTTAAACGACTTCCGTCACCAAATGGACATCATTCGGCAGCAGTTGAAACGTGCTCGACACGAACGAGACGAAATCGAACGACAGTTGCCTGCCGGCAGTGAAGGTCAGTGGGAACTGGACTTAAAAGACGCCGAAGGTCGATTGACTCGGCTGGAAGATCTTGCCCCACTGGAAAACCGTGTCCAGAACACGCGTTCATCCATCGAAGATCTGCGACGTCGAGTCACCAATCAGGAACGTGAAGTCGTCAAGGCAGCAGACCTGTGGAAGGCCAGCCTGCGAACCGCAGGGCTGCCAGAAATGTTGCAGCCGCATCAGTTGAAAGAAATCACTCAGCGCAGCGAGCGAATTTCCGACTACCATGCCCGATTGGAACAGTTCAAGTCAGAGCAAATCGAACGCGACAAGGAACTGAATGCACTCAAGAAGCGGATCGATGCCATTTTGCACGAGTCCGGATTGACGTTCCGGACAGAAAGTCTGCCAGATCGATTGAACCAGATCACATCAGCGTTGAACGAGCAACGTTCCATGGTGAACGCTCGCAAAGAGTACATTTCGAAGTACAAATCACTTCGCACGCGTCTGGCGAAAGCGAAACGCGAACATGAAAAACTGTTAGGGCAGAAGCAACGTCTGCTCGCCAAGGTGGGGGCTGAAAATGAAGAAATGTACCGGCACTTTGCATCTCAACATCGCGAGTTAAGAAGCTTGCGGAAAAAACGTGAGACCTTGAGTGATCAGATCTCGATCGCATTGGGCAAGCACTTTGATGAGCCTCAACTGCGCGACATATTTGACTCGTTCGGCCAGACCGGGCTGGAGAAACAATGGGAATCAATCCTTGAGCGAATCGAAGGGATCAAGGAAGTCCAGACGCGGCTCCATCAGCAGCGGGGCGAGTACCTGCAAGAAGTCAAAATGTTGGGCGAGGATTCTCGTTTGGACACGGCTCAGCTTGAATTGAATGCCGTCGAAGCCGAAATCAAACAGCTCAAGCGTGACTGGCAAGTCTTAGCAACTAGCACGCAGATGCTTGAAATGATCCGCGAGGGATACGAATCCAAGCGTCAGCCGGAAACGCTTAAGGAGGCATCGAACTACTTGGACCGACTTTCCGAAGGCCGATACACTCGGATCTGGACCCGATTGGTCGGCGAAGAGTTATTGGTCGACAACTCGAACGACGAAACCATCCCTGTCGACAAGCTAAGCCGGGGAACTCGTGAAGCGGTTTACCTGAGCCTGCGGCTGGCATTGATCGGAGCTTATGCTCGTCGTGGCGCGACGATTCCACTGGTTTTGGATGACGTGCTGGTCAACTTCGACGGCACTCGGGCCTATGCGGCCGCCGAACTGCTGTGCGAGTTCTCTCGCAACGGTTACCAGATTCTGATGTTCACCTGCCACCACCACATGCGTGACATGTTCCACCAACTGGGAGCCGATGTGCGAGTGCTGCCCGAACATCAGGACGTCGTTGAGAACGGCGCCATGCCGACCGCTTTTGGTGGCTCGAACCAATCGGCTTCTACACCGGTTCACAGCGTCGAGCCGACCGTTCGATTCGATCCGGCTCCGATTTCCACCGAACCTGTTCAAACGGGTGCGATCCCCGTCGAGTACCTTGCGCCCGATCCCGAACTAATGATCGATGCCGATGACTACGATGCGGAGCTTGAATATGAACTGTCGGCAGTTGTTTCCGATCAGCGAACTGAGCAGCGACTGCGTCACGAACTGGTTTACTATTCGCCGCAGCACGATATGCCGATGGATTTATCCGGCAACGAGGCCATTTGGCGCGAGAGCAACGCACCGGTAATGAGGTAGATCATTGGATAACGCATGACGATGTGCCAAGCGATCGCAACCAACGGCACCTAGTTGTTGCAGTAAACAAGAGTCACCTCGTTTCCTTGCTCGTTGAACGTGACTTCATCCATCAGCGAATCCATCAGCATTAGGCCGCGACCGGTTTCACCTGACGCCGCGTCTGCACGAGTGTTTTCGAAAGTTTTCACCACGTCAAATCCCGGCCCGTCGTCTCGAACCAGAAACGTCGCCACTTCAGGGGTAATGCTGGCCCGAAAATAAACTCGTCGGTCAGCGTACGACTCAAGCGCTGACCGCTGGCTCATGTTCTCGGGGGTCGCCACAGGGAATTCCTCACGGTTCATTTCCAGATTCCCGCGAACCATCGCGTTGGAGAGCGCTGCCTCGAGGGCAATTCCCAAATTGGCACGATCACGTTGCTCACAAAAACCGTGACTGCATGCGATCTCTTGAATCATGTCGACTAACGGATCAATTAAATCAAGTTCGTTAAGCAAGCGAAACTCGAAATCCGTTTTGGTCGCACAACTGGCCAGCCTTCGATACTTGGCTTCCGATTCGTACGTCGCGAGCACCTGCATGACCGTCGCCAACAAATGTTCGGAAAGCATTGTTTTGGGAACGAAACTGGCGGCTCCTGCGGCAAGTGACTCGGCTGCCACGTTCTCGTTTCCGTAAGCCGTCATCAGCACGACGGGGATACTCGGATACTGCTTGGTGATGTTGGTCACCAATTGCAGCCCGTCCAAGTCAGGCATTTGCAAATCTGTCAGGACAACGTCAGGCCGCTGTCGGTCAATCGTTTCCATTGCTTGCGACCCGCCATCCGCATAAACGACCTGAAACATCCCGCTGGCTTCCAGCAGACCGCCGGCAATCTTCTGATCGACAATCGCGTCATCAACGACCAGGACGACCGACATAATTTTCTCCAAGGAACAGATAGCACAGCCGACAGTACGAAAGCCCGCATGATCGGGAACGGGTTCCATTGTCACCTGCCCCAAGTGAATTATCCAGTCTCTTAGGACTCAATTACCAAGACTAGCGGGACGCTGAACGTTTTGATGCGAGCTAACCGTGCTTTTGAACCGTCGCGGGGGAGCCGAGTTTGCGGATCAGGCAATAGAACACGGCCGGGGGGTAATTTCGGGGCCGAACCGATAGGAAACAGAGTGCGTAATCGCCTAGCAACGATCGCTGAACACTCGTACAATTGGCGGCTGCCCGTCAGCCCTGAGATTTCGACGCTTATCATCTTCAAAAGCCATGACTCACCGAACCAGAATTATCCTGCGGTTATCAGCCGCACTGCTATTCTTCTGCGGAAGCTGCGAATCCGTCTGCGCGCAGGCGTGGGCTAGGAAGATGTTCAAGGAGTTCTCGCATGACTTTGGTGATGTAATCAAGGGTGATCGACCCGTCTACAAATTTGAAATCCAAAACGTATTTCAAGAAAACATCAACATCGCCGGTGTTTACTCTAGCTGCGGCTGCACGACTGTGTCGGTTGGAAAAAACCAATTGAAGACTTGGGAAAAAACAGAATTGACCTGTCAATTCAACAGCCCAGCATTCGATGGAGCAAAAACGGCAACAGTCACCGTTCGGTTTAATCGGCCTTACGTGGGCGAGGTCCAGCTGAATATCCGGGGCAGGATTGTGAACCGCTCGGGTTTGAACGTTACCCCCAAGTCAATCGATTTTGGTGTCGTGTCCCAATCCAATTCGCCTTCACGAACTGTTGAGCTAACCTCGTTTGGAAATCCAAACTTCCGTGTCCTTGATGTCAAAAGCACATTTCCTCATATCAAAGTTCAGTTGCGGCAAAAATCGCGTCAAAACAATCGCATTCAATATGAAATGACGACCAGCCTGAAGGATTCAGCGCCTGCCGGCTTTGCCGAAGGGCAACTTTTCGTGGTTGTTCAAGAGGGAAACATGACCCGCGAGGTTCCCATCGGTTTTTCGGGAAAAGTGATTTCCGCCGAGCTTCGACTAAGCCCCGAAATCTTGACGCTGAACGGCGTCGAGCCCGGTCAGGAAGTTCGCAAGAAAGTGATCCTCAAGGGAGCGGAGCCGTTTCGAATTGTCGATGTCACGTGCCATAGCAAAGCGTTCCGGGTTCGGGCAGGCAAAGAGTCGAAGAAGGTACACATCGTCGAAGTCATCTACACCGGGGAATCCGAAGCGGGGCAGCACGAGTGCGAGCTTAGTTTCTTCACCGATGTGACTGGAGACGACCCGAACAAACTGCGAGCGATTGTCGAAATCGTTGACGCATCGAAAGAAGAAACCGAAAGCGTTTCTCTATAAGTAAGATGGACCGGTCGACGAAAAATCGCACGACTGTCTTCGTCTACGGCACGCTGATGAGCGGAGAACGTCGACACGCCGCCCTGAGTGGCCAGCAATTTGTGTCGGACGCGAAAACAGATCACCGTTACCGACTGCTGCTGATCGATGACTACCCCGGTTTGGTGGATGCCTCGGACAGAAAAGGCAACTCGATTACCGGGGAACTGTGGTCGGTAGATCAATCATGCCTCAGCCGACTCGACGCGATTGAGTGCGTGGACGATGGTCTGTATGAACGCAGAGAAATCTTGCTGGTTGATTCGATCGAACACGCTGAAGCATGGTTTTACGCTCAAGACGTGGTCGGCTTGAAAGACCTCGGTTCCGACTGGCGTTCGCGTTGAACGTGGGACTAGCGGGTCTTCTAGCCGGTACCCCAAGAAGCGTATTGAATGTACGATATTCGCTTCAAGACACATTCTTGCAACCGAAACATCATTTTTTACCAGACACCCTCTGGCACGGAGCCCAATCATGGCCACAGCAGAAGCTCGACACATTCTTGTAGAAACAGAAGAAGCTTGTATCGACTTGAAAGAGAAAATCGAATCAGGAGCCGATTTTTCTGAGATTGCAAAAGAGTTCTCGGCTTGTCCTTCGGGCCAATCGGGCGGGTCTTTGGGTGCGTTCGGCCCCGGCCAAATGGTCAAGGAGTTTGACGAAGTTGTCTTTTCAGCCGATCTGGGAGCCGTCCACGGTCCGGTTCAGACTCAGTTTGGTTATCACTTGATCGAGATCACCAAGCGAACCGAATAGAGCCGACAGTCGGATCCTGCTTGCTGCCATCCTGCCGGGGTTTGCTTACTGTTTGGATGAATTGCCTCGAGGCCCGCAAAAAACGACCGGCCAGGACGTTGTTTTGCGCCCTTTGATTGGCGAATAAACGGCGCTTCCGCTGGCGCCCCCCGTTTAGGCTGTTTTTATTTTCCGCATGGACGGATGGCTCGCGTCGTGACAATGGATTCTAGTCCGTCTCTCGCTGGCATTCGGACGCCGGAACTGCGCTGAACGAACGCGAAACTGTTATATTCCGAACGATAATTGCGACCGGACGCTGTTTTGCCTCCTCTCCTCCATTTGCAACAGCCTTTGCCGCCCCCCCTATCAGGCAACCTAAGCTCTTAAGAGCGATCATGGTTACAGTGACCTCGGTCGCCCAATGCCTCACCTCAGAGGCTGGTTGTCAACCCTTCCGTTTCCACCGGCGAGCCCCGCCATGTCACTACCTGCTAAACCTTGCTTCGGTATTGGTGATTACGCCAATGGTCGCATTCTGACCATCGACGATAACGCTTCTATCCACGAAGACTATCGAAAAGTGCTTCTGCAACGGGAAACGAATGCTCAGCTAAGCGATGCCGAGAGCATTCTTTTTGGTGATCCGGGCGAAACAAATCGGCCCCCGCACCCTTTCATTGAGTATCAGATCGACTCTGCCTTTCAAGGCGAACAGGGTCTGGAACTGGTCAAGCAATCGCTAGCCAATAATACGCCTTATGCGGTCGCGTTTGTCGATGTAAGGATGCCACCGGGTTGGGATGGGATCGAAACAGTTCAGCGAATTTGGGAAGTTGCTCCTGATCTTCCAGTGGTGTTGTGCACTGCTCACTCAGATTACTCTTGGGATGAAATCCGCTCCAAACTTGATCGGGCGGATCAGTTTCTAATTCTCAAGAAGCCATTTGATCCGATCGAATTGCGGCAGGTTGCTGCGGCGCAAGTCGCACGCTGGCGATTAAACAAGATTTCTGCAAAGACCTTGGAGGATCTTGAGGCGATGGTAGAGGTCAGAACCCGAGAAATCGCAATGACGCGAGACCTAGTGTTTTTCACGCTCGCCCGACTGGCTGAATCTCGCGACCCGGAAACAGGCGAACATCTTGATCGCATCCAAGGCTACACTCGCATCCTTGCTCAAACCATTGCAACTAAGAAACTGGATGGTTACGAACTTGATCGCCGTAACATCGAAACGATCGTCCGTTCAAGCCTCCTGCACGACATCGGAAAAGTCGGAATCCCCGACTCAGTTTTGCTCAAGCCGGGCAGGCTGACACCTGATGAATTTGAAATTATGAAGCAGCACACTGAGATTGGTGCGGCCGCTTTGGAAGACGCAAGCAACAAATCCGAGTGTTGCGAGTTCTTAGAAACCGCCGCCGAAATCGCCCGCTATCATCATGAGCGATTCGATGGAACGGGATACCCTTCGGGGCTTTCAGGTAAGTCCATCCCTCTTTCGGCACGAATTGTTGCCGTGGCGGATGTTTTCGACGCGCTGACTTCCGAGCGAGTCTACAAAAAGGCCATGCCGCCCCACGATGCTCGCGAGCTGATCGAGTCCGAGTCTGGGATCCATTTCGACCCGGTGGTCGCTTCCGCATTCATAGAATCATGGGATCAGTTCTTAGAACTAGCGATGATCAGCCACGGCAAAACGTGGACAGCGGAAAACACTGAGGCGGAGTCCGAAACCGTGATTTCGACTATTTCAGACACCATGGTGGATTCCGGTCCCCAAACATTTGTGGGGCAGAGCAACTCAGCAAGCGCCCGCTGAAGAAAACATCATTTGTCGATCGAATTATCATGTTTCAATCTGAACAAGTCTTACGTCAACTTGTGGCAAACTCGAACAGCTGCATTTTTGTTACCGACCAAGCTGGTCGTTTGGCGATGGTCAGTCCTCCCGCCAGACAATTCTTCAACGACAGCGCGTGTCAGATTGAAGGGCAGCCAATTGAGCAGTGCATCTGCAACGCAAGTTTGTTGAACGCTTATACAAACGCAGAAGACGCGTTAAGCAAGGGTCGAATCACGTTCCAAGAACTGGCACCTTGGGGCGAGGCCAACAACCAGTTCGCACTTCGATTCCAAGCCAATAAAGTTGTCGAAGCTGACGGCGTATTCCTTGGCTGCATCTACACGTTCACAGTTGAAAAATCAGATCAGCAGTTAGAATTCGAAGCCATCATGCTGACCAATCTGATGCGAAACTGTGAAGACCTAATCTATTTTAAAGATCTGGATTCTAAATTCACTCGCATCAGCGACTCGATGGTGGAACAACTCGGCGGCGAATCCGTTGAAGCGATTCTTGGAAAAACAGACTTTGATTTCTGGGAACCGAGATGTGCCGAGGGATTCTACAGCGACGAACTGGAAATCATCCAGACTGGAAAATCGTTGACTAGCAAACCGGAACGCACCGAGCGCGCCGGCGAAAAAACAGCTTGGGTTCTGACTTCCAAAATGCCGCTTCGCGATGAAAACAATAACATCGTTGGAACCTTCGGCATTAGTAAGGACATCACTAGCCAAAAGGAAACCGAGCTGGAGCTTGAGTCGACACACAAACAATTGATGGACGCCTCCCGACAAGCTGGGATGGCGGAAATCGCCACGAACGTGATTCACAACGTAGGCAACGTGCTTAACAGTATCAATGTATCGATCTCGCAAGCGGCCGATATCTCACGTGGGTTAAAAATTGAAAACCTGAAGAAAATTGCCGACATGCTGCTGGCAAATATCGACGACCCAAAATTTTTAACCGAGAACGAAAAAGGGAAACGCATCCCTGAGTACCTTTCATTAGTCGCTGATGAACTGGAAACGAATCGCAGCACCATTCAGGAAGAACTTGAATCGACTCAGTGCCACCTTCAACACGTTAAAATGATCGTTTCGATGCAGCAAGAATACGCAACGGCCAACCGAGTTATTGAACAAGTCGATCTGGCTGCGGTATTGGAAGATGCGATCAAAATGAGCAGCGGCTCGCTTGAGCGACATCGGATCACCCTAGTCCGCGATTTTGAACCCGGCATTGAGATCATGCTGGACAAGCATCGAGTGATGCAGATTTTGGTCAACCTGATCCGCAACGGAAAACACGCGGTACAGGATACCAATCAAGATAAGCGAATGCTCAAGATCGCGGTTGTTCAGCCCGACAGTCAATCAGTTTCGATTGAGATCACCGACAACGGTGTCGGCATCTCTCCCGATAACATGCTCAAGCTATTCAACCACGGATTTTCAACGAAATCGAACGGACATGGCTTTGGGCTGCATAGCGGCGCAAATTCAGCAAAGGAACTTGGCGGATCGCTAACCGCTCACAGCGACGGCTTAGGCAAAGGGGCAACGTTCAAACTGACGCTTCCGCTTGAGACCAATGACATCGTGGCGGCCGATGCTGCTCCCATCCTGCACACGGACGCCGGCTCAAACATTTTTACCTCACCTTCCGCAACCGTTTGATTCACGTCTGAACGAATTGCTTTCGCCGACCTCGTTGTCAATCTTGCATTGCCATCTTGCGGTCATTGCGTTGCTTCAATCAACGCCGCAGCCAATCACAACCGCACCCTCAACGTTCTTGATCGCTGAAGAAACGTGTGCTGTCTAACCGAACGAGAAAACTCGTTCCGGCAGGGAAACACGAGCGTTTCGGTTGCTCAAGTTTTTGGCTATCTATTTCTTAACGAGCACGATGGCTAAGTGTCGCATTGGCGATCGCTGACACACAGTTCGAAATAAACTGTCAACGGATCGTGTTCGTTTGTTAACTAACGGATTGCGACACGGCTTGTAATCACGTGGCAAAAGCAGTCGCCCTCTTGTGACTGGTGGAACACCGTTAAAACGTTAGATGCAAAGTGCTCGGGTTGCCAAAGCAAATGCGACCATCATAATGGATCGTCGCTTCCATCTGTGTAGACGTGTTGATACTTGTGAACTGCTTACGATTCATAGCGGAGCATTGGATGGATTTATCACAGCGAAATTCTAAAACGCGACTCTCGCGTATTTTGCCGGTCACGGTGGTGTTGATTGCACTTGGTTTGGCTGCCGGCTGGAGCCAACCAAAACAGGCAGACGATGAAATCATGTCGATGCTGGGCCTGAAGTCTGGTGAACTTGTCACCATCGCGCAACAACCGGCGGGGAAATCTGAGATGGCCATCACGATGAATGGCAAAGATTACACGATCGATTACGCACTTCAATCCAATCGATCTAAGCGGTTCCGAGTATTGGTTCAGCAAGACAATGGCGAGCTTATCGAGCAAACTACCCCCACGGTAAGCACGATTCGTGGCACTTTGCGGGGCATTGAAGGTAGTCAAGTCGTTGGCTGCATCACCGAAGACGGTTGTTGTGCCAAGATTAAGTTTCCTTCGGGTGAAGACTGCTACATCGAGCCAGTCAATCGCGCGATCAAGAATCGCGCTTTGGACCGAGTTCACGTTGTCTACACGAAAGACCAAGTGATTCCCATAGAAGGGCAATGTGGTGCCGCAACAAATCTGGCTCAAGCTGAACAAAGTGTCGCTGAACCCAGCACTTCTGCCGCCAGCGTTTTACAAGAGTGCGAACTTGCAGTGGATGCTGACTTTGAATACTTCTCGACCTTTGGTTCTGTCGAAGCGACCCTTGCCCGCATCGAGCTGATTATCAATCTAGTGAATGATCAATATGAGTCAGAAGTTGGTATTCGGCATACCGTCTCTACTGCGGTGATTCGGGCGACGGCGAACGACCCGTACACGACATCCGACCCAGAGGGTTTGCTTGATCAGCTTCGCGACGAATACCGATTCAGCGGCTTCGACGGTGACCTGTGCCATCTTTTCACTGGCAAAAATCTCTCTGGCAACACGATCGGAATCGCATTTATCGGCGTTGTCTGCAGCCAAAGTTTCGGCTACGGACTTTCACAAAATTTGAATCTTTTGGCCAACATGACTGACTTGGTGGCTCATGAACTGGGACACAATTGGAACCAAGATCATTGCAATTGTCCGAACCACACCATGAACGCCACGCTCAATGGTGCGAACGATTTCAACGACACACTCACCGTTCCAAATCTAATTTCGTATCGCAACAGACTGAATTGCTTGGATTCGATCACGAGCCCCGCCAATGACGATCTGGCTGGCGTGCTCAATGTTGTTGGTCCAAATTTTTCTGTCACGGGATCCAACATTAACTCAACCACTGAGGCGGCAGAGCAGAATTTGCTCCAAGTCGGTTCTTCCCTTTGGTGGCAAATGGATGCTGACCAAAGTGGCACTGTCACCCTTGATACTTTTGGCAGCGATTTTGACACGCAGCTACATGTGTACGAATCTTCGCCCGCCGGCGGGTTCGCCAGACTTGAACTGGTCGGCAACAACGATGACACGGCCGATCCTGAGTCGAGCTCTACGCTCCAAAGTCAAGTGACTGTCGATGTGCAAGCCGGGACCCGCTACGCAATTCGCGTGGGCGGATTTCGAAGCAGCACTTCGATCAGCGATGGAAGCGAGGGAAATATCGTTCTCAATGGAACTTTATTGGCTGCCGGCGTGGTGTTGGGTGACTTCGACGCTGATGGAGACGTCGATTGCGACGATTTAGATGGCTACATTGGAAACCTTGGCGTTACCGTAGATCCAACACTCGCGCCGCTGGATTTGGACAACAGCGGAACGCTCACCGGATCTGACGCGAATACGCTGATCACCACACTAATTCAGACTTCAAATGGTCTTACAGGTACGTTTCCCGGCGACCTGAATTGCGACGGCGAGGTTACTGTTCTCGGCGATGGCTTCGTATTGCTTAGAAACTTGCAAAATCCTGTCACCCGTTACTCGCAGGGTGATATCAATTTCGATGGATTCGTCAATGTTTTAGACGATGGATTCATTCTGATTGCCAATTTGGGAATGACGAATAATCCTTAGGTTGTCGGAACAACCGTCATGAGTTCAGCGTATTTTCTTTCTGGTCGGCCATTCGAAAAAACGGAATCAAGCAGGTGCCTTGTAGAATGGCTCAGTATTTTATGGCCCGCAATCCAGATACTTCGCGTAGCCATAGCTTCACCTGAGCAGTAGAATAATTCGAAATTGCAACCGCCTGAAATTCAAACGCGGAAGTGCTTGCTCGGCTGGTGCCGGCCACGGTCTTCAAAACCGTCGGGTCGTGTGGAAATCACGTGATCGGTGGGTTCGATTCCCATGCACTTCCGCCATTTTTTCCCTAGGGCTTAGAGCTGGACCTTCGGCCCAAGGCGTTCGTAGTACCGGTTTTTCAACCGCGAATGGACACCAATAAACGCGAATAAAAATTCAGGTTTGCATTCGCGTCCATTGGCGTGTGTTCGCGGTTCTTCTCAGTCCGTCTGTTCCGTATTGAAAAGATGCCTCACGAGTGGTTGATAAACGAAGAACCGTGAGTCGTTTAACGGCGAGCCGGATGGCGACCGTGTTTCCTCACCCAAGCCAATCGCCGACGCCTGCCGGCTAATCGTTAAACAGGACAAGCGTTGGCCAAGTCGGGTGCATGATGAACCAAAAGCCGTGGCTTAACACGGCTCATTCGCAATCCGCCCATGCTGGTGCCGGTGCCTCAAACGTCACGACTTCCTTCGTGTCAGGATGCCGTATCGTCAATCGCCACGCGTGCAAGCACATCGGTGGGGAACCAACCGCCCGCGTTTGCATGATCTTTTCTTGCCCTTCTGAGTAGATCGTGTCGCCCACGATCGGAAACCCAAGATGGTTTAAGTGCAACCGAATCTGGTTGGTGCGACCAGTGATAGGACGACACTCGACCAGCGAAGTTCCATCCTCAAATTTCTTCACCACAGAAAAATTCGTTGCCGATGGCAGCCCGTTGTCATCGATTGCCCGAGACCCCGCGATGTCAGCCGCCTTGGCAGAAATCGCAGCATCACAGCTGAACGCATCTTCCGGCAGGTGTCCCGAGACCTTGGCAAGGTAGACTTTCTTGACTTCGTTTTCGACAAATTGAGGTGACAGCTCCGCCGCGATGGCTCGCTTTTTCGCCAAGACCAGAACGCCGGTCGTGTTCGCATCCAATCGATGCACGGTTCTCAGTTGAGCGGCCGGGTACGCAAGCTTCAAAAAATTCACCAAGGTGTTTCGGTTGAAACGTCCACTGGGGTGCATGGGCAACGGAGCCGGTTTATCGATCACCAAGATCGATTCGTCCTCATGGAGAAACTTGACTTCATTGCTGACGTCGGGTTCAACTGTCTGAGGCACCCAATGCTCGACTCGCCAACCTGATCGCACGGGTTCGTCGGCCGAAAGCGGTCGGCCCTTGTAACGGACTCGATCTTCGTCACAAGACTTCTGCCAAAATTCTCGCCCAAGCTGAGTGTGCATCCCCAACAGAAATTCGATCACCGGCTGATGATCAAATCGAAGCGGAACATTCATGGGCCGAACGTTGTCGTAGGGCTGAGAACCGGGCAGGGGCGTCGTCGCTTCCGCCAACTGCTCGTTGAGTTGCCCCAGCCGTTCCGACCGGTTTTGGCCAGGCGTGGCATGACACTTTGGGCAGGATTTCGGCGGCAGGTAAAGAGGCGACTGCTGATCTTCTAAACTTAACACCGCTTGGCACGCGTAACACTGAGTGGTGTCGGTCTCCTGCAAGTTTGGGTCAACTGCGACTCGCTGATCAAACACAAAACATTCGCCATCGTAATGATCACCGCCACATTCTTCAAAGTATTTCAGAATTCCGCCATCTAGCTGGAACACGTTTTCAAAACCTTGCTCCTCCATCAGTGGACCTGCTTTTTCGCATCGGATTCCACCGGTGCAAAACATCACGATAGGATTCTCTTTGACATTGTGTGGCAACCGATTAACGGCATCGGGAAACTTCCGAAAGTGATCGATTCCAATCGGAGTCGCATTCTCAAACGTCCCAACTTCCACTTCATAATCGTTTCGAACGTCCAGCAAGGTTACCGGTTTTCCTTCATCCAGCCATTGCTTTAACTCGGTGGCCTTAAGCTTGGGACTGGTTCGTTGCTCGGGTACGATGGCAGGCACACCCATCGAGATAATTTCTTTCTTCAGCCGGACCAGCATCCGGTTGAACGGCTGGTGATCACTCAGACTTTCCTTGACTTCGAAGTCCGCGAATGGCTCCAGCTTTCGCAAATCGGTCAGAAAATCATCAACGCCTTCACGACTACCGGCCAGAAACAGATTGATGCCCTCGTTCGAAAGCAAAATCGTGCCCTTTAATTCCAGCTGGCGACAACGCGGCAGCAACTGCAATTTCAAGTCTGCCAGATCAGCCAGCGAGACAAACTTGTAGCCGGCAATGTTAACGAAAGTCGGATTCATGGACACAAACAATTAGTCTAATACGAACGGAACGAGCTGCTCATTTTGACCAAGATTCCTGCCTCGCGAAACCGCCCATTCCGGGCTCAAGCGACTTCAGAAATCGCCGTTCTGAGTAACTGGTCGACATCCAAGCTACGGATCCGATCGGCCCAAGCAGGATCTGCGAAAATTCGAACTTGTTTCACGTGGTCATCGAATTGGCGGCTGGCGAGAGTGTTGATCAAAGGAGAAACTTCGCCCAGCGACCGCCATGTGTCTTTGCCGTCACCATCACCGTCGTAAGCGACCTCGATGTCAAACTGAACCTCCAAACCAACGGGTGGAGCATCGACTAAAACGTCACCGGCAGGAATCGATTCGCCAAGTTGCTGACCGAGCAATTGACTCAGCTGATCTCCGCATGACACCAGCCACGGATACGACCGATGAGCCAATGCTTGATACAAATCGGGCTTGTCCAAGACACTGTAATTCCTGATTCGCTTGTGCAGCCTTCGCACATCCCCAAACAGGCTGTCCAACAGTTTCTGCGACAACGCCGGAGTTCCGTCTGATCTAAGTCTCGAAATCATTTCCGATTCGCTCAAATGAAATAGCTCGATCAGCTGTTTGTGAAAGTTGTCACTCAAACGGTTCTGCTCAAACCATTGATAAAACGCTCGCTGAAGCATGCAGGTTGCACTTCGAACCGCGTGATGCCAATACACTTCGCAGAACATCGTGTATCGCGAAATGACCATCAGTTCGGCCGCCGTTCGCCCTTTCTGGCTGATCGCTAATTTGTCTCCCGCTTCGTTCAAGCACAAGCTTCGAATCAGTCGAGCTGCATCGAAGTTCTGACCGTACGGCACACCGGCATGCAAGCTGTCTCGATGTAGATAATCCATCTTATCCACGTCGATCGGGCCCGACAAAATCGAACTGAGAATCGAATTCACCACGCTGCTGCGATCCTTTGCCAAAATGCTTAGCACTTCGTCTGGTTCAATGCCCCAGTGAGACTTCAGACATTCCCGGATCGCGTCGCCATGCAAGTAACGGCTTGCGGCGTCCTCATGTTCGAACAGCCCCTCTAGCTTCATGTCCTCGATTGGGTGACAGAACGGCCAGTGACCAATGTCATGCAGCAGCGCAGCAACGATCAGGCGTTGAGCATCGTGAACGGAGATCACCTGACAGAATCGAGGCCGATTAGCCAGCTGACGAAGAAATAGCAACGCGTTGCGGTAGACACCAAGCGAATGTTCGAAGCGATTGTGGTTGGCCGCCGGGTAAACGCAAGAAACTAAACCCAACTGGCTAATCTTCGAAAGCCGCTGAAACTCGGGCGCGTCAATCAGCGCCATCACTCGTTCGGTTACCGGCACGTCAATCTGATCAGGGATACGGATCAGACTTGCGGGTCCATCGAGGGCGCGGATCTCAGGGATTGAGAGAAGCTGTTCCATGTTGCATTCCGAACCAAGCTCGACACTCAGATGAAATCTATTAGTGCGAGAAACGGCTGAAGTATTTCACTCAACTCGACCACAGACGGAGCAACTCGTTTGACCGGTTCGGCTGGCGAACTATTTATCCCCGGAAGGATGCCAATCCCCGCGATAATTCGACCCAACAGACAAACCACTAGATACAAACCGTAGTGAATCAGCCCAAAAAGGTAATCAAAATCCATGCTGAACATGCCCGTCGCGCCACCGATCCCAAGCATCGCGGCCAAAGCCACCATCCACGAACCCATTTCATACTGATCGTTGAAAGCGAACGCGGCCAACGGCATGGCAAACCATAGCAACGCGTAAACGATGCTGCACACTCCGATGCGTTTGATCAATTCATCCCGGGGAATTATCCCAAGCTCTTGATTTCGCAAAAACGTGTAAGCGGCATAAGCGGTCGCTGGAGCAATTGCGATCGCCGAAAGCATCAACAGCCACTGCGGGAAATCCTCAGGAGAGATCATCAGACGCATCACCAACGCCAACACCAGAAAGGTGACGATCCCGGCGATGATGAGAGTCATCTGAACGTTGGAAACTTTCGTTTCCTGCCGGGCAATCGGCTTGAGAATTGCCCGGCCCTTAGAATCTTTGGGGCCAACCTCACGCTCGTGAACCTTAACTTCTTCGGTCGCGTCAGGAACTCGAATGACCTTCTTGCACTTGGGACACGGACCTTCCTTGCCGGCGAATTTTTCGCTGACGTTGAAACGGGTGTGGCAACTCGGACAAGTGACGCGGATCGACATGGTGGCGACTCAAAACAAAAAGGCAACATCAACAGGCAAAACTGAGACGGCGGTGGGATCTTGGAAGGCTCGACGGAGGCTTCAATTCTTATCGAGGCAACCAACGTGAGCCCCCTCTAGCAAGCGGACTTGCCTTCAACAGGAAAAGCGACTCAGATCCCGTCTCGCAATTCGTTTTCCGTCACCATTTTGAACCCTTGCTGCTCGAGAATCAACTGAGCCTGATCAACATTGTCGACCATAATCGCGACGCTGGCCTCATGATTGGCTCCTCGCATCAGTGGATAGCTTTGGATCAGGTTCACTTCTGCTCGCAATAACGCGTTGCAGATTTCCAGCAATGGCTGATTCGATTCGCTGGACAACTCAATCGCGATCAAATCGCTTTCGATCATCGCCAGCCCAGCACGCTCGAGGATCTCGCGGCCCTCTTCAGGATGACTCAACACGAATCGAACAATACAACACTCGGTGGATTCGATGATGTTGATCGCGATAATTCGGATTTTTGAGTTACCAAATTTTCGCAACAACGCCTGCAACGAACCAACACGGTTTTCAAGGAAAACGGTAAACTGGCAGATTGTTGGGAAATCGCGGCCCCGCATTGTTCGGAAACCGACCGAAGCTCCGAAGTCTTCTCCTTGGCTCATTTCGTTCTCGTCAGTTTAAGGGTGATGCGGTATGCTTTCCCGTGTCAAGCATGTTACGGCCCAGCGAAGTAACCACGGCAGCCGCAACGTCAATCTGCAGCAGTGGGATCGCAACCAAAGTCCGCCAAAACTTTAAAGCAAGCCATGTCAACGGTCAATCCTGCACCCGAAATTCCGCGTACTCACCAGATCAGCATCCGCGTTCGTTATCAAGAAACGGACGCTCAGGGTCGAGTTCATCATTCCAATTACGCCAACTATTTCGAAATGGGGCGCGTGGAAATGCTGCGTGCCTCGGGCCGAACCTACCGAAGCCTTGAAGAAGAAGGGATCATGCTGGTCGCCGCAAATCTGAAGGTAAACTTTCACGTGGGGGCAAACTACGACGACCTGCTGACCCTCAAGACAACCGTCGTTAAAGCCAAAGGCGTTCGAGTCACCCATCACTACGAATTGTTTCTGGAAGATGAACTATTGGCGGACGGGGAGACCATTGTTGCCGCCGTTGATCGAGAAGGAAAAGTCTGTCGACTACCTAGCTGGTTACGGCTGGGCTGACGTCATCCCGCTCGGTCGAAGCATTCGCGGCTTTCGATGATCCGCATCCACCAGCCAGACTACACGATCCGCAACCACCACTGGAGCAACCGGACTCACCGGTGCCACAATCGGGGCCACATCCGTTTGCCAGCGTTTCGGCGAACTTCTTGAATCGAACTTTTCGCTCATACGTTTCGGCAAGCTCAGCCGTAACCGCCTCAAGCTCGGGTGTCGTTTCACCCAAAAAATAAAAGAAGATCGATTCTCCATCAAACAAGTGCTCGACATCGACCAACGTCGCCGCAATGTCTCGCTCGTTCAGCAATTTTTCGCAGGCCTGAAAAGCTCGGTCGCGATGACGGTCAAGTCGTTCGAGGATCAGACCGTCTTCTCGCCCCAACTGACGTAACAATTCACCACGCGGCATGTCGTTTGCAAAACTGGGCGAACCCATCGCACGACCGGTCACGTCGCACAAGACCTTACCAGCCTCAAGCCCACGACTTGTCCGGCAGATCACGCGAGTGTCACGCTCATACGATCGGAAGTCGATGGCGTCGTAACAACCGACTACTCCCATCAAACCGACTTGAACAAGATGCTGCCTGCCCATAAGACACTCGCCAAGAAATAAATGACCGATTGAAATTTCTAAAAACCATGTGCTTCCAAACCCAACCGACTGATTGCCCGTCGGTCGCTGCTTCGCGAATCCCAAACTTTACTTTTCCGATTGATCCAAGCCCGAGAAACGAAGCACTCTACCATTGGAGACCTCAGCTCCTTCAACAAAGCGGCCTACTGTCGTGACGTACAGATCGCCCGTGTCGGAAAACGCCAACGAACTTGGACGCGGCAGCGAAGCCAACTGTACCGCTCGGCAACCTTCACGTGTTGCGACCAGCTTGTATAGCCCTCCTTCGTTCGGTCTGGCGTTGCAGAAATCGACCGCAAACAAACGGCCCTGATTTGGTCCGTAAGCCAGACCGTAAATGTCGTTCAAGCCCGTCTCAAAGCTGTCCAAGAAATCTCCCTCAGCCCCAAAAAACACCAGCAACGAATCACGCTCGTCCTGTATCTCGCCAGCTTGAGCCACCACAATTTCTCCTTCTGGGCTGGTTGTGATCCCATGCGGAATCCTCGTTCTCACCGATCGAACGGTCGAAAAGAAACGCCTTAATGTCGTTGGACGGTTCCCTCTTATCGCACTTCGGGCAATCCAACCGTTTCGTAGGTCATCGCCGCAGGTCGCCAGCACGTAGTCTTCCAATTTGGTCATCGCCCAGAAGTTCCCATCGGCGGAGTGCTGATCATCCGATTGCAACCGAAGCCGCTGATCAACGTCCGAATTCACTTTAACGGGCGGATCGCCTCGTTCCGGAACTTTGACAACGCGGATCTGATCCATTCCGGCTTCTTTTCCGCCGTCACTGATCAAAAGCGTGTCCCGATCCAAGAATAACAAAGACAGCGGACCGATCTCATAAATTGGGCTCTTGCCGGTATAGTCTTTTGCGAAACCAATGACGACTTCTTCCGGTTCACCACTGACAATTCGAACCACTCGCAAAGCACCGCTTTCGGCAACGAACAAATGCCCGGTTTCCGGCTGGATCGCTATCGCGCGAGGGTTTTGCAGATTTTCGGCGACGATCTCAAATTCGACCTCGTCCTGACTGTATCCCGTCGAAGCAAATCCCAACATCAAAACAAAGCATAAAACGCGAGCTATCATTTTGGCCGGTTGCCGGCAGCAAACTGAGTCTTGGGCATCCATGTAAATCTCAATTCGAAAAAGTGAAAATTAAACTGACTTCAGCGATTGCTCGTAGGCATCGATCTTGTCAGCATGCTGCAACGTCAACGCAATGTGATCCAATCCCTCAAGGAAACACTGCCGACGAAACGAGTCGATTTCAAAGGTCTCTGAAAGGCTATCTGAATCGCTGACGGTCAGTTTCTCCAGATCGACGGTCAACTGGTAGCCTTCTTCTGCCGCAACCGACTGATGGATTCGGTTGACGGCGTCCTTGGACAGCACCACCGGCAACACGCCGTTCTTGGAACAGTTGTTGTAAAAAATATCAGCAAATGATTCGGCAATCACGCATCGAAAACCATAGTCGTCCAACGCCCACACCGCATGCTCGCGACTGGAACCGTTGCCGAAGTTTTCGCGAGCCACCAAAATCGAGGCATCTTTGAACCGTGGCCGATTAAGCTCAAAGTCTTCGTTGGTTGTCCCATCCGGATGGAAACGCCAATCGAAAAACAAGAACTCACCAAAGCCCGTTCGCTCGATCCGTTTCAGGAACTGCTTGGGAATAATCTGGTCGGTGTCGACGTTGGAACGATCCATCGCCGCAACGACGCCCGTATGTTTGACAAATGATTGCATGAAATAGCTAAAAGTTTACAGAGTACAGTTTACAGTTGTGGTCGCGATTCAAAAATTCATTGCCCGCAAAGTATCACCAGTTTCGGATATCAACAAAGTGACCTTTGACGGCGGCTGCGGCTGCCATCGCCGGAGAAACCAAATGAGTCAATCCGCCTCGCCCTTGGCGTCCTTCAAAGTTGCGATTGCTGGTCGAAGCACACCGCTGTCCGGGCTCCAGTTTATCGGGATTCATCGCAAGGCACATGCTGCACCCGGCGTCACGCCATTCGAATCCAGCCTCTTGGAAAATCGCGTCCAAACCTTCCTCTTCCGCTTGTTTTTTCACCACCCCACTGCCGGGGACGACCATTCCGTGGACCGAATCAGCGACTTTTTTACCTTTGACAACCGCCGCTGCTTCTCGCAAATCTTCGATGCGGCTATTGGTACACGAACCAATGAACACACGATTGATCTCAATACTCTCGATCGACTGCCCAGCCTTCAACTGCATGTATTCAAGCGCCAGCTCGGCCGATTTACGTTCTGAGGCATCCGACATCGCCGCTGGGTCAGGAACATTGGAATCAACGCGAGCCACCTGACCGGGGTTCGTCCCCCAAGTCACCTGCGGCGCGATGTCGGCCGCATCAAAAATCTCCACTCGATCGTACTTGGCCCCGTCGTCGCTGCTTAACGTTTTCCAGTTCGCAACGGCAGCCTCGAAATCCTTGGGCGCAAACTCGCGGCCACGAAGGTAATCAAACGTCTTTTGATCCGGAGCAATCATCCCCGCCCGAGCACCACCCTCGATGGACATGTTGCAGATCGTCATCCGCTGCTCCATCGACAATGCCTCAATCGCCGAACCGGTGTACTCAAGCACATAGCCCGTTCCGCCCGCCGTGCCAATTTCTCCAATCAAGTACAGAATCAAATCCTTGGACGTGACTCCCGGCGCTAATGTTCCATTAAACCGAGCCTCAAAGGTCTTCGGCCGGGTCTGCAACAAGGTCTGTGTCGCCAAAACGTGCTCGACTTCACTGGTCCCGATCCCAACCGCCAACGATCCAAACGCACCATGCGTTGCGGTATGAGAATCGCCGCACACGATCGTCATGCCCGGCTGAGTCAATCCTAGCTCCGGACCGATCACATGCACGATCCCTTGCTTGACGTTATCCAAATCGTACAGCCGGATGCCAAACTCTTTGCAGTTGTTTCGCAATGTTTGAATCTGCTGCCGAGAAATCGGGTCCGCGATAGGAAGATGCCGGTCGCTAGTGGGCACATTGTGATCCTCGGTCGCGACCGTTCGCTCGGGCCGACGGACCTTCCGCCCCGCCAAACGCAAACCCTCAAACGCCTGAGGACTGGTGACTTCGTGGATCAAGTGCAGATCGATGTACAGCATCGTCTGCTTCTGAGGTTCCTGATGGACGACGTGCTGGTCCCAGATCTTTTCGAACATCGTGCGAGGTGCCGACGCGATCATGGTGCTCTTTCGGGTATTGTGTGGTTGCGGATATCGTGGCGTAGGATATTGCGGAGTAAACCGATCAGGTAGTTTGGAAGACGGGCCTTTTCGAGCCGAACAGTCAGGGCGACGTGTTTGCCGACCGGTCCTACGCCGAGGTAAATATGACAGGCCTCCATCATAAAGGGCCAAGCTTTCGTCTGGAAGCGATAATCGAGACCCCATAGTGATCTTGCAGGTTCATCTGCGAAACTTTTCCGGCCTTTCGGGGCCAACCACCAACTTGCGGACCCTCCATGAACGAGTTCATCGAAGCCAGCGTCCTAGGCGTCATCCAAGGATTGACGGAATTCCTGCCCGTTAGCAGTAGCGGCCATCTCGAAATCGGCAAGTTCCTGTTGGGCGATGAAGCCGTGGGCGAGGAGTCCTTGCTAATGACCGTCGTGCTTCACTTTGCCACCGCGCTGAGCACTGTCGTGATCTTCCGCAACGAGGTCATCGAGATCATTCGTGGTCTTTTTCAGTTTAAATGGAACGAGCAAACCGCATTTTCGCTGAAGATCATCTTGTCCATGATCCCCGCCGCATTTGTTGGCATCGTATTTGACGATCAGATCGAGGCCTTGTTCAGCAAGAATATGCTGCTGGTCGGAGTCATGTTGCTGGTCACGGGAGCCCTGTTGCTGCTGGCCGATCGCGCAAAAAGGACCGACAAGTCGGTTGGATTCTTGGATGCCATCATTGTTGGGATCTCGCAAGCGATTGCGATTCTGCCGGGCATCTCTCGTTCCGGTGCGACGATCTCGACTTGTGTCCTGCTGGGCATCGATCGATCCAAGGCGGCCCGGTTCTCCTTCCTGATGGTCGTGCCACTAATTTTTGGCAAGATCGCTAAGGACTTGCTCGATGGAGAATTCGCGCTGACCGGCGACCAAGCACTTCCCTTGCTAATCGGTTTCGTTGCCGCCTTCGTCACTGGGCTGTTCGCTTGCACTTGGATGATCCACTTGGTCAAAGCCGCCGAGCTAAAATGGTTCAGCTGGTACTGCTTCGCCGTTGCCGCCTTGGCCATTCTCGTTGGCGTTGGCGTCTTTCCCTCTTAAGCTTGCAAAACCGTAGTCGGACTCGCCAGAGTTCGTTTGCCCGTTCGTCGATTTCCGAAGTCTGGCGACTCCGGCTACACAAATATTCCCGAAACTTGACTTTTGGGACAAAACCTAGGTCAAATCTCAGCCCACCAACGCCGCCGAAAGTTGAGACTCACAATCGCCAATAATGCTCGTGCTGACAGCGTCGGCTTGTTCACCCGTTAAAGTCGCGTCGTCACTGCGAAGCACAACCGACAACAGCAACCGCTTCTTGCCGGGACCGTCTCTCTTCTCGTCGCGGAACGTTTCACGATATTCAACCGATTCAAGCAACTTGCCCGCGGCACCGCGAACGGTCGACTCCAACTGCGCCCACGAAACTTCATCGCTAACAATGAAGTTAAAGTCACGGCTGACCGGCGGAAACGCACTCTGGTTTTGATGCTGAGGCACCAAGACAGCTAGCGACTCAAGCAACGCGATATCCAACTCGGCCACGCTGGAACCAGAGCGGAGCCCAAACAGTTTTTGGCCCGACTTGGATACTTCACCGACCCATCCCAAAAGCTGACCTTCCACCATCAACTTGGCAGATCGATCGCGATCAAGCAAAGGATCGTCGCAATCCTCAACCGCGATTACTTTCCCGTCAGCTAGGTAGTCAACCAACGATTCCACCAAACCCTTCATGGCCGCATAGTCGCAGCCAGATGCGATCGCCAGCTTGGTCGGCTGATCGGGGATCCCGCCCTTGGGGTCGGTCAAATAAACCTTGGCGGTTTCAAAAACATCGACGTCACCATTGGATCGGTATTCGTTGATGCGACGCACTTCCAATAGGTTCGGAACAAGGCTACGACGCAGCAAATTAACGGTGCCGATATTCTGGGATGCTTTCTCCAGCACGCCCAACATCGGCTGGCTGCTGGTCAGCGGTGGCTGATCGCTCCAAGGCGAATAGGCATCCGACCACTTCTCTGGCACCAAACTGGCGGTCACGGCTTCGTCAAAACCAGCTGAGGTCAACACATTTCGGATCCGATCAAGCACTCGATCTGCCTTGGGACGAGTCGACGCGGCCATCGGCACGGCAGCATTGTCTGGAACTTTGTCAAACCCGTAAATCCGCCCAACTTCCTCGACCAGATCAACCTCACGAGTCAAATCTTTCCGCCAACTGGGAGGAATCGCGGTCGTGAACTCGTTCGAGGTTTTCGTGACTTCCAACCCGAGCCCCATCAGTGTCTTGGGAACGAAGTCGGCCGGAATCTCGATGCCAAGAATGCGTGACAACTGACCGTGCCGCAACGTGACGGGCTCGATCGCAGCCGGTTCCTCGCCTGCTTCGGCAACACCGTCCAGTAACTCACCGCCAGCACACTCAAGGATCAACTCGCAGCATCGCCGACTGGCCCAGTCCAGTTGCGTTGCGTCGACATCTCGCTCGAACCGGAAAGACGACGGGCTGTGAAGCGTTAATCGACGGGCCGTCTTGCGAACCGACAGCGGCGCAAACCAAGCGGACTCAATCAGCACATCGGTCGTTGCATCGGAGACTTCGGAATCCGCTCCGCCCATCACGCCAGCGATGGCAACCGCGCTCGAAGCGTCTGCAATCACGCAGTCGTCCGGATTAAGTTCGTAAGCCTTGTGGTCAATCGCTTGGAATTCTTCTTTGTCCTTGGCTTTGCGAACAATGATTTGGCCGCCATCAATTTTCGCAAAGTCAAACGCGTGCAAGGGCTGACCACACTCGAACATCACGTAGTTGGTCACATCAACAACGTTGTTCACGATCGCAATTCCCAAGGTCGTCAATCGATCTTGCAGCCACTGCGGACTGGGACCGATTTTGACTCCTTGTATCAACCTAGCTGTATACTTCTGACATGATTCCGCAGCTTCAATTGATACCCGGCAGTGATCCGCGATCGCTTGGCCGTTCGTCTTCGGCTGCGGGTCGGGCACCTTCAATTCTGTTCCGTACAAAACCGCGATCTCACGCGCAACGCCGATATGCCCTAAACAGTCGGCACGGTTGCTGGTCACTTCGAGGTCGATCGCGGAGTCGTCGCCTACGGCTTCGGTGCCTTCATGGTTGAGCCCCGACATCGTCAGCCGGTCAACCAGCTCATCGTGGCTCATCGGGACATCAACGTAATCGGCCAACCATTTTTGAGAGACAATCATTTTTAATCAAATTGAAAATTGAGTTTGTTTTTTTGGGGAGGGACTTACGGATCGCAATTTCCTGCCCAAGTGAGGTTAACCCAAAAGGACACGGCGAAGGCTTCAGTCCTAGAACAACGCCAAACCGGTGATACCGATTTAAAACTGGCGCAAGAACCGGACGTCGTTGGTAAACAGATACCGAATGTCGGTGATCTGGTGGCGGATCATGCACAGACGCTCGATCCCCAACCCAAAAGCAAAGCCGCTGACTTCGTCTGGATCGTAACCCACGTGCCGCAGCACATTCGGATCCACCATCCCGGCTCCACCGAATTCGACCCACTTCCCGTCCCAGTAATAATCCGCCTCAACGCTAGGCTCAGTGAACGGAAAGAACGAGGGACGGATTCGCACGGGCACGTCGTCGCCCAGATAACTGGAAGCAAACAGCTTGATGACTGTTTTCAAATCGGCCAACGTAACGTTTTGGTCAATCATCAAACCTTCGATCTGATGAAACATCGGGTAGTGCGACCAATCGGCCGTGTCCGGACGATAGACTCGCCCCAGCGAGACAATCCGCACGGGCGGTTTGCGATTTTCCATCACACGAATCTGCACCGTGCTGGTCTGGCTTCGCATCAGCAGCGGACTATCGACGTTCAGTTCGGGCACCGCTTCGTTGGCTCCCGTTTTTGAGGCCACCGAAAGGTAGAAGTTATCCAGCGGATCACGAGCCGGATGCACCTTTGGAATATTGAGCGCTTCGAAGTTGTGCCAATCGTCTTCGATCTCAGGTCCGTCCGCAGGAGTAAACCCCAACCGGCCCATGATGTCTTTTAGTTCGTTGATCGTCTGCGTGATCGGATGCAACTTGCCGACGCGGAACTTTTTCCCAGGCAGCGTTGGATCGAAAGTGGTGTCCCGCTTCGTTTCTCCGCCGGCACCACCACCCAATCGCTCTTTGGCCGAATCAAAACCGTCCTGAATCGCTTTCTTGACGGCATTCAGTTTTTGCCCCGCGTCTCGTTTGCCCTCTTTCGGAACAGCGCCCATGCTTTTCTGGACTTGTTTGAACTTGCCTTTCTTGGCACCCAAAAATTCCACGCGAGCCTGATCAAGCTGGTCGGCATCGGCCGCGGCAGCAAACGCCTCGCTGGCTTGTCGCTGCAGGGCGTCGAGTTCAGCAATAAATTGTTCGAGCGTTACAGGTTCGGCGGTCGGCATGACAGATCGCTTTGAAAGGTTTGACGTTGTATGTAGTTCATCACACTCCGTGTGATGAACTTGGACTCAACATCACACGGCGTGTGATGACTACTTACCATTGACGACATGAAAAACGGGAAGAGCAATATGTTGCCCTTCCCGAATGATGATATCAGTTTTTCTCCCGCCAAAACACGGGAAAGGTCTGCGGCTACGCAGCGAGGGCTTCTTTGGCAGATTCGACGATCGCATCAAAACCTGCTGGATCACAAATCGCGATCTCTGAAAGCGACTTTCGGTTCAGCTCGATGCCGGCTTTGTTCAGGCCGTTCATGAACACGCTGTAGCTAATGCCACGCATACGGCAGGCAGCGTTGATTCGAGTGATCCACAGACGGCGGAAGTCACGTTTCTTGACGCGACGATCGCGGAAGGCGAACACGCCAGCTCGGATCAGAGTTTCCTTGACGGTTCGCAACATGTTGCGACGACCGCCACGGTAGCCTTTGGCTCGTTTGAAAAGTTTACGCTTCGCTTTGGCGCGAGCGGCACCTTTTGTAGTACGCATTGAATTTCACTTCCTTAGTTCTGCCAGACAGGCCCCAGATTCGCTTGATCTGAAGTTCTTCGCCCATGATGGCCGTCGCACGGGGCTTTCACCCGCAATGCTTTTTAACAGCTTAGTAGCTGTACTTGCCCAAGGCTTTGGAAACAGACTTGACCATGCAAGTGTCCAAAACCGTCAGTCCACGCAAATTGCGAGTCCGCTTGGCGCTCATTCGGACGTTCCGGTGGCTTTTACCGCTGGCGCGGTGAACGACTTTCCCGGTTCCGGTGATGCGGAAACGCTTCTTGGTGCCCTTATGGGTCTTCATTTTGTTCGACATGAAGTCACCGTAATGTGATTGGCTCAAAATAATTGAATCGCAGATCTTAGGCTAAACCCCACGTAATTTAAAGGGGATTCACACCAAAGCAGGAGAATCTTCTTCGGCCATCGCCAGCGAGAAATCAACCTGATCCGTCGGAACCGTCAGATCTTCGGTCAAATAAAGCTCATTCATGTCACCCATCGTCCGCGGCCAAATGTGAAACGGACCATTTAGGCCTCCAGAAATTGACCATTCGCCGACAATCCCTTTACTGCCGCACGTTCCACCGTAGAAAACGCGGTGTTTTCCCAAGTAGCTTTTCACCCACGAACAAACTCCGGTCTGCGAGTCATATTCGCCGGCGGCCGTCCAAGGGCCCACGTAGTCGGTGCCTTCGCCCGAGACTTTGCCGTCCTCGAACTGCAGGTACAGGTGCATCCAGCCTTTTCCCGATCGGTGGCTCTCTAAATAAAAGCCGTTCCATTCCCCGGTCGGGAAGCGATTGTCGTTTTCCATGATTTGATCTCGATTTCGTCCACCAATGGCCGCATTCAACATGCGTGAGGAAACCCCGCGCAGCGAACCGATAAGCTGTATTGTTCGATTCGGAGCCAAATGAGACAACGAAGGCCGGGCGAACGTTCGCGGATCGAAAATAAGCGGCAGCCCAAATCGGCAAAAAATCGACGATTTGGGAGTAAAACGAGTCATCACGCCCAATTCGGCGGCACTCATGCGGCTCAAGAATAGACCGCAATCAACAGCTTGGACATTTTCGCGCGAGCCACTTCATCGCACAAAGATTTACGCAAAAATCCCCAGCAAACCAAACCGCAGCAAGTTGCATAGCCAAGAACACCAAGCTACCGCGTGTTTGAGTCCTTGCGAAACGGACGATTAACGAATCTTGTTCATCAGTCGCGAAGCAACGCTACCGGACGGAGCTTTGGGAACGGGCATCAACTCTGGCTGCACCATGCAAGAGATCCCGACGTTTGTCAACTTTTTCGGCAACGGGAATGACTTGGCCCGAGCTTGCCGCATGGTCACCGATTCCACGCTGCCGGTAAACTTTTCAAGAACGGCTTTCAATTCGGGGTTGGTCTCCGTGCCGAGTCCAGATTGGCGAGTCGCCCAATCAAAGCTGCCGACGCAAACGTAGCTGGCGTTGCGGTCGTGAAATTCGTACGCCTCCAGCTTCTCATGTTTTCGTAAGTATTTTGTCAGCACATTGGCTTTTAGCAGAGCGGTTTCAAGGTCGCTGGCCTTCTTCGATTTCCTGAACAGACTGCCACCCTTCATCTCTCGCAACTTATCTGACACCGAATCGTTCAGCATCTTGGTTCCGCCGTTAAACTCGGCGACTTTGACAGTGTATTTGCCTGAGTTTTTCAGCAAACTGTACTTTGTCCGTTTGTTCATCTTGACCACAAACTCATCAAGTTTGTTTTCACTGAAATAGGTATCGGGGAGCAATGGGTTGGGCATCAAGAAGGCCAAACGCAGCGGACCGGTGCTCTGAGCACTTGCGGCATCCTCTTTCGCCATACCTTCTCGAAACGCCTTGATACGATCCCCGGCCGAATCTGCGACTTCGTCGTTAGCCGAAACCTCAAATTGTGGTTGATACCCTTTCACCGTGGAGAGAATTTTTTGCGCGTAGCCATCGTCGATCGACGGAAAGTCACCTAGGAGCACGGCAACTTCGTCAAACTGAGCCTCAGACGCCAGTTTGCGTTTTCCTAAACCGTCAGCGCCAGCGGGAGCGGTCGGCTGCCGGAATCCTTTGCGAGCCAGTTCTTGTTCGATATTAAACTCATGCCGATAAACGTAAGCGGCCAAGTTGTAGTGGCTGCTCAATTCGCTTGCCAACTGACGAGCCTGATGCAGTCCGTCCTCGCCTGCAAACGAAGCACACATGATCAGCCACGGACCAGAGACCTCGGTAAGCTCCTGAAGTCCGCTATTGGCAGTCACTGCCGGCGCTGGACGCTGAAACGGCAGGCGAATCTGAGCCAATGCGTCCGCAGAAAATGCACAGCCTATACAAATCGTAAGTAGCCAATGGGCCGGTCGAACTGGTGAAGACAACATCATTTCGCTCCGCTCCTGACGGAATTCTCGCTAATTTAAGGAACCATAACCGTTAAACTTGGTTATGAACGGCTAACGCCAACTTATTTACCGTTGCGGAACCATTTCTCAACCGGTTTACCCGACGTAAAATGGCAGCCAGAGATACTAGAAAACTCGCATATCTACGGCAGTAAGTTCAAACCTTTGGTCCAGCGAACCGTACCAAACGTGGTGCACCGGTCCTATGTCAGTTCCAGTTGCAAGCGTCACCAATGCATCTGCGCCTGATAACAAATAGCCCAAATTAGGGGCAACAATTCGTTCGCCCACCCGAATTGCGGTACCGAAAACTACATTAAATCGCTCAAAAATTAAGTTAAAGAGGTTTTCATCGCCTTTCACGATGCTCGCCATGCTAAATTTTAGCTATGTGCGATCAGCGGTAATTTGATCCCCATTGTGGTAAGTAGATCCCGCCGACGATTGGCACCCTTTTCGAATAAGGAAAATATCATGCAATACAGCTTCAGACTGGCAGAGCTTCTAGGGCACGTTCCCGACCCTCGCAAGCGTCCAGGAACGATCAAAGCGATCGTCGAATACACAGGTCTTGATCGCCATCAAGTGGCGGCCTTGCTGAAAAACGAAGTCAAATACATCCCGCTCAAGGCTCTATCCCGCCTTTGTGATTTCTTGATCGAGCACGGCCACGCGACCGCCGAGCAACTTCCGGGTGCACTGTTTGCCGTTGAACCGGAGAACTTCTGGGAATTGCTGGCTCGGCGACGACGCCTTGAGATGTGTGTTGGCGTTCGCAAGGATTCTGTCGACCATAACGAGGGTTCATTCGTGTCCGCTTCAGACTCTGTCTTGTTGGGCGAATTGCTCAACGGAGTCACGACCTTGGGCGGAACGGCCAAACTCCGCGCCGGCGACGGAAATGCTGCATCGGTCCTATCAAGCGAATCGATCCCGTCACCCGAGCACCTGAAGCAATCGCTTGTTTGGAGCCCCGGTCAAGCATCCGACACCGAGGTCAAACGCCGCGCAAAAAGCGTCTACGATGAATTTAGTGATTCCAAAGGTGACAAAGCCCTGATCGGTATCGGCAGCACAAAAAGCAATGCCGTCGTCGAAATCATGATGTCTCGTGCTTTCAACTGCGACCCGTTCGAATCCCAAGACGCGGTCGATTCTGCGGCAGATCGTTCGGTTCCGTTTTTTATTCGGTACCGTGACAACGACCCACATCCTGCCTCCTGCGTTGGTGGCCTGAAACTAAGCAAGAACGATAAAAGCGAAAAACCCGGGATTTACTACGAAGATGCCGAGGGCAAGTGGCAATTCTGCTCGGCCGAGGGCGACCGCGACGAAGTGGGCTTTGTCTATTACGTCCATCGCGAATCCCAAGGTCGCCTTGAAATCATGATGGGTGGCTTCTCCGGACGAGCAACTCGATTGTTGGCTCGCGCTCTGGCGACTCGCGCTGAAGACTTTTGGCCGCCTGTCTACGAAAACCAAGGGATTCAGGTCGGTGGCTTTATCGTGCAGTTCTCCATGCCGCCCGGAAAACGCGAAGCCGACATCCTACGAACGGACCTCGTTGCTACGACGGAAGTTATTCAGATTCCTGTCGAAGCAATCTCTCGCCGACTGGATACCACCAGTCGCTCCAAGCCCGCTGCCGAAAAAGCTTGATCCGCGAGAGCGAACTTTAACAAGTGCATGCGGGAGAGAGAAAAGCTCTCCCGCATGCCTCTGCTATGCTGACCGTAAGCTAGTTCACCGCAGGCGTGGCGCAACTGGGCCGCTGCTGCCTGGGAGTGCGATAGCATTGCATTCACCTCGAGTGCTATCGGCCGATAAAACACGGTCCGCCTCTTCTCCGGGCGGCTGAATCCGGCACCCGTCGCCCGCACCTGCAAGTCGATTCCTACACGAAGGTGCTGCCGCCTCGTTCTCGGAACCTTTGGCTCCCGGCTTAAACCGACCGCCATTCGGATTGCATTTGTCATCCGGATCTCGATCGCAATTCGATTTGACGGCTTCCACGTGATAGCGACCAAGTAGTGGTCGTTCCGATTGTGACGAGTAAACGCGTCCGCTTTGCGTTAGTTCTTGTTTCGCACTCTCAGAAGCTGATTCGCGACAGAAAAAGTGGCCGATGGAATTCCGGAGGCTGCTGCACTGATCGGGGAACAAGCAGCGGATCGAACGAGTGAATTCAATCGGGTGTTGAAACGTTCAGCAAACCACGATTGGTTCCGAATCCGAACGGGGGCGAGCGTGTCAAAAGATATCAATGTTGTTGCGTTGGTTAAGGGCGAAGAGCGGTACATCTTTTTGTTCAACGACCAGAAGCGTAGCGAAACATTGCGAACGCTGGGCCGCTACGCATCGAACTCCAAGCTGAGTTTCTCATGGCATGATGCCGCCGTGCTGAGCCAGAAGGTCCGCAACACGGTTCAGAAAGCGAAGGCGGAGTCGCCCGCGTTGTCCGATCCTCGCAACGAATTCCCAGAAGTGGAAGATTTGTTCTTCAACGATTGATCTCGCAGCAAAGAGCCTATGCAACGAACCATCGATCGCTTCCTGCGGTTCCTGAAAGTGGAACGCAATAGCTCCGACCTGACGATCAAGTCGTACCGCGAAGACTTAACCTTGCTGGTCGAGTACTTCCAAGAATCTCGAGGCCACGTACCTTCGCCGCCATCGATCACGCCTCAGGATCTTCGCACCTACGTCGCAGCGCTTCATGAGGCCGGTTACGCGAAGTCATCCGTTGCTCGCCGACTCGCATCACTGCGAAGCTTCTTCCGGTTTGCTCAGCGAGAGGGGATTTGCGATTCGAACCCGGCCAAGCCACTGCGGAACCCTCGCCGCGATCGCAAACTGCCTCATTTCCTGACCAACCGTGAAATTGGAAAGCTGCTGACTGCTCCGCCGTTGAGTGATCCGATGGGCCATCGTGATCGAGCGATTTTTGAAACGCTGTACTCGGCCGGGCTACGTGTGAGCGAATTGGTCGGCATGAATCTTGACGATCTGGATCTTGAAGATGGTTTGGTACGTGTCCGAGGAAAAGGCAAACGTGAACGCTTGGCTCCGCTTGGTAGTCACGCGATCAAGGCACTGCGGGGATGGCTGAGGAAGCGGACTCTTGCGAAGGGCCAGCCAAAACGCAATGGCTCGCCCGTGTTTTTGAACAAGTTCGGCACCCGTCTATCAACACGCAGCGTCGGCCGAATGCTTGAAAAATACCTGAAGATCACGGGACTCGATCTTCGCACATCGCCTCACACGCTGCGGCATAGCTTTGCGACTCATCTCCTAGACCGAGGCGCCGACATTCGCAGCGTGCAGGAATTGTTGGGGCACAAGTCGCTAGTGACCACTCAAATCTATACGCACGTCAGCACGGCGGGGCTCAAACAGGCCTACGAACAGGCTCACCCTCGCGCCCGCAAGCAGAGCGGTTGATCGTCGCTAAGGTTGACCAACGCTAAAATTGATCACCGTTAAGTGAGTCGCGAAACAACGGTGTTCACGCTGCACAGCAACCTTGTCTCGCGCCGCTTTTTCAAATGGAAATCATCGTACTGCCGTACATCGCCGTTTCGTTTGTCATCGGCTGGGCAGTTTTTTCACCGTTCTCACGGTTCGATGACCTCGGCGGACGGAAGCTTGATCGAACGACAACCGGCGACCTGCTGGCGGCATTCATCCCAATGTGCGTTCTACTGGCAGTCGCGCGACAGGCAATCGCCTCAGACCAAGCGCCGATTTGGCTGCTGATGGTTGTCGGAGCCCTCATTTTTGCGTTTGCGTTATTTGGCCTTATCACTGGCCTGTTTTTGCTTTCCGCGCTGGACGACGCGACCTCGCTAAAACGGATGGCGACCATCGGAGTGATTGTTCCACTGGGATCTTTGCTGAGCGTCACATGGATCGCGTTCCCGTTCGTTGGCTATGTGTATTCCATCTCGTACGCGATTCCGGCAACGTTGGCGATCGTCGTCCTGACTTTGCTGCTTCGTTGGCTGAGCGAGTGGGTTTGTCGCACGCCTCAGGTGACCGAAGGTTGAACCACAAGCCTGCCGAACGCAAGGGCGGCCTCTCCACCCAAATCGTTCCGAATCTTGGAACTTTTTTTAGCAAGCCGAAACAACACGGGCCTCGTGATCCGCAAATCGCATCCGATCAATCCAACACGATGCAAAAGTTGGAAGCCGTTTTAGTCTGCTTGGCTTTGGTGGCTGGTTGATTCGCCAGTCCTCCGACCAGAACGAAGTCTCCCAGGCCGTTTCAAATTTCCTAAACTCGATCGAACAAGAGACCATCGAATCGAAAAAACTTGACGCCGCGTCTGTGGCTGCCGTTTTGCGGGACATGGTCGACTTTGGCTATTTCCAAGTGGCCCGAAACCTTGGGCTCACTGACACAACACTCGCTGAACCAGCAACAACGCCCGAGCGTCAAACGTCCAGCTCCGCGCCGATTCCAAAAACAAACATTGCCGGCTCTCTCCCGCGACTTCCAAAGTCAGGTGAACTAATCAAGGACTAAGATCCAGCTAAAACGCCATTGATTGAATCGATGCAAAGCACCGCATTTTTGCACTGCACGACTTGTGATTTGATAGCGCCGTGAGACAATGATGGCTGCCCCGAAAGGTCATCATGGAAACTGATTTGAGCACTGCCACGAAAGTTCCGGTCAATCTTGGAACGCGAAGCTACGAAATCGTCATCTCGCCCGGCGTTATCTTCGATCCGACTCCGATCATTGCGTCGGCCGTTTCGACTTCTCATGTGATCGTTGTGAGTGACTCGAACGTCGCTCCGATTTACTTAGATAATTTGAAACAGCGACTGTCGGCCGCTTTCGATCGAGTCGACAGCATGGTGGTGCCGGCTGGAGAGCCCTCGAAATCGGTCACGCAATGCGATCAGCTTTGGCAGCAGATGATCCAACTGAAAACGGATCGCAAGTCGGCGGTCGTGGCGTTGGGCGGAGGCGTTGTGGGAGACCTTGCCGGGTTCCTTGCCGCCAGCTTCACGCGTGGCCTACCCTTCGTGCAAATCCCGACGTCATTGTTGGCTCAAGTCGACAGCAGCGTGGGGGGAAAAGTCGGCATCAATCTGCCACAAGCCAAGAACATGGTTGGAGCTTTTTGGCAGCCTCGGTCGGTGGTCATCGATCCGCTGGTTTTAAATACGCTTGATGAAGCGAATTACCGCGCGGGGATGGCGGAAGTGATCAAGTACGGCGTGATCATGGATGAGCCGTTCTTTCAGTTCCTTGAATCTTCGGTCGAAAAAATCAACGCTCGTGACCCCGAAACACTGACAAAGATTATCGCTCAGAGTTGCCGCTGCAAGGCTCAGATTGTGGAAGAGGACGAACACGAAACGTCCGGACGGCGAGCTATTCTGAACTACGGTCACACTTACGGACACGCGATCGAAGCCGTGTTTGGCTACGGCAGATTCCTGCATGGCGAAGCGATCGCGATCGGCATGACCTGTGCCGCAAGGTTGGCCAAGCAATTGGGCATGGTTGATCAGGATTTTTGCGACCGGCAAACGAAGCTGTTTCTTGACGTTGGCCTGCCAGTGGAATGTCCGAACGAAAAGCATGACCAGCTAATGGAAGCGATGACGCGAGACAAAAAGGTTTCGGGCGGTAAACTGAAACTGATCCTGCCGACACGCATGGGGCATGTCGAACTGATTGACGCTCCCGAACCGAAACAGATTCTTGCCAGCTGGAAACACGAATGAGCACCGAACCGGCAGCCGAATCTTCTGTTGACGCTCGATCGATCGAGCTTGAGGCAGCGATGCGGCTGCACTTGGTTCCCGGCATCGGCCCGGTCACTCATGGCGAGCTTGTCCGCGCGTTTGGTTCGCCCAAGGGTGTGTTTGAGGCCTCGCCCGCAGAGGTTCGCAATGTCCCGGGAGTTGGGCCAAAACTCGTTCAACAGCTGAGCCTTGCGAAAGACTCGATCGACGTCCGGCCTCAACTGGACATCTGCCAACAGAACAACATTCAGATTATCGCCCGCTCGGACGCAAATTATCCAAAGCCGCTGGCCGAGATTTACGACCCGCCCAACATGCTGTTCTGCCAAGGGGAAGTTCGGGACGCCGACCAAGTCGCGATCGCGATTGTGGGAACTCGACACGCCAGCAACTATGGCACGACGATCGCGAACACTTTAGCCACCGGTTTGGCGATGGCCGGTTTCACGATCGTGTCTGGCCTTGCACGAGGCATTGACGCGGCGGCACATCGTGGTGCGTTGTCTGCCGGCGGACGAACGATCGCGGTCCTTGGCGGCGGGTTATTGAAAATGTACCCACCCGAACACTCAGAATTAGCGAAAGAGATCGCTCAGTCCGGCGCGGTGTTGTCCGAATCACTTCCGATGCAGGCTCCCAAGAGCGGCTCTTTTCCTCGACGCAATCGCATCGTGACCGGATTGTGTTTGGGCGTGATCGTGGTCGAGGCCGGGGATCGCAGCGGGGCTTTAATTTCCGCCCGGATGGCGATGGAGCAGGGCAGGGAGGTCTTCGCGGTACCCGGCCGAGTCGACAACCGGATGTCTCGCGGTTGCCATCGACTGATTCGTGACGGAGCGAAATTGGTGGAATCCATCGACGACGTTTTGGAAGAGCTAGGTCCATTAGCCAGCCCTGCAAAAATTGACCCAAAAACCAACATCCGGCACCCAGCCGAAATGAAGCTCAGCGACCAAGAAAAAAACGTGCTGCATTCGATCGGCACTGAAACGACTGACTTCGACTCGATCGTCGCCAAAACCGGTCTTCCGCCGGCGCGTGTTTTGGCCACGATTAGTGTTCTCGAGGTACGCCGTCTGGTGCGGCGAGTTACCGGAACCTCATTCGTGAGGGTTTAGGGCTGCGTCCAAAATAAAGCCAACACATCCGCGCAGCTCGGACGGAGCCTCGCTCTCCCGACTTCGCTCTCCCGAACGTCTCTTGAGACTAAAAGCGACGCAGCCCAATGCACGCGACATTTCTTTCACCCGGCATCCTAAGATCTGAATCATATGCTTTGTCGTTCTCTAATGATCATCGCTCTAGTCGCTTTCAGTTTGGCGCTCTGCGATCCCACGCTCGCGCAGGAGGCGGGCTTGGAGCCTGCCAATCTGACCTTCGAACAGCTGCCCGGCTACGAAAATTATCGCAAGATACGGAAGATGCGGCGGAAGCTCACCAGAGACGGCCGCGTCATCAAACTTCGTTGGTCAGCCGACGGCCGCAGCTTGCTCTACCAGAAAAAAGGCGAACAGCTGCAACTGAATTTGGTGGATGGATCGATCACCGCCGCGGATCCTGAAACCAAATTAGCGGAAGCTCCAAGGCAAGCAAAAAAGAAGAGCAAAACGCCGGTCGCACGAGCTCAACAACGCGTGCGTGAGCCGTCACCGGATGGAAAGTGGATCGCGGCTTACGAAGACTATAACGTATCACTGGAGCCAAATCCGCCGAACAATTGGCCCAGAAGATCGATCACGACTGCAGGTGAGCCTCGGCTGCGATTTGGGACGGGGTGCTGGGTCTACGGCGAGGAACTGGACCAAGATGAAGCGATGTGGTGGTCCGATGACAGCCAGAAACTTGCTTACTACGAAATCAACGAAGCGGGCATGAAGGACTACGTGCTGACGCTTGACAACGTCAAAAAGTACACTCGCACCCAGACGACACGGTATCCAAAATCTGGCGGCCCGAATCCGAAAGTCAGTTTGTGGGTCTACGATTTGGAAACCAAGCAAAAGCAAAAACTGCAGATCCTCGGGCCTGAAGACCAATATCTTTTTAACGTCCGATTCGCACCGAAATCGCATGTTCTGTTGGTCAATCGGGCAACGCGACGACAAGATTCCCTAGACGTGTTGGCAATCGATGTCGATTCAGGCGAGGTCCGTTCGATCGTGAGCGAGCGTCAGGAAACGTGGCAACATAACCACCCCGAGCTTCGTTTTCTGGAAGACGGACAGCGTTTTATCTGGGAAACGGAACGGACCGGGTGGAAGCAATATGAATTGCGGTCAATCGATGGCACTCTACTCAACAGGCTGACGGACAACACCGATTATCCCGTGCATCAGATCGTTAGCGTGGACGAATCAGCCGACTGGTTTTATTACTCGGCGTATAGCGAATCGAATCCGTACAATTTGCAACTGCACCGCTGCAGGCTAGATGGAACTGGATGTTCGCGGATCACAACGTCACCCTTGAATCACAGCGACTTCGATATCGCTCCCAGTCATCAATACATTGTCGCCACTCGGCAGCAGCTTGACACACCTGCTTCAACCGTTGTTTACGACATCACAGGCCGTGAAGTGGCTGTCCTCGCAGAGGGATCGAAAACGTTGGCCCAAGAGATGGGCCTGTCAGATCCTGAGCTGTTTTCATTCACAGCAAACGATGGAACAACCACGGTTTACGGCACGCTTCACAAACCGTCAAACTTTTCTGACGCGAAAAAGTATCCGCTACTGGTAGACGTTTATGGCGGTCCTCAGTCGAAAGGGATCGTTAACAATTATCGTCCGGCCAATCCCATTTGCGAACTGGGTTTCATCATCGTAAAAATTGGCAACCGAGGCACCATCAACCGAGGCAAAGCGTTCGAGGCCTCGAACTACCTACAACTGGGGGGCCCGGACTTAGATGACCAAGCGTCTGCTGTAAAACACTTGGCGGTTCGGCCATACGTTGACCAGAGCCGTGTCGGGATTTACGGACACTCTTACGGTGGATACCTGTCCGCATTGGCAATGCTGCGATACCCAGACGTGTTCCACGTCGCCGTTTCCGGTTCCCCGGTCACCGACTGGCGAAACTATGACACAATTTACACCGAACGATACATGCGGCTGCCAAAAGAAAACCCTGCGGGTTATGATCGAGGTTCGTGTATCAAGCTTGCGGATCAGTTGCAGGGAAAGCTTTTGCTTGTCCACGGTCTGATCGACGACAACGTGCATCCGTCAAATTCATGGCAGCTGATCAAGGCGTTCCATGATTCCGACAAACGTTTTGACTTAATGATCTACCCACAATTCGCTCACGGCATCGGTAGCACCTACGACGCATTGCGTTGGGAGTACTTTGTTCGTTACTTGAAACCGGAGCCTTGACGAATGAACCAACAGTTTCTTGGCAATCAGATTGAGCCCGCCGACGGCACTCCAATCGACGGTCGCTCGTTTGAGATCACGCTGTTCCCGGTCTCAAAACCGTCTGAGAAACCATTTGGTCATGCGAATCATGCTATCGATAACACTCAACAAGCGGTCGAATTGCTACGACCACATTAGAGCAAGAAAGGCAATCGCCGAGACTGCCAATTGGTAGGTCAGCATCAGGCAGAAGACTCCCGTCGTGACACCGGCAACGAATTGAAGTTTTTGATCCATGATAACTCTCTCAAAGTAAGCTTGGCGAAAGCGATAACTTCGCGGCGTCTTTTTCGAGGCTGCGTTCTTTTGCAAACAGCAACATTCCGGGGATCTGGTAACAAACTACCAAATTGTTTTGACGCGGCAAGTTATTGACACACCAACTTGTTGACATGCCATTGAGGGATGCAGGATACCAAGGGCGTTAGCCAATCGGTCCACCATAAAGCCAAAACTTGAGCGAGCGTGGTTGACCGAGGTCAGGTTGAGCTGAAATTGCTGTTCATGAGGTCCGCCCAAGGGAAGATGTTGACAAATATCAACATATTCGGACCATTTCCTGTTTGGGCGGGCGGATATCTGCAATGTAGAGTGTCACACGTCGTCGCTCGCATGTCGTCGCTCGTGGCGTAGGCGTTCCGCCAGATTGGCCCTTGGCTGAAACGGCTTCATTCATCTTCAACAGCTTCCTTAAATTTTTTGCCTTAAATTTTTTGCATAACCGAAAAATGTCTGACACCCCGATTGCCTCCTTCCTCAACCGCTCAAATCGATGGGCGATCGTTTACCTTATCACCTTGCCGATGTTGGCTATCGCTGGATGTAGCAAGTCCACCACACAGCCAGAGCGTGTAGAAGAATCGCGCCCGCCGGTCGTTCAGGACATGAACATTGTCCAGCCGGAAGCCTCAAACTAATTTGCTGAAAATCGTCAATTTTGATCGGACAGGAACACACGTTGAATAGCACGCACTGGCTTTCGATGATTGCGGGGCAAAAGGTTGGTCAACGCTACGCAATTTCGAAAAGACAAGGAACCATTGGCCGCGGCCCATCTAACTCGGTTCAAGTCATTGATGTGAAGGTGTCGCGGATTCACTGCCGCTACCAAGTAGTGGGCGACCGTTTGGAGGTTGCCGACCTAGAAAGCGCTAACGGCACTTTCGTCAATGGAGAAGCGGTGGAGCATTCCACGCTTGGCAATGGCGACCAACTCAAAATTGGCTCGACTATTTTTGAGGTCAAGATCAACGCGGCTGAGGAGTCGACAGCAGGCACCGACTTTTCGATTCAAGAAAAGTTTCCTGCGCGCAGAATGCCAAGCTCGTTGTCGTATTTCCCAATGGCGGCAAACCTCTATCAAGACGACCAACATGAATCCGGGATGGAAGATTCATCCGGTGGCCCGGTTTCGATGGCCCAAGTCGTCAACGACATGAGCTTCATCTACCATGCTTCATTGGTCACTAGCGGCAGAGCCAACCAAGATGAAATGTTCGCGCAACTGATTGATTTGATTTTCAGCTGGGTCACGGCGGACCGATGCGGCGTGCTTCTACGTGACAGGCAAACGGGCGAGTTTAATATTGAGGCCATGGAATCGCGAAGCATGGAAAGCAGCCAGCAGGACTTGGCGATCAGCCAGTCCATTGTGAACTACGTTTGCAAACATCGTGTCGGCATTCTCACCTCGGACGCGCTGGAGGATCAACGGCTTCCAACCAAAGACAGTATCAAAAGAATTGGCGTTCGCGAAGCGATTTGTGTTCCGATCAATGGACGGAACACGTTGCTAGGAGTGATCTACATTGATGCTCTCAATCCAGAACGAAAACCAGACGTTGATCGTTTCAACAAGAACCACTTGAAACTTTTGATTGCGATCGGTCTCCAGATTGGATTCGCGATAGAGAACGATCGATATTTCGAGAGGCTTCTTGAGCAACAACGAATGGTTACCATTGGCCAAACGACAAGCTCGCTTTCCCACCGCCTGAAGAATGTTTTACAAAGCGTAAACGGGGGTGCTCATTTGGTCGAAACAGGATTAAAGGCTGAAAATCTCAAGACGATCGAAACCGGCTGGGCAATCGTCAAACGAAACCAGCAGGAAATTTCAAAAATGGTCAACGATATGTTGGTCTTGGGTAAACCCTATGATCCACATTTCTCGCAAGCCGATTTAAGCGAACTGATCACAAGCGTGGTCACGGAAATTGAACCATCGCTCATTACTAGGAACATCCAGCACGAGTGGACCCCGTCTCATCAGCCAGTTTTTATTCGAATTGACCCGAGAGGCGTTCACTGGGCTCTTTACAACTTGATCAATAGCTGCGCCGCGGCGTGCCGAGGACAGACCCACGGGAAGATCGATGTATCGCTCGATTGTTCCAGCAGCCAGCATGTTGTCATCACCATCGCGGACAACAGCCCGAAGGTCGAACCGAGTGAAAACGAAGACGCACTTTCACTCTCTGTTCCGGAACCCGCCCACAACATGAACCCCGTTGAATTAGCGGTCAGCCGAAAACTGATTGAAGGTCACAAGGGCAACGTTAGTCTGACACATCCGGAATCGGGTGGTAACTTGTTCGTCATTCAACTACCGCTTGAACATGCGGAGACTTGTTGACACTGATTTGGTTGACACTGATTTGTGCAACCACCAAAAGGCAACGCAAATCGATAACACGTTTAACCCATCAAACGTGTGAAAGATTCTCGCTTTCCGATTCGGGCTGTGCGGCTTTTGAGGGATCGAATTCGTCAAACTCCGAAATTCGTGTTGAAACTTTCTCGCCTGTACAACATGCGCCAGTTGGGAAAAGCCCAACGGTTCGACTACGAAGGATAAAATGGCGATAAGTTTTTCTGGAAGCGGTCTAGTCGCTTTCGGATCGAGCTAGCACTTTGCTCAGCCAATTTCGCATAGTTTTTAGCGCTGTACGAATTGGGCGACTCCTACCGCAGGACCTGCAAGAGTTCGATTGCCTTGAATTCTTCTGCTCGTTACACTCGCCAGCGGGCGAATCGGGCGGAACGACATGGATGTAAATTACACTTCCTAGTGAGTGGCTTCTGTTGATGCTCGCTAGGAAGTTGGATCATGGAGGATCAAATGCGTCGAATTAACCCTGCCCTTTTTCCGCTATCTGCGGTCAGTTGCTACGTCGCTGCCCTTCTGATGCCCGTCCAATGTCTCGGCCAAGACTCTGTTTCAACCACAGGCAAGCCGACCGTTGAACCCGTATTCCGCGTTTCCAAACTCAGCGACGCGACACGCAGCAACATCGAGAGCGAACTTCTGAAGTCGGAACCCGTTGGCGATTCGGTGAAGGCAGAAGCGATCGCTGAAGCGAAAGCCACCGGACATTGCCTTGATCGAGCGATCGATATGGCCTACGAATCACTTGCCACGATGCGGTCCCGCGTTGAAGACTACACCGCGATTATGGTCAAACGAGAACTGGTCGATGGCGTCGTTGGCGAGCCAGAATACATGAAGTTGAAAATCCGCTGCCCGCGAGAAGCGGCATCCGGAAAAACTCCCTTTAGTGTCTATATGAAATTCCTGCGTCCCAAAGCATTTGCTGGCCGCGAAGTGATCTGGGTGGACGGAGCGAATCAAAACCGGCTTTGCGTCCACGAGGGACGTGGCTTGATGGCCATGCGTGAGTTCAACCTTGACCCAACCGGCTGGGTCGCTATGAAAGGTAATCGATACCCAATCTACGACGCGGGAATCGAAAACCTAATCGTTAAGCTGATTGAAAAAGCCGAGCGTGATCGAGCCGCAGGCCCGTGCACCGCGACGTATCGCGAGGGCGCCCAGATCAACAAGCGTTCTTGCACGCTAATTGAATTGGTTCACGAAGAGCGTAGGGCCCCGTACGAGTTCCACAAAGCACAGGTCTTCATCGACAACGAACTGAACCTGCCCGTTCGCTATGCAGCCTACGACTGGCCCTCTACTCCCGGCGGTTCACCTGTTCTAATGGAAGAGTACACCTACGTGAATGTCGACGTTAACGTCGGCTTGAACGATGCGGACTTCGATCCTTCGAATCCACAGTACCACTACCCCAACCGTTAGGTCGTCACGGTGTGATTGCCGCCCCTCGCAGTTGAGCGGAGCGGCAGTTCGACTGCGGGAGCCAGACCCGCCAAATCATCTAGGCTCCAAATACCGACTGGTTGACCAACGTAACGCCGCTGGCGGTCAAGCGCGGTCACGACAGCCGAACCCAGCCTGAACGGTCGACTGATTCGCGAGAAATGATCTGGTTGCCAGTTTGCCAGCCCGCGACCTTTCAGAGCAGCCGTTCGTCAAGATCGAGCTGATTGCTGGTATGGTTCAATATGTGATGGAAAATCCGAGCGAAAAAGCATCCCGACCGTTCAATTCAGGTCGGTCGAACCATCAGAAACGCGTCGCAGAATGCGGCCCCAACCCCATCCAACGGCTCTTGGCAGCGAAGCGCGGCTTACCCATTCTTTTGCGTAATCACAGATTTTTTCGTTGATCGCTTCAATGTGGTCGCTTAAGATCGTCCTCTTCGCTTCCATGCGTTTTGTTTCGATCAGTCGAACTTACGCATCGCCTTGAACCATTTTAGATTTGGAGAATGTCCGTGAATCGTTTGTTCGTGCCCCTGCTATGTGCAGCTTTGTGTTTACCTTCTTTCGCCCAAGGCGAGACTTTTGAAAACGAGGAAGCGTGGGGAGACGCCGTTGTTGGAGAGGTTATTCCAACGGATTTTGGTTCGTTGATAGGACGAGAAGCCGGCCTCGCTGTCCGATGGATTGAGATTGATGGGGTCGGCCAAGCCGTATTCGAATGGTCGTCGGACATCCTAGGAAGGTTCGATGAGCTCGAACTGATTGACCCTATACCACTTAACCCTGGTCTCACGATGTTCACGCAGGCTGGATTTGTATTACCTCAGACACTTCCTTGGGGTGAACTGTCGACTCAAAGCAACACTCTTGCCGGATTTAAAGACCCCCCTTTTCTAGATTTATATGACTTCCGCGCTGACTACGCCATCGTCGGTCGAGACATCGAACTTAGCCTTGATCCGGAACTGGGGCAGTTAAGCGGCGTCAGCTTCCGCATTAATCCTGCTGCTATTGCTGCTATATCACTCCAAACCCAAGTGAGATTTTTCGAAGGAGACGTTATTGTCGCGGCGTTTGATTACGAACCGACTTTGTTCGGCTCGCCCGATTTAGCGACTTCGTATCTTGGCTGGACAAATAGCGATGATCTTAATGTAACGCGGATCGTAATTAGCTTCGTGAAAGAAGACTTTACCGAAATTCCTGTCCCGTTTGAGGATGACGAGGATGTTCTGATCATCCCATATCTTGCAGGGTGGATGGCGGAAGGGGAACTAGCCTTCACTCAAGTCACGACCGATCCTTCCAGTCAAGAACTTCTTGATGAAATCTTGGTCAATGTCGGCTCGATTCCTGCTACTGGCGATCAACAGGACGATCGACGGGTAACGCGAGCAATCAATTGGTTGAATCAAGCAACTAACCCAGAGTTTTGGGAGGATGAAGATACTCTGTCCAACCAAGGTCCAGCATTTATTCGCCTCGTCGAAAGGGCGCTGCGACATCTACTTCAAATCCGGCAACCGAGTGCAGAGATTGTGCAAGCGATTGAGGATCTAACTTCTCTTCTGTCAAATGTCGACTGAACGTAGGTCGCCGAAGCAACCGCTGCTGGTGGTCGGCAAAACTTTTTAAATGCGGCGGAATATTACCAAGAACTGGGTGGGCTTTATGCCTCGGCCGAAATCTGTCAGTTTGCGGGTAATCTAAGAGCTTGGGCGTGGTACCTAGCACGCGTTTCTTGAACATCGCCGTCCGTATCATGCACGCCCCCCCCAGCTCGCTGCCGGGTGGGGCAGCATGGTCAGCTTGCCGCCCGACTATCGGGGAATTGTTTTACTGAAGCTTGTTTGAAGCACTCATCTCTGGCCCTGAGTCAATTAAGTGTTGCAAGCTGAATCTGGCAAGCTGAATCAGACTTTGTTCTTTCCTCGGGCCTGCTAGGCACCAATTTTCGCTTTGCTACGAAGTGTGGTACAACACGGTGTTCGATTTTTCGAACAATAGTGAACCTCATTTGCGACGGAGTGAAAGATGAAGTGGTTTTCCATGGTGGCCGCGTTGGGCATTTTCGTGACTGGCTTGGCCTGCAACCTGAGTTCATCCAACGGGTGGGAGCTTACCTTGGCCCATGCGATCGAACGCTCATCAGATAGAGCCCACGCTGATGCATCCAGCCCCGCTGCGGCACCAAACGCTGAAGACGAAGAAGAAAAACTGACCATCAAAAAGATCATGAAGCTGGCACACAAGAGTGGCTTACTTAAGAAAGTCGCAACCGGCAAAGCGACCGATTCGGAAATCGCGGACCTACACGAGTTCTATCTTGAGATGCCGAAACTGACGCCTCCCAAAGGCGAGGAAGAAAGTTGGGAAAAGAAAACAGCCGCTTTGACCAAAGCGTCCAAGGCTGCCGTCGACAAAGATCCTAACGCAAGCGCCCTGCTAAAATCGGCCACCGATTGTGCTGCCTGCCACAAAGTGCACAAATAGAACTGCCTTTGTAATTAATCTACTTCCGCTGCCGCTCGCTTTGCCAATTCGACGAAAGGCTCTCTCATGATTCGCTTGACCGGTTTTCAATTGTTCCTGGCGCTGACCCTAATCGTTGTCGTCAGCCACACTGCGACTGACTCTTTCGCCCAAGACGCTCGTGCGAACCGCCGAGCGTTCGTGGAAGACCTACTGCGAGGGCTTATCGATTCTCAACGCCCTCAGAACCCGAATCCTCGCGGCAGCAACCAAGGCAATCGGGTTCCAACAGGCAGCTCGATTCCGCGGCCGGCAATCGAGGTCTCGCCCGAAATGCGATCGGTTCGCGACAACCTAACTGCGATGGCTGGTCAATACGACATTCTGATTCGAGAACTGCAAACCTTAGAGCTGAAGTCGCACCACTTTCGCCCGTTAATGGCCGACGCGTTGCAAGTCCGTGCAGAAGTCGACAATCTTTCTCGCAAGGCTCAAATTTACCCTCGCGTCGAAACACTTGTGCCCGACTACCAGCGAATCGATCGCGACTATCGAGTTTTGACTCACCGACTACGCCAAAGTCATCAGCTGAATAAATCGACCACTCGATGTCTTGATCGCATCGCTCAGATCGATACCAAGCTATGTGGACTGTTCGGGATCGAGCCGCAAATTGATCGACGCGAACTGCTTCGATTGACCACCGCCCTGCGCAGCGACTTCCAGCACATGCTGCAGGATATCTACTATGAATCTAACCGACGCCCCGAACTAACACCGGTTCTCAACGATGGAAAACGCCTTTACGCCAACATCAATCAAGCAACCGGCCTGATATCGTCGGCGGCTTACCCGACGATCGTGGCGTCTTTCAAAGGTTGCCACCAACAATGGAGAAACTTTAACCGGCAACTGTATCCCTACGCTGACAAAAGACTGCTGCGTGATCTTCAACAGATCGAAGCTCATGGCGCGCAAATTCGCGACCAACTGTACTTAGCGACAGAACTTGACCGCGAGTACCTAGCCTTTCTGGCGTCCTCGATCAACAACGGAGCGGCTGACATGCTGAATCTTGTCACGATGAATGACCTGCTGCAATGCAAGGCTCCCAATGAGATGCTAATCAATGCTCGCGAGTTTTGTGAAATGGGCGATGCATTAAAAAACAACATCGCGGCAGGACAGCCCATCGAAGAACTCGCTTGGGACTATCGCTTGTTTGATGTTCAGTGGCTGAACATGCGTGAGCAATTGGCTGTTCTGAAAAAACCGGCGATCAATCAGCATTTGGCGGACATCGATTACACCGTTTCCACTCTTCGACAAAACCTCGGTGAAGGTTCCGGCATGTCGCTTGACCAAATGACCCAAATTACGGCTGGCTTAGACCAACTGACTTATCAGCTGGATCGGGAGATCGACAGAATGATGGCGTCAGGAGGTTACAACAGCGGATTTGCTCGGTCGATCAGAAAAGACGCCCATCAACTTCACGTGTCAGTCCATGACCTCCAAACGGACATCGCAGCGGGCCAGAGCATCCGTGATGTGTCCGGACAAGTACGTCAGGTATGCCGATTGTGGGACAAAACGAAAAATCGGATGGCAAAACTGAACGATACTGACCGCTGGAACGTGAGTCGCTTCGACGGCCAGATCGAGCCGATCATGGTTAAGCTAAAGCTGGTGTTCGAAAATTAACTCGTTATTGCCGAACGAAAGCTCTTGTACATTGCGTAGCCAAAGCTGCTGTAATTTGGCTCGCAGTCTCAAATCCATTTTTCAATACAAGCGAAGCACTCAATTCTCTGTTTCAAAACGCTGCCTTCCACGGTTTCTATGGCCGTGGGCCCCGCTAGCTCACCCTTTACGCGTACAGACGGCCCACGTGCACTTCCCTGAGACAAAACAACTCAGCAAATTGCCGTTTTAACTGGCTGTCGGTCGGCATAAAATGATCGCTCGCCCTTCAAAGATGTTCTAGACAGCTTAGGCTCTGATCCATAATGGCAATTGACTCCTCCAACGAAACAAAACCGGTCGTTCGACCCTCCCGTTCTGCCGAACCAGATCGTGATGCGATCGCGAAAGACCTCCATGTGGGAACGGGTGTTCAAAGCAAACGACTCCCTAAGCCTGAAAAGGTTGACGGTCAAAGCCGAATCCTCTGGGATTACCTAATCCCTGTTGTGGCTTTTCACTTACTGATTCCTGTGGCACTAACAAGTTATTTTTTCAGTTGGTGGGGCGTGCTGTTCCTGCCAATCGGAAACTATATTTTTACCTCGATGGGAATTGGAGCCGGTTATCATCGCCTGCTAACGCATCGCGGCTTTGATTGTCCGAAATGGTTCGAGTACCTTTTGGCAACGCTTGGAGTCTGCAGTCTTCAGGATTCACCGGCTCGCTGGGTATTGGTCCACCGAGTCCATCATCAGCACTCGGATCATCAACCCGATCCGCATACCCCAAAAGTCAGTGCGTTCTGGTCGCACATGGGGTGGTTGTTCATTGAAAACCGTGAACTTAGCACCGCAGCAGCGTACGACAAATACACGCGTGACATGATGCGAGACCCTTACTACCGCTGGCTTCAACGAGGCCTGAACTGGGTGTGGGTTTATGTCGCCCACGCCATTCTCTTTCTGGCGGTGGGTTTTGGAATCGCAGCAACTGTGTGTGAAACATCGGCCCAGATGATCCAGTTTGGCTTAACTTTTTTCATGTGGACGGTCGTCATGCGAACGGTTTACACGTGGCATGTTACTTGGGCAATCAATTCCGCCGCTCATATGTGGGGCTACCGCAACTATGAAACTCGCGAGGATAGCCGCAACAATTGGTTGTTTGCTTTGCTGACCAACGGAGAAGGCTGGCACAACAATCACCACGCCGACCCGCGTTCGGCTCAGCACGGACATCAGTGGTGGGAGTTTGATTTCACGTACATTTCGCTGGCAGCGTTGGAAAAGATTGGCCTGATCAAAAATTTGGCTCGCCCCAATCACTCGGCATTGGATCGCAAAGCCGTTTAGTCTCGGCCGCGTTTCAGATTATGCATCAAAAACCGTGCTGAACGAGCTATCCCAGTGCCCTATCTGATTGGAACCGACGAGGCGGGCTACGGTCCAAATCTTGGCCCGCTGACGGTCACCGGTACCCTTTGGCACGTCCCCGACGACGACTCAGATCTGTACGACTGCCTCGAGACGGTCGTCTCGAAAGAGTCGCCGGGCCGAAAGATCTTTGCTGACTCAAAGCTACACGTGGCGGACTCGAAATCGGTTTACCAAGCCAGCCGCTCCATCGAATCGCTTGAGCGAAGTGTGCTGGCAATTCTGTATTCGCTCCGTTCCGAGGTGGCTGTCGATGACCGCGCGTTGCTGAGGGCAACGTTTTCCCGCTGCATCGAAGATCGCGTTGCCTTAATGGCCGGAGAGAATTCGCTTTGGTCACCGACCGAAACTTTTGCGTTACCGCTACACGGATCGCTCGATTCGTTGCGATCCACCGGTGACAGATTCTTGAACGCCTGCCAGACAGCGGACATTGGTCTAGTTGGTGTCCGATGCCAGCCGGTCTTCCCGGCGACGTTCAATCGATTGACAGACTCGTTGGGGAACAAAGCTCATGTCCTTTCTAGCCAGACGATGGCCGTCATTTCCAAACTGCTTAAACAAACGGAGAGCCAGAACGTAACAATTTACTGCGACAAGCACGGCGGCCGCAGCCGGTACCTTCCATTGATTCAACAACACTTGACACAACAACTGGTCACTGTGGAAATCGAAAGCCGCGTACTCAGCCGCTATCACTGGCTGCAAGCAGATCGGAAAATCACAATCCAGTTTTCGGTCGGGGGGGAATCACAGCTGGCCGTAGCACTGGCATCCATGGTTTCAAAATACGTGCGAGAGATTTTCATGCACATTTGGAACGAGTTCTGGCAAGATCACATTGAAAACCTGAAGCCGACCAAAGGCTATCCAGTTGATGCAAAACGCTTTATGAGTGACATCGAAAATACACTGATCGAATTGGGAATCGCGCGATCTCAAATCTGGCGAAACCGATAGGAGCTCGAGCTTGCAGAACCTGTCAGCATGTCAACTTAGGCAATCCTCATAAACATTTCTGAATTTACAGATTTTAACGAAAGAGTTGACGTTTCCGGTTCCGATAAATTCCTGCACAGGCGTCTTCCGCGCGAATGATCGCGTTGGGACACCAACCCCCAAAAAGAGCAGGAAAACAAAAATGTTCTGGTTCAAACATCTCAACAAATTCACTGTTTCGGCGATCGTATGCTCGTCTTTGATGAGTCTCGCGGCTGCGGAAACCAGCGGGCAACAGGCCGAATTCGAACGCCGGGCAGAAGCGATGCGAAGAGCTCGAAGCCGCCAAGCCGTTCTGGCTCATTCGTCGGCTCAGCCTGAAGCAATCCCCGCAGCGCACGCCGAAGAAGTGGTGCCGCGTCAACGCAAACGTGTGGCTGCAACACGCAGCAAGACACAAGCATCGGGTCGCACAACACGCATCGCTCAAGCGATTCGCCCGGTTCGATACACTCAGAACTTGGCTCCAGGTAGCGTCATAGACGGAGGCGTCATCGGCGAATCCGTAATCGGTGGTGGGTACGTTGGCGATGTCGTTATCGATGGCGGGTACATCGAAGAGGGTGCCGTGGATAGCGGCTACGACGATGGAGTGCACTTCGAGGAAGGATGCGGCTGTGACAGCTGCGGGCAGTCGGGTGCATATTTTGAAGATGGCTGCGGAGCCGGTTCGTGCTGCGGTCGTGGCGGATGCGCTCCGGGAGACTGCTGGTTGGCGGGCCTTGGTGGAATTCTTCGGAACGGCGAGTACTTCTTTGGAGGCACTGGCTTTCAAGAGCCGCTGTACACTTCTCCAACTTCAACCGATGGTAGCCAACAAATCCAAGACAGCAACTTCGGCTTTTACGGTGGATTCAATTTTAGTTCTCCATTGTGCCGGCTGACATGCGGAATTCTATCTGGCCAAATTGGTCTCAGGTCGGTGCAAACAAACTTCAGCGGCAATGAATTTACGAACGAATCCCGCGATCAACTCTTTGTGACCGGTGGCTTGTACCGACGCGTCGACTACGGTTTTCAGTTTGGCGTCGTTGGTGACTTCTTGCAGGATGAGTTTTACGGAGACGTGGGTGTCTCGCAGATCCGAGCCGACTTGGGCTGGGTGTACGCCGGTGGAAGCACCATGGGCTTCCGATACACCGGAGGCCAAGAGGACGATGTCAGTGCCGGCACCTTTGCTGGCGATGACTTTACCGACCAAAATGTTCGTGTCCATGATCAATACCGATTCTACTATCGATCCAGTGGTCCTACGGGTGGGTACGGTGAATTGTTTGCGGGCTGGACTGAAGACAATCAGACAATTCTGGGCTTAGACTTCGACATTCCTGTCACCGATAGAATTGCGGTTGAGTCAAACTTGACCTACTTCTTCAATGACGACGCGGCATCGTCTGCCTTCCCGAACACCACATTCTTGGGCAGTAACGCAGACGAAGCATGGAACATCTCTGTTGGATTCGTCTATCGTCCTCAGGGTCGTGGATACTATAAAAACTACGACCGTCCACTCTTTGACGTCGCGGACAACGGAACCATGTTGCTCAGACGCAGCAACTAACCCCGTTACCCGGACATTCGGAAACGTGAATTGACCCTCTCGGAAATCGGGAGGGTCTTTTCATAAACCGATCCGGGAAACGCTTCCTTACCGACGTTTGCGGCGGCAAATTGCGGCCCTTACGTAAAGGCAGGGCCCCAGGCTAGAATACTGTCTCAATTTTTTCCTGACACGATTCTCGCAGCGAAGCATAAAACTCGCGCGATGGAGACCTTCTGTGAGCGACGATATCTACGATTATTTCAGCGGAAATGCCACTCGAAAAGTCGAACCCATTGAGGACGACGATGACGATGTGACCGAGCAGCAAGCTGCCCCGGCGGAAACTGAGGCGGCTGCTCAATCACCGGCAGAAATCGTGACCGAGAGGGCTCCGGAGCCCCGCCAAGCGGATTCTCCTGAACCTGAAGCTCCCGTTACGGCCGAGGAAACACAAAAAGAGTCCGGAGGACATTGGGATTTCCTTGCCGGGTTCTTGGGGATTGGAGGTGGAAAATCGAAACCTGCCGCCTCAAAACCAGCAGCGGCGAAACAGGAACCGGCACCACCCAAGCAGGCTCCAGCAAGCCGCAACCCCAAACCAGTGGAAGCCAAACAAGCTGACGTTAAAAGCAAACTTGCCCAGCAAAGCAAATCCGTCCAAGACGAAACACCAACTCACGCCGTGTCGTCTTCGCCAGCGGCCACGGACGAGGACGACTTGTTTGCGGCTTTTGCAGGATTCAGCTCGCCCGCGAAATCGAAACCAGAGCAAAAGAAAGATGAACCGGCACCGCAGCGAAACGAGCGAAAGCCTCGCAGCGAACGCAAGAGAAAACCAGACGCCAAGCCGGCTCAAGAATCTGGCGCCACCGACTTCTTTGGCTTAGACGATGTGCCATCGCCCGAGGATAGCACCCCTCTGAAGTCGATGTTTGGCGATTCAGCAGCACCTGCCGAAGCAAGTACGAACGACGCCAGCGGTAACTCAAACGTCGACGATGCCGACTTCATCGAGTTTGAAATCCGGGACTTGGTCGATTCGGACGAAGACGAGCAACGCCCACGAAGACGTGGTCGCGGTCGAGGACGCGGTCGGGGACGTGACAACAAGGCTGAACAGGAAGAAGTAGTCTCGGACGACTCAATCGATGCTTCTGAATCGAATCGGGGTGACCAAGCCGAGGAAAGCTCAGATCCGCTTCCTGACGGGGGTTCTCGTAGCCGACGCTCACGGGGCCGGGGCAGACGCCGTCGCAATCAAGACGATTCAGCGACACCGAAAGACGACGCACCTGAAGAAGTTGCCGCAGAGTCTGTTGATTCTACCGAGTCAAGGGATGCCCCCGAATCCGAAGGAAGAGGTCGTTCTCGCCGTCGTAGAGGGCGTGGACGCGGGCGTGACAGACAGCGTGAAGACACCCAAGTGACGTCTGAAGAGAACTCGACTGATGATTTTGACGATATCGGCTGGGATCCTGACGGCACCAACGACACGTCGTCAGTTGCGCAGCCCACTTCAAAACATCAGCCAGAAGACGATGACGACTCGAACGAGGATCGCTCGAGACGTCGTTCTAGGCGCGGAGGTCGTGGTCGTGGACGCGGCCGAAACGACCGAGACTCAGCTCGCGCGGACTCGGACCGAGACGATTCTTTCTCGGATCGGTCTGATTCTGGCTCGACTTCCGATGAATTCGACGGTTTCGCGAACTCCGGCTCAGCCGGCCGAGGGCGAGGAGAACAAAATTCGAATCGATCGGATTCTGGCAGGAAACGGGAACGCCTGAGCGACATCCCGACGTGGGACGACGCAATCACGGGCTTGATTGAAAACAACATCAAGAACCACAAGAGCTCACCCCGCGGTGGCGGACGTTCAAATTCTCGACGGGGCGGCGGCGGTGGTCGCGGCGGTCAACGAAGCGGTGGCAGAGGCCGGCGGTAGGCTAAACGGAGTTAACTTTCGGCGACAAAGGATTGTCACGACTGAATCTGCACGTTCGCGCCGGATTATGCCCGGGGCGACACGAAGTGTGCCTTTCCCCAACAGCAGCTCGACTTAGTTCCCCGATGCGCTGTCCAATGGCGTGGTGCTAGTCACTGCAGAGCCTGTGGCATTTGAAAAGCCGATCGGATCGCAGCCAAACGCCCCCGCGTCCCTGCCCTCCTCCAGCACGTAATCCGATCGACCGCGATTATAGAAATTTCGCATCGCGGGGACTCCTTTCTGCAGTTGCTCACAATAGCGCAGCAGCGAATCGTGGTTGGAGAGCAACTCCATTTCGGTATTGAAGATGCATGTCGATCGACAACTCGTCTGCGAGCCCGCAGTGGTTTTGTGACATCGTGCTGCCTCGTCATGCACAACTGGTTGGCACAGGACCGGCTTAGTCGCCAACACGACACAACCGCAATCTGGCGACATAGACGGTCAAAACCCGTCGTTGACCAATCGATGCGCTAGCAAGGCGAATAATGCGGAAATAAAAATGACTTGGGCTTTACCCCAAAAGCAATAGCCAGCTTACAAAGGGATCAGGGAATCCTTACAGGATCGAAGGATTTCTCCAAAATTTTAAAAGACCGCTACCGCATGCCCACTCGCAGCTGCAGCAAACACCTGTTTTACGTGGCCCTTGTTCCCAGCCTTTCTGACAACCGGCAAATTTCTTTACATGCGACACTCAAACGCTTTGTTCAATTTCTCCGAACTTGGCGAGACATTGGATATTCAAGTTGAAGCCAAAGACTACTCGTATGCAGCAAAGCGCATTGACCGATGAAGCACTGTGGGCGGAGCTCAAGGGAGAACTGCTGATTTACGGTCGCGAGATAAAAACACTGCCTGCGTTCAAAGAAGCTCTCGCGAACAAAGAATCGATCGCGAACATCATTTCCAATTTTGAGGCTCGGCTGTGCCTGGTTTGCCTCATCACCCAAGTGCGGGCGATGCTCGGTTGAGTCGACCAATATTTGTCGGCCCTGACGTGAAACACCTATCCGTTTCGAAGGACAGCATCGGCTTCACGCTTGAAGAATCGGATGCGTTGATCGTCGGAATTGAGCTCGGCCGTCCGGCCATGGAAAGCCGCACCTAAAAGTTGGTCGGTAAGAATGTTTATTTGGCCGAGCTTCCCATCGGTGAAGCAAGAGAAATTCGGCTGGTCAGAGCAAAGCGATAGGCGATTTGCGAGTGCATTCGTTGATCGACAGGTAAGCAAGGGGCAGCGAACGCTGCCGTCCGATTGCAAGGCTACGGCGAGCCCTAGCTCGAATATTTCACCAAAGATGTAGCCGTAACACGCAAGCGCCTGTTCTGCCGGAACTTCGGTCTCTATTCCGAGGTAGCTTCGAATTACAGACTGTTTTCAAGCATTATGAGTTTGCACAGTTACGGCAGTGGTTTCGAGACCTTGTTACCGGCCTACGAAACATCCGGCCGATCATTTGCAAAGTGCATGATCAGCAGCCAGCAACCGCAGAGGGACCGGGATAGCTCGCAGAGCGGGATTACAGCTGGCCGGTTCGATTTGCGTTGGATTGCCGCAATGCTGAAACCCAGATGACAAGTGCATAACGGCCATAATCGCTTAACTTTCACGACACCGAAAGAATGTTTGTGGAATAAGTCTGAATTCCGCATCGCCCCCCTTGGCAGCGGAAGGCATATTTCAGAGACTCTGCCCCTCAACGGTAATTGGCCGTTGGGAAGCGAGCGGTCGCAAGTTCGATCCGAGCCACGCTGAAAAGCAAGGCTCGGTCGATTTGAAGAAAGTTTCAAGTTTTCCGGCTTTGGCCGTTGACACCGAAACAAAGATTCATATACTTGGGCCCTCACGAGCGGGAAATTGCTTTCCGGCTCGTTTTTTAATCGGGTCACCTTTGAGATTTCCTTCGGGATTTTTTGATCAATGGCTCAACTGCAACTTGTTTGCGGCCGATTGAAAAGCCTTACCCAAACAGGGTGAGTTTTGTTCTTTGACAATTTGGTAGATACCTCTTGTTAATTAATTCTTTGAATTAATGTCAAGCATAAGATCATGTGAACCAAGCTAAGTAGCATTTATTCCAGCTACTTGGCCCGGTCAAACAACTGACTCGTTGGATTCCAGCGGTTCGGTATTTAATTGGCTCTGTCGGCTTCGATTCAACTTCGGTTGATTTGGGTTGGCAGGAAACTAACTTTGTTAGTCGTCCATGAGGTTGTCTCTCTGGTTAGTGCTTTAGTGCTAACTGTGATTCGATTCTTGTGGCAAGCATACAATTGAAGGGTTTGATCCTGGCTCAGAATGAACGTTGGCGGCGTGGATTAGGCATGCAAGTTGAGCGAGAAGTTTTAAAAAGATACTTCGGTTGATTTTTAAAATGGACAGCGGCGAAAGGGAGAGTAACGAGTAGATACGTACCCAAGGGTCCGGGATAGCCATGCGAAAGCGTGAGTAATACCGGATAATGTCTCCGGACCAAAGATTTATTGCCCTTGGAGCGGTTTGCTTACTATTAGGTAGTTGGTGGGGTAAAGGCCTACCAAGCCAAAGATGGTTAGCGGGTGTGAGAGCATGGCCCGTCTCACTGGGACTGAGACACTGCCCAGACACCTACGGGTGGCTGCAGTCGAGAATCTTCCGCAATGGGCGAAAGCCTGACGGAGCGACGCCGCGTGGTGGATGAAGGCCCTCGGGTTGTAAACACCTGTCGTAGGGGAGGAAATTTTGACCGATCCTAGGAGGAAGCACAGGCTAAGTTCGTGCCAGCAGCCGCGGTAATACGAACTGTGCAAACGTTATTCGGAATCACTGGGCTTAAAGGGTGCGTAGGCGGATTTGTAGGTCAGATGTGAAATCCCACGGCTCAACCGTGGAACTGCGTTTGAAACCACAAGTCTTGAGGGGATCAGAGGAGAGCGGAACTGATGGTGGAGCGGTGAAATGCGTTGATATCATCAGGAACACCGGTGGCGAAAGCGGCTCTCTGGGATCTTTCTGACGCTGAGGCACGAAAGCTAGGGGAGCGAACGGGAT
>CALFUT010000047.1 GCA_937929805.1 uncultured Pirellulaceae bacterium
TGTTTAAGAAATACAAGTGGCCAAGAAAACCAGAACCATCAAAGACCTGCCAGTCATCGGCTGGCGAGAATGGGTCAGACTTCCGGAACTTGGAATTCGCAACATCAAAGTCAAAGTCGACACCGGAGCACGATCTTCGGCCCTGCACGCCTATGATGTTCAGGAATTTCACAAAGGCGATGAAAAATGGGTGCGATTTAAAATCCACCCCGACCAGCGATCCGCCAATCGGACTGTCGTCGCAGAAGCGAAAATTCTCGAATACAGACTGGTAAAAAACTCCGGGGGGAAAGCAGTCCGACGCCCCGTGATTCTGACCACCGTAAGCTTGCTGGACACCAGCTGGGAAATCGAGTTGACGCTGGCCAACCGAGACGAAATGGGGTTCCGAATGTTGTTGGGACGTGAGGCCGTGCGAGGAAGATTGCTGATCGACTCGGGCGGTTCGTTCTACGGTGGCAAACCGAAACGCAGAAAGAAAAAACCAGCAGCATCCAACTCAAACACAGCCAAACCGGCTGCATCCCCAACCAACAGAACGAAACGGCCTCAACCATGAAATTCGGAATCCTCTCTTGTGCAGCCAAGTGTTACAGCACCAAACGCTTGGTCGAGGCTGCAGAACAACGCGGCCACGACGTCAGCGTCATCAACACCAGCAAGCTTGCCATCGACTTACAGGAAGGCTTGCCCGATCTGTATTACCGCCAGCAGAAGCTTGCCGAATACGATGCCGTGTTGCCGCGCATCGGAGCTTCGCTGACTTATTTCGGCACTGCGGTGGTTCGGCAGTTCGAACAGATGGACGTCTACAGCGCGAACTCGTCGGCAGGAATTTCGAACTCACGGGATAAGCTCCGCAGTTTGCAAATTTTTAGCCGTCACCACATCGGAATTCCCGCCACGACCTATGTGCGTGAAAAAAAGGACGTCCTGCCCGCGATCGAGCGCGTCGGCGGTGCTCCCGTGATTATCAAACTGATTGAAGGGACGCAGGGGATCGGGGTATTGTTGGCCGAGTCTGTGAAATCGGCCGAAGCGATCATCGAGCTGCTGCAAAGTCAAAAGCAAAACGTACTGATTCAAAAGTTTGTCGCCGAAAGCAAGGGCAAGGACGTGCGCGCGTTCGTGGTTGGCGATGAAGTCGTCGGAGCGATGCGGCGCGTCGCTCAAGGGCAAGAGTTCCGCAGCAACGTCCATCGCGGCGGCTTGACCGAAGCAATCACGCTTGACGATCAGTACCGCGAGACCGCCATCCGCGCGGCGCAGATCATGGGATTGCGAGTCGCAGGCGTGGACATGCTTGAAGGCAAAGACGGTCCGCAAGTCATGGAAGTTAACTCATCGCCGGGGCTTGAGGGCATCGAGCAATGCACTCAGCTGGACATCGCCGGTTCGATCGTGGACTACATCGCCGGCCGAGTCGACTTTCCCGAGATCGACATTCGCCAGCGGCTCACCGTCAGCCGAGGCTACGGCGTCGCGGAGCTTTCGATTCCCGATGGGTCGGTTTACGTCGGCAAGCAGATTGATGAATCGGGGTTAGAGGACAAAGACATTAATGTGCTGACGTTGACTCGTGGCACAACCGTGATCCCCAACCCCAAACGCAGCCGCGCACTTGAAAGCGGTGATCGTCTTCTGTGTTTTGGGAAGCTGGAACTGATGCGAGAGCTCGTGCCGGTTCGGGTCCGACGCGAACGCAAGGCAGAAGTTCAGGATTTACCTGACCTGCCGGTTGCGCATGAAGTTTTTGCCGATGAGGGGCGTTCGCAATTTGACAACCGTCACTGAGGACGAGATTTCGGCTTGACTGACTTTGAAGTCGAATGCTGACGTGGCTTTCCACGGTTGTATTGGCGGTTGACCCGAGCAAATACCAACGTGCTTCACCACATGTCACACGGGTGGCTTGCTGGCCAGTGCGATCTTTCAGAGGCGGATTCTGCCGCAAAATGACAGCCATTCATGCTGTTTGAAGCCAACTAGACCGGTTATACTCCCGCCACTCACCGGGGTATTTTGGACCGGTCCGGCCCACTTGCGTATACTTCTGGAGTCATACCGAGTCGGGTAGCAAAGAACGAATACCTCGAAGAGCTAGAAAATCACACCGGTAGACGACTTATGCGTCTGTAATTAATTCACTCCCTTTTTTTTGATACTGGAAATTAGTCATGAAGAAAACAGCAGCCTTGGCACTCTTTGCCGCTTTCGCGATTACTCAAGCCATTCAAGCACAAGATTTGGAATTGGTTGCGGGTTGGGATACATTTGCCTTCAACCCAGACAATAGAGCGCCAACCGCATCAAATGGTGCCGACGGCACATTTGCTGTAACGAACGCTTCATCTGACAACCAAAACATGAATGGTCAAACGGATGGTACGTGGGGTTCATTAGATTTGACGCCAGCTCCCGCGACGAATCAGGATGGGAGCACGGTCGTCAGCAGATTTGTTAACGGGGCCAATCCTTCGTATGAGTTCACTGTGACGGACACCTCTGGCACAGCAAGAGACTTGGGATTTTTCGCATTTGATGGCGGCAGTTTCAGGCCACGATCGGCTCGAACTTGGGAGCTGTCGGTGATCTCTGGTGACTTGACACCAGGAGTCATTGCCGGCGGCCGAATTGACCCGGGTTCTGGTTTCGTTGACGGTGTGTTGGGAATCTGGACGAATGTCGATGTCGACCTTTCGGGTCTTGCCGACAACACGCTTGATGCGAACGGTACGGTCGTCTTTGGTCTGACATTCACTGGCGGCGGCCTTAACGACGATGGTGAGGTTGCTGTGGACGACGAAACTGGCGAGCCTCTGAGCAACGGCGGACACCATGGATACCTAGACAACGTGGCCGTTGGAACTGGTGAACTTCCAGACACCGCAGTCGCTGGTGACTTTAACGAGGACGGCGTTGTTGATTGTGCTGATCTGGATGGGTACGTTGGGAACATCGGTGCTGCTGCCACTGGTGCACTTGCGGCACTTGACATCGACGGAGACGGTACGTTGAGTGCGGCTGATGCCGACGCTCACGTTACCACGTTGGTAGTCACGATGCCGAATGGTGTTACGGGAACTTTCCTAGGTGACCTTAACTGTGACGGAGCGGTCAATGTGCTGGGTGACGCATTCGCGCTCGTCGGAAACTTGGGCAATGCAGTCACGTCCTACTCACAAGGGGACATCAACTTTGATGGAACCGTTAATGTTCTTGGCGACGCGTT
>CALFUT010000048.1 GCA_937929805.1 uncultured Pirellulaceae bacterium
TGCAATTTCACCGTTGTTTTTGCCGCAGTGTGTCGTCGGGAGGGCGAGGCTCCGTCCGAGCCGCGCGGAGCAAAAAAGCTCAACCATCCACATGGGGCGGACGGAGCCTTCCCCTCCCAACATCGGTTTCATTCATCGAAAGTGGCGCTGTCCAACTAGGCTTTGTCTCAAAAGTCAAGTTTCAGGAACATTTGTGTAGCCGGAGTCGACGGGCTTCGGAAAATCGACCGAACTCTGGCCAGTCCGGCTACGGTTTTGGGACAAAGCCTAGCTAATGTGCCGGGTTGGTGTGCCCTTTCGAAAATCGTGGTTTTCGGCGACAATCTTTGGCTTAATTCAGGAATAACCCAACCCATAACTAACAATAATCAGCGGAAAAAATATGGACAGCATTGTAGATATCAAAGGTCGTCAGATTCTCGATAGTCGAGGCAATCCAACTGTCGAGGTCGATGTCACTTTGGCCGACGGATCGTTCGGTTCGGCGGCGGTTCCCAGTGGAGCCAGCACCGGAGCTCATGAAGCTTGGGAGATGCGTGACGGCGACAAGTCGGTCTACATGGGCAAGGGCGTTTTGAAAGCGGTTGAGAATATCAACGGGCCGCTGGCTGATGCCTTGCTGGGCACTTCGGGCACCGATCAGGCCTTGGTCGACCAGACGATGCTGGACCTAGACGGAACAGAGAACAAAAAGAATCTTGGAGCCAACGCGTTGTTGGGGATTTCGCTTGCGACGGCCAAAGCCGCTGCGGTTTACAGCAACCAGCCGCTGTACCGGTACCTTGGTGGAACTGCCGCCAACCTGTTGCCGGCTCCGATGATGAACATCATCAACGGTGGCGAGCACGCGGACAACAATGTGGATGTTCAAGAGTTCATGGTCATGCCGTTGGGCTTCGACCGATTCAGCGATGCGATGCGTTGCGGTTGCGAAATTTTCCACAACCTAAAGAAAGTGCTCCAAGAAAAAGGCATGAACACCGCCGTTGGTGACGAAGGTGGCTTTGCTCCGGATCTTGGTAGCAACGAAGAAGCACTTACCGTCATCATGACGGCGATCGAAAAAGCCGGATACAAGCCCGGCGAACAAGTTCAAATCGCATTGGACGTGGCGGCGACCGAGTTCTGCAAAGACGGCGTCTATAAAATTGACGGCAAGGATCTGGATTCAGCCGGCATGGTCGATTTCTTGGCAGACTGGGTCGATCGATATCCAATTTGCTCAATCGAAGACGGTTGTAGCGAAGACGATTGGGACGCGTGGAAAATGCTGACCGACAAGTGTGGCGACAAGGTTCAGTTGGTGGGCGACGATTTGTTCGTAACCAACACGACGCGACTGCAACGCGGCATCGACGAAGGAATCGCCAACAGCATTCTGATCAAGGTAAACCAGATTGGAACGCTGACCGAAACGATCCACGCGATTCAGTTGGCTCACCGCAATGGCTACACCAGCATCTCAAGCCATCGCAGTGGAGAAACAGAAGATTCGTTCATCGCGGATCTGGCTGTCGCTATGTGTACCGGTCAGATCAAAACGGGTTCGGCTTCTCGAAGCGATCGCATGGCTAAGTACAACCAGTTGCTTCGCATCGAAGAGCAGTTGGGCGACCGAGCGATCTACGGCGGCCCGATGTTCCCATCGAAAAAAGGCGCATTGGCAACGGTTTGAGCTTTTTGCCAAAATCCGCATGATCGAGTTTTCGATCATTTTGGATGACTGCCTTCGCGAGTAAAACGCCTTCCGTTCGGGAGGCGTTTTTTTGTTGCTTTGGTTGGCGTGTTGGCCACTATTAGCGTATTTCCGCGAAACCACCGGTAGGAGGGAAGCCGGAATGAGTTGATGCGGATCGGGCAGTAACTCTTGATCTGCTGGTCGTTTACAATCGCTTTCCCGTTAGGTTTTGCGCCGCGTTTCAAACAGAATTGGTGAAAATGGATCGGCTTCTGAGCGATTCGACGCAGCGGCTTGAACCGGCTACAATGCGTGGCGATGGGGCGTTGCGATCTTTGAGGGAAGATCGATCGAGTCGAGAACTTTTCCACTAGTTTTACCACGATGAGTACACCATGCACGCCGCCAAGAGTTTTCTCTTTTCGCTACTTATTTCTGTTTCGATTTCGTCCGCGATGATGGCTCAGGGCGTAGTGCTCGATTCAAACGGCCAGCCTGTGGTTCCCGTTCGGCCGCCGTCGCGGATCGTGACGATGCCGATTCTGGAAGGCGATGAGTTTCAGTTGGCTCCGACGCGAGTGAACCTGTTGGGATCGTTCAGCACCGTAGTCAATCCGGGAGCCACGTTTTCGGGTAACGCAGCGGCTCAAGCAGCCTTCGACCGCGCGTTGGATCAATGGGAAGCGTTTATTGGCGATCCGATCACGGTGAACTTTGATGTCGACTTTGGCATGCTTGGAGCTGGAACTTTGGCGACCGCCGCGCCTGTGTCGCTGTTCGCACCGTACGATACGATTCGAAATGCGATTGTTTTTGATGCTGATAATGAGTCAGACGATGAAATCGCATTGTCACTTCCGTCAGCCGCTCAGTCGAGTTTTGACTTGCCGAACAACTTTACACTCAGTGGAAACTTGGAAGCGACCAAAGCCAATTTAAAGGCCTTGGGCTTCATGGGGCTTGATGCGATGTTCGGTGCGTCGGATGGCGTAATCACTTTTGGAACGGGAATTAATTTCGATTTTGACAGTTCCGACGGAGTCACTCCCGGTACGATCGATTTTGAGTCCGTGGCGGCTCATGAGATTGGGCACATCCTTGGATTTGCAAGTGCGGTGGATTCGGTGGACTTTCTAACCAATGCCGGCGTGACCGACGCGTCGATTAACCCGACGCCGTTTGACCTTTATCGTTTCGAACAAGGCTCCGCCAACGACCCATCGACTGTCACTGAATTCACGACCTTTGCACGATCGTTGGTCCCCGGCAGCGACGATGTTTTTGACCAAGTTTTAACGGGGCCGGGGCAAACCGAGCTGCCGCTTTCTACGGGGGCGTTTACCGGAGACGGTCTGCAGGCGAGCCATTTTCAAGACAGTTTGGGCCTCGGGGCGTTGGATCCAACTTTGGGTGTTGGGCAGACGTTCAGCGTCAACATCAACGACGCGCGCGTGTTGGACTTGATCGGGTATGAAGTGACCATTGCCGCCGTTCCCGAGCCGGGAATGTCTGTAGTCGCAATGTTGTGTTGCGGAGTCGGCCTCTTGAAGCGGCGAAAGTAATATCTGCGGTTCAAGTATTTGGTTGCTCAAGGATCAGGCTCGGGTTTGTTACCGACCGAACAACTGTTGGGCTCCAAACGTGTTGAAAACGCGAATCCCCGCGTTGGCTGCCCGTTGGCCCGGCTTGAACCGAAGTATCAACGTGTCGCCAGCAGCGACCGCGGGACGATGGCTCGCATCACTGATGGCGCGGTTCAGATCCACCAAGAAAGTTCGTTGCGAGCCGTCGGCCAAGCGGCGGACGACCAGCAGTTCGGTTGGTTGCACGGAGCCAGCGGCAACGCCGCCGTTTCCCCCAAACGATCCACCTGCCAACGCGACGGCTTCGACGACATCTAGTCGTTTGTCGCGAGGCAATGGGAATTCGCCGCCACGCAACAAGCCGCCGGTGTAATAGACTGCGGTCGGGCGAGCGTCCACGTACACGATGTCGCCGTCTGCAAGCCGCCGACTTTTCAGCTGAGCCGCTTTGGCACCAGTGTTTTCGCTGTCTGTGGAAATAGGAACAAGAAATTCGGTGCGAGTCGAATTGGTGTACCCTCGGTAGAAGCTGGCGTGATGATCGGATGATCTTGGTGGCAAAGTTGAAATGGTTGATTGTTGTCCGCCGGAACGATTGGTTCGAGGAAAATGCGAGCCACGCACTTGAGTTGCCTGACGCGATTGACGGGCGTTCGCGGCGGCAGGTCTCGCGTTACGGGGGCTCTCTCGCGAAATTCGGATCAAAGACTTTGCGTTGATTCCGGGGATGCCGCCCGTTTGGATCAACGCGGTCAATAGATCATTATCACCAGCCGGAAGTTGTAGCCGAGTGCCGCGAGCACTCGAATCCGATCGATCGGTCACTCCGCCACGGAAGTTTATTGGTCGACTTGAAATCGCATCTTGGCGAATAACGGTGACTGATATGGTTCGTTTCCGAGCCAGCGTCACCATGATTCTGCTGTCGGCCGAGACAATCGGAGTCTCGCCGCGGCGATAGGCCTCTTTGACCGCGCGTTCTGCTTGTTCGATCCTGAGGCCTTTTACATAGATTGGCTCAACCAAAGGCAGGGATAACGTTCCGTTGTGGCGAACCACCGTACGGAAACCGATGGAGGGTGGCAGATCGCTTTCTGGTCCGGGCAACTGAACCGGTGGCGTCGAATCAATTTCCCCGACGACACCCTCAACAAAGACGCCCAGCACATCGCCAGCAGACAAGCGATACGAGCCCTGCCCGTTCGCATCGGCAGTCGGAAATCCAAGATTAACGATCGAGATGGCGAACGAGACAACGAACGGTGATAGCCGATTGATTACACACTGCATGTTTGAAACTTGGGCCAAATCGAGAAATACCGTCTGTCGGATATTATTGGACCAGAGAGGCAGGATTTCAACGGCTTGCGTTTTCTATCCGAAACGCTGGCTGGCAAACCAACACGCGACCGCACGTTCGAATTGACGCGATTTCGAGCCTTTGCTAACGTCCGGAAAAGTTTCTGTAAAAGACCAACCCCTGTTTAGGAGTCGTCATGAAGTCTGCAATTTTTCTGGTCGCGTCAGCCCTTGTTTTGAGCCTTTCTGTGCCAACGGCAGAGGCAGCCGAGGGCGGTGGTCCTGCGACGCTAAGCATTGGGCAAATGGAACTTGCAAAAAACGGGGTTGGTATCCGAAGCAAGATGATGCTGTCACTGTACGAGTGCTCGCTTTACCTACCTCAACACAGCAACAACTCGGCTGCCATCCTCGATTCGGATCAACCGATGGCAGTGCGAATTGAGATTACTTCTCGGTTTGTCAGTCAATCAAAAATGATTGCCTCGCTCAATGACGGTTTCAAAAAATCGACCGGCGGAAACACGGCTTCGATATCAGCGGATATCAAGAAGTTCGGCGACTGCTTCTCTGACCCAATCAAAATGGGTGACGTTTTCGTTCTTGCCTATACGCCCGGTGGCGGTGTGGTCGTGTCCAAGAACAATCAGCCCAAAGGAACGGTCGGAGATCTGGCATTCAAGAAAGCGTTGATGGGGATTTGGATTGGTGACAACCCCGTCGACCAGAATCTTCGGACAGCGTTGTTGGGCGGTGCAAATCTTCGTTAGCCGAAGATTCGAACTAATCGTGTTGGAGCGAGTTTAAACTCCCCTGCGCCAGTTCCTGATTTCGCCGTGGTTTCAAGGCGGTGTGTTGTCGGGAGGGCTAGGCTCCGTCCGAGCCAAGCGGAGTAAAAGTTCATCCATCGAAGTGGGGCGGACGGAGTGTATGTGCCGGAGACATGGGTACCACCTGTTCGGGGACATAGGTTACACCCTTAATCTACTTAGTTTGCTCGCTATTTCCAGCCGCTGGGTTGAATCGAGCGCAGCGAGATTCAACCCAGCGGCTGGTGCGACTGACTTTCCCGGTGGCCTCGTCAAGACGACCAACAAGGAACCGGCAGTAATAGACGTCCCAGATGCCGGCGGTCTCTGTTGGGCTCAAACCGATAGGATGGTCGTTGAAGATCTCGCTGATCCGATAAACAGATCCCTTGAACTTAAACTGGCCGCCGTTGTTAGGGCGACGAGTTTCGAAGCGCGAGCTGTATTCATAAGGCCCCGAAGCGTCCTGAAAGCTTCTCTCACTGGCGACGTAACGACTCGCAGGAACATCCAGTTCTAAAGATTCATGTGGACGATCGTGGTTGTAACTCGTACGCCATGGATCAAAATTGGACTGGGTCTCTTGGAAGCTGCTGAACTGGCGACCTTGAAGACATTCCAACTTCAGGGTCCGATGGAAGCGTTCCAGTTTCCCGCGTCCCTGAGGATGGTAGGGCCTTCCGTGAATCACTTCGATGTCTTGTCTCATCAGCCAAAGTGAAAAACGCGTTTGCCGAACGTGACCGTGAGCTGTACCCCATGGATTACCGTTGTCCACGTAGATCGCTCGAGGAATTCCGTACTTTTCGAACACCTGACGCATCTGTCGTTGCACCGTCGGGCCGCGTTGGTTGGCACAAGCTCTCACACCCAGTGAGTAACGCGAGTGGTCGTCGAGAATCGTCAGTGGATAACACTTCCGTCCGCTCGATAAAGCGAATTCACCCTTGAAGTCGACTTGCCACATGTCATTGGGCAAAGGGCGTTCAAAACGCTGCCAAGGAACGCTTGCCAAACTGCTCTGGTCATCAATCAAACCATGGCGACGAAGGATCGTCGTGATCGTGCTGGCCGCAGGGACTTCTTGGTGACCAAGATCCTGAAGACGCCGACGGATCTTGCGACCACCCCACGTCGGGTGGTCTTCCCGGACGCCCAGAACAAGTTCCTCAACCTCAGAGCAAGTTCGAGAGGGACTGCGACTAGGACGGCGAGAACGATCATGCAGCCCCGCTTCACCTTCCGCTTTCCAACGCTCGAGCCACTTAGCTCCCGTTTTGCGAGAAACACCAAAACGCCGACAAAGCGCCGATTTATTCGCGCCTTCGCAGCTCGCCAGTTTCACAAATTCCAACCGTTCTGACACGGGATCACATTCTTTCCAGCTCATTATTGTGGCTCCTTTGGAGCCACAATAATTAAGACCAAAATGTGATACCCATGTCTCCGAACACCTGTAACCTATCTCCCCGGTCTGTACACGGAGCCTCGACCCTCCCGAGGGTGCAATTAACCAACATGCGTTTCAATCCGCATGGCTCGGACGGAGCCTCGGCCCTCCCGCACGTGCAACCCTCCCGAGCACGTGATCAAACAACGGACGGCCCAACCAAAACGCAACCATTTTCTCAAAGGTCACGTATCAGAAAAAGTGTTTCAATTCAGGCAGGGGAGGTGAAAAGAATTTTCTAGTGTTTAGATTCTGTTACGCGTTTTTTCGTGTTTTCCGAGGCCTTTGTTCTTCTTGATTGGGTAGAGTTTGTTAGGCCTGCGACTTCTTCGCCACTGCTTCCGGTCGCTGTTTTTGAAACGAGTAAATCGCTGGCGGATTTTCTGTGAAGTAACTCGATCGAAGAGTGCTCCAAAGGTTGCCAGCAAACTGGTGAAGGTGCCTCGGCCTCGATCTCGATCTCCATGGCGTGCTTTGAAACAACCGAACAGCTCTGGGATTCTCGGTGCACTCTGTGTCGAAACTCTTACTTGGTAGCTAGTCGGGCCGGGATAGAATCGGTGTCTTCGGGTTTTGAAGACACATTTGAAATTCGCAGCAATTCCACGCCTACATCATGTTCCGTTCGACCCATTTCGTGTCGACTTTGCCGTTGGCGAAGTCAGGATGCTCAAGCACTTTGCGTTGGAAGTCGATCGTGGTCTGAATGCCTTCGACGCGGAGTTCGGCCAACGCGTTTAGCATGCACGTGATGGCTTGTTCGCGAGTCGGTTGGTGGACGATCAGCTTGCCGATCATCGAATCGTAGTAAGGCGGGACGCTGTAGCCCGCGTGGACATGCGAGTCGAAACGGACACCAAGACCGCCAGGAATCAGGATCTGTTCGACGGTCCCTGGGCAGGGTGCGAAGTTGCGATCTGGATCTTCGGCGTTGATGCGGCACTCGATCGAGGCACCGTTGCAGGGAATGTCATCTTGCGTGAAAGGCAGTTTCTGGCCTGATGCGACCAAGATTTGCTGTTGGATCAAATCGATGCCGGTCACCATTTCGGAGACGGGATGTTCAACCTGAATCCGGGCGTTGACCTCGATAAAGTAAAAGTTGTTGTCCTTGTCGACAATGAACTCGACCGTGGCCGCGTTATCGTAGTCGGCGTGCTTAATCATGCGGACGGCAGCGTCGCAGATGTCTTTGCGGACGTTGGGTGGTAGCGTCGGAGCCGGGCTCTCTTCAATCAACTTTTGGTGGCGGCGTTGGGTTGAACAATCTCGTTCCCAAAGGTGTACCACGTTGCCGTGCTTGTCGGCGATGATTTGAACTTCGACGTGACGAGGCAACTCGACAAACTTTTCTAGGTAGACACTCCCATCGCCAAACGCGGCTTTCGCTTCGGTGGCGGCTTGATCAAGTGCCGTTTTGAGTGATTCGTCGTCCGTGGCGACTCGCATTCCTTTTCCACCGCCACCCGCTGACGCTTTCACCAGCACGGGATACCCAATTTCACGGGCGACTTTCAGTCCCTCTTTTTCTTCGGTGATCAAGCCGGGGCTGCCGGGAACGACGGGAACTTCGGCTTTGCGAGCCAAAGCACGGGCCTTATTTTTGTCGCCCAACATGTCCATCGCTTGAGGTGTAGGACCGATGAAGTCGATGTTCGAATCGCGACACACTTCATTGAAGTGCGAGTTTTCCGCAAGGAAGCCATAGCCGGGGTGAATGGCTTCGGCGTCCGCAATTTCGGCGGCACTAATAATTTGGTCAATACGAAGGTAGCTGTCCGACGAGCGAGGGTTACCCACGCAGTAGGCTTCGTCGGCAAGCTCCAGATACTTACTGCCTCGATCGGCTTCACTAAAGATGGCGACCGACTCGATGCCCAGTTGTTTGCAGGCTCGAATGACTCGAAGAGCAATTTCGCCTCGGTTGGCGATCAGAATTCGTTTGTACATAAAACAGTTTTCAGTGTTCAGTTTTCAGTGTTCAGGAAATCCCGTGTTTCCGCTCTCTCCGCCCGTCGTCCCGTCTCCCCAAGCATGCTGATTTCGGGGTCTCTCAGCGTCGAGCGTCAGGGCAGCTAAGTCCAATTTTTGTCCTGTCAACTGACAAGCAAGGAAAGCCGCGCGGGAATTATATCGTCGATCGAACTAGTTGGGCACGACTTTGAACAACGGCTTGTTGTTGTCGACGGGGTCCTCGTTGTTAACTAAGCACTCGACAATCTTGCCCGAAACTCCAGCAGGAATTTCGTTGAACATTTTCATCGCTTCGACCAAGCACACGATCGTGTCAGGTGTGACGGTGTCGCCAACTTTGACAAAGTCATCGGCATCGGGTTTGGGGCGACTGTAGAACGTGCCGATGGTTGGGCTTTTGATGTAGGTTGCATTGTCATCTGCGGCGGGAGCAGCTGCGGGTGCGGCAGCCGGAGCCGCAGCAGCGACCGGGGCAGCGGCAACGGCAGGCGGTGGTGATGCGTAGCTGACAACCGGAGCGTCGCCGGGCCCTCTTTTCAAACGAATGCGTTCTTCGGCATGTTGCAGATCGACTTCGCGGAGTTCGTGCTCCTGCATTAGTTCGATCAACTCGCGAATTTTCGCCACATCAAACACAGACGATACTTGCTTATCCTTGCTCATCGGGAAAGGTTGCTCCGGAGGCCGTTAAAATTCCTGTTGCTATCTAATGACCGCTCGGACAAACTCCGGTCCTGCGGCTAAAAATCAGACGCTTACGATACACTCATCCAGCTGTTTGGGCAATTCGCTCAAGACCTCACAACCGCCCGGAGTCACCAGAATATCGTCCTCGATGCGGATACCACCCCAGCCAGGGATGTAAATTCCCGGCTCGACCGTCACTACCATCCCGGTTTTTAGCTCCGTTCCTTGGGTGGATCGCAGCCCGGGGCCCTCGTGAACATCTAGGCCCATCCCGTGGCCAAGGCTGTGGGTGAACCGTTTACCGAAACCTGCTTCTTCGATAACTTTTCGAGCGATTCCATCGATTTCGCTGGCGATCGCACCGGGGCGAATGGCATCGATCGCGGCCAGTTGAGCGGCCAAGACAGTGTCGTAAACTTTGCGGAACTTGGACGAAATTTTCGAGCCAATCCAAAGTGTTCGAGTCAGATCGCTGACGTAGTGGTCGACTTCGGCTCCCCAATCGATCAGCAGGATTGGGTTGTGATCGATCCGAGTGGCTCCGGGCGTTGCATGAGGCAAAGCGGCGTTCGCCCCCACCGCCACGATCGGATCAAAACAGCAACCGGTGGCACCGAACTGACGCATCTGATGCTCTAGGTTGAAGCCGATTTCTTGTTCGGTCTGGTCGCCGCTCATTTGAGCCCGGATGACTTTGAAGGTTCGCTCGTTGACTCGAATCGATTTTTGGATGGCGGCGATTTCTTGCTTGTCCTTAATCATCCGCAGTGATTCGACAACGCTGGAGGTCGAAACGAAATCAACTTGGGGTGTCTTTGTCGACAACTGATCGAAGGTCGCTTTGGTGATTGCGGTGGCTTCGAAAGCAAGTTCATTGATCTTGGACTTCTTCAAGACACGGCCAAGTAGTTCGATCAGGGTTTCGCCCTGCCGTTGAATTTCAACGTCGATGTTGGGGCACTCTTGCTGCACCTGAGTCGTGTACCGCCCGTCGGTCAGGAGAATCGTGTGCTTGGGCGTGACCAGTAGGTACCCTGCACTGCCCGTGAATCCGGTTAGATAGAAAACGTTGGTTCGATTGGAAACCAAGAGGTGGGCTGGCTGATCGGAAGAAGCAAGTTGCCGACGAAGCTTCGCGAGCCGTTTTTGAAAATCGAACATCCCGCGATTGTTGCAAAACGCAAGAGCATTGCGAAGAGGAGTCGAGCGTTACGTAGGGGCTGGCAGTTTTGTAAACCACGAAAGACACGAAGAGCACGAAGTTTTGGTTTGGTCGCCTTCGTGTTCTTCGTTTCTTCGTGGTTAGCTCTCGACATTGGGTGTGAGGGAAACGTTTGAACCACAAATGGGCATGAATAAACACGAATTTTGTGTGCCGGTATTCGTGTACTTGGTGTTTATTCGTGGTTCCTATTGAGCGGCAATGAGATTGAACCACGAATCTGACGAATCTTCACCAATGCACACGATTGAACTTGTTAAGTCTGTGGTGGCTGAAGCCGCACGAAAAAAGGCCACGCATTTCAAATGCATGACCTTTTGATCGCCATCGAGATGGCAATGTTTTTATGTTGCGGTGTTCGGCCAAACGCATCAGCCGTAAAGAACTTCCTGCTGAGGAATGATCGTCGATTCCGGGTCGAACTTCTTCAGGCCTGTGGACTGCAGGAACAGTAGATACAAATAATACGGATTCAAAATCAGGTACCGTTGCCACAATCGCTTAGGTTCCTTGTAGAGGCGAAACGCCCACTCGAGTCCGTACTTCTGAAGTACCGGCGGTGCTTGGTCCAGCTCGCCAGCGTGGAAATTGAAAGCGGCTCCGACGGCAAGCACCGGCATGTTCAGCTGGTTCTTAAACTCGTACGCCCAGACTTCCTGACGCGGGCAGCCTAAGCCCACCATGGTGATGGCGGCTCCACTGTCCAGAATCGTTTGAACGATCTCTTGCTTTTCCTGCGGTGAAACGGTTCGGAAACGGCTGGCCATCTTTCCGGCAATCTTGAGTGTCGGAAACTTGGCAACAAGTTTCTCTTGTAGGTCATTCAGCAATTCCTCTTTGCCACCGAACAAGAAGATAGGAAGCTCCGCGTTGGCGGCTGCCTCGCACGTTCGCAGCATCAGATCGGGGCCGTAGACGCGGTCTTCAAGCTGAGTTGAGTGCAGAAAGTTCAGCGCCCAGCGAACGGGTTGGCCGTCAGGGACGATCAGTTCAAGATTGTTCAATCGGTGACGATGGGCGTCATCGTTGACGCCCGTCATAACACCATGCACGGCTAACGCGGAAACACCAAGCGGCGTCCGCCCGTTGGCTGCATCAACAATTTTGGCGACCGCAGCGTCGTAGTCGACGGCGTTGATGTTGACGCCCAAGATGTTATGCGAACCTCGGTCGATCATCAGGCAACGGGCTCCTGCCAGCGTTCCACGTTGAAGCTGTAAATTTCGGACAGAATCGTGTGAACGTCTTTGGTCAGTTTCCAATCTGGGTAGTGCGATTGGAACTTGCTGACGTCGCTGACGTACCAGATGTGATCGCCGGTGCGATTGGCTTCGGCGTAGCTGTGATCCAATTTGTTACCGGAAAGCTCTTCGCAGATTTGGATGGCTTCGAGCATCGAGCAATGGCTGAAGCGACTGCCGCCGATGTTGTAGACTTCACCGCTGCGAGGATTGCAGTAGAAGTGATCGAACGCTTGAATCAGATCGAAGCTGTGAATGTTGTCTCGAACCTGTTTGCCCTTGTAGCCGAACACGGTGTAAGGATTTCCGGTGACGGTGCATTTCATCAAGTAGGAGAGAAAGCCGTGCAGTTGAGTTCCGCTGTGGTTCGGGCCTGTCAAGCAACCGCCTCGAAACGCGGCGGTCTTCATGCCGAAGTACCGGCCGTATTCTTGGACCAGCACGTCAGCCGCGACCTTGGAAGCGCCGAATAGGCTATGAGTGCAACTGTCGATCGACATGTCTTCTCGAATGCCGTCGTTGTACGTGTGCGACGGGTCGATTTCCCATCGCAAGTCTTTCTCAATCAGCGGAAGGCGGTTGGGAGTGTCACCGTAAACTTTATTTGTCGAGGTGAAGATAAACACGGCTTCGGGGCAGCTTTGTCGAGTCGCCTCAAGCAAATTCAACGTTCCATTCGCGTTGACGGTGAAATCTTTGTGAGGATCCTTGGCCGCCCAGTCGTGGGAAGGTTGAGCCGCCGTGTGAACGATCAGCTTGATGTCCGAGCCATACTTCGCAAACAGTTTTTCGATTGTATCGTTGTCTCGGATATCGCAGTCGACGTGGACGTACTTGTCGCCCAATTCCTTTGTCAGGGTTTCTCGCTGCCACTTCGTTGACGCTTCTGCACCAAAAAATTCGCTCCGCATGTCGTTGTCGATGCCGACAACGGTCAGTCCTTGGGTAGCAAAGTGCCGCGCAGCTTCGGAGCCGATCAAGCCAGCAGAGCCGGTTACAATTGCGATACTCATGGTCATTAAGGTCCGATAGTCAAATTTAAGCGAGAGTGTGAATTGTGACCGTTTCTGATCGGTGGCAATTCCAAAGTTCGGTCGTGGGAACGATTATGTCAGCCCAAAACTATCTGCAATCGAAACCGGCTGGCTCAGGGTGCGGTCCGACGCGCGAGCTCAAAACGACTGTAGTTTAGTCACGTTGTGACCTAAATCAATCGTCAACGATTCCTCTCTGGCAGGGAAATTCAGGACCTTCTCACTAGGCAGTGACTCGCAGCGTAGTTGCCGCGGCAGTGAGTCGGATTCATTAAATCGGACATAAGCACAGGTGATTCAACGTCGGGAATATCATAGTAGATGTGCCGATTATTCGGGTAGACGTGCGAATGCTCGAATGCTGAAGCTACAAGAAACAGCGGTTTAAGCGGGTCTAGCTCGGATATTGCATCATGTTTTTTCAAGTGGCAATACGCCGCGGTATTGGCGAGTTTTTATTGTTCTGTACGGTAACACACTGTTTCTCAGGCAGCGAAAAAGGTCATCAATCATCGGCTTGCGCAAGCTGGTGAATTATTCGAGCTAGGTAAGCAGTTCAGTCGGCTAGACCAAACCGATGAATCGTGGTGTGCCGGTACGTTTGCCCCGGTTCGAGTAGCGTTGTTGGGAAGTCAGCTTGGTTGGCTGCGTCAACCAATCCTTGGGTCTCGAGGCAAAATGCTGAGTGTTGTTCGAACCCGTTGGAGGTCGCTTGGCCATCGAGGTAATTGCCCGTGTAAAACTGAACGCCGGGCTGGGTGGTCAGAATTTCAAGCTTACGGCCAGAGCTAGGATCGATTGCGATTGCGGCTATCTGTGGTTCGTTAACTTCGCTGCCGTTGAGCACAAAGCAATGGTCGTAGCCGATCGGATCATTCGTCAGGGAATCGAGATCTCGGCCGATTGGTTTGGGCGTGCGGAAGTCAAGCGGCGATTGGGTCACGGTCGCCAGTTGTCCCGTAGGAATCAAATTCTCATTAACCGGGAGAAAGTGGTCGGCATAGATCATTAACTCATGATCTCGAATCGATCGCGATTCGACACCGCCAAGATTCCAATAGCTGTGCCCGGTCAAGTTGACGTGTGTTGGCTCGCTAGTGACTGCCTCAAGATGAAGGACTAGCTCATTCTCGTTATTTAGCACGTAGTCGGCAATCACTTCCAACCGGCCAGGGTAACCTTCGTCGCCACTCTGGCTGACCAGCTTAAAACGAACTCCAACCGCATCTTGTTGCTCGATTGGTTCGCCTGACCATACAAGTTTGTCGAACCCCTTCACGCCACCATGCAAATGATTGGGGCCGTCGTTGGCTTTCAGAGCGTACTCAGTTCCGCCAATGCTAAACTTTGCGTTGGCGATTCGGTTGCAGACTCGACCGACCAATGCACCAAAGTAGGTGGTGCATCTTTCGTAGGATTCAATGTCGTCGCAACCTAATGCGATGTTCTCAAACACTCCGTTTCGATCGGGAGCACGAACGGAGGTAACCGTTGCTCCGTAATCGATCATTGACATCGAGAAACCGTTGGCGTTGGTGCAAGTGAATCGAGTCACCTCGGCGCCGAAGCTCGTTTTCCCAAACGTGGCTTGGGTTGCAGTCATAGAGTTCGATTCGGGCATTGCGGTGGCTTAAGGCGGTGCGACGAACGTTGGTAAAAGAAATTCAGCGTGATGGAATTCCAGTCGTTAAAGCTCCGTTAAGGTCATTGGTCATTGCCGCAATGTCAAGGGGATCGTGAGTCGGACGGTTCCTTAGAGGGCAACGCACTTCGCGGCCAGTTCGCGCTAGCCAGAATATTTCTCCCAAGATGTAGCCGTCACACGCAAACGCCTGTTCTGCCGAAACTTCGGTCTCTATTCAGAGGTAGCCTCGGATCGCAGACTGTTTTCAAGCATTTTGAGTTTGCACAGTTGCGGCAGTGTTTTCTTGCGTGTCATCCGTAATCGAGCACATCGCGGCTTGTTTGCTACCGGAAAGGCAGACGCGCACGAAAAAACCCGGCATCGCGTTGATGCCGGGTCGTTGATTTTCAGTCTGTTGAACTGTTTTTCACTCAATTTGTTTATCGAGTGAAGTCGTTGTTGCTAGTTTCCAAACCAAAGTCTGAGTCAGCATTCGCGGTGGCGGTTGCTGGCTTGGCAAGATCGTCACCAAAGAAGCGAGTTGTTCCTTCTGCGATTTCGCGAGAGTCTGAATCCTCGCATGTCAACTGTGCTCGGAACACGTGGGTTCCGCTTTTGAATGCTTCGGCGTTCACTTTAAAGCTCAGGTCTTGGCCCGGATCAATCTGGCTGATTGGCGAGAACAAAACCTGTCCTGGCACGATGCGGTGATCGTGGCCGGCAACCTTGTGCGGCTCGATGCCTTCGCTGAACTGCATGACCAAGTTGAGCCCACGTGCAGATCGACTACCTCGGTTGCGGATGTTGATCGTGTACATCACGTCTTCTCCGGTCGGCAGCGGACCTTTTGGATCGGCAACGGTCAGGACAAGATCAGCAACTGTTTCCACGGTTGTCAGGCATGCACTGGATGCAGCCAAAGTGGCTTTCCCGTCCCGGGCTCCAACTTCCAATTGTAGGTCGCCCGCTGCATCAAGCTGGCAGTCAACTTCGTAAGTTTTCGATTCACCCGGATCGATGGAGCCGACTTTCCAGTTCATTCCACCTTCCATCATCTGAACCGAGTCGATTCCGCCGAGGTACTTGACCCCTGCTGGCAGAACGAAAGCGGTCATGACGTCGTTGGCGACTGCATCGCCGGTGTTGGTCAGAGTGACTTTGTAGCGAGCAGGGCTGCCAGCGTACTTGAGGGCTGGACCTTGCAATGCGATTCCAAGGTTGGCTTTGCGGACGATCAGTTTGCGATCGGCGGAGGTTGAAAGGCCTCCCTCTGCGTTGGCCGTCGCGACGAGAGCAAGTTGCCCAGCGGTGCGAGCTAGTAGCTCAACTTGAAAGTTCTTTTCCTTGCCCGGTTCGATGTTGCCTAGAGAAGCACGCTCGCCGCCCAAAGCTTCTGGAAGCATGACGCCAACATTTTCGGCGGTTCCGGTTCCCGGATTCCGAACAGTGACGTGGTACAGGGCTTTCTCGCCAAATTGAACTTCTGCCGGACCGGAGATGTTCATTTCCAAGCGAGGCTCAGTTACTTGAACGTTTGCTTTTCCGACGCGAGGAACCAAAGTCCACTCGACGCCCACGTCAAACACTTCAGCTTTTCTAGGTACCGCAGTGACGGTAATTGTTTGTGAGCCCTTGGCTGGGATGCGGTCAATGTTCCAAACGACTCGAGCGCGGTCTTTGCCGTCGGTGATTTCCTTGGCACCTGCGGTCAAGTTAACATTGTCGATGTCGACCCACGCAGGGAACTTAATACCAACAAGAATCCGTTCGGCATCCGTGTGGCTCTCGTTGTGAACCTTCACTTCATAAGTCGCCGGCTTGTTGATGCCGATGGTTTGAGGACCGAAGGTTTCAACACTCAGTGCCGGTGCATCCAAGCGAATCGATGCGTCTGAGTCTTCGTTTACGTATGTTTCGGCCGAAACCTGCCGAATGCTTGTGAATTCGGGTTTGCTGATTGCAGATTCGTGAACGGCGAATGAGTGATCTCGTGGTGCGGTTGAACGATCTTGGGCAGGAGTCGAGACGGTGGGTGCCGCTGCGGCTGTTTGAGCCGAAATACTGCGAACGAAATCCGCTGCCGAAACGTTTGGCATGTTCGGTGCCTCAGGCGCTGTGGCAGTCATTTGACCGGTCGAGATATTTCGCAGACCGTTTCCGGCTTTGCTGGTTTGTTGTTTGGCCGCTTCGGCTTTCATTTGAGCACGCTGGCGAAGTTCTGCCATCTGCTTTTCGATCATGGCCTTTTCAGCGCGAACGCTGCTCAATTCATCAGGAGCAATTCGAGGCGTGGTGGCTCGAATTTGCTTCATGACGTTATTGTAGTCGGCAGGCGACTTGGTGGCGGTTGCCGACACAGTCGCTTCGCTGCTGATTTTTGGAGCCATCGGCTGAGACGCAACTTTGGCTGGCGCGGTGTCACGCAGAATCGCCGGTACCGATGGTTTGGAAGGTGATTGGTATGCAGTCTGCTGAACCGTTCCTCGGTGGTACGAATACTTGTCTGGGCGCTCTGACACGACCTGATCCGAAAGGTTGTACGTGGCTGACGCACTTCCAATGGCTCGCAAGTTAGACGGCGGTACGTGTACCGATGGCGGCGCGGTATCTTGAGCCACTGGTTGGTACCGTTGCGACGGCGGGGTTTGTGCAGGCGACATTGAGACGCTACACAAGGTCGAGAAAGCCATCGCTCCAGCTATGGCAAAAGACGCGAATTTAGTTCTGAGAGCAAGCATTGTTTCTACCTTGAAATCCGAAAGACAGCCTTGTCCATGGAGTCATCGACTTTGCCGATTAGGGAGGTTTAGCTGATTGCAGAATATTTTCCTAATTCGATTTCAGGGTGCTAGCGGCGAGGCGGTTAAACGTTTACGAAATGGCTTGACGGGATAGCTGACTTGCCCGATTTAGCCCCCCCCGAATGAAGCGTCCGATCGAGTTTTTGATGCTTCGAGCGGTCAGAGTCAATGAGTTTTTAGAAAGCACGGTTCGTAGTAAAGCCTTTAGGCTTTTAGCAGTCGTTTTCAAGCGACTGAAGCCGCTACTACGAACGGCGCGAACTTGTTGGTGAAGCGCCTAACTTAAAAACACAGCCTCTCAGTGCGTTAAAGCGGCAACCAAAGAACATCCCTCCCCCGAGCAAAGACAGGAAAGCAGGCAAACGGTGGCGAAACGCCAAATCGAATTACGCGGAGTTCGAGTCAACAACTTAAAAGAGGTTGATCTGACGATTCCACATGGCCAGTGGCTTTCCATCTGCGGTGTCAGTGGTAGCGGCAAGTCCAGCCTGGCGATCGATACGCTCTTCGCCGAAGGTCAGCGGCGGTACCTTGAAAGTCTCTCGCCCGGCCAGCGGCAATTTATTGAACAACTTGATCGTCCCGACGCCGATCAGATCATCGAAATTCCGCCTGCCATTGCGCTAAGGGTTCCGCGAGGCATTCCCGCTAAGGAATCAACCGTCGGTTCGGCAACCGATCTGCTGCCGTACTTGCGTTTGCTGTTCGCAAAACTGGGCACTGCGATGTGCCCGAACTGTCAGACGGAGATCATTCCAAACCACCCGGAATCGGTGACTCGATGGTGCCGCGACTTGTCGGCGGGAACGCGTTACCTGATCACGTTTTCACCGGCGGATGACGGATCAAGTTTGCCCGAGAAACTTCTCAATGCGACCAGAGCCGGCTTCTCACGAGTGATCATCGCGGACAAAACGTTCAACCTGAGCGACGCGGATTTTAAACTGCCCGCTTCTTTGAGGGACGACGAACCGATTCGAATCGTGGTGGACCGACTGACGGCCGATACGGATCCCGCCCGGATTCGAGATTCGGTCGTGACGGCGTTTCAGCACTCGGGCGGAGTTTGCGACGCATTGGTTTTGACGGAGGACGATCCAACGGAATCCGTGGATGGGAAATCGTTCCGGCTTCATCGATTCACTCGGCATCCGACGTGCAGCGCTTGCGGGTTCGAATCGGTTTTACCCCAAACCAAGTTGTTTGATTCGCGCCGGGCGATTGGGCAATGTCGCTCGTGCGAGGGAACCGGGTTTTTGGATGCCCGCTGCGAAGCTTGCGATGGTTCGGGGCTCAACGAAGCTGCGCTGGGATTCCGAATCGCTGAAAAGAACATTTCGGAACTTGTTCGTATGGAAATCGGCCAACTGGACTCGTTCTTTTCAACCGCTGCCGAAACTGTTTCATCGTCCGACGCGGTTGCTGGGCCATTATTGCAACAGATCCGCAGTCGTTTGGCTTATTTGAAACAAGTCGGGCTGCACTACCTGACGCTTGATCGACCGGCCCGAACACTCAGCAGTGGCGAGCTAAAACGGATCTCGTTGACCTCGATTTTGGGGTCGAATCTTGTCAATTTGCTGTACGTGATGGATGAACCGACGTCCGGTTTGCATGTTCATGATCTTCCGCCGGTGATCGATGCAATCCGACGTCTGCACCAGCGAAGCAACACCGTAGTTTTGCTCGATCATCAGCCGGCGATGATCGAAGCCGCACAGCGGGTCGTTGAAATCGGGCCAAATGCTGGCGATGACGGCGGGCAGGTGGTGTTTGACGGGACGGTCGATGAATTGATTGACTCAAAGGATTCGCTGACGGGTGATTTTCTTGCGAAGCGACGTGGCATCGTGTTTGAACCCGAACGCCGAGCGGGGCGCGGACGATTGAAGCTGGTCGGCGCAAGCGGGCGCAACCTGAAAAATTTGACCGTTGAATTTCCGCTCAATTGTTTGTGCGTCGTTTCCGGAGTCAGCGGCGCGGGGAAAACGTCGTTGGTGCAGGAGACGCTTTACGGAGCCCTTGCCCAGCGGAAAGGTGGCTCGTTGGATGGCGCCCTGCCCTACGAAGACGTGTTTGGAGATTCTCAGATCGATGAAGTGGTGTTGATTGATCAGTCACCGATTGGCCGAACGGCTCGAAGTAACCCGGTGACTTACATTGGAGCCTTTGACGATATCCGCCGAGTGTTTGCCGAAACAGTTGACGCGAAAACTCGAAATATCAACGTCAGCAAATTCAGTTTTAACGTGGCGGGCGGCCGATGCGATAAGTGCAAGGGCGATGGGCAGCTGACAATCGACATGAAATTCATGACCGATGTGCACATCCGCTGCGATCAGTGCGGCGGAACGAGGTATCGTGAAGACGTATTGGCCGTGCGGCATCGGGGGAAGAATATCGCTCAGGTGCTGAGCATGACGGTCCGCGAGGCGTTCAGCTTTTTCCGAGGCCAGCCGAAGGTTCAGTACAAACTGAAGGCCTTGATCGATGTGGGCCTAGAGTACATTCAGCTTGGGCAACCCGCCACGACGTTGTCATCCGGCGAGGCTCAGCGTTTGAAATTGGCTCAGTATTTGTCATCCGCAAAGAGCCAAAGGGCTCTGTTTTTGATGGACGAACCGACTCTGGGTTTGCACATGAGCGATATTGTGCGGCTGGCGGATTGTTTTTCGACCTTGGTTTCGGTTGGACATTCTTTGATCGTGGTCGAGCATAACCTTCAGCTGATACAGTATGCTGATTGGCTGATTGATATGGGCCCGGGAGCGTCCGCCGAAGGCGGTCAGGTCGTGGCGACTGGAACACCAGAAGATGTGGCAGCAAACGATGCGTCACTGACGGGACGCTATCTGAAAACTCGATTGGAAATTGATTGAACAACGATCGCTACTCACGACAGGTCCGCTATCCCGCCATTGGTGACGCAGGTCAGGAAGCGTTAGGTCAATCAACCGCGTTGATCGTCGGTTGCGGGGCGCTGGGTTCGGTGATCGCGAACACTCTCGCGCGGGCGGGCGTTGGTACGCTCAGAATTGTGGATCGAGACTTTTTGGAAACAAGCAACCTGCAACGGCAGATGTTGTACGACGAGGCGGATGTCGAGTCCAATCTTCCCAAGGCAATCGTCGCGGCCGAAAAGTTGCGGCGGATCAATTCTTCGATCGTGGTCGAGCCTCACGTTGTGGATGTGGATGCCGCCAACATCGAAGCTTTGAGCAAGGGCGTGGATGTCATTCTGGATGCCACGGATAACTTTGAAATTCGATTTCTTATTAACGACGTGGCGGTCAAGCATTCGATTCCGTGGATTTATGGTGGGTGCCTTGGGGCGGACGGCCAGACGATGACGATTCTGCCCAACACTTCCGCGTGTTTGCGTTGTTTGATGCTGGAGGGGCCGCCGTTGCCCGGGACGATGCCGACCTGTGATTCCGCCGGAATTCTGGCTTCGATCATCAATGTGATCGGTTCGATTCAGGCCAACGAAGCGATGAAAATTCTCTCTGGCAACAAGCAATCGATCAGCAAAAGTTTGACGATCGTCGAGCTATGGCAGAACCAGTTTCGGCAGATGGATGTTTCCAAGTTGCGCGATCAAGTTGATTGTCCCACTTGCAAAGGACGTCAATTCGATTGGCTTGATGGGCGGCAAGGAAGTCACTCGGCAGTGTTGTGTGGTCGCAACGCGGTTCAACTGAGCCCGCCGGAGCGACAGCCTTTGGATCTTGAGAAACTAGCGTCTAGTTTGGAGTCCGTCGGTCAGGTGACTCGAAACCGATTCTTGATGAAGTTGGCCGTCGACGATTTTGAGCTCACATTGTTTCCCGATGGGCGAGCGATCATCAACGGCACCGAAGATGTCGCGGTCGCGCGGAAGTTGTACGCTCAGTACGTTGGCAATTGAGACCGAATGGTCTTGGCCACGCCTAGCTGGCCAGCACTTCTTTAGCTGAATGCAGCTGATGTTTTGGCGGGGAAGGCTCCGTCTGTCTCCCGTTGGATGGCAAAGCTATTTGGTCCGCACGGCTCGGGCGGTGCCTCGCCCTCCCGACGACAACCCCCGCTCAAAACGACGGTGAAGTTGGAAAAGTGGCGCCGTCCAACTAGCCGTTGCCATTACAGAGAACACAGTTCGATCAAGTAGCCGTCTGGATCGCGGACGAAGACCTGTGTGGCTCCGTCTGGCCGTTGCTTCGGACCGTCCACAATTTCAATACCATTTTTCCTAATTACATCGGCCGCGGCGAAGGCGTCGGAAACTTGGAAGGCGAAGTGTAGGCCTCGCGAGGGCTTTTTCGTGTCGTCGTTTCGTGGACCCGGTTGGCCGGTCAGTTCGTTGGTATTGATTAAGTGCACCATCATGTTACCAACGCCAAACCATAGTCCTTCGAAGTCAAACGCTGGTCGTTCCATTTCGTTCAAACCAAGCAGTTCGACATAGAATTGACGCGATGCCTCAAGGTCCGCGACGACGATCGTGAAATGATCAAACGATTTGGCTTTCAGGTTTGAAGGGCTCATATTGGCTGTGTTTCGAAGGTTCGTTCGCTGTGAATGATAAGGTTCGATAAAAAAACACCCGAGCAACGGAGGCTCGGGTGTGATTGATTGTCTGGTTGTCGTGTTGTTCGCGTTGGCTCTATCGGAAGAACTCAAGACCGAACGAGAAACCGGTGAAGGTCATGTCATCGTTGTCATTTGCACCGGTGCCAGTCGCTCGACCGATTGTTCGCACAACCGTGCCATCAATGTCGGTCGTTGCGCCGGGGAAGTTCTGTGTGACGGTTGCCACGTCCTCTAGGTGAAGGATGTTGAAACCTGCACGGAACCGGCCACGCGGAGAGATCTGGTAGTGAGCGTGAATGCCGAACTCAATTGAACTGGCAAGCGTTGTGTTTTCAGCCTCGGTGTCGACAAACGCGTCACCGTCTCGGAACAAGCGAGTGTCAACTTCGTTTAGGTTGGCGTAGACGCCACCCTTTAGGTTGACGGATGCCGACAACCGGTAGCCAACATCGTAGAACCATTCGCCGCCGATGTGAGGACCAATCAAATGGTTTTGAGCAAGGTTTGTGTAGGTGCCCCGCGTAATCACGGACAACGAATCATTGACCGGGGCAACTGCGGTGCTATCCAATTCGTATCGATCATTGGCATAGATGTATCGGATGCCCGCGAAACTCTTGAACACATCCCAAGCCCAACGGACCCGGTTTACTTCAAAGGTGTGGAAGTAAGTTTCAGCTCTGTGAGACTGTTCGGTTGGTCGGATCAGCGTTGAAGGAGTGCTCGCGTCGCCTTCGGTAAAGAATCCGAACGGCGTGATGGCAGTTCGTGTTGCGGCAGTGGTTTGGAAAACTTGGTTCAATGGGAAAATGTCACCAGTGAGCGTTTGATCGCTTGAGATTTGACCGGTTCCCCAATAGCTGAATTCGCGTCCATTGATCGCGTCAAAACGCTCGCCCAAAGTGACTCGGTAACCGGCGTCTGCATCGAACCCACCCAGCTGTAGCGTTGGGGTGAAAACAACCTCTCCATCCTGTCGGTCAATGATCATCGCTTCTAGATGACCATAGTAGCGAGCTTCTCCAACTGAACCGTAAAGACCGGCTCGGCTGGCAATTTCGGACGCGTCGAAACATCCGTTTGGTCCGCAATTGCAACCACCACATGATTCGCAACCAGCAGCCCCACCGATTCCCGCAGCGGCACCTGTGTCGCAAGTGTTACAAGTTGAAGCGCTGGCGACAGGAGCAGCAACAAGTCCCGGATCGGAAGCAATAGGGGCTTCGGAAAAAATAGGTCCTTCAGAAATGACGGTTCCCTGAGTCAGCACAGAGTTTGGAGCGATGCCGCTGTCGTATGTACTTGAGGGAGCCAGAATTTGCTGGCTGTTCGGCGAAATGACTGGAGGAGCCGGGAACGCGGGGCCCGGAGCGATTCCGCTTCCAATCGCGTTTCGAGATCCGCTGCCCTGCGGAGCCGTTGCAACTCGTGGAGCTTGCGGTGCTGCGATTGGTTGGGCCGCGGCGAAGTACGGCTGAGCTGTCGCGGCGGACGATGCATAAAGTGGCACCCCTGCCGCCGAAAATCCGCTGGGAATTTGACCTGTTGCTGGAGCAGCCATCGACGCGGCCGCCGGCTGGACACTGGAAGTTGCTGCATCCGCGGTCGTGCCGACCGCCTGCCGCACGGTGGGTGGGGCAACCTTCTCGTTGGGAACTGAAACTGTGTTTTTCCTGACGTCAGCCGGACCTTCTTTGATCAAGGCCGGGCGGTGTTGGTTGCCCGATTTGACCGCAGACCGATACTCCGACGCGTTCACCTTCCAAGGCATTGAGCCTCCCGGTTTGACCACAGGAGGCACAAGCGGTGCCAACATGTTCGAACGAGTAGGCGAATGAACTTGGCTCGAAGTGACGGCGGTTTGTTGAGCGTTTGCGCTGGCCAACCAGTCCGACGGCACCATTGAGGTGGGACCGATCGAAGTTCCGGTAAACGTGGCCAACAGGGCTGCAACTTTGATGCTGAATTTGTAATTCATGGGTCAATACAAACGCAATAAGAGACATGTTTCGGCAGAGAACACTCCTGCCCATTCCCTTCATTCGGCTGGTCAGCGTGGCAACTTTTGCCGATTCTCCCGGTTTTCGCAGATATGCAGCAAGTAACGATATTTCTTGTCTTACCGAATTTTACTGTTTTGACATCTGTCACTTGAGCAGCAGATTCCACGGGAATGAACATATTAGCGACGTGTCGGGCCTATCCCTTAATGAAGGAATTCGAAGCGGATTGCGTAAGTCGAATCGCTAATGCACTTTAATTACGATCGCCAAAGCAAGAAATTTTGGCGGTAGTTCGTTCAATTCCCAGTCTGAGAAGAGACATTCCCTGAATCTGACGATTTGTGAAAGCAGGAACAGACCGTGAGTGCTGCCGTTGGTGGTTTCTACAGCGACAAACCGTCATAGGCTCGCTTGCTGGAGTTACCGAGGGTCATAGGTTAAGATTGGGAACGTAACCGATTTCGGCGATCAATCGGTACGATTGGCCGAAAGTTGTTTCAGCCACCGATCAACCATTTTCTTTTGTTGCGCCGTCAGTTGTAAATTGTTTTGTTTCGACGCAAGTGATTAGAAATTGGCTTCATGCCGCCGTTGCGTATAAGTCACAACATCCGGTCGGCAAGTACTTTTCCATTCCATTTGGAACGATTCAGAAGAACGATTCAGAAGAACGATTCAAAATGCAATTTCTGCAAAATATTTTCGCGGCACCGCTTGACTTGATTCTAGGGCCAAAGCACTTCATCGAGGACATGTGGTTGGAGTCCGGCCGCAGCCGTGCACTGTTGCTTGGATTCCCGGCTTTTGTCGTTAGCCTAATTGGCGCTTTGGTGATCGGCATGGCTCAGTTTGCCAAGAACGATATGGAAGCGGGTTATGTTGCAGTGCTGGAGCGGGTTGTCGAGGATAAGGAACGGCTGGAGATCCAACTGCAAGATGAGGGCCGGATGGCGGAGTTCGCTTCGGTCGATGCTGCATCGGACGAGGATGTGGACCCGCGCACGCAAGCACTTGCTGAACTTCGTGAAGAAGAAAGCATCTACCTGCAGAAGCTAATCTCGATGAACCCGAAAGAACCGGCGTACCGATTTCGGTTAGCGATGTCGAAGCTGCGGACAGATCCGGAGCACGGAATTTCAATTCTGAAAAACCTAGCGCCCGAGGACGAGGCTGGGTTCGCCGATGCTCACAAATTCCTTGCGAAGTACTACGCCAGTCTAAGACCCTCAACGCAGACCGACGCGGTTGCCAACGCGGACCTTGCTTTGACGCACGCGGATTTTAGCTTGAAACGGGACAAGAACGACAATGTTTCGAAGTCGATTAAGGCACAGCTGTTAATGAAACAGGATCGCCTGAAAGAAGCAAACGAGTTGTTTTCTGAATTGTTTGAGGAGGAGCCGCAATTCTATCGTCAGCTACTCCAGATCAATGAACGCTTGGAACGAACTGACTTGGATGAGTCAATTGTTGAGCGGGCTTTGATTAGTTACAACGAACGTCTAAGTCGCGGAGATTTGAATGACCGGAAATGGGTTGCGACTTGGCTCCAGATGATTGATTGCTATCGTGAACTGGGAGACTTTGAGCGAGCGGCTGAATTGCTGACGGACGAGATTGGAAAACTGGCGAATGCTGCGGGTGCGGATCAGCAGCAAGAATCCGCGGACAAGGCTAGGTCTCGCCGAGTGTTCTTGAGGAAACTCCTTTCCGGTGTCTACCTAAACTGGGCGGGCAAGATTGCCTCTGCGGATGGTGCGACCAAGGAGGACAAGCTTAACTGCCTTCAACTGGCAACACAGGCTTATCGGCTTAACCAAAACGATTCAAATGTACTTCGACTAATTGCTCGGTTGGCAACCGACCGTGATGAAGAAGTTGCAAATGCCGCGAAAGCGATCTACGACCCTTACGAGCATTTCGCGGCTCCTTCGTTGGTTCTTAACGAACTTGGGGCTTCTGCCATGCAAAAGGGTGACTATGACGGTGCCGTCAAGTTTTTCGAACTCGCGCGAAAAAAAGATCCAAACAACCCGATGATCTTGAACAATCTGTCGTACAGCTGGCTGCGAAACAATGATCAAGACGCCAACCGCGCGTTACAATTGGTTAATCAGGGTTTACGACTGATCGCAGGGAGCTCGCAATGGACAAAGTTTCGACCGAATTTCTTGGATACGAAAGGCACAGCGTTGGTCAAGCTTGGTCGCTACGAAGAAGCAATCGCCGCGTTTGAAAATGCGTTGACGGCTCGCCCGAATGATGTCGGCTTGCTTCAGCAACTGGTTGAGTGCTACGAGAATGCGGGTCTGGACACAGAAGTTCTGATCAATCGAATCGAACGCGTGGAAGCATTGAACGCAGAGTCGAATTGAAACGGACGCCCGACTTCCCACGCGAAAGCAATTTTTTAAAAGTAATCTGAGTTTATCCCCCACGAATTCCATGGCATCTTCAGGCAAAAGAAACGATTCACGCGAGCCATTTTTCGCCCGCTTGATCCGCGAAACCGTTCGTCCGTTTTCCGAATTCATGGACGACGCGTTTTCAGGCCGCTCGTCTTCCGATCGAGGTCCGGTTGGCCTTTTGACTGCGCCGTTTCGTTTTCTGGGCGGCTTGGCGGTGTTCTTGGTTCAGGCTTGGGCGTCGTCTCGATCCGGCTTAAAATTTGTTGTTGGTTTACCGGCCTTGGGTGCCATTGGCCTTTTTTTGGCCGGGATTTGGATGGCAAACTTTTATCAGAACCGGCTCTTTGGCAGTGCGATGGCCGGGTTCAGCCAGTCGGCCCAACTAGTGGCCGAAACGCCAAAGAAGAGTAACTTGCTGCTCCAGCAACGAGTAAATTTCGCTAGGCGCATGGTGGAATTGCGTCCTGAATCAGAGGAGGAAAAGTACCAACTTGGTTCTGCCGCTGGTCTTGCCGGTGACATTCCAACCGCGTTGGACATCATGACCATGCTCGCGCCGGATGGGCAACCGGGGATGTCAAACGCTCACCTTTGGCGTGCTGGTTACTATCAAAATGAAGATTGGTTCCAAGCTTCTGACGACCAACGTGACGAGATTGTTCTGAAACAGCTGGATTTGGCGATCCAGCAGCAAGAGGATAACGAGAAGGCTCACAAGAATATGTCGGTCATCCACCTTCGAAAGGCCAATACGTACGATAAAGGTTCTCCCGAAAACAGAGAGCATCTGGAGAAAGCGATGAATCACTTGACTTCGATGCTCAGTGGAGGCATCCAGTCAGTGGAACATCTGTTGGCGACGATGCAGGTTGTGGAGATCACGCGGCAACTGTACGGAGTCGATGCCGCGCGGAAAACGTTTGATCGTATCTACACCAACCATCTTGAACCGGTCTCAAAGAAGCGTCCGAATGTTTTTCAGATATGGCTGGTGTTGGTAAAGTGCGCTGTGGCGCTAGAGGATTTTCCGTTAGCAAAGAAATTCGTTAGAGATGGCTTTGTGACTTCGAACTCGAATGAAGTACGAAAGCAAATCGCCGACCTGTCGTCTTTGGTGCTGATGCAGGAAGCTGATATTTCAGACGACATGACCAACCCAGACATGTATCAACGTCGATTGTATGCGTTGACCCGCGCGGTGAACGTTAATCCGAAAAACGACGAAATTTACAAACGCTTAGTCAAGTTCATCGACTCGGGAACAGGCGATCATTTCAATATGCGTTGGTTCGAAGAAGCAAAAGTTGCCGCTCCAGACCCCGGTGTTCTGACAACGATGCTCGGCCTAAGAGCGATGATGGATGGCGACGTCGAAAAGGCGAAAACGCACTGGCGGGTTTCTCAACAGCTATACACGCTGTCGGAATTGGTTCTGAATCACTTAATCATTGTCGGAACGAAGACGAACCAAAAAGATTTTTCAGATCCAATTGATTTGTTGACGAAATCGCTTGACGCGTTTCCCGACAACCCGTTTTTGCTTCAGTCGCGTGGATATTTTCTCATTAAAGAGGGCGACACTCAGCAGGCGATGCGAGATTTGGAAACAGCGATCGAAAAGCTGCCTAACTTGGTGGAGTGCCGCAGATTCCTGATCTTGCTGTATGAGAAGGTTGGCGATGCGACACAGGCGGCATTTCATCAACAAAAGCTGGATGACACGCTCTCAAAGATGCCCGATAAGAAACGGGAAACGCTTCTCGAACGCTTGGACAGAATCGTCTTGTGATTTGAAAAGATGGTTGTTCATTTGCCCGCGTGTGCGGTGTTCCCATCACCCGTTTCATCTGAACCACGCGGTTGGGTGACGTTCGCGTTGTTGCACTGGATTTTGAGTAACGATACACGCCAAGGCTCTGGCGTTGCATGGCTTTTCTTCGGAATTATCGGCGATTAATGTGGTTTTACGGCCTCCTTACGGTAGAGCACCGATACCTCAAGGACTCGTCCGGGTTACAATAGGTGACCAGTAACGTAAATCTCCCTAACTTAGCCTCATTCGGGCTGACGGCTGGCCCGTAAAACCATCATTATTTGAACCATGACACGAACTCACGCTTTCTTAGCGTTTTTGGCCCTTGCTATCCTCAGGATCGCCGTGGGCTACCATTTTTTCAAAGAAGGCCAAGCGAAACTCGAATCTGGCACGTTCACGGCGGAGTACTTTCTGTCAGGAGCCAATGGCCCTTGGGCGCCGCAGTTCAAGGCGATGTTGGATGACCCCGATGGCATGATCGCACTTTGTGCTACCAAAGTTTCGTCTGACGATGGTAGAGACCGTTTCAAGCTAGATCCAGCACAGACGTTTGAGGTCTGGGATGAATTCGCAGATAAAGCCAGCAGCTACTATGGGTTTGGAAGCGAAGGTCTACAGAAGAAGCTGGCGCAGAACCGCGAAGAACTGGCGAACAAGATCCGCAAGGCGCGGGCCGATAAAGACGACTCTGTGAACACGCGTGAGCTGGAAGTGGAACGTGAAGACAATGCACGTGCGATCGAGGTGATTCGTGAACAGCGTTCCCGATTGAAAGAGATTCTCGCTGATCACAAGAGCATGCTTGAAGGTTGGCTCAATTTTAATGAAACCGAAATTGTGGCTCACTTCGGGACGGACGATCGGCTGGAAGGTTTCCAGCGGGATGGCGTTAATCGTCAAAAGGTTGGAACGTACGTTGAGTCATTGCGAGGCCAGATTGACACGATCGAGTCCGATCGCAGCAAAAAGTTGAAGGGTTGGAAGAAGGAAGTTTCCGACATGTGGAGCTCGCTGGAAGGTCAGGTCAATAGCTTGGCCGTTGCGGATCAGGCAGAGCGAGCCATGTTGCCGCTCGAGCGAACGTTTGCTCCTTCGAACAGCAATTTAGCAATCATTAACCGAATCATCCCGTGGTTCGACGTGATTGTTGGCTCGCTGTTGATTCTGGGGCTGTTTTCACGGTTTGCTTCATTGTTGGGGGCAGGTTTTCTGCTGTCCGTGCTGGCGACGCAGCCGTTCTGGGTTCCGGGTTCTGATCCAACCTATTTGTACATGATCGAGTTCGCTGCCTTGTTGGTGATTTTCGCCACTTGTGCGGGGCGAAACTTCGGGCTCGACTACTTTATTCACACGTTTCTCAACCGTAAGAAATATAAACTAAACGCAGAAGCGGGAGCATGACCATGAACGTTACGAAAGAACAACGCGAAGTCGGTCGCGACAATTATTACAGTGCCGTCACCAAGCACGACCAAGTGACTCGGCGCGAGTTCCTTGCCAAGTCATCTGCTGCGGCATTGGGTACGGTCGGCGGCGTCAGCGCTCTGGGGGCGATGTACTTTGGCTACGACAAGCCTGCGAAGGCTATCCGTGTCTGCGTGATTGGAACGGGCGACGAGGGCAACGTGCTGATGGGAGCGATCAGCCCCGAATACGTCGAAGTGAAAGCGATCTGTGACATCCGTCCTTCCAGTTTCCATCGTGCGATGGAGGGAGATTGGTCGTCGGCCAATACGATTAATGCTCGTCCGGGTCTGAAAAAAGTTTATGGCTGGAATGACAAGGAAGCGGCCAAAGTTAAGCGATACACCGACTGGCAAGAAGCCGTAAAAGATCCGGATATCGATGCCGTGATCATTGCTACGCCGTTGTTTCTGCACGCTCCGATGGCGATTGCTGCGATGCAAGCGGGCAAGCATGTGTTGTGCGAAAAGCTGATGGCCCACAATGTCGCTCAGTGCAAATTGATGACTCGCGTGGCTGAAGAAACCGGCATGACCATGTCGATCGGTCATCAGCGTCACTACAGCATTCTATACGACAACGCGGTTAACCTGATCCAGTGGGGACTGCTTGGGGAGATTCATCACATTCGTGCTCAGTGGCATCGCAATAATGCGCCTGGAACCGACTCGTGGGCGTTGCCGATTCCCGGTGGTGAAGTTGGAGCCGACGGAAAGGTTTACGACAAAATTCAGCGACAGCTGGCCAGTTTTGAGCGTGCATACGCGAATTCGGGTTCTGCCGACGAGCGTTTGAACCTGTCCAAAAAAATCGCTCAGTGGAAAGCGTGGGATCGGGACAAAACTGTCGATGCGGCCAAGCATGGTTACATTTCTCGGGATGACGTTTACGAAAACGGTCGGACTCGTTCGGCGCTTGAAGAGATGGTGCGTTGGCGGTTGTGGGATCGAACCGGGGGCGGATTGATGGCCGAATTGGGAAGCCATCAGTTGGATGCCGCCAGTATCTTCATTTCGTCATTGGCCAAGGAAAAAGGCAAGCACGTTCACCCGTTGACGGTTTACGCATTGGGCGGACGCCACATCTTCCCGGAAGACCGCGACGCAGACGATCACGTTTACTGCAGTTTCGAGTTCCCGGGTCAGGGCTACGACTACAACTTTGACGTCGGTTACCACGACAAAGTAAACGCGTATCCTGGCAAGAACGGAGTTCCATCTTACGAGCAAGACTCGGACAAGAAGGTGGTCGTGACTTACTCGTCGATCAATGGCAACGGTTTCGGTGGTTACGGCGAAGTCGTGATGGGTACCAAGGCCACGCTGATGATCGATCGCGAAAAAGAAGTCATGATCTGGCCCACCAAAAACTTGTCCTATAAGGCGGGCGTCAAGGAACTTAAAGGTGGCGGCGTCGTGCTTGACACCGCTGAGAGTGGAGACGCGGGCCCGGCAAAAACCGTGGAAGGTTACGGGCCTGTCAGCCGAGGATATCGCGAGCAAATTGAGCATTGGGCTTGGTGCATCAGCACTGGCGACAAAGCGAATCAACCTCGTTGCAATGGTCCTGTCGCTCTGGGCGATGCGGTAATCGCTCTGGCAACCAAGCAGGCGATTGCGAATTCTCACAAGAAGGGCGGGAACGGATTTATGCAGTTCCAGCCGGAGTGGTTCGATTACAAATCGGACGCCGTGCCGGAAAGCACTTCCATCGAAGAAACGAAAAAGCAATTCGCGATGGAAAAAAAGAACGTGGGACTTGCATAACGATCAAGTTCGCCGGGCGAACCTTTTTCGCGCCGGACGCTCTTTCAACTGTTAAACTTTCGGGCAGGTCTTCCCTGCCCTTTTTTGTGCGCGGTGGTTGCTGGCTGGAGTCGTGTCCGCCGCGATTTGGTTTTTCAGTTCTTTTGACGCGTGGATTCAATGAATCGAAAACAACTTTTGGCACTCGGTGTTCCCGCAGATTGCATTCCTGAAGCGATTGCTGCTGTTCAGCAATCGGCAATGGATAAGACCAAGATCAATCCGAAAAAGTTGATCCCGCAGCTTGTTGACGCTCCCGACGTGTTCCTAGCCCACTCGCATTACGCGAATTTAGCTGAGGCCGTGATCGCAGCGAAGGAAGCCGAAGCCGCTTGCCCGACCGAGCCAATTCCTCACGCTCAGTTTGGAAGCGATTTTGATGCGGCGTCGATTCAGCAGATCCAAAACGCATGCCGTTTGCCCATCGCCACCGCTGCGGCGCTCATGCCCGACGCACATTGTGGATACGGTCTTCCGATTGGCGGAGTTTTAGCGTGTGACAATGCGGTGGTGCCCTACGGTGTGGGTGTGGACATCGCCTGTCGGATGAAACTGACGATCACGGATCTGTCGGTGGGCAACCTGCAAGCGAATGATTTGGAGCTCTGCCGAGAACTTGATGATTCACTGATCAAAGGGACTCGTTTTGGCATGGGTGCCAAATGGAAACGGCCGCACGATCATCCGGTTCTGGAGGAGGATTGGACCATCACGGCGGTGACGCGTGAGATGCATGATCGAGCCCGTCAACAATTGGGAACCAGCGGCAGCGGCAACCATTTCGTTGAGTGGGGAATCGTGACGCTACCGAAAGATGAGCTTGGCGTAGAAGCCGGAACCTACGTGGCGTTGCTAAGTCACAGCGGCAGCCGTGGCCCGGGGGCGCGAGTCTGTCAGCGATACACGGACATTGCTCGCCAACGAGCCCCATCGCGGATCCGTGACGACAAACAGTTGCGGCACTTGTGCTGGCTGGATATGGATACCGAAGCCGGTCAGGAGTACTGGTTGGCGATGAATCTGATGGGACGTTTTGCGTCCGCCAATCATGAAATTATCCACAACAATGTAACTCGTTTGGCAGGGGCCACTGCGATCGCAACCGTTGAAAACCACCACAACTTTGCTTGGAAAGAACAGCATGATGGCAAAGACGTGTACGTCCACCGAAAAGGTGCGACGCCGGCGGGCGATGGTGACTTGGGAGTCATTCCCGGGACGATGGCGGACAGCGCCTTTATCGTTCGCGGAAAAGGGAACGCCGAAAGTTTGAACTCGGCTTCTCACGGAGCCGGGCGGCGTATGTCGCGGACGGCAGCCAAGAAAGAATTCCACTGGAAGCAGTGGGAGACGCATCTTGCCGAGCGAAACGTGCGGTTGTTGGCCGGTGGTCTGGACGAAGTTCCGGGGGCTTACAAGGACATCCACGAAGTCATGGCGGCTCAAACCGACTTGGTCGAACCCATCGGTGAGTTCATGCCTCGGATCGTGATGATGTGCGGTGACGGAAGTCGCCCGGAGGATTGATTGTTTCTGTCAACCGTTATTGAACGTGGCGTTTTGGTTGATCGAGCCGAGGCGTTAGAGGTGGCTGATTTTTCGGCTATCGGCTATTGTTGACCGGATGAATATCACCGAATTTGCAGAGCAGATTGTTTTTGGGACGACGCTTGAGGAGAAGCTTCAATCGCCCGGACGTTTGATCTACGATTCGGGTGAACAGCGCCCGCACCGGTTCGATTCGGTCCGCGCGCCCAGTCGACCACGCGGGATGGAGATGCAGCTGAGTGAGGCGTCCGCGGTCGCTCCGCCCAGCGAATACCTGTTGGAGAACGAAAAAACGCGAGGCCAGTTGCTGCATTTTCTGGCCAACCATGAACTGCTGGCAACCGAACTGATGGCGTTGGTGTTGTTGAAGTTTCCTGATGCTCCCATTGCGTTTCGGCGAGGCGTGCTGGTCACGTTGCAAGAGGAACAGGAGCACACGCGAATGTACTTGCGACGAATGAAAGAATGCGGGGTCGAGTTTGGCAGTTGGCCATTGAGCGGGCAGTTCTGGAAAATTGTCGAACCGATGCGATCACCGATGGACTTCGTTTCGCGGCTGAGTCTCACATTTGAGCAGGCGAATCTGGATTACAGCAAGCACTTTGCGAAAGTTTTCAGCCGAATTGGCGATGACGAAACTTCAGCCGTGCTTCAAAAGATTTACGAAGACGAAATCGGCCATGTGAAACACGGTCTTGAGTGGTTTCGGCAGTGGAAGGATCCCGCACAAAGCGATTGGGAGGCTTATCAGCAAACGCTTGAGTTTCCTATGTCGCCTCAGCGAGCCCGTGGACCCAACATTGATTTCAATCGTGAGGGCCGGCAAAAAGCCGGTTTGGACCGGACGTTTATCGACGCGGTTGAGGTGTTTCGTCAGTCGCGAGGAAAGGCGACGACTCTACGTTGGTTTGATCCGGGGGCGGAATCCGAACTGGCGGGCGAGCAGCCATCCAAGGAGCAGGTGTTGCTCGCTCAGTTGGGCAGAGATTTGGAAACGGTGATGGTGCTGATGGCGAAGCCGGATGACATCGTGTTGGTTCAGTCGTTGCCTTCACAGGAACTGCGAAAACACTGGGTTGACGCGGTTCTTACGCTGCCCGAATTTCAAACCTACGATAAAGTGGAAGATCTTTCGCAACGGCGGATCCACGATTTCGCTCCTTGGGCGTGGACCCCGGCAAGTCATCAGTTGGTTGAGACGACCAAACACCGCCCGACTGCGTGGGAACCGCAGCACGCGGACCTGTTTCGGAAATCGTGGGCTGCGAGCAGATTAAGAACTTGGCTGAGTGCCGACAACGGCCGTTCGTTGGGCGATGACTTGGCCCTCGGCGACGTGACAATCGCGGGCGTTGCAGCTTTTCGCACCGAGGAGGTTTTAGAAGCTTTGGAAGGGCTCCGTGCTGCGGGGTATGGCGACGGCTTGTTGAAGCAAGACTTAGCGACGGCAGGTCGAGGCCAGCGGCGACTCAAGTGCGATGGATCGAAGAGTGATGGATCGACTGAAGCAGATCAGCAGTGGATTGCTGCAGCCCTAAAGCATGGCCCGTGCGTGGTGGAACCCTATCTGGATCGAGTGCTGGATCTCTCGTTCTTATGGCGACTGGATCGCGGTACAACCGATGCGAATTTTTTGGGGTGGACTCGTCCGATTGTGACGAAGGGCCGGCGATACGCGGGAGCTCGGCTGGGAGATTTGTTCTCTAACTGCGACGTGGAGACCAAAAAGTTCTTGCTGGCCAATCGTTGCGGCCGGTTGAGAGAACTGGTCGATTGGTTGCAGCAGCGTTTGGTGCCAGAGTTGCGTTCTGTGGGGTTCGTGGGCCCGTTTGGTGTCGACGCGATGGTCTATCGCGATGGCGATGGTGATTTGAAGATCAAGCCGATGGTCGAGCTGAATCCCAGAATGACCATGGGCCACGTTGCGTTGGCGTTGGAGCGAAAGTTGGCTGCCGGCGTGCGTGGCCAGTTTCGAATTCTTACTCGGACTGAATGGAACGGGCTGTCCGAAAGCGAGCGATCTGCGCCCGTCACGTTCAATCAAGCCAAGCGATGGACTTCAGGCTTTGTCCGTTTGAGTGAAGTGGGACCAGCAACGAAGCTCGTTCCGATCCTCTCGATCGGTTAGACCGCATTTGGTTGTCTTAGCGCCACATACGTTCTGGTTTTGGCAATGTGCACCAGTTGCCTTCTCATCCAATTTGCGCCTGCCACTTCAAACGGGCTGTTTTCGAACTTCTCGAAAAATGCCAACCGAAATGAACGCCAGCCAAGAAGTTGACGGTGACGCCAAAACTCACTTCGCGGCGGACTCGGATGCTGAATCTTTCGATCCGTCGGTGGCAGAGCCGTTGTTCCCACTGCTGTCAGACTTTACGCCGTTGGTTTCAGAAGCGTTAGATTCCGGGTTCGAGTCCGAGGCTTTTGAGTCGCCGCTTTTTTCCCGTCGTGGTGGAAGTTCCGCTTCACGTTCTGTGTGCACCGAAGGACCGATTAGATCAGCGATCTGATGACGATCAAGCTCTTCTTGCTCGACCAAACCGTCGGTGATCGCTTGCAGGTTGTCACGATGCTTTTCTAAGAGTTCAATCGCACTCTTGGCGGCAGCTTCCAGAATCAGATGGACTTCTTCATCGATGACTTCCATTGTGTGTTCGCTGAACTGGCGACTCTTGTGCATCTCACGTCCGAGGAATGGATCGTCGTCGGTCATTTTGTAGCTGACTGGGCCTAAGCGATCGCTCATGCCCCAGTGCGTGACCATCCGACGAGCCATCGAAGTTGCTCGTTCCAAGTCGTTCTCGGCTCCGACGGTCAGCTCGTCATAAATGATTTGCTCCGCAGCGCGACCGGCAAGCAGCACGACTAGGTTGTCACGAAGTTCCTGCTCGGACATGTTCATCCGATCTTCGTCGTGCACCATCTGGGTCACGCCCAAAGCCTGCCCGCGTGGGATCACGGTAACTTTGTGAACCGGGCTGGCTCCTTCAAGGAACCACGCCGCAATCGTGTGACCGGCTTCGTGGTAGGCAGTGCGTTCTTTTTCTTTGGCCGTCAGTACTTCTTCTCGCGCGGCGCCCATTAGGACTTTGTCGTGAGCGTAGTAGAAATCTTCCATTTCGACCTTGGTCTTGTTTTTACGCGCGGCCCAAAGAGCGGCTTCGTTGACCAAGTTCTTAATGTCTGCGCCGGTCATGCCCGCGGTGGCTTGAGCCATGACTTCAAGTTTTACATCGGGGCCAAGAGGCACCTCGCGCACGTGGACTTTGAAAATTGCCAGTCGACCGGTTTTGGTTGGGCGGCTGACGGTGACGTGCCGATCAAAACGTCCCGGGCGCAACAAAGCGGGGTCCAGAATGTCGGGCCGGTTGGTTGCCGCAAGGATAATGACTGAGTCACTGCCTTGGAATCCGTCCATTTCACCAAGAATCTGGTTAAGCGTTTGCTCGCGCTCGTCGTGTCCGCCACCTAAGCCCGCACCACGTTGGCGGCCGACGGCATCAATTTCGTCGATGAAAATGATCGCGGGCGATTGAGCCTTCGCGGTCGCGAATAGATCGCGAACTCGGCTGGCTCCAACACCAACAAACATTTGAATGAACTCACTACCGTTGACGGAGAAGTAAGGCACTTCTGCTTCGCCCGCGACGGCGCGAGCGAGCAACGTCTTACCGGTTCCCGGTGGTCCAATCAGCAACGCACCCTTGGGGACTCGGCCACCCAGTCGTTGGAATTTGGATGGATCACGCAGGAAGTCAACGATCTCGCCGAGGTCGGCTTTGACGTTCTCTAACCCGGCCACGTCCTTAAACGTGATCGGCTGCTCCATTGATTCATATTTTTTGGCAGGGCTTTTGGAAAAGTTCGACAGGAAACCGCCGCCACCCATCATCTGGTTCTGAGAACGCCGTAGGAACAGGAACATGTACAACAACGATCCGATCAATGCGAACATCAGGATCGTGCCCAGCACGTCAAGGAAGTTGCTCGGCTGAGCACTTGAGATGCTTTTAACTCCCGCTTTCTCCAGTTCCGTGCTGATGCGATCACGAGTTCGTTCGTTGTCGGGCAGTTCGACCCTAAATCTCTGTTGCAGCTTTACCGATGGATCCGGCTGAGTCAGTTTGCCGTCTTTGTAGGTTGGCTCAGGATCGGGAATCACCGTGAATAATCCGGTGGCTCCTTCTGGTGTCAAAGTGACGTTTTCGATCAACGGCATGATGGGCTCGCCATCGTCGCCTAGGATGGGCTTGCCATTAAAATCTTGGCCTTTGATCAACTTTTGGAAATAGCCGTAGGAGATCGTCGACTGCTTGTTGTTTTGAAAGTTGACGACCAGAAAAACGAGCAGCCCGGCCAAAATCAAAAGCGGCACCAAGTAATTGGTGTTCTTGATTGGGGACCCGTCGGATTCCGTCTGTTTATTTTGAGAAGAACTATCTGGTTTTGATTCTTTATTCATTAGGCCTGTGCCTGAACGCCGACGTGGCGATGCAGTTGGGTCGGATAGGTTTTGTTGAACGTTTCAGAGGCGGAAGCGAGGAGGTTCAAAGCGTTTGGTTTTACGCTGTGTCGTTCCATGACAACCTTCAGCCTGTCCTTGAGCGTTTTTCTCGGGTGCCTTGCGGGATTGAAACCACTGTCGAGGTACTCGCAACTCAAAGACCGAAAATTGTAGCCCACGCTTCACATTCTGGCGACGTGTGATGGTATTACCGCGAAGAATGCCGATTTATTCAACCGGAATAACGCACACAAATGCGACACCCGAGCGAATCGGGCCATCTCAGAGTTGCATTTTTTGGGGCGCGTCTGCGGAATTTTGTCGGTGGACATTCAGTTGCACCTGATTCATCAGCCATTTCACTACCTCATTTTTGTAAGGTTCAATGCGATCGGGCTAATCGTCGGTTGAAGAAACTCTAAAGTACAAACGCGAAAGTTCGTGAGAAAGTTCAAACAATTGCTGTCACTTCTGGCGACAGGCGAGAAACAGCAACAGCTCATGAGCCGTGACGCCGGCCGGCAATTTGCTCAAAAGCCCTGCGGGACGCTGGTCCGAATGCTGGTCCACGAATTGGTTTAGGAACGTCTGTTTGGTGCTTGACAGCACCCAGCCCGGTTCGACCTGCAGCTGGTCCTCTGCCGCGCGAACCGCGTGTTCGAGAACCGTGTCGGCGTCCAAGTTGCGAACCTGCTGAATCTGGTCCACCGAGTACCCCTCCGAGAGCAGTTTCCAAGTCCAGTAGAAGCTGGGTTTGGCGGTTGAGGAAGCGGCCGAATCAAGCCGCTCGATCGCATTCGTGCCGGCCAAGGCCGTGGCATGTTCATCAATTCCCGGCGAGGAATCTGCCTTTGCAGAGAGTTCGTCCATCGAACGAAGCGGCTCTACGGGGGCGGCGGCCGTTTGGTTCAAGTCGATCTGCGAATTCGACTCAATGAATGGAGTTGATTCAGCTTGATGCGTCTCGACGGCACCAGAATCGAAATGCGTTTCGGATTCGTGCACCCCGTTCTTGTTTGGCGGAGCGTCATCTTCCGAGGCGTCTGAATCAGCTTGATTCGAATCAGGTTGATCGCTCGAGCCTGCAGCGTCGGCGTGCACTTTGCTAACGTGAGGCGCTTTGCCTCGCAAACGCGAGGTAAGCGTGCGGACAAGCAAGTCGGGCATCATTGAGGGCATGTCGGCGGGCAGTTTACCGGCCATCAGTTCAGTGCCCGATTCAGATATTTGGACCGTCGGTCGAAACTTGGTGGTCTCGACTTGATCGATGAAGCCTTGGCTGATCAGAAACTCCATCAGCTGCGTGACGTCCGTCTGGCGGAGCTGCTTAAGTAATCCAAACGTGCTTAGGCGATCGAGGCCCAACTGCTTTACTTTTTTGTTTGCGGACCCGGTCAGCATCTGTGCGATCAGAGTTTTACCGAGTCGACCATGCGTCCGAGCCGTTCCACTGAGGGCGACTTGGGCCGCGTACAGGCAGGCGTTCGACGCCGGGGTCGTTTTGCCGGCTTCGATCAGTTTTGTTTTAGGCCGCGAGCCACAGTTGTCGCAGTTTTGGCATCGCTTGCGGTCCGGGTCGCCAAAGTACTCCAGAATTTCCAGCTGACGGCAACGTTTCGTGGTCGCCAGACTGATAACGCGCTGCAGTTTTTCGTATTCCGACTTTTGTCTTCGTTCCAGTTCGTCAAAATCGATGTTCAACTGATGAAATGGCTTCTTTCGATCGACCACGTGAACCGCTCGACCGCGAAACGGGGGAATGTAGTTGACGGCCGGCAGTTTCGTCAGTTCGCGGATGGCTCGTTTGACCGAATCCCACTTCATGCCAAGATCGTCGGCGAATTTTTGAGGCTGAAACAGCACGCGTTCGCCGCGAAACGAGCCTACCAATTGTTCCAGTCCACGCATCACGTGACGGCGAGTCCTTGCGTCGCGGGGCAATAGGTCAATCAGCGTATGCATGTCGGAGTCGATGCGAATGCCGGCTGAGTTTTGCCGGGAATCCAATCGCTCGATCGCGCCTGCTTTTTCCAGCAGCGCCTCGCAGGTTCCGATGCCGGAAGTCCCCAACGATAAGCCCAAGTCGTCCTTAATTTCTTGAAGCGTCATCTCGATCGGATCGCTGGGAATGCCTCGCAGGTATTCGTAGACCTCACGAATGGTGTCTTTGGACGGGTACGAGTTCTCGATGAAGAACTCTTGAATAAATTTATCCTGAAACGAGTACAGCATCAGGCATTCGGACGGATTGCCATCACGCCCTGCTCTACCCGCTTCTTGGTAATACGCCTCGATGCTACCGGGCAGGTTGTAGTGGACAACAAAACGTAGATCGGCTTTGTCGATTCCCATCCCAAAGGCGTTGGTCGCCACGATGACTTCGATTTCGCCCGACATGAAGCGTTCTTGAACCTTACGGCGTTGGTCCGAAGGCAGACCGGCGTGATAGAACGCGAAGCGGCGGTTGACTTCTTCACCCAGAAGCTCGACCAAGTGCTCACAATTCTTACGGGTAGACGCGTAGATGATTCCGCAGCCCGGGTGAGTTTTCAGAAACTCGACCAGTTGATCGTCTTTCTCCGCATTGCCGTTGGGCGAGTTGACTCGAAGGCACAAATTTTCACGCGCGAAGCCGGTCACAAATCGCGAGGGCTGGTCGAGTTCCAGAATGTCGACGATGTCTTGCTGAACTAACGTTGTCGCGGTAGCAGTGAGTGCGACGGTTTGAGGGTTGCCGATTCGTTTGCGAAAGTTGCCAAGGCGAGCGTAGTCGGGTCGAAAGTCGTGCCCCCACTGGCTGATGCAGTGAGCTTCATCGACGGCCAGCAGTTGAACATGAATCCGATTAACCGCTCGCATGAACGAGTTACTGCGCAAACGCTCGGGGGCGATGTAAATCAGTTTGTATTTCCCGGCGATCATTTCGCCGATGCGAGCCTGCTGCTGTTCGGGGGTCAGCGAGCTATTGATGAAGGTCGCCGGGATGTCTCGATCGAGTAGCGATTGCACTTGATCGGTCATCAACGCAATGAGCGGACTGATGACGATGGTGACACCGTCTCGCGCGATGGTTGGCAGTTGGAAGCAGAGGCTTTTCCCGCCTCCGGTGGGCATGATGCACAGTGTGTCCTTGCCCGCCATGACGGCATCAATCACCTGCTTCTGCCCGCGACGAAATTCCTTCAACCCAAAATTCCCAAGCCAGCGTTCAGGTTGGATTGAGTTGGCCGTCATGAATCTGTGGGCTGTTTGTTGGGATGTGGGACCAAGTTTGAGGGAAAGCCGAAGTCAATCGAAACAAATAGCGTAACGTTGTGTGTGCCGGGTGTAAGCGTTTTTTCTGAACGGGCTAATTTGCGGTCAACGACATTGTAGGCCGTTCCGATGAAACTTAACAGCAACGCCCGCTCGACGGTCGATTTAGCTATAATCAAGCTATGATTTCAATCCAGAATCTTTCTAAAACCTACCGCACGGGGAAAGTCCGAGTCGAGGCGGTGCGCAGTGTGTCGTTTTCCGCTCAAGCGGGAGAGGTTTACGGATTGCTGGGGCCAAATGGGGCTGGCAAGACGACGACGATGCGGATGATTCTGGGGTTGCTGCCGCCCGACGAAGGCTGGGCAGAAATCGGCGGAATTCGTTCGGATGTTGATGCAGATGGTGTCAAGCGGCAGGTTGGATTTGTTTCGGCGTCGGCGGGAGTCTACCAATGGCTGACTGCCCGAGAAATGCTGACCTTTTTCGGCGATATTTACTCGATGCCATCCGCCCTAATCGACGAGCGGTTGGACGAACTGGCGGAGCTGTTGCAGCTAACTGAGTTTCTTGATCAACGATGTTCAACGCTTAGTACAGGGCAACGGCAGCGGATCAATCTGGCGAGAGCTCTGCTGCACGATCCCCCAGTGATGCTGCTGGATGAGCCTACGTTGGGGTTGGACGTTGTGGGGAGTCAAGTCATTTTCAACTATATCGACTTGTTGAAGAGTCAGGGGAAAGCCATCATCATGTGTACCCATCGTCTTGAGCAGGCGCAGGGGGTTTGCAGTCGGTTTGGTTTGCTGCACCGGGGCGAGATGATTCACGATGGAAACCTTGCCGAGTTGCAGCAGGAAACCGGACGCGAAAATCTGGTCGACATGTTCATTAATTTGTTGAATCCTGCTTGAAAGTTTAAAACGGCACCAGAGTCTGACTGTGAACCAACAACCCACTTCTTATAACCCAGTGCGCCCCTTTTCATGGTGGCGTCTGGCCTCCAAAGAGCTGCGTGAAACGCTGCGTGATCGGAGGACGATTATCACCTTGGTGCTGATGCCGCTGTTGGTGTACCCGATTCTTAGTCTGATTTTTCGCACGTTTCTGCTTTCAAACGCGGAGGCTTTGGGAGCGGGACAGCCTCTTCAGTACAGCATCGTCTGCTTTTCGGAAAACGGCAGCCAAGCGCTTGCAAACGTTCTTGGGCCGGTCGGTGCCCGGATGACTCAGATGGACGATCAGATTCGAAAAGAAAACGGTCAGGACAACAACGTTACCGCATTTTCCAGAAGCAATGTTCCGCTTGCGCGTTTTCATGAACACCAGTGGCAGTTTCTCGATGATAAGTCAAAAGCTGAAATGATTTCGGTGGTTGAGTCTGGGCAGGCTGACGTAGGACTTGTCGTGACGCCGGGTTCACCACAAACGGGGCCGCTGGGAACCGTCCAGATGTTTACTCGGCCAGACGGTCGCTCGCAGGATGCTGCCAACTATTTGCGTGGCCGATTAAATGAGTTAACGGCGTACCAGAACGCACAACAATTGGCGCGGGCGGGACTGGCTCCTCGACCCATGCTGGAGTTCGACAACGACGTGTTGATGGACTCGATTAGTGGGCCCAGCAATTCGAAGGCGAAGTCATTTTCGTTGGCTTCGCTGGTTCCTTTGATCTTGGTGCTGATGACGATCACGGGAGCGGTTTATCCGGCGATTGATTTGACCGCGGGCGAGCGTGAAAGGGGTACATTGGAGACGCTGATGGCGGCCCCGATTCCCAGAGCCAGCATTCTGATGTCCAAATTTGTGGCGGTGTTGTCCGTTGCCGTGATGACGGCGATGCTAAATTTGGTCGGTATGGCGGCCACGATCTGGACGTTTCAGTTGGATCAGTTTTTGCCGGGGGATGCCTCGTTTACCACGCTGACGATGGCAAAGGTTCTGGGGCTGTTGGTGCTGTTCGCGGCATTTTTCTCGGCGGTGCTATTGGCGGTGACCAGTTACGCGAAAAGCTTTAAGGAAGCTCAGGCTTATCTTGTCCCGATCATTTTGCTGTCGTTGGGGCCGGGATTGATGGCGATGTTTCCGGGGTTGGAGTTGGCGGGCACGCTGGCGATCACCCCCATGATGAACATTCTGTTGCTGGCTCGTGACGTGATCGAAAACACGGTCCAGGTAGTTCCGGCACTGGTTGCGATTTCCTCGACGGCTCTTTATGCGGGCGTGGCGATTTGGGTTGCGGCTCGAACCTTTGGTTCGTCCTCGATGCTCTACTCCAATCAAGGTAGTGTGTCAGAGCTGTTTCAACGACCTGACGGAATCAGTCGTACGCTTCAGCCAGCCGCGGCGCTGGGATGTATGGCTTTATTGTTTCCAGTTAATTTTGTGATGATTGGTGTGCTGGGACGATTGTCGACCGATACGAGTGCTGACCTTGCGGCACGGTTTACCATCATGGGCGCGTTTACAGTTCTTGCATTTGTGGCGATTCCTTATCTGATCGCGTCTCATCAGCGAGCGAACCTGTCCGAGGTATTTGGTTTGAAAATGCCTCGGTACGTTTATTTGGCGATTGGATTGGTCCTCGGACTGACGTTGTGGCCATTGGTTGCAAGCTTGATTGAATTTTACGGGCGACTGGGTGGTGAAGCGGCTCACGCGGCTTGGCAGAAAAGCTTGGTGGCGGAAACATCGGACTTGATCGGCAAGATTCGTAAGGTGTCGCCCGTCACGATTGCGATTTTTCTGTCGCTTGTGCCGGCGTTTTGCGAGGAATTCTTTTTTCGTGGCATGCTGATGCGGTCGCTATCCCGTTGGCGGGCAGCAACGTTTGCGATTGCGTTTTCGGCGGTTGTGTTCGGACTGTTTCATGTTCTCTCTAACAGCGTGATTGCTCTGGACCGCTTGCTTCCGACGACCATGGTTGGCTTGGTGCTGGGTTATTTGGCTTGGAAATCGGATTCAATTCTTCCAGGCGTGATTCTGCATTCGTTCCACAACGCGGTGGTGGTGTTTCTTGGTTACTATCAACCCAGATTGCAAAAGTTTGAATGGTTTCCCGACGAATCGCAATCGATGCCGTGGACTTGGGTCGCGGTGTCTGGGGGCTGTGCCGCGATTGCGATGCTGTTGCTGTTTCGAATGAAAGTTGATTCCGGTCAAGAAGACGAGCGCAAATTGGAAGTGTCTCGTTGACTGACGTGGGAATGGCACTCCATGATCGGTGGATGGTTTTGCCTGTCTTTGTAACTTGGGAAGTGAGCCACAGATGTACACGGATTCACACAGATTGAGGCACGCAAGAATCTGTGTCGATCTGTGTCAAGCCGTGGCTGATTATTGTGCGGGGCGAGGCTTCATCATTTGGGTGTTTGTTGCGTTTTGTTTTCTCTGTACGCCTGTTGCAACGTCCGCCGAGGATCGTGTCACGCTTCCCGACGGATTTCAGTTGACGCAGGTGGCGACGGATGAGTTGGCAACCAACATTTTTTGCATGATCGCGTTACCCGATCGCGGCGTTCTAGTGTCAGGTCCGGGCTACATCAAAAGACTGGTAGACACGGACGGTGATCAGGTTTTCGACCGCGCTGACCTAATTTCAGATTTCCTCAAATCAGGAGCTCAAGGGGTGGCAGTCGATGGTGAAGACCTGCTGTGCGTGGGCGACGGAGGAATCTGGCGACTTCCCGGCGTTTTGAAGGTTGACGAAAGTACGGGTGACGGAAGAAAACCGCCGGTTCTTCTGTTCAAGATTTCTACGCACGGCGAGCATCACGCTCATTCGATTCAGCAAGGCCCGGACGGCTGGTGGTACCACATCGCAGGAAATCACGCTGAATTTGACGAGGATTCGTGCGAGGGGCCAATCAAGGAGCGTCGAGCCGGAGTCGTGATGCGTTTCAGTCCGGACTTTTCGCAGCGAGAGATTGTCGCTCATGGTTTTCGCAACGCATACGACTTTGCGTTTAACTCGACCGATCAGCTTTTTACTTTCGATAGCGATGGAGAGCGCGATCTTGGGTTGCCATGGTACCGACCGACACGCGTGTTTGAGATTGTTCCCGGAGACGACGCGGGTTGGGGCAGCAAGACATGGAAGCGACCGTCGTATTACTTTGACATGCCGCGACTGATCGGTGATGCAGGGCGAGCGAGTCCAACCGGCGTAGTTTGTTATGGAGGCGAGCAGTTCCCGATTGATTACGACGACGCGATCTTTTTGGGTGACTGGACCTTTGGTCGAGTGTTGGTTTGTCGTCGTGAGTGGAAAACGGGCAAGTATTTGCCTCCAGAAGAGTTCCTTGTTCCGAAGGATAGTTTTGGTTTCCCTGTGACCGACTTGGCGGTTGCGAATGGCGGCAGTCTGTTAGTTTCTGTTGGCGGTCGAGGAACCGAGGGTGGTGTTTGGCGAGTGACTTCATCGACGAAACGAAATGAAAAAGCGGAATCGCTTGGGAAGTACATTTGGGACCGTCGAAAGGCGTTTCACCAAGGCTTGGCAATTGAGGATGCGATCGAGACGGCTTCGAGGGCGTTCGAAGGGAATGACTCTGCGGCACAAGTCGACGCATTGGCGAATCTGTTGGTTCACAGCCCCCAGTTGGAAATCGATCGATTTGGCGCTAGTGTCTTAAAGGTGTTGGAAAAGGCGGTGCGATCCAATGATCCGAAGGTTCTGGCGGCGAGCATGCGGTTTGCACAATCTTTGTGCCATGACGATGACAGATGGAAGGCATTTTTTCTTTCGAATGGCGTGTCGCGGCGTTTGAATGGTCGTCTTTTCACGCTGGTCACAATGGCATCAGACTTGACAAATCTCGAACGGCGTCAGCTGTTTTACTATCTCTTGAATTCTGACACTTTCGGAGATGGTGTTGATGACAAGAATTCATTTCCTGACGGCATTGCGTTGCGGTTGGCTCAGCTTCTGCATGAAGGTGTCGGGCATACCGACGGTTTCTTTTCTTCGGTGGTATCGAACTCGCCAATCGAGCGATCTGAAGTTCAGACGCGGGAAAGCCAAGGGCTCGTTTTTCACGCAATAAAACAGACAGCTGACAGCGTATTCAAATGGGAGCTCGGGCGGCTTCTTGCGATGGAGCGGACTACTGCACTTTTGGCGGGGGAGTATTGTCTTGAGCAGATTGTTTCGAAACAAACGGAGGAATTGTTTGATGAATATTTTAGCTCTGATAGTGTGTCCGATGATGCTGTTGGGCTGGGGACGTCGGCGTCAATTGACTTGCACTGGCTGATGTGCCTAAGTCAGCTTGAGCCGAAGGAGGATCAAAAGTTTGTCGAACGTTTGGCTAACGGCCTCTTGTTCATCAGCGATAAATTCCATGCTCAGGGAGTAAAAACGGATTCTCACTTCCGGCCAATGCTGAACGAACTGGCGTCACGTTTTTTTGAAAAATATCCTCAAATCGCGAAACACCTTCTGACGCACGCTAAGTTTGGAAAAGGGACTCATGGATTTCTTTTTGCACACTTTGCCGATAAAGACTTGCCGTTGCTTCAAGAGAAAGTAGCTACATGGGTGCAGAAGGATCCAAGTCGGGCAACCAATGATCATGTACAAGTTTTGGCTAGAAGGCCGACATTCAAGTCAGTAAAGATGCTTAGAGAACTGGCAAAGAATCCTTCATTGAAAGACCAAGTCGCACTCGCGTTGGTTCAATGTGGTGATGCGAGCGATCGGCAACGGTTTGTCGAGGGCTTACTGTCGCTTGATCCTCGCGTGCAGAAAGAGTCCGCGATCGCATTGCGGAAATTGGTTCCTGATGTTTCGGCTAAAGCAGCGGCGGCCGCGATGCGAACCGCGCTGCGGCTGGGTAATGAGAAACAGGATGTTTCGATCCGAGACCAAATGATTCTCCTGCTGCGGAAATTCGCTGGGAAGGAGTTTGGCTATCAGTTGGGTAAGCCGGAACTCAGGCAGAGCGAAGCCTTGCGTCGATGGCGAGCATTTTTGATCGAGCAGCAGCCTGAACTGGCGGAAGTGCTGAAACCCGCCGAATCTGGTCAGCAGCAAATGGCACGGTTTGAAAAATTGGATTGGGAATCTGGCCTAGCAGATCGTGGCAAACAAGTTTACGAAAAACTGCAATGTGCCGCCTGTCACGGGCCCGGGCGAGCCTTGGGGCCGCGACTTGAGGGAGTCACCAAACGCATGGCTCGAAACGATCTGCTAGCCGCGATCGTGAATCCGGATGCTCAGGTTTCGGACCGTTATCGAACGACGCTGTTTGAAACGATCGACGGCCAGTTGGTTTCGGGATCAGTGATCTACGAAAATGTTGACGGTGTCACCGTCCGTGAACCAAACGGGAAAACGGTGCGACTGAACCGCGATCAGATTGAAACACGGCGACGATCTGCCAGATCGATGATGCCCAGCGGCTTGCTAGATCAGACGAGCGATCAAGAAGTGGCTGACCTGTTGGCCTATCTGAAGACGCTTTGATTCACCAAGCAAGACGCACTTTTCCGGTCTAAAACAGCGCATGAAAAAAGCAGCGTTGCCGCTGCTTTTCGCAAATCGAATTCAATTTTAAGACCGATTTCGTTTTCTTCGCATCATTGATGCAAGCATTGAAACCCCGATCAACAGGCCTGCAGACGGTTCAGGAATTGCGGTCCCAGCATTGATTGTAAAACTGAAGGTTCGTCCATCTTGGAAAATAATGGAATCGAGGGCGTTGCCACCTAAAGTACCGAAATCGTTTAAAGACGAAAAATCACTTAAAGTAAACTCGGTTGTCCCGGGGGCGATCGCTGATATATCCACGTCCCCCAACCGCACGGAAGTTCCAGCGACATTGCTGAAGATCAGTCTGCGCTGATCGAGAGAACTTGTCGTCACTTCATCCTCGCTACCAAAGCTTGGAGAGAAGGCTGGATTCGCAGTGAATGAAGTTATTTCACTAGCGGCTCCCGAGGTTGCACTCCCGTTCAACGAGATGCCAAAGCCATTGAGCCCTTCAGTCGATAACGCCGTGTCAGATTCGGTTTCGATAGCAACAACCGAAATTGTCTGAGTGGTGCCAACATCGACGTTAAAGTCGTCCCCAAACGAGTTACCACCGTCTGCTGAAAACACAATATCGACTTGGCCAACCGCTGGGTTGTCGAACGTTAGCACACAGACAAGGCCCGACAAAATGAGCATTGTTTTAAGTTTGTTCATAGATTTTCTCTCGTGGTGTTTTCGTTTGTGGAAAAAAATCAATCAATGACTTGGACGGTGTTTTTTGCTCTGTAAATTTCAGTTAAATCGTAGTTGTTCGACCTAAAAAATGAACAACAAAAATTTGAATCACCCAACGCTAAAACGCTAAAATTCGGAAAAGGTTTGGGATGAACGCTCCGATGTCGGCCCCATCGACGGCACCATCTGCATTGAAGTCGAAACTGTCGTTGTAGCTGGGTGAACCTTCTGTGAGGAACAAAGTGGGTATGATGAGTCCAACATCAGCACCGTCGACAGCGCGATCACAATTGGCGACATCACCAAAGAGCCGATACAATTTGTCGTCGACTTGATTGCCATTTTCATCGAGTTGATCATTGTTACCGATTACCAATTGTCCTCCCGGAGTTCCATCCTCATCTGCGTCGAATGCGTTGCCTTGGGCGTTGATGATCAAATCTCCATCGATCGTCAATAAATAATTACCGTCGGACAACGAGCCGGATGGGTCAACTCCGCTTCCTGAGAAAGTTAGCGTGACTGTCGTCGAGCCGTTAACTAATTCGGGTGTCCCGAAAGAGACAGTGGGGCTGATCGAGTTGTCATCGCGATTGACGATGGAAAAGGCATTGGCACCAATTTGAACATCGCCCGGAAGCGTAACGTCAATCTCCCTTAGCATCGATCGCTGATTTTCGCCTTGGCTAACAACCACTTCGACGGGATCGGGAACCAAAATTCTAACAACACCGGATGGATCGAGACGTGGTTGTCCTTGGACAATTCGATCGAGCCTAATGTCGCCGAAAGCTGCAACGAAAGCTGCGGGGGTGGTAGCTCCGGGAGCCAAGACGCTTCCGAGGTTATGTACCCCGGTAGGAAGCGGGAATCCAAATGCTGCCAATTGATTGTCGGTGTACGTTTCGGCGTTGAGCAGCAAAACGGTTTCGAAGTTAACCACGTCATACGAACCGGTCCCGCCTGGATCCACATCCGACAAGTCAAACGTGTTATCGGATTGCCCAGTGATTACGACTGCGGCAACGCCATTGGTCGTGACGATCAAATCCCCAGTGGCTGGGTCATAGTAAAGCTCAGCGTCCCCTGAGGAAGCCGGAGTGATGGCACTCACCACAATTGGGGTGTTCTGCAACGCATGAGACGTCGAACACGGAGCCAAGCAAAGGAGGACAAATAACAGGGGCGTTAGAATTCGCATCTCAAGTCCGAAAGTGAGTTGGAAGAGTGGCCAGCATTGCAACGCACCTCGATCTCTTTCACGAAGGCGGGCATGACTGGTAAGTAATCGGCAAGCGATCTGATTCGGGTGACTAAGGCACCTGAATAAACCGACTAGGGGGGATGTTCTAAATTTAATCGCGTTTTCGGGACTTGTCAACAATGGTCTTTGCCCAAAACCACTATTCGAAAGTCCGTTCGTCTCGCGAGGTGATTGCGGCCCTCCGTGGTTGCTGCGTAGATCGACCGCTCTTGGTTTCATTTTCACCATACGGACCGGCCGTTTAATAGAATTTGACCAGTGTTACGATCAGGACGGCGAAGAAGAACATTGGGAAGTAGAAAGCCTTGTAGACTTGATTCTCGTTGAAGTCAAAAAGTTTAGTCTTATCCAAGGTATAGGCCATCAGATTAAACGTTGTCAGCAGGACCATCCCGTAAGTGACAAAATAGAAGTACTCAAGATAAATCAGTTCGCCCGTCACCACTTCTTTTCGCAAGTCGATATGTGAAAAGATTAGGACAAAAATGAATGCTGCCATGCTCTCGATGATCCCTTGGCGTTCGGTGGTTTTCCGGCAGGCGATCAACAGGATGAAGATCATCATCAGAGCAACAACGATGGGAATCAGATAAGTTACGAACACGTTCAATAGATTTCGTCTGAGGTGCACGTTAAAGTGCAAAACCGGAACCTGATTGCGACCAAGTTCGGCACCGAACCCGAAATCTGTACTCGATTGTTCGGTGGAGAAGTTGAAAAAGCTTTCAGTGATCTCGTTTCCAGACAAGACGATGGACTCCGCCACGCCGGGCACCGAGGAAGGGGTTGTTTGACGATAGCTGGCCAAATCGGGAACCAACATTACTTTTCCCAGTGTGTCTGCGGGTTGGACTTCGATGTCGATCTGCCGCTTGTCAAAGGGGAAGTCGGAGTATTCAAAATTTAGTTGGAGTGTCACGCGATAGTTCCAACCGATCAGCAAGTAACCTTCCTCGCCTTCCTTGCCCTCAAATTTCTGGCGGTACGATTCTTCGATCAACGACGCTTCTGCAAATGGAGAAGTCTGAGGGAAAGCAATTCCCGGCAACACGGAGTCCCCGGCGTCGAGCGGAATTTTTTGCCAGATCGTTCCTCCCACATTCAAGTTGTAGCTGTCTTGGAAGTCCATTCGCTGGATGTGAATGCCGGTCGGAATTGGAATCGCTGGTGGTCGTTTCAGCTCTTCGGCTCGCTTATGCTGCTGCTGAACAAAACGTTGCACAGACGAGTAGTCAGTAACTGGGAAGCTGACGTGTTCGATTTTTGGACGTTCAGACTGATGTTCCAATCGACCAATTAAAAAGATGTTAGCGACCAACAATGCAGTCGAAATCGCACTCAGTCGCCAGATTTCCCCTCGGTCAAGTTCATCAAAGCTGTAAACAATGGCCAGAACGCAAACCAGTAGTAGCGATCCTAGGATCGAGAGATGCACGTATCGGCGGTTGATCTGTTTCTTGTCGGATAGCAAATCGCTCTCTAAAAACGACATTCCGATTCCCCATCCTGATACAACGATTTGGTCGTAGCAAAAGAGTGCTCTTTGGTTATCTTTGTCGTCGTGGTAATCGATAAGCCCCGTTTCGCCTGCCAACAGTTTTTCGCAGGCGCGATTGAACTCGCGAGGGTGATCGCTCGCAGATGCCCAATCTTTCAGCGATGATTTCCCCACAAGATCAGGGTCTGGGTGAGCGAGAAAGATCCCGTTGGGTGACGTGATGATTCCGTAGCCGGTTCTACCCAAGCTGATCTCATGAATTTGTTGCCCAAAGTCTTTACACAGAAAACTGACTGTGATGGTGCCTCGCACTTTTTCACTTTTTGGGCCGCTGCCGTAAGTGAACGGGACGCCAAGATCAACATACCAATTTCCTCCGGCAGCTCCGTAATATGGCTCGACCCATTGCATGCCATGATCTCTTACGTCGGTGTACCACGCCGTTTTGGAGCTGCCCGCGACGGTGTAGTCGTAGGATTCTTCGATTTGAAGAAACGACTGCGATCCCTTGTCATAGTAGGGCGAGAAAAGTTTCGTTTCTTTGTCGAAAGCGAAGGGCTCGAACGCGGCCGTGACGCCCTGAATCTCTGCGATGCTGAGGGAGCTTTCCTTCAGCAGTTTTCGAACCTCCTTGGCCGAGTAGTTATTTTCACCAAAGAGTTTGGCCAGCCGTTTTCCCTCGTCGGTGACCTTGGTAAGCAGATTGCTAATTTCGTCTCGCAGCTGACGAGTCGTGGTGATTGCTTGCGTTTGAAGATGTTGGGTCCGGTCGGCCGAGAAAACCGAGAACTCGTACGCAGTCCATGCAAGCAGGATCAGCAGTGCTAGTCCGATTAGATAAAGAATTTTCTTCAACAAGACATGACCCACTCGGGGGAGTAATGTGGAGACCAGTTTAGGCAGATGGTAAGTTGAAACCTACCACTTGGAATACTGAAACCTCGACAGATACCCTGTCGTCGAAGGTAGGTTTCATTCTGCCAGTTGCTTGCGCCTTGCGTACACTTGCTCAACTCAATCCGAGCGTTTGGGAAGATCGTCCTGCTGCCGTGTCGTGGCTAAATCATTAAACGAACTCGACCTGTTTTTGCCGAAGGATTTCAGAGCATTTCTTTGTTTTCTTGAACGTCTTCAATCGATTAAAAATCCATTCGCGATCGACTGTTTCGTGTTTACGGGCCAGCCAAGCACAGAGGAACGCGTCTTGGTCACCGTACTTTCGAGCCGAAAAGCTGATGCCGCCTCGGTTCGGGCATTCGGGCCAGCGAGCACTCCAACGGATGTCCTCACTAAAGTTTTTGTTGTGGCCGTTCTTGTTTAGCTGAGCATAAACGCCAACAAACCCCGACTCGTTTCGGGTGGTCATCCGCCCTTTTCCGGATTCAACGGGCGGTAGCTTCTTCTTTTGAGCTTTGACCCAGCGTTGGGCAGCCGCTTCCGCTTTGGCCCAAGTTCCGTACTGCGCGAGCGTAAAATTTTTCTGATGATTGACTCCCTTTCGCATCAGGCGAGCCATCACACATTTGGACGGTTTGTTCTTGGTGGTGTGCATGTTGGTGGATGGGTAAGGGTAAGAAATGTTTCTGAAGTCGTTTCTTGCGTTGCGTCTGCCGAGCCACGTCAAACTATAAAGCTAGTTAGATTTTTTTAAATGACAAGGGGTTTCACCGGCTAATCGTAGGCTGGGTAGGTTCGCAGGATCATAGAACGTGCGCAGATGCACCGATGTTTCGGCCAATGTCAAACAAAAAACTACTTGACGTTGTTTCTGACTAAGGGTAGATGCTTGAACTATCTTGAGCGGTACATCTCTTCAATGGACGCCGAAACTTTACAGCCTTTTAGGCGTTGCCCAGTGGTTCAGTCTGGCGGGCCAAGACGGGTCTTGCTGATCTGCGTAGCTCCCTTGGGGTAGGTGCGAACAACGCATTGTCGGTTAGAGGCCTTTCTCTACCTCAACCTCGTTCGGCGAAAACACTATCGATGTCATTCGTCGGTTGGTGCCCCGCAAGTCGAGGCATTTTTACTACTTCTGAAATCAGCGGCAGATTCGATTCAGGCGGGATGTCTTCTTCATCAAGCGAAACAGCAATTTCAGTTCGTGAAGCGGCCGGCAACGTTAATTTTGGAGTGGAGCTTGATGCCTGAAACGTTATCGGTTCAGTATCGCCAAACAGTAGAGCTGAAGAGGGAGCTAGGTTGATGTCTCTTCCAAGATTAGCTACCAAAATGAATGCGTCGTTCAAGACATCCGTAATTTGGTCGCCGTTAAAATCGCCATACGACCATGTGGCTTCACCGTTATTGCCAAGGTTCTCCACCAAAACGAATGCGTCATTGAGAACATCGACTCGACCGTCAAGATTTACGTCGCCGGGAATCGCCAAGTAGATGGTTGTTGTTACGTCTTCGGAGAGCGGCCGAAAACCGTTCTGATCAAGAATTGAAGCTGCACTAATCGTTAACTCATAATTCCCCGGTTCAAGTGGATCGAATTGATCTGAATAGGTCCAGACGACAGTGAAGGTTTCAGTATCGTAGCTCTCGGCTGAGGGGGAAACATAAGTGACTTCATCTGTTTGTAAGTTCCGAACCATCAACTCGGTATTCGTGACTTCGACATCCTTGTCGAATTGGAAGCTTAGAGAGTTAACCCGGTCAGGATATCTCAGCCATCCGGGGTTCTCGACGTTTCGTTGTATTGATAAGACCTGCGGAGGAAACGGCACATTGCCAAACACTTGAACCGACACATTCGCGATTTCAGCATCGACTGAATGCAGCATGACAAAGTATCGGCCATCGGAATCAGGGATCCAAGACTCAACGGTCGCAGATGACTGACCGAAAACGTCGACGTGTGTTAAACCGGCTTCGTCAATCACCTTTAGTCGGAAGAAGTCGCTGCCCGGAGCGTTGAGGCCGACGTTAATGTCGATCGGTTCGTTGGCGGCCCCGTAGAAATGCATCAACGCGAACGAACCATTCGGTATTGTGGCGTTGAAGCTATCGCCGTTTTCTTCGAAAGTTCCGTCCTGTGGCACAACAGAGGATGGTGGAGCGACTACGTTGGCAGCAACAGCCAGAGTCCGAAGTCGAACGTCGACCAGTTCGTTTCCGGTTTCACTGTTTCCGCTGATTTGCAAGTAATATGTTCCGGCTTCGGTTGCTAAAAACTGCCCGGCAATGCCATTCGCACTACTAAAAGACGCGATGTTTTGGCCGTCTGTACCTATTGCCTGCACCGTCAGGTTGTCTTGGTCTGGAAAGTTGACCGTGTTAGCTGTCAGAAAAACGGGGCCGGCTGCTGCGACGTCAAGGGCGACAACATGGGACTCACCCGTCGCAACAGAGAACTCCAACTGATTGCCGTTGCTGATCGTCGAATGGTTCTCCGGAAGCACGACGGTTGAGGATAACTCAATCTGAAACGAGAAAGCCGGTCGGACGGGTGGATCAACCTCGTTATCAACGACCGCGTAATATTGCCCCGCTTCTGCAGCTACAAAATTTGCGGTCACATCACCGTAGTCTTGCACCGAAGCAACAACAGCACCGGTAGAATCGTAGATTTCGATTCTTGGCCGGGAGCCGCTGACGACGGACAGCGATACCGGACCAGCAGCGAACGTTTCAAATTGGAAGATGCTGAAGCCAGCTTTGGGGGTCATCGCAACAATGGGGCTATCAGGATAGAGGATTCCGTCTTGGCCGGATTGCAGCTCGGGATTGTCCAGAAGGGCGACGACACGCAATTCATACTCGACGGGAACCGCCGAGGTGGGCGTCAGGACGATCGTGTGATCACCCGCCATCGATGGAATGAAGGAAAATCCGTTTCCATGCGAACTTGCAGGGACAGATTCCAACACGTGGCCATTCGGATCGAAAATTGTCAGTTGACGATGGAAGTTGTTGCTGACAGCCCCCAGAGACACGAATGTTGGACCTGGGGTTTCAATCGGTACGGTGTAAAACGCGGACGAATCGATCGGAACGGTGAGCGAGGTTAGCCGACCATTGACCAACTGCTGCTCGTGTGAAAGTTGTTCAAAAGGGGTTCCGTTGAACGAAACGCGACGCACGAAAACGGTAGCATCGGTCGATCCCAAGTTTGAGAGCGCCATCGCGACTGAGCCCGAAGTGGAAAACTCACCCAGACTTGGATTGAAAAACCTTGAGATTGACGCATCATTGAGCCCACCTGCGTCTGACAAAATTCTTTGGACTTGCTCAAGCCGCGAGCCTCTCACGAGCAGTTGACTGTTCACGTCGGTGTCCACATCAAATTGGACAAGAATCGTCTCGCCGGCTGGAATGGTGACGGGATACTCTCGTCCATTGACGGCCAGATCCACGTCGCCTAGCACCAAGCTGGAGCCGGGAATCGGATCGCGAAACGAGAAAGCGCGAACGAAGAACTCGGAGATTGCATCTGTCCCGACTTGCTCCACCACCAAGGTGTATTCACCGACCTGCAACGCATCCAAGGCGAGCATCGTCGACGAGTCAGTCGTTTCGTAGAAGAAGGTTTCGCCGCCGAATGGGCTTCTCGATCGGGCCGGCGTCCCGTCGGGCTGATAAATTCGGATTGCCAATTGTGAGTCGTCCGAATCACTCAGCTCCGACGCGACGGCCGCGATCCATCCAGGTGAAGCGACGTTGAATTTGAATGTCTTGAACGAACCGTTTCCATCAGCGAGCGTGCCGAAACTCTCTTGCCCGTTGGACAGGCTGATCGCTTGCGAGTTCGTCAGGATCAGGTTGTTTGGGATGGAAGTCGCCGATAACGTGAACGACATGCTATCTGCGGTTCCGTTGAATCGGCCGTCTTGCACGACTGCGTAGTACCGACCCGCGACCGTAGGTTCAAACAAGGCGCTCGCTCGGTTTTGAGGAGAGATCCCGTCGCCCTGGTCCTCGGACACAATGCGGCCATCGGGCGAGTAAATGCGTAGCATCGGTGTGGCGGTGGCGTGGTCGGTTTCCAGCAAAACTCGGGTCGTCGTCAATTGTGTGACGTCAATTGGAAAAAGATTGAACGGTGCCAAAAGCGGTAACGAAGAAGTTACTGTTTCACCAATGCCAAGTTCTTGGTCCCTGTTTTCAATTAAATCCAAAGGTTCGGCGCTGGTCTCAGGCAGTGATAGAAATCGGACGGAACGCTCAAGGTTGCTGGTTGAGCGATACCCGTTGCTAATCAAAGCCGTCAACTTTCCCGTTTGCTGTTGGCCGATTTGGTACTGGTAGAAACCATCGGCGTTGTCGTACCGGTTGATCTCAGGTTCAACAATTCGACCGTTTTCGCCCAACAAGATGACGTCTCCATACGTCGTACTTGAACCGCCAACATATGCCGATAGCAATACGGTTCCCGGTTGGTCGACTTGTATGGAAACCGTGGAGTGCGTGCCAAAAGGAAACGAGATATCGACTTCGCCGCCATTAGCGAGCATCGCATCGCGATCGACGTTTAAGCCATAAGGTTGCACAACGTTAGTTACACGAGTGCGAAATTCAACGTCAACCGGGTCCGTGTTAATAACCGCCAGCGTGTAGGTTCCCGGTTGAGCATCGACATCCTGTTTCAGTCCGCGGCCGTCGAACCGCACGGAGTTGCTGATAAAGTTTCCAGCGGGGTCAAATACGAACCCTGTTGTCGCACTGCGTATTGTGCCCGCCTGAGAAAAACGGACGAATCCTGCGGCAGTGACATCGAACGAAAATGTGCGTAACGCGGACGCGGCAATGATTCTTTCTTCTTCGACACCATTCTGAAGTGATAAATCCTCATCAGCAATCAATGACGGATTGTCTGATAACTGAATCGCCCGGATCTTAAAATCCATGGCGTCATTGCTTCTCGCATCTGAGACAATAATCGAGTAGGTGCCTATATCTGCTTCAAAGCGACGGTAGTCGTTGTCTCTTCGATCGCCAGCCCGAACCGTTTCGACCAGGTTTCCCGCTGCGTCATTGATGCTGATAACAGGACTCGCGACGGTTGACGCCAGCTCGCCCACGAATACTTGGACCTGCCCCGGAGAGCTGACCTGAAACTCATATGTTTCGGTTTCACCAGCGTCGAAACCACCAGTTAATTCTTGGCCATTTGCAATTGAAGCCAGTAGGTGGCGGGGTTCAAGGTGGTTGTACTGCCAGCGGTCAGGACGGATTCTTTTTCTGGATCGCACAAATATTCCTGTCGCATAAGAGGCGTTACACGGACGTTAATGACCTCTTAGGGTATCAGAAGATCGTTTGTAAGCAAGCAATTAATACTTTACAGTCGCGGTTAGACGATGATCGCCAAACGGAATGCAAAAAAGCCGCCTGCCAGAAATTCTGGCAAGCGGCTTCTATCTGAACCATCCTGAGGGCGACGATTTTTGAATCGAAGCCGTTCGTTTTATCGGGCCGATGGGTCTTTGCCCGTTTGTGCGATTCGCGGCGACGATGCACCGCGATCCGTCGGATTAATACATGTCGTGATCGTGACCGTGATCCTTGCTTCCGCCGTCTTTCGGCTTGTCGGCGATCAACGCGTCACTAGTGAGCAACAATGTGGCAACGCTGGCTGCATTCGATAGCGCAGTCTTTGTGACTTTCGCCGGATCGATAACGCCCGCCTTCACCAAGTCCTCATAGGTATCGGTCAACGCGTTGTAGCCGTTGTTGGCTTTACTGGACAGAACTTTCTCACACACGATGCCACCGTCTTGGCCAGCGTTGCTTGCGATCATGTTCAATGGTGCACGACAGGCTCGAATGATGATGTTGTATCCGGTTTTCTCGTCATCGCTCAGCCCTTCAGGAGCCTTAATCGCTCCGGAGGCACGCAGCAATGCAACGCCACCGCCTGGGAGAATTCCGTCTTCGACTGCGGCACGAGTCGCGTGCATCGCATCTTCGACTCGAGCCTTACGCTCTTTCATTTCGCTTTCGGTTGCGGCACCGACATTCACTTTGGCAACGCCACCGGCCAACTTCGCCAAACGTTCCTCAAGTTTCTCACGGTCGTAATCACTGCTGCAGTTATCGATCTCGCGGCGGATCTGATCGATGCGAGCCTTGATATCGGTGCTTTTGCCGGCACCTTCGATGATCGTCGTGTTGTCCTTGCTGACGATAACCTTCTTGGCTCGTCCCAGATCTTTCAAGCTAAGCGATTCCAGCTTCATTCCCAATGCTTCGAAGACGGCGGTGCCACCGGTTAGGATCGCGATGTCTTCCATCATCGACTTGCGGCGATCGCCGTAGCCCGGTGCCTTCACGGCACAGCAGTTGAACGTTCCACGCAGGCGGTTGATGACCAATGTCGCCAGTGCTTCGCCGTCGATATCTTCGGCGATGATCAACAATGGCTTGCCTTGCTGAACGACTTGCTCCAATAGTGGAACAAGATCCTTGATGTTTGAGATCTTCTTTTCGAAAACCAGCACGTAAGCGTCTTCCAGAACGGCTTCCATCGAAGTGGTTTCGTTCACGAAGTAAGGCGACAAGTAACCGCGGTCGAACTGCATCCCTTCGACCCATTCGACTTCCGTGCCAAGGCTTTTGCCTTCGTCGACGGTGATCACGCCGTCTTTGCCGACTTTCTCCATCGCGTCCGACAGAAGCTCGCCGATCTCGCGATCGTTGTTGGCGGCAATCGAAGCGACGTTGGCCATTTCAGCCTTGTCTTTGATCTTGATTGACATCTTGGAGAGCTTTTCGCAGATGTCGGTGACTGCTTTTTCGATTCCCTGCTTCATCTGGATCGGGTTGACGCCAGAAGTGACGGCTTTGAGTCCCTCGTTAAAGATTGCTTCCGCCATGACGGTCGCGGTGGTCGTTCCGTCGCCCGCGACATCACTGGTCTTGCTGGCGACTTCGCGGACCATCTGAGCGCCCATGTTTTCATAGACGTCTTCCAATTCAATTTCCTTGGCAACGCTCACTCCGTCCTTGGTGACGGTCGGTGAACCAAAGCTCTTTTGAAGAATCACGTTCCGACCTTTCGGGCCGAGCGTAACTTTGACGGCGCGAGCCAATTTGGATACGCCGCGTCGAATTGCTTCGCGAGCTTCCTGTTCGAATGCGATCATTTTAGCCATGAAAAAACTCCTGAGTTCAGGTTGGTTGTATTGTTAAAAGTTGGTTTGGTTGGCGTGAGTGCCAGTTTGATCGGTTCGACTTCCGGCACACGACGAATGCCGGTTACTCGATAACCGCCAGCACGTCGTCTTCACGCATCAGCAAGAATTCGTCGTCGCCCAATTTAATCTCGTCGGGACCATAGCTGGTGAACAGAACTTGGTCGCCCGCTTTCAGTTGCAGCGGTCCACGGGTGCCGTCTTTTAGCAAGCGTCCGTTACCGACAGCGATCACGGTTCCTCGTGAAGGTTTATCCTTGGCCGACTCAGGCAGCAAGATGCCCCCAGCGGTTGTACCGAGCGATTCCTCGCGCTCGACCACAATGCGATCGCCGATTGGCTGCAGGTTGGTTGATTTCTTCTTGGCCTTCTTGGTTTTGGTCGCTGCCATCAGATCTGATCCTCCGAATGTGTCTGTCAGGGCTTCCGGAAATTTGCCGGTATCTGGAAACTCGTTGGCAGAGAGCCGTCACGATCCGAAGATGCACCGATTCCCTGCCATTTTTGCGGTTTGAAAAAACTCAGCCTCCCAAAAGGCAAGTGGCGCGCCAAAGTTTGGAGAAACCAAATTTCTGAGCCCCGTTTGCAATGCAGTCACAATTTCCTCAGGTTTACCGTGGCTTACGATGTTTGATCACAATTTCTTCAGGTTTGTGCGGTCTCAGTCCGATCGTTTTGGGCGAGCCGCGTTGTGACAGATTGTCAGCACGAGTGACTTCACGGGAAAATCGGTGACGTCCAACGAGCAACCGATATCGGCCCCACCCCGGCGAAACCCCTCGTTTATCAGACCAGCGTCGGGCTTGAGTGATTGCTCAGTCGCGTTGGCTCCGATCGAGCCAAGTTTGCGGCTCGTGAGGCGTGGAATCCGTTCGAAAATGGCCCAGCACGTGCGTTGCGAGGATTTCTCCGCTTGTCAAAACCCATTGAGCCAACAAAATGACTGTTCGATGAAGTAACATAATGATCAGTTGCAGCCACGACTGTTTGCTTATCCCCTCGATCAGGGCCGAGTGCTTGCTCCCCTTGCCCGACCGAAAGAATCAAGATGCCAATTAAAGTTCGATGCGGAAGTTGTGAGGCAGCGTTCAAAGCCAAGGATGCGTTGGCAGGTAAACGAGTCCGATGCCCCAAGTGCAAAAAGCCGTTGACCATTCCAGCCGCGGCGGGCGTTGGTGGAGTCGCCGCCGCAAGGCCCCGCAGTAAGCCTACCAAGGCAAACGCGGTACGCTCCAACCCGAACCCTATGATGGATTTGCTCGACGAAGCCGACGTCAAAGGTGTGACTCGAGGCCCCACGTGCGACAATTGTGCGGCGGAACTGACGGCCGGTGCCGTGTTGTGCATTGAATGTGGCTACAACATGGAAACCGGCAAGCGTGTCGTGTCCGAAATCGATGAAGACTCAAAGAGTTCCTCGGAAATGACGGCGGCTGAGCGAATGTTGGCTAAGGCCGAGAAAGACATTGACGATATGCCGGTCACGGCAGACGGACAGGATTTCGGGGATGGAGCCGATTCGCTGGTGATTGCCGGTGTCGCCGGAGCCATTTTGCTGCTGCTGGTTGGAATCGGGCTGGTCATCATTTTCTCAATGGAGCAAATTTCTAAAGGAATCAACTCCGGCGCGATTAGTATGTGTGCGTCGATCGTCATGGTGATCCTGTGCGGAACTTGGATCACGATTGTTGCCGTCAAACAGAAGCGCCCAGGACACGCGATGGCCTGCGTCTGCACCGGCTTTTTGTACGCAGTGGTGTACGGATTCATGCAAGGCAAGGACTTGTTGATTCCGACTGTCATCCTGCTGTTCTCGTTGCTGGTGACGGCGGCATCGGGCACGTACGTGAGCTACAACGGTTGGGAGCCCGTCAGTCCGAATTGACGTGGCTTCCGAAAAGCGCCGTAGGGCTGCTGTGACCCGCAAAGATTGCGTGTTTTCCGTGTTTCGCCCGTCCTGCCACGCCTAAGATCGCGTCCATTGACGTGGACTCGACCGCTTTAGGTCGGTAACCTGACTAGTCGGCAACCCGGCGCGAAGTCCGGATACTCGCGAAGTCGATTGTCCATTTCGTGTTGGTCGAAACCGCACTGTAGCTTCAACATTTTCATCAACGTCCGACAGCTTGGCCACACCTCTCTGTTGCAGAGAAAACATTCGCCCGAATCGCAGCGTCAAAACTCATGGTAAAACGTTTTTTCTCGATCCCGGTACCGTTGGTTGGCAGCGTCGCGATGCTACTGCTGTGCACGGTGTTTTTCCTGCTGCCATTTGCCCTCCGAGGCGCAAAACTGGCGCTGGCCGACATGCAGAACAATGTGGCCGACTGGTTGCCGAGTGACTATCCAGAAACGCAAGAGCTGGCCGAGTTCCGCAAGTACTTTTTTGGCGATCAGTTTGTGGTCGTTAGCGGTCCTTGGTGCAAAGAAGGTAACCCGGCGTTCATCAATCTTGTCCGCAAGATTCGCGAAGAGTCGCTAGAGTACGAAAGCGTGCTCAACGAGTCACAGTCCGACGAAGAAATTCGCGCTCATGAACTGGGTGACGAATACGGTCTGATGTACACCGGAACGTACCACGAAGACTGGGGACTGCAACGAGAGAAATGGCTCAAGGGCAGCCGCGACAAGTGGTACTTCATCAATCGAAATGGCGAGCTTTTTCGTTGGGACGGCCAGAACAATGTGGTCGACGCGTCAAAGCGATCGGCCGAAAAAATGTTCAACGGCAAAAACGTTGCTCACGGAACATACATTACTCGGTTTGGTCCGCTGCCAGATGACGAGCAAGGAATTCCCAACCCGTTCTACGCGAATCCTCAGAAGTTGTGCTGCCGCCCGTTCAAATCGGTGATCACTGGGCCAATGGTCTTTGATCAAATGGCGGGCGAAGAGGGCACGCTGCGAATCGGCAAGTTTGGCGAGGAGGATCTGAGCACGTTCGAGGCGAAGATCGAAGCCCACAAACGTCTGACCGGCGCGGTGTTTGGGCCGACTCCGTCAGAAGACTTCAATTGGACGTTCGCGTCGTTGCTGGAGAACGTCGAGCCGACTCACAACGCGTTGTTAAAGTCGAGTCCCATCCATGAGGAACGTTTTGACGCATTCGTGAAGGCGCAGGTGGAAGATCGCTTTGAGGGTGACTTCAGCGCGATGCAGGACGCGGTAACAAGCGAACAGCTGGAGCTGTGGTATCGCATGTGGTTTGAACTGGACATCGAGCCACCGCCGCGTCAGACATGCCTTGTCGTTACGCTTAACAAGCCGGTGCTAAAAGAATTAGCGCGTGCGGTCGGGCGACCGCTGTTGGGTAAGCCTCGCGGTCGCATTTTGGAACTGGCGACTGGCGAGTGTGGGATTACTCCGGACAACCTTCATATTGGTGGTCCTCCCAGTGATAACGTCGCCATTGATGAAGAAGGAACCAGCACGTTGCTTCGGTTGGTTGGGCTTTCGGGGCTTATTGGTTTCAGCTTGGCCTACCTAAGCTTCGGCAGCATTCGCGTCGCCATGATGTTGTTCTTTGTGGCGGGCGTTGGAGCCATTTCCAGTTTGTCGTATGTCTGGTTTGGTGGCACGACGATGGATGCCATCCTGATGTCGATGCCGTCGCTGGTTTACGTGCTGGGGCTGTCGGGTGCGGTGCACATCGTTAACTACTATCGTGAAGCGTGTTATGAACATGGTTCTCGCAGAGCGGTCGAGATCGCCGTGATGCACAGTATGTTCCCGTGTGCGTTGGCGTCGTTCACCACCGCGCTGGGTTTGATTTCCCTGACGACCAGTAACCTGACGCCGATCTACAAGTTCGGTTTGTTTTCTGCAATTGCGACTTTGGTGACGGTCGTGCTGCTGTTCACGTACCTGCCAAGTGCGCTAACGATTTGGCCAGTCGGTTACAAACGAAAACAGCCGTCGGAACGAGACACCAAGTCTGGGCTGACTGACGTGGTGGGTCGCGTCTGGGAGCGGATTGGCGATTGGGTTTTGCGAAACCATTGGCTCGTGTCGACTTGCTCGGTCGCGTTGGTGATTTGGTTCTGCTTCGGAATTGCAAAGATTGAAACTTCGGTTCATCTGCTAAAGCTGTTCGATCCTAATGCAAAGATCCTACAAAACTATCGCTGGATGGAAGAAAACCTTGGCGAGCTGGTGCCGGCCGAGTTGGTCATTAACGTCGACCGCGCCGTTCAGCAAGAAACGTTTATCGAACAGATCGAACAAGAGCGCGAAAAAGCGTTGGCCGGTCTGTCACCAGAGGAGCGTGCCGAAAAGGGTGACGATCTGGTTATCGAATACGATCGCTTGGCTTACGAGCGAAGTTACTCGATGCTTGAACGTGTTGAGCTGTCCAACCGAGTCCGGACTCAAGTCGAGCGTTTTTTCGGGCCGGACGGTCTGGGATATGTTGGATCGGGGATGTCGAGCGATGTGTTCACTCCGTTGCATCGAATCGATAGCTCCGTCGAATCGTTGACTCGAAAGCACTTTAGTGGATCGCTATATGACAAACGATCGGACATGCTGGAACAAGATTACTTGGCGGTCCAAGGCATTTCCAACCTAGACGAAGAACAGCGCGAGATTGATCGGAACGATCCGGAACGCTTTGGTCGCGAAATGTGGCGAGTCAGCATTCGTCTGGCAGCCCTTAGTGATGTGGACTACGGCGAATTTATCGGCGACCTGAAGTCGGTTGTTGAGCCCATTCTGACCGCCTATCGATATCGTTCTAAAGTGCTCAATACGCTGCAGAAACGACTGGGCGACAAATCGATGGACCAGAGCCGAGTGTTGGTGCTCGGGCGTGATCCGGCCCATCGCGATATCGATCTCCGCAAGCTGATGAAAGAAGGGGCTCCGACGTCTGAGCTAATCGACCAGACTCATATCTTTGCCGACACGATTCAGGACTTGTTCGAAAATCGCGGCATCGTTCGGCGCTCCAAGGCAAAACGAGGCGGCAGTTACTACCACTGGCTGGATCCTGATCGCTACGATCCTGAAAACGAATCGTTGGATGAAGAAAAACGAGTTGCTTTGCGTGAGTATCTGAGTCCTGATAAATGGAAAGAGCATCTGGTCACCAAATACGATTGCGTTGTGTTGATCGAAGACGATCACTTGTTCGACGTAGATTTCATCAAAAAGTACGCCAACAGTTTTGTCGATTGCCGTGATCACGAGTACAAAGTGACCGATGATACGCGGGCTCCACTTCCGGGAATGTTGACCGCCATGGAGCGACAAAAATCGGGCGAGGATGTCAACATTACGGCAATCTACACCGGTATCATCCCGATCGTTTACAAGGCTCAACGAGCGTTGTTGTGGAGCCTGATCGAAAGTATCGGATTGGCGTTTGTGATGATCATGGCCGTCATGATGCTGTTGCTGCGAGACTGGAAGGCACCGCTTCGTTGGAATAACTTATTGAATTTCCGTGGCGGATTGATTTCGATGCTGCCTAACGTGTTTCCAGTTGTGATCGTGTTTGGGTTCATGGGGCATCGAAATATTCTGGTGGATATCGGATCCATGATGACGGCCAGCGTCGCCATGGGAGTCGCCGTGGACGATACGATTCACTTTTTAACGTGGTATCGGCAGGCGATCGAATCTGGGCTGAAGCGGTTGGATGCGATTCGTGTCGCTTACTCACGCGTCGCCACCGCCATGACTCAGACGACATTGATTGGTGGACTAGGACTGTCGGCTTTTGCGTTAAGCACATTTACTCCGACGCAGCGTTTTGGGACGTTGATGTTGTTCCTGTTGGCAATGGCACTCATTGGCGACTTGATTCTGTTACCTGCTTTGCTGGCGGGCCCTCTGGGGAAATACTTCTGCAAAGAGAAACCGGATGCTCGTTCGTTGGGTGACGCCGATGACCCGTCGGATGACGGCCAGCCTGAGCTGCGAGTGGTCGGTGAAGCGGATCCAAAGGACGACGGTGACGGAAGCCGCTCGGAAGAAACCAAGTACGACGTGCATCCGGATAGCTTTAAGCATCAGTCGGGTGGGTGAGAGAGAGAACTGAGTACTGAGTACTGAGTACTGAGTACTGAGTACTGAGTACTGAGTACTGAGTCCAGAGTCCAGAGTACTGTGTACTGTGTGCTGTGTACTGTGTACCGATGTCTGTCTTGCCGGGTCCCATGTCTCACGCTTGCGTGAGCATGCTTCCAGCCGTCTCCTCGATCCAATGCGATGTCGAAGGAAGCGACTTCGTCAGTTTGCTTGATCGCCCAAAAATATTCGATTGCCGGTCGCCGCACTCTCGGCGGCACTCACCACGATTTGCATCGCGCGGTAGGCGTCTTGCGGATCCGTCGTCCTGCGGATGAAACTGGTCACGGCGCGGTAAAATCGATCCAGCATCTGCTCGCCAACCGGTCGCTCGTACTCAAGCGATTCCGTGTGCTGACCGGCGTCATCGAACCAGATCAAGTTTGACGGCAAATCTATGAACGCCATGCCTCGTTCGCAGCGAATTTGAATCGACGCGGGGCGTTTGAATGACAAAGCGTCTGACCACTTGCCCGGAATGTAATGCCCCACGCTCAGCTGAGCCAATGGACGAATGGCGAAGCCTGAACCCTCGGTCGTCGAATCCTCTTTGTTCCCCTCGATGCCTTGGTGGGTTTGGCCGGGGAAGCTCAGGCTGACCATTTGGTAGAACGGTGACTGCCCAGCATCACACTGCGAGTGCATGGAGCTAATCAGAGAATCAGGCGTGTCGTTGACAAGGTAGCAACACCAGTCGGCAAGTTCCATCATGGTTCGCCACGCCAGCGGGCAATGATCTCCTCGGCGTTGAGCGTTGGATTGGTCTTCGATGGGAAGGCGTTCGTGGCAAAACAACAGCTGAGGTTTTCCTAGCCGCGTTGCGATTAATTCCTTAAGCCGCACCGTTGCTGGCGAATGTCGACGCGGAAGCTCTGCCATGAACGCGACGCCTGAGCCCTCAATTCGTTCGCGCAGTTCCAACGCTTCCGAAGGAGTCACGTCCAGCGAGGACGAGCTAAAGATTGCCTTACCTGCGTCGCAAGCGGCCAGAATCGGCAGCGGTCCGTACCACTCGGGTGCCAAAGCCAGCACGACATCGATGTCATCCCGTTCGACCACGGCGCGGAATCCACCAACGGCGTCGGCATCAAATTCTTTCGCGACCGCAATCGCTCGCTCGGCCACTTGGCTGCACACGGCGCGAATGACAAAACGATCTGCCAAAGCTCGTAACGCTGGAAGATGGCGGCTTTGCCATTGATCCCCAAGTCCAACGATTCCCACACGCAGTTTCATCCGTGATTCCTATGGCAGAAGGCAAGTTGAAACCTGCCGCTTAATACATCGAAACCTCGAAGGATTTCACTAGTTTGACGGTGGGTAATATTCTGCCACTTGCCTAAGTGGGTTGTTAAGCGGGCAAGTTAATCGTCGAGGCAGCAAGTCGGCAGCGTACACTGGCTCACAAACAGAGCCCGAACCGGTGGGATCGGCCCCATCAGAACGTCGGTTCATCGCTTCGCTCATGCGCGTTTTGCGTTCTTTCACCCGCAATTTGCGCGTCAACAGTATAACCCGAATTTGGCTTGAGGGTTCAATTGCGCGGATGTTTCCAACTGCGGTGGAACAACCGGAAAGCCTTATCGAAAATCGAGTGTTGCCACCATTGGATGCTGGCAAAAGTGGGAATTCGGCGGGCTGTGTGCGACAAGATGATCCGATTAATAAATTATCTGACTGACAGCGTTTATGGACTGAGGAATTCTCGATGCTTCTAACCCGCCCCCTCACAGGCTTCGTTGCCTTCTCGCTGTTAGCCCTCATTGTTTCGGCATCGTCTGTTTTTGCTCAACAGCCAACCGATTATTTCACTGCGTACAAGAGGGCCCAAGAGGGAGATCGGCCGATGTTGGTCTTGGTCACAGCCGAATGGTGCCCGCCTTGCAAGGTCATGAAGTCGACCACGATCCCGCAGTTGATGCAACGCAACGCATTCAGTCAGTTTCACTACGCGACCGTCGATTTGGATGCGGAAGAGCGGCTTGCTCGACAACTGATTGGCGACCGAGGCGTTCCGCAGTTGATTATGTTCGAAAAGCACAACGGCGAATGGGTGCGGCGTTACCTTCGTGGGATCCAGACTCCCGAAACCGTCGAAGCTTTTGTGGCTCAATCGGCATTTCACCGCACAGCAAACGCGACCGCGTTACTGGACAAGTAGCCAAGCGTTAGTAAGCTGGTAATCTTGTCGTAAACGGGCACGAGACCTCTGTTGTGCAATTCCACTTTGGTTGAGTGCGGTCGTTGTTCGGGAGGGGAAGGCTCCGTCCGCCCCATGGGAGGAAGGCTCCGTCCGCCCCGCGTCGATGGTCAAGCATTGAGATTGAACAAAAGTTGTCCTTAAGAATCTCAACCATCATTCCGGTGTTGAACGAACGGGAGATCGTTTCTGCGGCGATCGAACGAGCTTGGGCGGCGGGTGCGGATGAGGTCATCGTCTCCGACGGCGGCAGCACAGACGGTACCTTGGAAGTAGCTAGTGCCGCAGACTGTCGGGTCGTCAGAACTGATCCCGGTCGCGGGTCGCAAATGAATGCCGGCGCGGAAATCGCTTTGGGTGATGTGTTGCTGTTCATTCACGCCGATAACTGGTTGCCTGATGGCAGCTGTGATCAGATTCGTGACTCGATGGAGGAAGCCGACATTCGCTGGGGTGGGTTTCAACAGCAGATCGAAGATCCGGGCGTTCTCTTCCGATGGATCGAGATGGGCAACTTAGCCCGGAGCCGTTATCAAAGCCTTGTCTACGGAGATCAAGGGTTGTTCGTCGCTCGCGATTTATTTCAATCGTTGGGAGGATTCGCGCCGCTGCCTTTGATGGAAGACTTCGAACTTTCGCAGCGGTTATCCAAGCAAGGGCGGCCTGCTCTGTTGCCCGGTCCAATCCATGTCAGTGCCAGACGTTGGAGGGCAAAAGGTCTTGCCAGGCAAACGTTACGGAACTGGGCGATCAGCGCATCCTACCGACTGGGTGTTTCTCCCCATCAATTGGCCCGTTGGTATAACGGCTGATCAATCGGAAGTCGGGGCGGGATTCCAAACGGTTTGAACAATCAGCCAGACGGTGATCAGGAACGCTGCGAAAACACTTTGAGGAACCCAGCAGACGAAGATCCCGAACATGACTTTTTCGAACGGGATTCCCAGCGACAATCCACTTGCAATCCCGATGCCAATCGTCGCTTTGGCGACGATGATTAATAATAGGGCTCGCCAATACCAGCGAATACTTTCCGGCAGCATCGCCAAACCAATTAGCACGGCTGGCGACAGTAAGTAAATGGCAGCCAGCGTGATTCGCGACTCGCGCCAGGTCGATAATGCCGCGACAGCGAACGCGACAACGGTCGTGATGATCAGCAGAGTTTTCGTTGAGAACTGTAGGCTTGGCGGTTTGGATTTTGCCTCTTTTTGTTCGAATTCAAGAATGTGCTGGTTGAAGCCGTTTCGAAACCAGACGCCGATGATTCCAAACAGAATGCCGGGCAATAGTGCAACGCCCACGTTGATTAGCATGGCTCGATAGTCCACGATGAAGCCGCGATAGGTCTTGGTTTCGTTCCAGATTTCCATGGGGAAACCGATGGCTTCGGTCGGCATCGGTTCGTAGCCCAGCAAGGTCCCGAACCCACCGGTGCGAAAAAAGTACGAGACAGCATTGACCGCCGCCATCAGCAGAAAACCACCCATCACCCCACGCGTGAACCAATGAGCTACCGAAGTTCCAATTTTTGATGGCATGGGGTTCATAACGGCAGTTCGGCCGAGACGGGATATCTTTTATGACGACGGAATACTGACACATTTACTGAGTTTCGTTGGAAACATTGGTTCAGGCTGAGCCTTAATAAACCGTTGTTTTACAAAAATATTACCCACCGTATTGTGGGTTGTTGTCGGATTGTGTAGGATTTGCAATGCCCCACAGTATGGTGGGTGTTCTGTCCACCGTCCGATCGTGTTTTTTCACGGAGTGTTGCCATGTTCTCAACTCTATTGGTTGAGCCCGCACGCGGGCCGCCTGAGGGCCGGAAAAATAATTCTTAATTCCAATGTTCACCGTCTTAGATTTCTATTCCAAGAGGGATTGCCATGTTATCAGGTTTGTCAGTTGATCTCGCCCGTGGGCCTCCAAGAGAGGGAAAAAACTATTTGTACTTTAATTTATTAGTGGAGCCGAGCGATGAATTTCCAGAAGATTGCAATCCCCGTTTCATGGGCAACAAGTTTAAAAAAATGTTTTCAGACGCTATGGGAGGGACAGCCAAGTCTCGATTCTAAGAAGCACTTGCGGTTGGCATGGGCGGAATCGTATTTCACGAGACAGGTTGGTTTCGTTCACACTACACCGGATGTGGATAGATTCTCAATTCTCGACAGATCTCAAATACAGTCTTTATCGCATGCTGGAGCGGTCAGAATCCAATTTGCGTTTTCGAAGTTGAAAAAGCGAACGTCAACAAACGTTCAAATAACTAACAGGCTAGACCGGTGTTCGGACTACGTACCAGGCCGCACTGCTGTAGAGCTTCGCTTGGAACTGAGAAGTAAATCGGTCTCTAATAAAGAATTAGCAGTTTTTCTCAACGAAGTACTGGATAGCGTCAAATGGACCGACAGGCGAGTAGCCAAATATCTCGGAGGTGAACGACGGTTCACATACGAAGTCTATCTAGCGATTTGCGAGCGTTTTTGCATCGACCCGCTTGCAGTTTCTTTGCGTGCATTGGAATCGAGGAAAAGTGTTTTTGAGGGTTCGACGCTCAGCAAAAAGATTCGAAAGCTTGTAGACATGAAAAGTTAGTTACTTGTGTTTGACCCGCGACTTAACAGAAAGAGGTGTGCGTGAAGTAAATCTAGTTTCAGAAGTTTCCCATTTCGCATTTCATAGATATGGAGTTGTAAAGATGGCGAGTATTATTGGGGCTGATGTCCGGCAGCAATGTTTGGATATCAGGTCGGATTGTTTGGAGATGTTTGATGCTGTTTCTCAAGACTTATCGGCTGTTGAGGGCTTGTGCGTAAGTTCAGACATCACCCGTCAGTTGGTTAAAGAGTTGAAAGTCAGGCTATGGGCTTTGAGAGGGGCTTTGGCTTCAGCCGCAAGGTTGATTGAGTTGATTGACAACGGTGTTTACCAAGGTTTGATGTGGCGATACCAAGTTGGGGTGTTAATGAACAACATCATCATCGCCGAGGATGGTTTTGGAGATAGCATGCTGTTTACTGAAGACAAAGACGTGTTCAGTCTCAATTAGTCTAGTGAAAGGCCCAGCCGAGGAAAGGAAGCGCCTATGGAGCAACAATCTCTGCGGAAGTTCGTGGCTGTAGCAAAGGGAAATGCGAGTTGTCGGTATTGAGGTGAACGGCAGCGATAGTCGAAACAATAATGGGGCGAGCCAACACGCGTTGGCTCGCCCTCATTTTTTCACGGCAACGCTCAGTTTGTGTCCTGCACAGACTCAGCAACCAGTTCAGGGGTTGCAATGTCGGCACGGTTGATAGGCACTGCGGGCCCGGTTGATAGGAATGGGCATTTTCGAATCACTCAAATGGTGGCAACCGCTGCGTTGATACTTTGATCCGTACTCGGTCACATAAACAGACCTTTCGGTCGTGCGTGTCGATTGGACGTTTTTGCGACTACGCGGGCCGTACAATTCCAAGTCACGCCAGTCTGACGGTTGTCTGACACCGTTTCGATAATCCCACGGTGCAACTAGCCATTGGTGTTGCCAGAAACCTCGCCTCGCGTCTTGGGCATCATACTCGAGTTTGGCCAGTTTGGGGTCTCTGGAATACTTTACATAGTGCCACGCATACCCCGATTTAATCATCGCCTCACTGACGCTGACTACATAAACGTCAGCTAACAACCTTCGGTATCTGTCTTTCTTGGTTGTGAAAATTCTCAACGCTCGCCCAATAAGTAGCCGCCTCAATTCGCGTGTGGCTTCCAAACCAAAAGCCTGTTTTGACTCAAGGGCGTCGATACCGTTCAGACGGATATTGTACGTAGAGCCGTCGGTAAACTTGGCCGTAAACGTATCACCATCGAGTACCCGCACGAGTTAGGCGTCTGAGATTTTGGCTGCGGGTTTGCTGCTTTTGCTCTTCGCCGAGCCGGTTGCACCTGCCAGCGTTATCATCGACTGGAAAACCCACCCTTTGCGGTTACCGTCCGAAAGCAAGCAGAACGAACCTTGCAGACTTTTTGCCTTGGACTTTTTCGTTATGTCCGTAAACTGCCCCCGATTCGTTATAGCGTTACCACCAGTCACTAGTGATTTCACCGAAAGGCACTGGGGCGGTTTTTAAGGTTGCCACCGACTGACCAGCAGTCAGGAAGGTCATTACAGTCAGCAATGCGATTGGCAGTATGAATTTTGGCAGGCGATTCATGAGATCCGCGCATTGTTGTTGGGTGTTGTTATGTGACTGACGGTAAGCGGTCGCAAAACTATTGCAAGCAACGCTAAACCGTTTGATGTTGTCACAGACAAGCGGGATTCAAACCGCCCAGTTTAACAAGTGTTGCGACTGAAAGCGTTTGGCACGTGGTTTGCACATCTGTACACTAGTGCCATTGTGGCGTGACAAAGTGACAGATGTTTGAACAATAACACTAGATGAAGGAAAGCGGTCACGGGTATCAAGAGCAGACTTTGGCGGCCAGCGAAATAAGCTATGGGTGGAGGACATCATTTTTGACGCTAAGCTCAGGGGTGGAAATGAGAAGGCGTTTCTTGTACTGGAGATTTGGGGATGGATGAATCAACAATATCAGATTCGGTGAAGCGAGAGGATTTTTTTGACGTGAGGGACCGGCTTGCCGAACTTGGCGTAGCATCATCGTCAGGCATCGTAGTCTTGCCCGGAAACCTAGAGAGCGCTGAAGCCAAGACTGATTTTGTCTACGCCAGTTCATCGACCGACCTGCTGAAGTTGTTTCGCCTCAACAACATTGAGGCTTCGTCGCCGTCAGCAGAACCTTTGACAGAACGCAGGAACCACGACTACACGCTCTACCTGCCGATCCTGTTTTACTCTGCGGCATATCTATCTGAGAATCCACAGGCGATGTCAATGACTCTGGGAGTAATCTCCAACTACGCAACCGATTTTTTGACAGGTTACGTTGGCGGTGGCAAAGTTGACATTTCGTTTGCTATTGAGACACACAAGACAAAGACGAAGTCAGTAAAGAAGTACAGCTATTCTGGTCCACCAGAGCAAATTTCCACGTTGCTCAAATGTGTAGAGTCGCGAGATGAATGAAACAGACAGAGAACTCTTGCTTTCTGAATTCAATGCAAGAATAAACGAGGCTGTGAAGTTTTCTTACCCTGTAAGAGACGGAGAACTCCAGCTCAAAGTTGCAAATTCATTAGCTCAATACCTAGAAACGCTAGGGTCTAAACTTGAGACTGTCCGGGAGGGGGCTGACCCAGAATTGTCAAACTTTGTTCTGGGGCTTTTTAACTACATGACGTCCGCTATTCGCTTGCTACACATGTGGCTTGCGATTCGCAGCGATGATCCCGGCGAAGGCTGGAACGCACTCATTGACGCACAAGCATTTGCTAGAAAAGCAATGCGGGCCCATGACGTCCTCCTGAATCAACTCGAAGAGTTTAATAGCTATCTTCTGCATTTGGAGGAAACGCTTTTTCCTCCTCAGCAATTTGTAAGCATGTCATTCACAGTGAAAAAAAGCAAATGCTCTATTTGCAACGACGCATTTCACAAATGCAATCACATAGCAGGCCGCCCCTACAATGGGCAGTTCTGCACTCAAGTTGTCACCAACGCGGGACCAGTGGAACACACGGCACTCGTTGACCATCCATACGACAAAGGGTGTCGATTGACGAGCTACTCAAAAGACGGTTTCGACGTTGACACTATGACTCTGGTGAAAACTCCTAGTGAAGATGGCGACACGTCCTCCGGAAGATTCAAGGCAATTGGAATGCGATCAGGAATCTAAATGGTGTCTGTTTCCGTTGTCTCGTCCTGTCAAAAGTGTTAACGTACATTTGCAGCCCGTTCTACCTATCGTCATTTAGAAGATGCCAACTTCGTACTCGAAAAAGCTAGGAATCGACATGAGTCAATTCGACGACCTTTTGGATCTCGATATACCAAACCACCCTGAGTCTTTTGAAATTCGCTTCATCGGAGGGCCGTACGACGGAAAGGTTCTTGATTCCGATTGCCCGCGATCAAGTAGGCAAGTGGCTGAATGCTATTGGGTTGCAACAGCGGGGGGGCTCGTTGGAAGACGGTACATGGAAATGTCGATTGGGTTTAAGAACGCTTGGTACGTTGTAACCTCCAACACAGTTGAAAGCGGCAAGACAGTTGTAAGGCTGGACTTTGAAAAACAAGTCTAATGAGTTGGGGCGTCTCTGAAAGTCGCGTGCCAAGTGCCATGAATTTAAGGCATACCCAGCCCTTGGGTCACTCCTTCAACTTTGGCCTTCCCGTTAGTTCAAGTTTAGATAACGCTGGACGGTTCGACGACTGACGTTCATCGCTTGAGCAATCTCCGAATCGGTCAGACCACGCTCACGAAGTTTGGCCGCTCTGGCTTTGGTGGTCCCTGCCTTCCTGCCTTCGTAGACTCCACGCTCTTGAGATGCCTTAATTTCTGCCCCACCTCAGTCTGTCGAAGACGTCCGGTTAGTGTTTGCGGCGACGGATAATGGATTTTACTTCCAGATGTCCCGGTCCAACATCCGGTAGTTGATTGCTTCGGCTAGGTGTGGCAAGGCGATTGATTCAGAGCCGTCGAGGTCGGCGATCGTGCGGGACATGCGTAGGACTTTGTCGTGGGCTCGTGCGGATAAGCCAAGATCGTTCACGCTGACTTTCAGCAGGTTCATGCTCTCATCGTCCAAGGCGCAGAACTTGCGAATCTGTTGGCTGGACATCTGCGCGTTGTACATGATGCTGGTCTCGGCAAATCGAGCGGCCTGCATCTTGCGGGCGGAAATGACTTGCTGCCGAATGGTTTCGCTGGAAGTGCCCTGCTCTTTCGATGCGAGTTCTTTGAACTCGGCGGCGGGCACTTCGACGTGGATGTCGATCCGATCCAACAGCGGGCCGCTAATCTTTCCCATGTAGCGTTCGATTTGAGGCGGCGTGCAGTTGCATGACCGCCGTGGATCGCTCCGATAGCCGCACGGGCAAGGATTGAGTGCGGCGATCATCATGAAATCGCAAGGGAACGTGGTCGACGTGAGCGCTCGTGAGATCGTGACGATGCGATCTTCCAGCGGCTGGCGGAGAACCTCAAGCGTGCGGCGATTGAACTCGGGTAGCTCGTCCAGAAACAACACGCCATTGTGAGCCATACTGATTTCGCCCGGCATTGGGTTGCTGCCGCCACCGACTAGGCCGGGTTCGCTGATCGTGTGGTGCGGCGAACGAAACGGCCGAGTCGCCATCAGCGGTTGGGACGAATCCAAACGACCGACCGAGCTGTAGATCCGAGTCGTCTCGATCGATTCGTCGGGCGAAAGATGAGGCAACACGGTGGGGACTCGTTTGGCCAGCATCGTCTTTCCACTGCCAGGCGGGCCCAGCATCAACAGGTTGTGCGATCCTGCCGCGGCGACCGTGATAGCTCGTTTGGCCATTTCTTGGCCTCGGACGTCTGCGAAGTCGACCTCGTACTGCGAGAACTCATCGAACAGTTCGTCGATTCGAGACGGCGTTGGTTCGATATCCAACTGCCCGGAGAAGAAACCAACGGCTTCGGTCAAGGAATGGACGGCAATCACTTCAAGGTCTTCGACGACCGCGGCCTCGGAAGCGTTTTGAGCCGGAACCACAATCCCTTTGAGGCCCATTTCACGTGCGGCGATCGCCATCGATAACACGCCTTTGCAGGGTCGCGTCGTTCCCTCGAGAGCCAGTTCGCCCACTGCGGCGTAATCGTCCAAGCGATCGGATTCGAATTGACTGCTGCCGATCAGGATTCCCAGTGTGATCGGAAGGTCAAACGAAGCGGCTTGTTTGGGAAGTTCGGCCGGAGCAAGATTGATCACGACGCGATCAAATGGGCGCTGAAAACCGCTGTTTGCCATCGCTCGTTCGCAGCGGTGAATGCTTTCGCGAACCGCGGCTTCTGGTAGACCGACCAAGATCGTTTTAGGTGCACTTCGGACTGACACGTCCACTTCCGCTTCGACCGGCATCGCTTTGATGCCCAGCAAAGAGAAGGTGTGCAAGCGTGCCAAACGCCCACCTGCGTGAGGTGATTCGCCATCGGCATGGTCGTTTGAAGTCATGGGCGTGCTGGTGTGAAGATGTTTCAGGAGTACATGTCAGACATTTCTTTGACGATTCGAGCCATCGATTTTCGCGCCGAAGCGGGCGAGACGATTTCCGCGTTGGCTCCCATGCTTAGGACTCGCGGGATGATTTCTAGGTCATGAGCTGCTTCGACCATTAGTTCAATTTGACCGTCGGCACGTTTTTTGATTTTCTGATCGGGATGCCAAGGGTCTTCCGACACCCAGCGAGCCGCCGCAGCCGAAATTCGAATCTTAAAGCGTTGTGTTTTGCTGCGGACGAACATGCCCAATGAGCTACCGACAAACGCGTCGATGTCTAGGTCGTCAGGAATTTTGAACCAAGCGTCCAGCAGTTTGGCGGACTCGAATCGGTCCAGTTTGAAGGAACGCGTTCGCGTTTCTGGATTTTCGTCTTCGCATGCCGCCGCGATCACGTACAGACTCGATTGAAAAAGTACCAACGTGTAAGGTTCGATCTTTCGCACCTTCGGCGGCTTGCCAATGCTGGCGTATTTTACCTCAATGATCCGGTGCTCCAGCACGCCTCGGTTGAGTGTCTTGATGATGCCGTGTTGTTTTTCGTACGACTTTGCCGGTACACCAAGGACTCGCAACGTCTTGCGGAATTTCTCGTAGTGCGTAAACACCGAGTCAGGAATTTCCTCCTGAATCTTCTTCCAGAAAGACTCGATGCCTGACCAGAACGGAGTACCTGCCAGCGGATGCATCAACTGCCTGCCAACCGACAGAGCGATCAATTCGGATGCGGAAAAACTGATTCGAGTTGCCTTTTTGGCCAAGGGGCCCAGCTTCCACACTTTGCCCCGTTGAGTTTCGTGGCAATCGACATCAATTCCCGCGGCTTGCAACGCGTCGAGGTCGCGTTTGATCGTTCGTTGGTGAATGGAGGTTAGGCCAAGTTCGTCACAGATGTCGTCAGACAGTTCCTTGATCGTTTTTCCGAACCGAACACGTTCAAGGATTTGCAGGATCTTGTGCTGGCGAATAAGTTGTTCGTTTCGAGCCATGTTTGATCGAAAGAGCGTTGGGTTGATGTGGAAGAAAGGTAAACCATTCAGGTTTGCTAATCCTGAACAGGTATATTTTCGATCAGTATTATTACCGATGTCGCGATCAGCACCAGCCACTTGAAATTGACAGGATCCGGGCCCAAATCAATATCCTTTTCGGGGCCCGTCGCGAGCTAGATAGCGGTTTTTTACCGCATCGCGACCGCCAATGATTTTGTACAATCTGCCGTTTCGCGATCGCAACTTAAGTGACAAATTCCTCCGAGTATAAATATGCCTCAACCCAAAACTGCTGTTGTTTGCCTAAGTGGTGGAATGGACTCGACCGCCCTGCTGATGCGTCTACTTGCTGAGGGTCGAAAAGTTTATGGGATCAGTTTCGACTACGGGCAGAAGCATCGAGTTGAACTGGATCGTTTGAAGCTCAATCTGACGTACTTGAAACAAAATGACATTCAACTGGATTGGCAGTTGATGGATCTTTCCGGTCTAGGGAAGTTGCTGCACTCGGCGTTGACGGATTCCAATTGGACGGTGCCAACGGGGCACTATGAACAAGAGAATATGAAGCAGACGGTTGTTCCCAACCGCAACGCAATTTTTGCTTCGATTAGTTACAGCTACGCCCTGTCACTGGCGATTCGAAAGAATGCGGACGTTGATTTTTGTCTGGGCGTACATAGTGGAGATCACGCGATTTATCCCGATTGCCGTCCCGAGTTTTATGAAGCGGTCTTCCACGCCTTTAAGATTGGCAATTGGGATTCAGAAAAAGTTCACCTTCACTTGCCATTTCTAAACGGTGACAAACTTTCGATTTTGCAGGATTCGGCGGTTGCAATCGAAAAGCTGGGTTTGGATTTCGATCAGGTATTTGCGAATACGATCACCAGCTACCAGCCCGATGCGAAAGGTAGATCTCACGGACTAACGGGGTCTGACGTGGAGCGAGTCCTCGCGTTTCACAAGTTTGGCGTGAAAGATCCAATCGAGTATGTGAAACCGTGGGATGAAGTGGTTGCTCAGGCGTTGAAGCTGGAACGGGAGTTTCAACAAGATACGGGCTATTCGAAGCGAGACTGAATCCATCACGGTTTAGTCGCTACAAAGCATGATTACTCAATCCCATTCTGCCGAAAGCGCGTGGAATTGTGTCTGGCGGCCTCGAATTACGCAGCGATGTAACTATCGTGTGTTGACTTGATACGACCTGTTTTGCCCGATTAGAAATGAATGATTCCATTAACAACTCCCGATTCGCGTGGTTGAATCAATCATGGGTCGTCGCGCTGCTGTTGGCTGGCCTGGTAGTGGGGGTTGCTGCTACCGGGTATCGGACCTACCGGCAGTATTCAATGCCGTCGGACCAGTTTGACTGGACCAATCGCGGGCATAGCGACTTTCACAACGGGGCTTACTTTTTGTCGTTGGCGTTTCGCGAAGGAGTCAACCCGTACTCGAATGAGATGGGTGATCGCTACCTGATTGCTCGATCGTCCCCGATCTATTCCCCTGTTGTCTTCGTTTGGCACCTACCCTTCAGCTTTCTTGGGTTATACGAAGCGGATGTTCTGTTCTTCCTGTGCAACACGGCGATGCTTGGATTGTTGGCGTGGATGGGCATCTATATGTCCGATCAGAAATTTCGCTGGGGCATCTGGATTTTGTTCTTTACCGTTCTGGTCTACAGCCGTCCGGGGCACGTGACGCTGTTTACGGGGTACTTTACCGCTGAGCTGGTGATCGGATCCATTGTCGCCCTTCACTTCGGTGCTACTCGGCCATTTCTTTCCGGGGTGGGCATGTTGCTGGCGTCAGGGAAGCCGACTTATGTCCTGCCGTTGATCGTGATGATGCTTTGCCGGCGAAACTATCGGGCGGTCGTCGCCGGTCTTCTGTTGTGTATCGCCGGTGGGCTGTTGGGGCTGGGCTGGCTGGCTTCGTTTTCAAGCCCAATGGAAGTTGCGGCCGGCATCAATGAAGGGCGAGTCGCGCTGCACGAGGATCCGACGGAGGATCCGGTAAACACTTGGACCCGTTTGGATACTGTTGGGATGGTGTCCAAAGTTGTGGGGTGGAAGCCAAATGATTTTGCGTACTTTGGATCGATGCTCTTGATGCTGGCAGTGCCGGGATGGGTGATCTTCAAGGCTTCTCAGTTCGAGCGGAACCGGGGGGCGACAGGACTGACGGCGACGATCGCGTGTCTGACGATCCTTGTCTCGATTTACCACCACGCTTACGACAGCCTTTTGGTCGTAGTGCCGTGGATTGGCATCGCGTTTTTCCGAACGATTGATCGAGCGGAAATGCCTGAGTGGTGTCGGCGAACGTTGGCGGTTTTGTTGGCCGTTCCGCTGGCAAACTATTTTTCCACACGAGTGTTTCAGCAGAAGCTGGGGCTTGATCCCCAGAGCGGGATTTGGGAAACGATCACCTCGGTCAACGGAGTTTGTTTACTGATGGCGTTGGGGTTGGCCTGCTGGTGTGCGTGGAAGTGCTCGACGAAAACCAGGGCCGCCATCCCGTAAAACCACATGGGTGACTTGTGAATGCAAGTTGTCTAAAGGTTTTTGCATTCGTTGTGGGAAACGGTTTTCGCGACGCCGCTTACTTCTCAGCGATTCTCCGGCTGGCTTCGTCCAGGCGAGCGACAGGAACTTTGACCTTCGTTCCGTCTCGCTTGCGTAAGTGAACGTACTCGCCATCGTTTTGCAGCAGTTCGGCTTCAATCGAGTACTTCCCAGAATTGTCTCGCCAAGTGGCGTAGTTCCGCATTTCGTGCATGGCGCCCTCTAGCTGGTCCTTCGTGACCTCTTGAAGGATCGTGATCGACATCGACGTGAGTCCCGGAATCAATACGGTCTTGGTGCCCGCGACAAAGACTGGCATTGGCACCATTTCTTCGCCGCGCGCAAGGCCTGTCGTGGATTTTGTCCACATTAAATAGCGGCCGCCATCGTAGTCGACCACAATTTCATGGTCGTTGAATGCATGAAGGGCGACGGCGCCTTCAAGAAATCCGATTGATCCGGCACCGCGAGTGTCCAGCGGCGGCCCGGCCTCTGTGAGCAATGCCAGTACAGCCCTGTCATCCGAACTGTCACTAATCTTACTACGAAGCGCCTTCAGATCTTCTAATCGTTTTTCACCTTTTCGCACCATCCGCCACTTGGTTCGTTCGTCTTTGAAAAAGTAGGTGTCCGTGTTTCGGCCGCGCATTTTGACAAATTGTTCGCTTCTACTTCCGTACTCCGAAGGAATATAGGTTTTTCCCTTTCGCATCTGACTGATGATGTTACCCGTCCGAGTTGTCGATCTACGCACATGTTTGACGAGGTTGCTGAACGAGCTTCTGCCTTCGTCGAAATAAGCTTCAAACGATTCTTGAGGTACTTCGCGGTAATCAACCAGCGATTCAACACCCGGCGTGGCTCTTTCCCGATCACGGATTTTTCCGACTCCGGCAGCCAATGTTTGTTCGGGCTTTGTTTTTGCATTTTCGATCGCTCGACGGATGTCCACGATCGAGATACCAAAATTCAGATTCTGTGCCCTGCCAAACGATGCTCGGGTGCTCATCGCAACTACTTCGCCAAAGCTATTGATCAGCGGCCCGCCACTGTTGCCCGGCGACAATGCCGCGTCGACTTGGACCCAAGTGCCACGCATACTGTCGTCGCCAATTTCCTTTCCAAGCTCCAGCCCGGGGCGGATGGCACTAACAATACCTGTGGTCGCCGTAAACGAAAGGCCAAGCGGCGCACCTAATGCGGTCACGGTCTCGCCTTTACGCGGAAGTTCTTCGGCGAGCGCGATTGGAGTCAGTTCCCTTGCTTTCATTTTGGCAACGCAGATGTCTTTGCCTTCGTCAATCACATACGTTCCCACTAGCGAGTAACGTTTTCCATTTGGAAAAATTGCAACGGCGGATTTGGCTCCGGCCAAGACGTGGACGTTGGTCACGACGATCCCATCTTCAGAAACGACAAATCCACTTCCAAGTCCTTCGCCCGCGTACCCTTTGACCTCGATGCGAACGACACTTGCGTCGCATCGTTCAATCACTTCGGCAAGGCTGTCTTCTGCGACGGCAGAAAGAGGGTTCAAAGACAACGCTCCAGCTGCGAACAGCAAACCAACGAGACTGGGAAAGAAACGGCCTATATTGACGGTGCCAAAGAACATATCTGCCTCAACTCTGAACCAATGGAAGTAGGTATATTCAGAATACCAGCCCCTCAGCCACATGTCAAAAAAAGAGGCAGACAATTTTTCCAAAATGGGTAGGCTTTTTAAGACTCGATTCCTAACCGAAACAACCCAAAAAGTCCGGTATAACGAATTGATGTATTCTAATTGTGACCTCATGGGTTGATCAGTATTTACCGCCGTTCTTGGAAAGTTCCGTGTCGATCCAAAGCGAATGTTCTGCGGAATTGAATGGCATTGCTAAGCACATTTTCGGCGACCTTCCACTCGCAAATCTCAGTCGCTTGAGTCGAAGATAGGGAGCAAGCCTCCTCCGAGTACTGTTACTCGGGACCGATCTCTTCTTGGTTCCAGCCTGATGACATTGGTCTTGAAACGCAACGCGGCCGGTTGATCTCGATGTGAACGACCGAACCTTGACGGTTTCCCATTTGTCGTGACCCAGTAACGTTGGGGCAACGACGCAGCTGGTCAGTTCCGAAAATTTCTGGTGCTTTTCCGATCAGCGTCGTTGGTCAATAATGGAGCCCTACTAATTCAAACTCTGGTGATTTCTCATGTCTGAACCTCGAAACATCAAAATCTTCGACACTACCTTGCGCGACGGCGAGCAATCGCCCGGAGCAAGCATGAATCTTCGCGAGAAAATGGAGATTGCGCAGGCGTTGGTCGACATGGGAGTTGACGTGATTGAGGCTGGGTTCCCAATCGCCTCGCCGGGGGATTTTGAAGCGGTCCGGGAGATTGCCACCCAAATCCGGGGTGCTGAAATCTGTGGGTTGGCCCGGTCACACGAAAAGGATATCACTCGTGCGTGGGAAGCCCTAAAGCATTCGCCGGATCCTCGGATTCATGTGTTCTTGGCAACCAGCGCGATTCATCGCGAGTTCAAACTTAAGATGGACCCGGATGAAATTGTTCGACGGGCTGTCGAGGGTGTGACGTTAGCAAAAAGTTTCTGCGACAACATCGAGTTTTCACCCGAAGATGCGGCACGAACGGAGATCGATTTCCTATGCCGAGTGGTTGAAGCTGTCATCGATGCTGGTGCGACGACCGTGAACATTCCGGACACCGTTGGATACGCCACCCCTGACCATATGAAAAGCTGTATCAGCCAGTTGATGAACCGAGTGCCCAACATTGACAAGGCGGTGATCAGCGTCCATTGTCATGATGATCTCGGAATGGCCGTCGCGAACAGTTTGGCGGCCGTCGAAGCAGGTGCGGGACAGATTGAATGCACGATCAACGGAATCGGCGAGCGAGCCGGTAACTGCTCTTTGGAAGAAGTCGTTATGGCGATGCGAACTCGCAACGACTACTACCAATGTGAAACTAAGATTGATGCGACTCGCTTGGTTCCCGCGAGTCGGCTTGTCTCGGCGATCACCGGTTTGCAGGTTCAACGCAACAAAGCAATCGTCGGTCGCAACGCGTTTGCTCACGAATCAGGGATCCATCAAGATGGGATGCTGAAGGAACCTACGACTTACGAAATCATGCGCCCCGAGGACGTTGGTTTTGCCAGCACCGATTTAGTGTTGGGCAAACACAGCGGCCGCGCGGCGTTGGCCGACAAGGCAAAGCAGTTAGGTTTCAATCTGACGGGCGATCAGTTGCAGAGCGTGTTCGAAGAATTCAAAGTTCTGGCGGACCGCAAAAAAGACATTTTTGATGGTGATATTCGAGCGTTGATCCAACATCGAGTCGTTGGCAAGGTTGAGGAGCAGTGGTCGTTGGTGACTTACCAATTGGATCTACCCTACCAGAAGACGCCCACGATCTGTTTGACTTTGAAAAAGGGAGAACAAGATCATTCAGTGACCGTCTCGGATGGAACCGGCCCTATCGATGCGGCTTTTCTAGCGGTGACGGAAATCACGGGCCTTAATTTAGAGTGTAAAGAGTATCAGGTACGCAGTTCTTCCTTAGGGCGAGACGCGCAGGGACAAGTGACGGTGCAGGTAGAGTACGAAGGGGAAACGCATCGTGGCCAAGCGGTTTCGATGGATTGCATTGAGGCATCGATTAAGGCAATTCTTAACTCAGTCAACCGAATCCTTGACGCTCAGCAGCAGCCGCAAGGCGAAGTGGTCGACGTGAAGTCGTCAGTTTGAGAAGTTCCGCGTATCATGAAAGTACGAAAGCGACGGCAGGAATCATCCTGCCGTCGCTTTGTTTTTCGGTCGAGTTCACAGAAGCCCTGCCGGGCGAACTCTATCTGAACAAGTCTCGGATTCCGAAGGTGAAGAAGACTCCGGAGGCGAAGTTGATGATCTCCTCCTGCGGCTTGAATCTTAAGATCAACGTGTCACCCGACTTCACCAGCATTCGTTGTCTCGGGTCATTGATCGTATCGTTCAGGTCGATCCGAATGGCCAGTTGGCGGTTGCCGGGAATTCTTCGCAACACGATCAGTTCGGTCGGGGGAACTCGCTGTGCTGCTCCACCGATTAGGCCGGTCTGTTGGTTTGTTCCAATGCCGGCACCAGCCAGTGATACCGCAGCTAGAACATCAAGATCGTAGTCACGAGGCAGCACTCGCTCGCCACCGCCCAGCAAACCACCGGTGTAGTAGACTTCACTTTCACGACTGTCAACGTAAATGATATCGCCGTCTCGCAGGATGATATCTTCTTCTCGAAGATCAGGAACAACGCCCGGGTTTAAACGCATTGGGATTTGAATCGCATTCGTCGCGTCGGTAACCGCTGGGATGACTCCGTAAGGAAATTGGTCTGGACGATTGGAGCGGTAGAATTCGGAAAGCTGCTCGTCTCGACGAGCAATGTCCACGCGACTACCGCGAAGAATTCTGATTTCGTTTTTGGCGTTTACACCAGGCAAACCGCCGGTTCGGGTCAATGAGTTCAGAACGTCGTTTTGATACGCGGGAAGTTGAAGGACGAATCCACGACTACTTTGGTCGCCGCGATCGGATACCACACCGCCTCGTTGCTGTCCTTGGAACTGCAAACCTTGTGCGGCCCGCGAGTTATCCTGACGAACCACAAATACACGATAGGTACGTTCTCGAAGCAGCGTAACGATGATTCGGCTATCTTCTTTGAGGATCGGTTGTTCACCGCCGCGATACGCACGAGTGATCAAGGCTTCTGCCTGCTGAATCGTCAGACCTCGCAATGGAATTGGCTTGACCAATGGCAGGGAAGCCGTGCCGTCTTCTCGGACAGGCACAGGAAATCCAATGGCAGGTGGCAAGTCACTGTTCGGGTCGGGTAGCTGCACGGGCGGAGCTTCATCGAAGTTGCCTAAGACGCCCTCGATAAACACACCCAAAACATCGTCTGAGTCCAAAGTGTAAAACTCTGGTTTGGTCTGACGCAGTCGAGCGACATCAATTGGAACCTTGTTTGCCTGAGGTTCTGCCAAAAACTGGGCCGGCACTCGATTGGCAGGGATCGTTTCAATCGGATTGAACAATGCCGTGCATCCGGTCATCGACAGGCTTGCTAAGATCGCTATTGCTGTGATCGTGCGACTGATGCCGATCCGAGCCTGTTTGTTAGTGGTTGATGATGACATAGTAGGAAAACTCCCCCTGAAGTTCAGCAAGCGTTGAATGCCGAGTGTTTATGACGGGTGTGCTAGTGTAAAAGCGATGGTGATCTCAGCGGATGTATTGATTCGAAATCACCGAACCGTTTGCTTGACGAGGCATCGGCAGAGGTTTCGGTGACCCATCCGAAGGACGAGCCGAAGCCGTTTGAACCGGTTGCTGGTTCCGAACCGATGGAGCCTTCACGATCGGAGGCAATGCAGGTCGGACCTCTTCAAATGCCGAAGTGTTAGGAACGAGCGACTCCATTACACTGACCGCGTTAGCATAGGCTTGACTGTTGGACGGTGCGGGCCCTGATAACGAGAGTTGAGTTGCAGTGGTTGTGGCAAGTGAAGGATCGGACGCTTGCGTTACCTCAGGAGCTGGTGGAGCCTCGCGACTCACCCCCATCGACGTGTTAGAAGAATCCAAGCTGCCTTTTGGTTTCACGATGGGAACATCGCCCGGCAGCATGTGTTTTGCATTGTCTTGCGTGACCGCGGAGTTAATCATCTTCGAGATGAACATGTCCTTGTAGTCACCGGTTTTGTCCTGCTTGGCTGCGGCAACGCCAGAAGGATAGCCCTCGAACCAAGTGTTGACGCACTTGGCACCCTCGGCCGACTGATATTCCAATCCACGATATTCCGGTGGTGGCAACGCGGGAACGTATCCATCTCCTCCGTTGCAAACGTCCATGTATCCTGCACAGAAGCCGTCGCGATAGTGGTTGGAGAATGGACGATCGCAGTTTCCGTATCGCAAATTGTACGCTCGGCGAGACCAGACCGCGTCTCGGTACTCGACCAAAAGGTTGTTGTTTAGTTCATTTGCAAGATTTCGGAAGCTAGAGCTGCAACCTGATTGAGCCAGCGAGACGGCTGCTAATGCCGAAAGCCCCAACGGGATAGCGTTCCGCTGCAACCGACGGTTAATCGATTTTAGGATACGAGCGAAAGACTCGTGAAAGTTCTGGTTGGCGTGAGACGTGTCGTTCGTATTCAACATGGTTTCCCCTAAGCGAGTGCCCTTGTGGCAGGACAGATTGGAGCAATGCAGACGCATCGAGCGCCTAATCACCTCACCCAGTAGATCGCCATGTAAGCTATGCCGAATTTAACGAAGATTGCAGTTATCCCTATTTTCGCAAAAATAGGCATTGCAACGCTGGTTCCGGAAATTCCAATTTCAACGCCGATATCTGGCGTTTGCATGGGCAGCCCCAGAAGCTGAGGAAGTTGACCCAATGAGAAGGGTGCAAGCGATGCATGCAAGCGTAACTTGCCTGCAAGAGCGTGCAATTGGCATCCAATGATCGCCGATGGCTCAGTCAGCCACCACGCCGTTGACCAGATGGATCACATTGTCAGCTTTGTTAGCCAACTCGCTATCGTGAGTCACCATCAGTAGCGTCAGGTTTTCTTGTTCGCGAAGGCGATGCAGAGTTTCCATGACCTCAGCGCCGTTTTCAGCGTCCAAGTTTCCAGTTGGTTCGTCGGCCAGCAGAATGGAGGGGTTGGAAATCAGCGATCGAGCAATCGCGGTACGCTGCATTTCGCCACCCGAAAGTTCACTGGGTTTATGAGTCAACCGGTGCGTGAGGCCAACTAACTCTAACAGTTCAGTCGCCCGTTGGGTGTACTGTTTCTTGTTTCGCAGATACTTGAAAAAGCCATCTTGAACCATGCGAGGAACCAGCACGTTCTCCAACGTCGTTAACTCGGGCAGCAGGTGATAAAATTGGAATATCAATCCGAATTCAGTGTTGCGCAGCTTCTCAAGTTGTTTGGACGGCAAGTGATCGATTCGCTGGTCGCGATAGTTGATCTCGCCCGCGTCGGGAGCGTCCAAAGTGCCCATCAAATGCAGTAGCGTGCTTTTTCCCGATCCACTCTGACCGACGATCGCAGTAAAACTTCCCTCGTCGACCGATAGATCGACGCCTTTAAGCACAGGAACTTCCAACTTTCCTTTGCGATAACTTTTGTACAAGCCTGCAACCGACATAGCCGTCGGTCTAGCGACTTTTAGCTTCATTGAGCTACCACTCGCCCGGCGCGATGCTGCGGACCGAGTCCTGTTCACGCTTGAAGTCGTTGCTGAGAGATTGCTCATGATTCGGTTGTTTCAAGTTCGATTGGATTCAAGCGATTTTGTTTTGCGTGGTTCGGGCCTGCCGAATACACCATGGAGTCTACTCGTACCGCAGCGCTTCCACGGGATGCAGTCGGGCGGCACGAAGTGCAGGCAATACGCTTGCCAAGACGGCGATCCCAATGGCTCCGATGGCAACCAAAACGACCATCAAAGGATTGACGATGGTGGGAATTTCGGAAAAGTAGTAGATCGTAGGATCAAAAACTTCCTGACCGGTCACGTAAGCGACAAGATCTGCGATTTGGTTGATGTAGCGAATAAACAACAGCCCAAGCAAGATCCCGGCACCAGTGCCCACCGTTCCCAACGACATTCCGTAGCCCAAGAAGATGGACATGACGCCGCGGCTTGGGGCTCCCAGCGCTTTCAGGATTCCAATGTCTCGAGTCTTCTCAACGACGATCATGAAGAAGGTCGCCAGAATGCCGAAGCCGGCAACTGCAATGATTAAGAACAGCAAAATATTTAGGATCGTCAGCTCCATGCTTACGGCGCTCAGCAGCGGACGTTGCGTGTCCTGCCAAGTATGAATGTCGTACGGATACTGCGACGGCGGGAATCGTGCAATCAGTTTGTCACGAGCGGCATCCAGATCGGCTCCCTCTTTTAGCTTGATCTGAATCGTCGAAACGGTTCCATCCCCAGTCAGCGGATCGATCATGCCTCGCATGTCCTGCAATGCCGACAATGGCATAAATGCGAACGTCGAATCGTATTCGTGCATGTTGGACGAGTAGAAATCGACGACCGTGCAGTTGTCACTGACCGGTTGAGCCCTCGATCCGACACTTGGAAACATGATTTGAACGTCGTCACCCGGGCGAACCATGTACAGGTCGACGATTTCTCCGTCATCGTTGGTGGTTTTTCGTTGCGAGATCGCCTGCCCAAGAATGATACCGGTGTATTGATCTTTGGCTGCGTCAAACATGTCTTCCGGCGCCACCTGCTTACGCAAATTTGCGTGCGGATCAAAGGGCGAAACCTTTTGCGTTTTGCCTTCGTTGCTTAAGTTCGACGCGTTGGGAATCGTGGCCGCTTGATGCACGGTCGAGTCGCTTTTTGCTGAGGCATCCTCGGCGATCGCCTGACTGTGCTGCGGCACTCTCGCAGGCAGCGGTCGGAGCTGAACTTTTCGTTCTCCGTCAGGTCCGTTGACTTTGATCTTTGCGCCATTTGGATCGGATTCTTCTAGGTAGGCTGCGGCAGCAACTTCGTAGGCGTTTTGATGCTGTTGCATCAGTTCAGCCAATTGCTTTTTGTTTTCAGCAACCTCGCGGCGATAATCCCAGCCGGACGGTTGGTACTTCGATTCGTATCCCTTTTCTTCCAGTTCAAAGCTGAATCGCTCGCGTTTGAGTTCGTTGGTCAGATAGGGTTCGAAATCAGTGACTTTTCCAAACGTTTCGTCGTCGATCCCCATCAGCATCACTTGCTGAGTCCATTGCCGGCCGTGAAATTCGAACGAAAGCAAGGCCGGATTTCTCACCACGCAAGTGAGTTCCTCGACATCGTCGCCCAGCAATTCACGAATCACCGCGACATGTTCTTTGGGGTAGGTGATCTCACCCAGCAGCGGTGCGGCTACTTCGACATCGGAAAGAATTCCGTGCAAGCGACTTTGCATTTGGTCGACAAAGCCGGCCATCACGCTGTTGACCACGATCAACGTCGCCACTCCCAGAGTCACGCTGACAATCGAAGCCAGCGCGATGAAGCGGGTTTTTAGGTAACGCCACGATAGCAGCAGTTTGTACATCGCCAATCCTTTGGTGATCTAATCAAAATACAAGCCCGACGCGCAAGCGAGTGAGCCAGTTCTAGTCTGTAATCGAAAGTAGCTTTTGAACGCACCAAATGTACACTCGCTGGCGCTTCGGGCTTGTACTAAGTCAAGCTTGTATTTTTACGCTTCGTGTCGCAGCAGTGGGAACAAAATGATGTCACGAATCGATTGCGAGTTCGTCAGAAGCATCACCAAGCGGTCGATGCCAATGCCAAGTCCTCCCGCGGGAGGCATTCCGTTTCGCAATGCCGTGACAAAATCATGGTCCATTTTCGCCATCGAGTCCTCGTCAGATAGTCCTTCCAACTGGGTCTCGAACAGCTTCTGCTGCAAATCTGGGTCGTTGAGTTCCGTGTAAGCGTTTGCCAGTTCCATCCCGTTGATGAACAGCTCGAATCGCTCGGCCACCGAAGGATCGTCCGCTTTCCGTTTGGTCAACGGGCAAATGCTGGCCGGGTAATCCGTCACAAACACTGGCCCCACAAGCGCGTCTTCCACTTTTTCTTCAAAGACATCGCTTTTGATGACGTCCGGATGCCGACCTTCGGTGTCAAAACCCAACTTCTCCGCCAGTGCTTTTACAGCAGCCGAGTCCTGTGGGTCAACGCCGGTGTGCTCAGCGAACAGCTCGTTGTAGGTCTTTCGTTGAAATGGCGTCGAGAAATCGATTTCCGTGTCGCCGAATGGCACTTTGGTGCCAGCACCGATCGCTTGCAACGCGTTTGCTATCACAGATTCGGTCAAGTCCATCATGCTTCCGTAATCCCCGTAAGCTTGGTAGACCTCCAGCATGCTGAATTCCGGGTTGTGCCGAGGACTAATGCCTTCGTTTCGATAGACACGGCCCAGTTCGAACACTCGTTCCATTCCGCCGACCATCAGCCGTTTTAGATGCAGCTCCAGCGCGATCCGCATGTACAGCTGCATATCAAGAGCGTTGTGATGCGTCTCGAACGGCCGCGCGGCGGCTCCACCGGCGATCGCGTGAAGGGTCGGGCCTTCGATCTCGACAAAGCCCTGCCCCATTAGTGTTTCACGAACCGAATGAACGATCTTGCTGCGAGCAAGGAAACGATCACGAACGCCTTCATTGTACGCCAGGTCGATGTACCGCTTTCGTTGTCTAACTTCTGGGTCCGTTAGTCCGATGTGCTTTGCCGGCGGCTGATCGAGTGCCTTGCAGAGAATGTGAATTTTATCGGCGAAGATTGAAAGCTCGCCCGTCTGAGTCCATCGCAGCATGCCGTCGACGCCGATCGTGTCGCCAAGGTCTAAGCACTGAATCAGAGCCCAGTTGTCTTCGCCGACCTGCTTTTGTCCGACGAACAGCTGAATCCGTCCGGTCCAGTCCTCGATGTCGATGAATTGCAGCTTGCCTTTGTCACGATGCAGAATGATCCGCCCGGCAGCGCGAACCTTGGGTCCTTGCAACGAGCCCTTGCCTTGCTCTTTGGCCCAAGCTTTCAGTCCACCTTCGCCCAGCGTGCCGATTTCTGGGATTTCTAGTTCGGTTCCGTCCTCCAGCACGTAGCGAATCTCGCCGAAACGTTTTCGGATATCGCCCAGCAGATCACGGTCGTCGAACCGGTGCCCATACGGATCATGGCCCAAAGCAATGATCTGCTCCAGCTTTTTACGGCGAGCTTCTTCAGGGTTCAGTGAGTCGGGATTCGAAGTGGAGTCGGTCATTGGTTTAGGGCATCCGTGTCGGTTCAAAATCGGACACGTATTCTAAAGCAATGACGTTTTCGCTGACAGTCGGTTATCGAATCGCCACGATGTAGCAAATCCAGCAGGCGACGCTGTCGGCCGAGTCGGCTCGTTCCCATTCGCCCGAGTCTTCGCCGTCCTCGTCTTCCAGTTCCCAATAGACGTGGCTTTCGCTGAACCCGGCTTCGGCCAGCATTTCGCGGACTTCCGGGATGCTCCAAAAACGCCAGTCATATCGAAAGGCATGTTTCAGTTTGCTGCCGTCCTTGAACTTGAAACTGATCGAGAAACTCGCGTCATGCGTGATCGGGTCGAAACTGATCTGCTTCCAGTGATAGTCGAAACCTTTCTTGCCTTTTTTGATCGTTCGTTTGTCGACCTGCCCTTCCTCAAGGCAATCGCCGCCGCCCATCATGTCCATCACCATGATGCCCTCGGAGTTCAGGTTCGCGCGAGCCGCTTTGAAGTACTCGATGACCTCGGCACGAGTCTTGAAGATCCAGAAGGAAAAATTTTGAGCCGCCAGTACGTCCACGCGAGGCCGATTGCGTTTGCGAACATCCTGCTCGATCAAGCGAACTCGTTTCTGCTGCGTTTTGGAAAGAGCCGCTAAGTTGTTGTCTTTGCCCCATTGGAGCGTCTCGTCACACAGGTCAACTCCGAGCGCCGTTCGCTTATTGCCTAACTTCACCCATTCACAGCAGACGGCAAACGTGCCACAGAAATCTTCACGCAGGGTAACTGGCTTTCTGCCAAACGCTTCTTTGTACGCTTGGTCGAAAAACTCCACTTCATGTTCGGCCGATTGAACCGATTTTTGGTAGCAGAGAAACTTATCTGCTTTGTCGGCCTGTGTTTTTTTGCGAGTGCGTTTAGCGTTTTTACTACTGCTTTGTTTACCCATGGTGTTTTCTGATTTGATTCGCGACGAAGTTGACGGTTGACATGATGTGAGCGATAGAGCCTTGTTCGGCGTGGCAAAACACGTTCGCAAGAGCGGTTGCAGATTTATTGTAACGGCACAATGGACTGGCAAGCTACGGGCCTAGTGATGCTCCGCACATGGCGATCATCTTTCATCGATTGAATACTAGGCGGGATATTTCGTAGGCCGGTAACAAGGTCTCGCAAACACTGCCGCAACTGCGCTAACTCAAAATGCTTGAAAACAATCTGTGATTCGAAGTTACTTTTGAATAGAGACCGAAGTTCCGGCAGAACGGGCGTTCGCGTGTGACGGCCTACATCTTTGGTGAAATAGTCGACCCTGAAAAAGTGGCTTCTGTGACCAAAATATTTTTGGTTTTGGCTGGGAGAAATTTTCACGCCGCCAATACGGGCGGTCGGGTATTGGACCGGGCCATTTGATGGTGGGGAATTGGGCACAGCAGCAGTGAAT
>CALFUT010000049.1 GCA_937929805.1 uncultured Pirellulaceae bacterium
AGGTCACATTCCCTCGTATTACAGTCAGAGTGGCAGCGCCCAAGTCTTCGACTACGTCGATTCACCTCGCGCCGCGGTTTACCCTTTCGGCCACGGTTTGAGCTACACAAGTTTTAAATACGGAGACGCTTCTCTGTCAGCGGCCGAAATTAGCGCCGGCGAATCGGTAAGCGTTAGCTTTGACATTAGCAATGCAGGTCAAAGTGCAGGCACCGAAATCGCGCAGCTGTATGTCTCCGGCGAATCGTTCGAGATCGCGAGGCCGATGTTGGAGTTGAAGGGATTTGCGCGTGTGACTTTGGAACCGGGCGAGACGAAAAATGTAACCATTGATCTTGATGCAGACGACCTTCATTTTCATGACACATCTCTGCGTCGCGTCTTGCCTAACGGCAAATACCAAGTTCGCGTCGGTGGTTCGTCGAGTGCACTTGGCAATCCCGTCACACTCGTCACGAAAGCGGCAGCTGATTCCGAATAGAATGCCAATGCATCAGTCCGGCGTCAGAAACGTCAACGTTGCCGCATTGATGGGCTTGAACGCAAGTCTACATCCACTGCAATAATTCGCGTTGGTCGTCGCGCATCCAATCTTAAGGCCGAAAGTCCTTTTCTGAATTTCACAAGACATCAGGCTGCCAGTCTTCATCTAGTTTTTCGAATCCGGGCCGGCAGGGGCTTCGATAAAATTGTTAAGTGAAAAGTGCCCCCTTTTGGAATCGCTGCCTTGGGCGGCAACCATCTCAAGCGTAACCGTGGAGTGCCTTAAATGTCGGGATCTCCAGTGCGCCATTTGCGCTTTTTGTCTGGTTCGCTATTTTCATCGGCATCAATTGCGCCCCGATTTTCGATCTAGGTCCGCTATTTGTTTGACTTAAGTTGGTCGCTGTTGGAAAGGCGAAGTCGTTCGACGGATGTAAGCTCCTTGGAGCCACCGCGCATTTCGCATCCGGAAGCGGTATAGACGTAGTCACCAACAACGGCGAATCCAGAACCATGTCGCCCTTGAGCAAGCTTTGGCATGGTGGACCACGTTTTGGCTTTGATGTCGAATGCCTCGACTTCGTCGTGAGCCATGTCCTGATCGCTTTCGCCGCCACCCACGATCAACTTTCCATCATGAATGAGTGCCATGTTGCCGGCACGAGGGGTTGGCAGCATAAGTGACTGTTTCAGCCAAGTGTCGGTTTCGAAGTCGTAGACGTTGACTGGCTTGACGGTCAATCCGAATAGCTGGCCGGTGCCTTGAGAAGTCGTTCGACCACCGGCAGCGTAGAGGCGCTTCCCATCGGTCGCTGCCTGAAAATGGTCTCTAGCGTTTGGAGCGTCATCGAGGATGCGCCACTTGCCCGTTGCGGGATCGTACTCATCGAGCCACGGCTTAAACCCGCCAATGTGCCCGTTCGTTATCCCACCAACGATATAGATTTTGTCATTGTGCAAGGTCGCACCCGCTGCGCCGCGACGGCGATCGACAGGGATTGGATGGAGAAATTCAAACTTGTCGTCTTTCGGGTTGTAGGCAACCACTCGTTCAACGGGCTTTTCATTTGGAAAAGGCCCCGTCATCGCACCAATCAAGTAGATCAGGTCTCCATGGACGACTGCCTGAAAGTGATGTAGCTCGATTGATGATTCCGATTTTTCAGTCCATTCTCTGGTTTTCGGATTGAATACATCGACGGGATTGATTCGCCTACCACCAATCAGATAGATCTTGTCCTTAAAGGCGACGAAGGCTGCTTCATGCCTGCCCGTTGGACTGCCAACTGTTTCAAGTTTTTCCCATGTTGCGATCTGAGTCTTGGCTAACGGTGTGGGGATCGCTTGGCTTTTTTCCGTGGTGGACGCTGCACGCTTTTCGTTTGTTTCCGTTTGCTGCTGTCCAGAGGCGATCTTGAGACATGCATTTGAAAAAACGGCGACGAGGAAAAGAACGGCAAGCTTTTCGGTTGGCATTTTCATGGTTACATCGTTGCTGAAAGCGAGAAGAGATCTGGATGTCGAAGCTCTCGAAATACTTCTCACCAAGATAGACCAATGCCCCGTCCACGTCTTGAATGCGCGCGGCATTCCTTTTGAAGATTTAAGCGTTTATGCTCGCGGAAAGATCCCGCAACGCCAAAGATCGTTCACTTTGAGTTTTTGACGGTGACTTTGGTGGTAATGATCCAGTCCGCAATTCCCCACCGGAACCTGCAACCAGTTCGACGCGATTGCGGATCGGCTGACCGCTTTTGCGCAATCGCTAATCGCCCCTGCGGTAGCGATCCGCAATTTAGGCAGCAAAATCGAACAGTTTAGCCGATGTCGATGTAGCGATTGAAAATGTTTTCCAGCAGTTCCTGTCGACCACTGTTGTTCGCGGCGGCCTCGCCCTTTTCAAGCATCAAGGCTTCCAGCTGAGCGAAGGTTGCTTTTCCGGACTCGATCGTTTTTCCTAGATCGCCACCCCAGCTGCTGTAACGCTCATCGACGACCTTGTTGATCGCACCGTCTTCAATGATCTTTGCGGCAACCTTCAGCCCCCGCGCAAATGCATCCATGCTGCCGATGTGAGCGTAAAAAAGATCGATTGGCTCGAAACTCTCGCGGCGTACTTTCGCATCAAAGTTCACGCCACCGGAGCCCAGTCCATGCTTAAGCAACACCAGCATGATTTGCGTCGTCAGGTAGTAGTTCGTGGCAAACTGATCCGTGTCCCAGCCCAACAGCAAGTCACCCGTGTTGGCATCGATCGAACCAAGCGCATCCTGCATTCCCGCGTATTCGAGTTCATGCATCATTTCGTGCCCAGCCAAAGTCGCGTGGTTGGTTTCGATGTTTAGCTTGAAGTGATCCGTCAAATCATACGCACGGAGGAAATTGAGGCATGCGGCTGCATCTGAGTCGTACTGATGTTTGGTGGGCTCCTTCGGCTTCGGTTCGATTAGGAACTGCCCCGTAAACCCGATCTCCTTCGCGTAGTCGACGGCCATGTGAAAGAACTGGCCAAGGTGATCGAGTTCGCGTTTCATATCGGTGTTGTAAAGGCACTGGTATCCTTCGCGACCACCCCAGAAAACATAGTTTTCACCACCAAGTTCCTTAGTGACTTCCATCGCTTTCTTCACTTGGGCTGCCGCATAGGCAAAGACCTCGACGTTGCATGTCGTTGCTGCGCCATGCATGTATCGCGGGTTGCTGAACATGTTGGCCGTGCCCCAAAGCAACTTGACACCAGTCCGTTCCTGTTCTTCCTTCAACACGGCTGCAACCGTATCAAGGTTGGCATTCGATTCCGCCAACGAGGCGCCTTCGGGAGCAACATCCCGATCGTGAAATGCGTAGAACGGTGCATCCAGCTTCTCAAAAAACTCGAACGCCGCTCTCGCTCGATTGCACGCGTTCTCCACTGACTCACTTCCGTCGTCCCAAGGACGCTGCATCGTCGCACCGCCAAACGGATCGTTTCCGGTGCATCGAAACGTGTGCCAATAGGTGACGGTGAAGCGCAAATGCTCTTTCATCGTCTTGCCAGCGACCACCTCGTCTGGGTTGTACCACCGAAACGCCAGTGGGTTGTCCGACTGTGGACCTTCGTATTTAATCTTGTCAACTTGTGGGAATGCGGTCATCTGAATCGTTTATTGCTCGTAAGGGCCGAAGATATTTCACATGCAGTTGACGAATATTGCCCGATGTTCATTGGCTTTTCCAGTAGATATCGCGCATACTGGCAGCGATATTTTACCCTCGTCCCCACCTCTTATATTAGCTATGCCTCGTAAATCTGTCGCACTCCTGATTGAGACCTCCAACGGCTACTGCCGTGGGTTGCTGGAGGGTGTGATTGCTTACATGAAAGAACGGGCGAACTGGTCGGTCCACTTGGAGCAGGAGCATGAGCCGGGCTCAACGCCTTTGTCATGGCTCAAGTCTTGGAGCGGTGACGGCATCATTGCTCGGATTGAAACCGACGGGATCGGTAAGCAACTTAAAAAATTTGGCGTACCGATCGTCGATCTTAGTGCGGCTAGATACATCAACGGAGTTCCGTGGGCCGATACAGAAGACAGAGCAATATCGCGACTTGCCGTTGAGCATTTCACGGGGCTGGGGTTCAAGCACGTTGCCTACTGCGGCGACGCAGGATTTGATTGGTCTGCAAGGCGAGCTGTTCATTTCCTTACTTTGGCAAAAGCCGCCGGCTGCGTCGTTCACGAGCATCAATCGGTCGCACGCTACGATTCCAGCTTCCATCTTGCGACGGAGAAGCGTCGTATCATGCAATGGCTGAGCGACCTTCCTCGCCCGGTGGCCATCATGTGTTGCTACGACTTTAAAGCCCAGCAAGTTCTTGACGCTTGTCATCAGTTGAACATCGCAGTTCCCTCCGAAGTCGCCGTGCTTGGTGTTGATGACGACCACTTGGTTTGTGAATTGAGTAAGCCAACGCTCTCCAGCGTCATGCCCGATACGAAACGAACGGGCTACGAAGCCGCGAGTCTGCTGGACCGGATGATGGATGGCGAGCAAGTGAACACCGATCAGCCGCTGATCACTCAGCCCTTGGGGATTCGAGTTCGAGAGTCAACAGATACGCTGGCGATCGAGGACGAAGAAGTCGCCAAGGCGTTGCAGTACATTCGCCGCCACGCGACCGCGAACATTCGAGTCACAGATATCCTGCGGCAAGTGTCACTTTCACGGCGAGCTCTGGAGCGTCGCTTTAAAAAGTGGATCGGTCATACACCACATGAAGAAATCCAACGAGTCCGCATCAATCGAATTAAACAACTGTTGTCAGAGACCGAACTATCGATTCATGAAATCGCTGAAAGGGCTGGATTCGAATACCACGAATACATGGCCGCTGCGTTCAAGCGAGAAACCGGCGTGACGCCAACAGAATTTCGCGCTGGAAATTGAATCCACTCTTTCTTCTCGCGTTCGTGTCGAAAACGGACCGGAATATAACTTGGATGGTTCAGGCGTTGTCAGTTTCGGAGACGTGTTTCGGTTGATTCGAAACCTCGACCAGCAATAAACTTCCCCGGGGAAATCGCTACGACTTTAGTGCTGTCAACAATTGTTCAAGTGAATCTTCCAGCGATTGCTCGACCGAAAGCTCAATCACATTTGGTTCGCCAGTTGGTGATTCAAGCGTTTGGTACTGACTGGCCAGAAGCGTTGGCGGCATGAAGTGACCCGGGCGGCTTGCCTGACGAGCAGCAATCGTCGATTGAGGCGCGTATAGATGGACAAAGGTGACTGGGTGAGAAATTGTGCGTAGTTGTTCACGGTAGATTTTCTTCAATGCCGAGCAAGCAACCACGAATACCGTTTGCTTCTCAAGTGCTAACTCCGCCGCGTCGCAAATTGCTTGAAGCCATGGCTCGCGATCCGAGTCATCCAATGGAACGCCCGCCGCCATCTTCTGTTTGTTTGACTCAGGGTGCAGATCATCACCATCGACAAACGCCACGTTCAGCCGCTTCCCCACTGCCGCGCCGATGGTTGATTTTCCGCAGCCCGAAACGCCCATCAAGACGATCAAACCTTTTACTTCTTCTTGCATGTCTAGAAAATGGGGACAGGTCCAGTTTATCGCTCGATTGCGTTCCGATATTGCCAAGACCGCTGGCAGTTCAGATCAAGCATTGTGTCTAGAAAATGGGGACAGGTCCAGTTTATTGCTCGATTGCGTTCCGATATTGCCAAGACCGCTGGCAGTTCAAATCAAGCATTGCGTTATGTCATTGCTCCGCCGGTTCGAGATAGATGTTTCGAAACTCTAACTGTGCACCTTCGCTTTGCAAGCCGATCTTCCCAGCGGCCGGAACGCACCCGGTGGCCTTGTTGGCCAGCTGGCCGTTGACCGTCAAGGCAACGGTATCGCCCATGCAGACAATGTCGTAAGAGTTCCACTGGCCGACCGGTTTTTCCTCGACCCCCGGTTTGCGTTTCATCACTCGGAACTGTTGCTTTTTGGCCCCAGCTTTTTTCTGTTTATCGGTTGGCTGAACTTCTGCGCACGTCGAGTTCCCCGAAAACACAAAAAAGCCGGCATTGTTTTCTCTTAACTGAGCTTCGGTAAAGCTGGGCCAGACTTTGTCTTCGCCATTGAGATGCAGGAAGACTCCGCTGTTGCGTTTCTTCCCGGGTGCAGGCGGCGCATCCACGTA
>CALFUT010000050.1 GCA_937929805.1 uncultured Pirellulaceae bacterium
TGCAATTTCACCGTTGTTTTTGCCGCAGTGTGTCGTCGGGAGGGCGAGGCTCCGTCCGAGCCGCGCGGAGCAAAAAAGCTCAACCATCCACATGGGGCGGACGGAGCCTTCCCCTCCCAACATCGGTTTCATTCATCGAAAATGGCGCTGTCCAACTAGGGTCGCCGAATTCTGGGCCCGTGCCCGATGATCTTTATACGGCCTTTGCATTGCGTCGAAAACCGGACAATGAAAAAGGGGCGGGGCCTCGCTGCAGTCGACGCGGTCGAAACTGTGTGGTGTTCTGTCATCGCGACAGGATTTACAGGATCGACAAGATGACTTATCAATCCTGTTGATCATGTCCATCTTGTCAAACCTATTCGCCGCACCAACATGGAAGCACAACTTCCCCTCGATCACATCGCTCAGCTTGCCCAAGCCCAGTCCGCCGTGTTGCTGGAATCAATCCAGTCACTGTGGAGTGGCTACGGCCAAATCGCCCGAGTCGAAGTGGCCTCAGGATCGGACGATCCGAAAAGCATAATCGTGAAACACGTTTGCCCGCCGAACAAGCGAGATCACAAGTACGGTTGGACGGGCGATGTTTCGCATCAACGAAAGCTAAAGTCTTACGAAGTCGAACTGAACTGGTATCGGAATTTTTCAGCTGGCTGTATCGGTGGTTGTCGCGTGCCACAGCTTGTCGCGGGAGAGCAGCTCGATTCAACATGGCTAATTATTCTGGAGGACTTGGATGCGAGTGGCTTTGCGATCCGACGACGATCGGTCAACGATTCGCAGCTGGATAGTTGCTTGCGATGGCTGGCGAATTTTCACGCAACGTTTTTGGTCGACACAAAAGCCAGCAGTTCATCTATCCACGAAGGCCTGTGGCAGACGGGAACGTATTGGCACTTGGAAACTCGTCCCGATGAACTAAAGGCGATGCCGGATGGCCCGCTCAAACAGGCCGCAAACAAGATCGATAGCCGTTTGGCCAACGCACGATTTCGGACGATCGTCCACGGCGATGCCAAGTTGGCCAATTTCTGCTTTTCCCACGATGATCAAGTCGCCGCAGTCGATTTTCAATATGTGGGCGGCGGTTGCGGGATGAAGGACCTTGCATACTTCATCAGCAGTTGTTTCAGTGATCGCGAATGTGAACAACGAGAGCAAGAACTACTCGATCGCTATTTCTCGCATTTGAAAACCGCCATCACGAACCCTTCGCATGGCGGCACCCTCGATACACATTCGTTTTCCGATCTAGAAACCGAATGGCGATCCCTCTATTCATTTGCATGGGCAGACTTCTATCGCTTCCTTTCCGGTTGGTCGCCCGGCCATTGGAAGATGCACGGGTATAGCGAGCGGATGACGGAGCGGGTGATCCAAACTCTAGATGGTGGTTTGTAGCAACGCACTGCAAATTTTTCACAGCAGTCCCAATGTAGAACAGCCGTCCCGGCTGTTTAGGTTAGAAACAGCTGGGACAGCTGTTCGACACTCGTCGCTGTTCTACGCTGACAGTTGCTCGCAAGTTTTGCTCACCCTTGCCAATAGAGAAAATCGCTCGCTTCTAAGTTTGCCTTGCGCGGATTGTCGAATATGTATCGCTGCAGATACCTGAACTGCTCGCCGCTGCGGATGATATGATCAAATGGCTCTGGCTGCCAAAAGTTACCCGACTGACCTGTTCGCTGATTGATCAGACGTGCCGAGTAACGCATCCAGCTTTGTCCAACCACGCGCAAACTCTCACCGGCATAGAACTGGGCGATCACATGAACATGGTTCGGCATCACAACGAATCGATCCAGATCATATTTTTCATCCGCGTAGAACTGAATTGCGTCCGCCACAATCCTCGCAAGTTCTGGCCGCCGCAGCAGGCACTGTCCGTGACAGTCATCAAGCGACCGATGCCAAATGCGATCCGATAGCCGCTTGAACTCGCTACGCGAGGCAGAATCGAGCAGGCCCATTACTTCGTCGCGGGCATTCGAATCGTTGTTGGCAAAGGCATTGACTGTCTCTCTTGGAAGCCCTTTCTTAACCAACCATTCCAGCAACTCTCGCTGCCAACGCAACATCACTTCTCGAGGCATCGAATCTGCGGTGCGGAAAGTAATAAAAGTTGCAGCACCTGCTTGGAACCAGTGGGGCAGTTTTCTGGCATTGATTTCGATTTCGGCTTCACGGTCGAGTGGACTGAATTCCATCGGCACGGCCTCGAAATGAGTTTCACGAATTCGCAACGTTTATTTCATTATCACTTAGCTCATTGTAACAGGGCTGTCGCGGCTGTTTAGATCATGGTCGCACAGCCGTCCCGGCTGTTTGAATTATAAGCAGCTGGGACAGCTGCCCTACACTAATACCCCAGAATTGGCGAAAGCCAACGTTCGCATTCTTCGAGGCTCAGGCCCTTCAGCTTTGCGTAGTGCTCGCACTGATCCTTCGTGATCTTGTTGACCGCAAAGTAACGGGACTCAGGGTGTGAGAAGTACAACCCGCTGACGGCGGCGCCGGGCCACATCGCGTAGGATTCGGTGAGCTTGATGCCGGTTTGTGATTCAGCGTCCAGCAATTCCCACAGCGTTGCCTTTTCTGTGTGGTCGGGGCAGGCGGGGTAACCGGCAGCCGGACGGATGCCGCGGTATTTCTCCTTGATCAGGTCCTCGTTAGAAAGACCTTCGTCCGCACCGAAGCCCCAATCGACCCGAGCCTTTTGGTGAAGCATCTCCGCAAAGGCTTCCGCCAAACGATCAGCGATCGCTTTCACCATGATGCTGTTGTAGTCATCGTGGTCGACATCATATTGTGCCGCAAGCTCATCGCAGCCGTGCCCAGTTGTCACCGCAAACGCGCCGAGGTAGTCCTGACGACCGCTGTCGACTGGAGCAATGTAGTCCGCCAGTGAGCGATAGTTCTTCTGACCCTTTCGTTGCCACTGCTGACGCAAGGCATGAAACCGAGTTCGCTCCGTGCCGCGACTTTCGTCCGAGTAAACGATGATCGAATCGCCCTCGGAGGCAGCAGGCCAAAAACCATAGATGCCTTTCGCCGTAAGCAACTGGTCGTCGATGATACGTTTCAGAATTGCTTTCCCATCAGCGAAGGTTTTGGTCGCTTCTTCGCCCACGACTTCGTCCGTCAGGATTTTTGGGTACTTGCCGTGAAGTTCCCACGTCATGAAAAACGGCGTCCAGTCGATGTAGTCCGCAATGTCTGATAGCGAAATCTGTTCATCACAATCGTCGCTGGTGCCAATGGTACACGTGCCTGTGAATGAGGGTTTTGAAACGTCGACGGTATCCCAATCGGTAGGAAAGCGATTGGCGAACGCTTCTTCGTAAGGGACCAGCGTCATCTGGCGGTCCTCGAAGCCGGCCACAAGTGTTTTCTGTAACTCCGTGTTTTTCGCTAGGTACTCGTCCCGCATGTCGTCGCTGATCAGTTTGTCAACGACGCCCACACTTCGCGACGCATCCAAAACGTGAACGACCGCGTTATCGTACTGAGGCGCAATTCGCACGGCGGTGTGTTTGTCACTGGTGGTGGCTCCACCAATCAACAAAGGCTGCTTCATTTCACGACGTTTCATCTCTTTGGCCACGTAGACCATTTCGTCGAGGCTTGGCGTGATCAAGCCGGACAATCCGATGATATCAACGCCATGCTTTTCTGCTTCGTCCAAAATTTTATCGCAGGAAACCATCACACCAAGATCGATGATCTCGTAATTATTGCAGCCGAGAACAACGCCGACGATGTTCTTTCCGATATCGTGAACGTCGCCTTTAACGGTCGCCATCAGCACTTTGCCGCGGAACGACTGCGACTCCAGCCCCGCCGCTTTTTTCTCTTCTTCCATGAACGGCAGCAGATGAGCGACAGCTTTTTTCATCACGCGAGCGGACTTCACGACCTGTGGCAAAAACATTTTTCCACTGCCGAACAAGTCGCCCACGATCGCCATGCCGTCCATCATCGGACCTTCGATAATCTGCAAGCAACGATCGTATTTTTGACGCGCCTCTTCGGTATCATCGACGACGTACTTGTCGATGCCTTTGATCAACGCATGAGAAAGTCGTTCCTCGACGGTCCCTTCGCGCCAAGCAAGATCTTCAGTTTTTCCTTTTCGGCCTTTGCTTTTGACCGTCTCTGAGAACTCAAGCAATCGGTCGGTCGCGTCAGGGCGGCGGTTGAGCAACACGTCTTCTACGTGTTCCAGCAAATCTTTGGGGATCTCTTCGTAGATCTCCAACTGGCCCGCGTTGACGATCCCCATGTCCAAGCCAGCCTGAATCGCGTGGTATAAGAATGCCGCATTGATGGCTTCCCGAACCGTGTTGTTGCCGCGGAAGCTAAAGCTGACGTTCGACACACCGCCGGAAATTTTGGCACCGGGGCAGACTTCTTTGATTCGCTTTGTTGCTTCGAAAAAGTTGACCGCGTAGTTGTCGTGCTCGCTCATCCCCGTCGCGACGGTCAAGATGTTTGGATCGAAGATAATATCTTCGGGGGGGAAACCAACCTGTTCCACTAGAATGTCGTAGGCGCGTTTGCAGATGCGAACCTTGTCATCCGTTTCGACAGCCTGTCCTTTTTCATCGAACGCCATCACGACGGCAGCCGCTCCGTAGCGACGCACTAGCCGAGCGCGTTCGAGGAATTCTGCTTCGCCTTCTTTCAAACTGATCGAGTTCACGATCGCCTTGCCCTGCACGTTCCGCAGTCCGGCTTCGATCACGGACCATTTACTGCTGTCGATCATGATCGGAACGCTGGAGATATCTGACTCGCCCGCAATCAAACGCAGGTAGGTCGTCATGGCCTCTTCGCCATCCAGCAACGCGTCGTCCATGTTGATGTCGATTACCGCGGCACCGCCTTCCACTTGATCGCGTGCCACCTCGATGGCCTCTTCGAAGTGGCCCTCACGGATCAGCCGAGCGAACTTTCGGCTACCGGTGACGTTCGTACGTTCGCCGACCATCAAGAAGTTGGCATCTTCACGTAGGTTCAGCGGACGCGAGCCGGAAAGACGCGTGATTGGATCGACAACGCTCTTTTTGTGCGGCGTCAGACCGCGAACGGCTTCGGAGATCGCCTTGATATGAGCCGGTGTCGTGCCGCAGCAACCGCCCACGATGTTCAGCCAACCATTCTCGGCCCACTCGCGGATCGTGGCCGCCATTGGTTCCGGTTCTAGGTCGAATTCGCCCATTTCATTTGGCGTGCCCGCGTTGGGGTGGCAGCTGATATAGGGCGTGGCGATGTTCTGCATTTCTTCGATATGAGCCCGCATCGTGTCCGGACCTTGAGCGCAGTTCATGCCGACGCTGACCATCGGGAAGTGCGAAACCGAATTCCAGAACGCTTCGACTACCTGTCCAGAAACGAACGTGGCTCCGGCTGGATCAAAGGTCCCAGACACCATTACCGGCACTCTGTTACCTGATTCTTCAAAGTAACGCGCAATCGCGAACAAGCAGGCTTTCAAGTTCAAAGTGTCAATCACCGTTTCTGGGAACAGGATATCGACACCGCCCTCGACCAACGCTTTGGCTTGAACGTAGTAGGACGCCTCCATCTCCTCGAAGGTGATACCTCGGTAGGCTGGATCTTCGACCTTGGTGCTGATCGCCGTCTGTTGAGAAGTCGGGCCCATCGAGCCGGCGACAAACCGAGGTCGATCGGGCGTCAACGCCGTGAACTCATCGGTCGCCTTCCGAGCATTCGCCACTGCCGCGAAGTTAATCTCGCGGACGATGTCTTCATCAAAATCAAAATCGGCCAAACCAACCGGACTGGCATTGAACGTGTTGGTTTCGATGATGTCGGCACCCGCCTCTAGGTACTGACGATGCAGACCGGTGATCGCATCCGGGTTGGTCAAGCCCATGATGTCGGTGCAGTTTTTCAGATCCTTGTGGTAATCCTTAAAACGCTCGCCCCGCACCTGTTCCTCGGTCAGCCCCAAGCCGAAGATCATCGACCCCATGGCTCCATCGAGAATTAGGATTTCTTTTTCCAGCCGGTCAAGAAAAACTTGCCCAAGTGATTTTTGTTCGATCGTTGACACTGACGTGACTCGTTCCGTTGTTCGTTGCCGTCGCGATGACGCGCAGAATTTTGAAGAAATGCTAGCGAAACGCCTGATCTCGCATCAGACCCCCACTGATTATACCTTAAACGCCGCTCTACTTTATCCAAGGCTCAAGATGCTCACAATCCGAACCGATTAACACGATGCGCAACGTTATGACACATCGGACCCAATCTCTGTCGTGATCGGCCTTTCGGTCGGACGATTTGTCCCCTTGCCAGTGTCAACATTGCAAAAAACCGCTAGGTGCAGAACGGACGTCGTGGAATATATCTTATGAAACCTATCCATTTTCGGCCCAATCCAGATGCTACGGCCCGTAGCGAGGCAGCTCAAAAAGCATACGCCGCCAATCAAGGCCCTGGTGTAGCGGCGGTCGTACGCTCAGCTACATCGACCGATCAAACCGTCGGCATTCAACACAAGCGACGAGTCCAATTGGACGATTATGTCGCCAAGATACGGCAATCCGCGAAGGAGATTTGCCCCACTGATTCCAGCCGCACGGAACGACCAGAAGTCATTTTCAAGACTCGCATCCAAGATCAGAACGAGTCCTCGGACCGTGACTCAACCTTTGAGACCGTGCACAAGGCTGAAAGCTTGCCACAAAACGCGGAAGTCATTCAACAATTCAATGATGCTTTGCACCAATTGCGTGCCCCACACGTGCCAGCTGAGCAGTTTTCTCAGGAAGACTACCAGACCGAGGAACACCGTCGGTTGGACGCCGCCTATCAACGCCAGTTGATCGACGACATTGGGGTCGCGATCGCTTCCGAAGTGACCAACGTTCCGGACGATCAGATCAAGGAAAAGCTTCCTCCTTTGCAGACGGAAATCGCAACCGAGCCCGCCGCCGAGTCAATAACCGAGCCGGTCGCCGATCCTACCGCTGAGACTTCAAACGATTCGCAGGACGTGCCGGCTGAGGTCGCGGCTTGGGATGTCGATGACTTTCGCTGGCCAACATTGTCGAACCAGATGATTGCCACGGCATCCGATGCGATGCAGGAACTGTTTGACCAAGTTCTGAACGTCTGCCAAGAAGATGAGACGCGTCCCAGCAATCGACTGGCGGTTACGGGAGCAGGTCGAGGCGAAGGCACGTCGACTATCGCGATCAGCATCGCTCGTTGGGCAGCGGCCTGTGGAAAATCAGTCCTGCTGATTGATGCGGATCTCGCCAGCCCAAGCCTAACCACACAAGTCGGCCTACAGCACGGATTGTCGTGGCTCAAAGCGGTCGAGCGGAATGACGACCCGTCCGAAGTCATCATTCGCTCTCAACGCACCGAACTGTGTGTGATGCCATTGGCCCCCATCGAGGCTCGGTCGAATTACCCTCGCTGCTTGTTCGATTCCCTAGGACCGTTTCTGGGGAAAGTCGAAAGTCATTTCGATTGGGTCGTGATCGACTTCGGACCAAGTAGTCAGCTGCTGGCGGAACTCAGCCGCCCAGAACTCCTAATCGATTCGGCACTTCTGATTGGAGCCGACACCGAAGTCAACGGCCTAGATTCGTTGCAACGACGCCTTCAGAATTTGGGACTGGAGCGATTTGTGCTGGCTCAAAATTCGGTACGACAGCAGGAAGCGGCTTAGTGCAAAGGCGATTCTCACCGAATCAGATGCAGGAATACATCAGACAGTTCAAATTCGGAATTCGGAATGTGGAATTCGGAATTTGAGCAAACGGACGTTTCACCGAACCGGAACGTCTTTCTATTGACGGCACTCATTGCCACAGCCGCGTTGAGTATTCGCTGGACCATTGCGGAAGGTGATTCGTTGTGGTTGGACGAGTTACATACTGCGTGGGCGGTCGATGGCGAACTGGCAAGAGTCGCTGGCCGGGCTGCGGACGGAAACCAGAATCCGCTATTCTTCTGGATGGCATGGGCCTGCACTCAGTGCTTTGGTGACGGCCGGTTTTCACTACGCTTCATTTCCGTCGTTGCCGGAACGGCGGTCGCGTGCTTCGCAGGTTGGCTGACTTGGCGAGGCTCAAAATCATTCACCGGATTGCTCCTGACCGGTTTGATTATCTCGTTAGATTGGCGTTTTGTCTTTTACGCGACCGAAGCTAGACCCTACGCGTTGATGCAGTTGCTGGGTCTGTTGCATGCCGGGATCTTCGCAAGCTTAATCGGCTGGCTGCCAAAATCAGAATCAAGGCAATCGAAACCTAGCCTGAGCGATTCGTCAAAATGGTCGCTGCTGACGCTACTTTCGATCGCGTTATTCTATTGCCATATCACCAGCGTCTGGTTGTTTGTGGCCGAAGCGTTTGGTTTTCTTTTAATCAGCAAAAACTTGACCGCGCGTTCGGTCATCAAGGATGATGCCCCGACTACCGCATTCTTCAAACCGCTAACGCTTTGCGTGGGGGCGGCGGCGGTCGGCTGCTTGCCGGGCGTTCTTGGCTTGCTTCAAGTTTTTGGACGCAAGGCAAATTGGTCCGACATTTCGTCTCCCGCTCGTGTTCTTGCTGACATTAAGGAGCCCTTGCTTTTTTGGTTGGCATTGCCGCTGCTGATATTCTTGAGTGGCTGGGTGATCGGGAAACTCTTGCCGAAGAATGAAACTCAGCGGCCAAGTGTTCTTCACAACAATCGATTGACCGTTTTTGTTCTTCTCTGGGCACTCGTGCCAATTGCTGGAGTCATCGCCGCCCACTACTTCGAGATCGCGCCGCTGGCCTTGTTCCGTTACACGGTGATTGGAACTCCAGCGATGGCCATCTTTGCGGGTTTGATGGTTGGCCGGACCCTCAATCCTGTGACGAAAATCGTCGCCATCGTTCTAATCGCTTGGTCTTCTTTTCAAAACAACCAAGTGACGCGTCAGCTTGTAACGCGTCAGACGCTGCCGGTTTTGCGACATGAAGATTGGGAATCCCCAACATTTCAAATCACGTCTTCTGGAGACAATTACCGTCCGGTGCTGCTATTCGCGAACGTGATCGAAGACGCAGAAGCCGCAAGCAATCTTGATCCTCGGTTTCAAGACTATCTTCGATTCCCGGCATTCAAGCTCCATCACTCAGACGGGTTCGGTCGTCAGGTTTTTCCGTGTCCAACAAATGAATCGCCAAGACTATCTGAGCAGACGATCAGCGTCATTCGCGGGGGAGGGTGGCTACTAATTCGCGGATCAGATGAGACGGTGCGAAGCATCACGAATGAAATAGAACAATGTGTCTTAGATCACTTGCCCCCTAGATCGACCAAGATGATACGCATTGAAGAACTCGGTCACGATGGCGACGTCGTTCATTTGTTCAGAGTCGACCTACTGTAAAACGCGTCATTAACACGCGAAACAGAAAACGGGGACAGGTCCACTTTCGGTTGCTTCCCCTCGATCAAATCCGCCATCACAACGGCGCATGCCGGAGACAGCTGCAAACCAGCTTTGAAATGGCCTGTTGAAACAAACAAGTTCTGCATGTCCGGGATTCGCCCCATGTAGGGAAAACCGTCGAAGGTTCCGGGACGCAAACCGGTCCAGCAATCCGCAACCTTACTCTCATCCAGTTCGGGTAATACGCTGCGGGCCCACGCTTTCAATCCATTGATTTCATTGGGGTCAATTGAATCATCAAAATCCGATTCCTGAATCGTCGAACCGGCCAAGACATGACCGTCTTCGCGCGGGACGAGGTACCTTGACCCTTCATTGACCACCGGCAGGAACTCCTGCCGATCCAGCTTGTACAGCACCATGTGCCCCTTCACTGGCTGCATTGGCAACTCGAATCCGATCGAGGCACACAACTCGGCCGTCCACGGTCCGGCCGTCAAACAAACTTGGTCGGTTTCCCATGTTTGCGATTTCGATTTGACCGCAACAATTCGGTTTTGCTGAACCTCCAGCTCCGTTGTCTCGGCACAATCATGAAACTTCACGCCGCGCTTTTCACACGCGGCGATCAGTGCTTTCAGATGATCTGGATTTCGAAACTGGTACTCGCCAGGAACGAAAACCGCCTTCAATCGATCACTCCCGTACGACAAATCTTTAAAAGCCGGGAAACGCTTGCCCAACTGATCGTTAGCAACTGCTTCAAAATCAATTTCTCGCTGTCGCCAGTGTTCCAACGTACCGGCCAGCAACGCAATCTCGCCCACGGTTCGAGCAAGATACAAGCCGCCGCATTTCCGAAATCCGTTTTCGACGCCGGTTTCGGATTTCAAACGCTGCGACCACGTTTCATGCAGTTGGTTGCTTAGTCCCTCGAGCTGATCAATCGGATGAATCGCGGTCTGCAAGTTGGTCGGCAGCAAAATCCCTGCACCTGCCCAAGACGCTCTGCCAGCCAGCGACGAATTGTCGATCAGAACAATTTCTTGATCGCCGTTACTCTGTTCATTTCGGCATGCCAACTCCCAAGCAAGCGACAAACCGATCACACCGCCGCCGACAATCACGGTTCTGCTCACGACTTACCTCCAGCATTCGGATAGCCCGCCAACACGCCCGCGATTGCCCCCTGCAAGTTGAAGTCGGCTGACCCTAGCTGGCTGGCTGCGATCGCATCAGCATGGTACGCCAGCAAGTCTTTCAACGTATCGATGTCACTCTTTTGATCCAACTCTGTCCAGCCGACACCCAACGATCTGAGCCTTGCACGAGTCTGCGTCAGAACTTGATCGGTGCTCCAATCGATATCATCGAACAAGCCAAAACACTCGTCGCGCATTCCGATCAAGTAGTAACCTCCATCATCGGTCGGGCCCAACACAACGGGTTCTTCTTCAAGCCGATCGAACGCCTGCTGAATGTTACCGGCGGTCAACTGAGGACAGTCCGATCCAATGACGACCGTTTTTCTGACTGTCGAGTCAACTGAATCTTCCGAGTCGCTCACACGATGCAAACTGAAATCGAAGAACGCTTTCATTCGTTGTCCTAAATCACCGGCGGCTTGAGGCGTTGTCTGCCAGCGAGTTCCTGCAATCGTTTGAAACTCGGGTGTCCGATCGGCGGGGCTGTAAACAATCGTGCGACAATCTCCGACTTGCTCCAACTGATTAATCAAATGCGACAGGAAATGTTGGTACAATAAACAAGACGCCTTTTCATCAAGGTCCGCCGCGAGCCTTGTTTTTACTCGACCGGGTTGCCAAAATTTGGCAAAAAGTCCAAGCTCGTTCAACAGATACTCCTCTTTCGTAAAATTGCCGTCGACGGCCCTCGATCCCATCGACCGATCTTTCCCTGAATCACCATGTCCGACCCCAGCCCCAAGAGCTTCTTAAGATCGCTCGACAAAAGCGGGATCGTGGACGACCAAAGCCTAAAGGATACTCTGGCTGAGCTATCTCGACAGGCGGCTGGCGAAACCATCGCACTCGATCGGCTAACCAACCATCTGGTTGACTCCGGCCTGATCACTCAGTGGCACTGCGAAAAATTACTGCTGGGCAAATACAAAGGCTTCTTTCTTGGCAAGTACAAGCTACTTGGAATGCTTGGATCGGGCGGCATGAGCACCGTCTATCTTGCCGAGCACAAAATTTCCGGCAATCGGCGTGCGATTAAAGTTCTACCGCGAAAAAAAGCCGCCGACCAGAGCTATCTAGACCGGTTCTATCGCGAAGGCAAAGCCGCGGCCAGCTTGAATCATCCGAATGTTGTCCGAGTCTACGACATTTGCAACGAAGGCGACACGCACTACATGGTGATGGAACGGGTACAGGGCACCGACCTCTATCAGCTGACAAAAGAGCGTGGGCCACTGCCAATCAAAGAAGCCGTCCAAACGATTATCCAGTCGTGCTCGGGCCTGCAACATGCTCACGACCGAAATTTGGTTCACCGTGACATTAAGCCCGCCAACTTGCTGCAGATGTCGGACGGTTCTGTCAAAATTCTCGACCTTGGCTTGGCTTTGTTCAACTTGGGCGAAGACGACCATTCGCTGACCGTGATGTACAACGAAAGAGTCATGGGCACGGCCGACTACCTGTCGCCCGAACAAGCCATCAACAGCCACGAAGTCGACCATCGGGCCGACATCTACTCGTTGGGCTGCACGTTTTATTACTTGCTGACAGGCCATCCGCCGTTCCCTAAAGGAAGCTTGGCGCAGCGGATTGCGATGCATCAAACGAAGCGTCCCGATTGCGTTCGCGAGAGTCGACCAGATTGCCCGCAAGCGCTTTCCGATATCTGTTTCTCAATGATGGCCAAACTACCCGAGGCCCGCTATCAATCGTGCAACGAATTGGTTCGAGAACTGCAAGCGTTTCTTGAAACTGGGGAGCAACATTTCATTGGGCTGGACAAAACGGCCAGCCAAGGCACGTTCATATCAAAACACCCAGAAGCAGATGCAGCGACCGTAATTTCGCGTTCAGTTGAGGATCCCGGTAGCAACCGACCGAACGACTTAAACGAAAATTCTTCGGTGTTTGCGATTAACACCAATGCCACTTCGTCCAGCAAAAAGGCCCGTGCCTCATCGAGCAACATCCATCACGAAAGCCCAGCGAGCGCTTCGGACATTGGTGGCTCGCGATCTTCGATTGTGCGTTCGAAGTCAGTTCGCAACTTGGCCAAAACAACTCGAAAGCACAAATGGATCATCCCAACATTAATCGTGGTCATGTTTTTGATTCTAGCCGCCGTGATCGCTTGGGCGGCGACGATCGCTCAAGCGTCCTAAGTGTTCCGTTAGCCACTTTCTCCTTTGCCCAAAGTCGATAACGAATGCAAACTCTACGAAAAAAGCCGACTCGCATGAGCCGGCTTTTTCGTTGTTTTCATCTTAGCGTTTCAAAACATCTGTGAACTCACTCGCCGTCTTTTTTCAGCGGCTCTTTACGCTCGGTGATGTTCTCGCACTCTTCGGACTTGTCAGCGTTCAGCTGAACGAAGCTCTGCCATTCCTCTGGCACATCGTCCTCGTGGAAAATCGCCTCAACCGGGCACTCGGGAACGCAGGCTTCGCAATCGATGCACTCGTCAGGATGGATGTACAACATCGTCTCGCCTTCGTAGAAACACTCCACGGGGCAGACCACGACGCAATCGGTATAGCGGCAGCCATCACATGGCTCGGCAACAACATGAGTCATTTTGGTTTCTCCTGACGATGGCGACAAACCACCGGAACTTGAGGTCGATTTATAAGTGACAACTTGAGTCAAAACCTTGATTCAAACGGTGAGCGCGAACTCAATCACTCACGCAACCTGAACCGTCGAAAGCATAGGACACTAACGTAGGCGAAAGGATCACCGATTCGAAAGTGTTCCCAGCTTCGCAATTCAAACGATTTTCTCAATCGCAACAATCGTAAAAATCGGAAAACTGAGTGTCAAGGCAACAACCGCTCGCGTAAGCCAATCAAAAGCTACGTCGGTACAGCTAATCTCGGCATTTTCACTCAAATGCTGAACCGAAGTCTGCTCAAACGATCGCTTTGTCTCGCACAAACATTGGGGGCGCCTTGTCTTTTCGACTCAATATTTACGGGCCGGAATGAGTTCCAAGCCCTAATCGATGGCTTAAAATTTGCTGAACCAAGGACGGGCCCCTTCAACAAAGCACACGCGACGCGCGATCACTCATTGGACCGGAACTTCCGCCAGATTTATCGCCGGGACATCTCCCGGGGTTGGCATTCCCCACATCTTTTGGGGGTCTCCATAGAGTGCGTTGATCGCGTAGTCCGCCGCCTCGACGACCATTTTCACCTCTTGGCCACCATTTTGATAAACGTGCATCTCAATGCGGTGCGGCAGATTCACTCCGGTTTCCTGATGGACGCGGTAGTCGGTCGAATTTGTGTAGGCCAATAATCGGTTATTGGCGTCGTACACAGCCTGCTGTTCGATTTGTGCAGACCTCGGGTCGATCAGTGTCACGCGAGTCTGGCGGCCCGATCCGGTTTGTCGAAACGTGATCAATTTCAAACGCCCGTCGCCATCCGAAAACGGTCCCTCATGCTGCTCGGTCGGCTTGAACTCCGCCAACCCCGTCCCATCAATCAGCCACGCCGGATCAAGTGGCAGGCTGCGTTGGATCGGGCTGTTCTGCCATTGATCATGTTTGGCGTAGTAGATCGCAGGTCGCTCGCCAGGAATCGACGCCCGCACCCAAACCCAGAAAAGCTGATCATTGCTGCCCACGTCAACTCCCATCTCCGACACACCCAGCAAGCCGGCCTTCAACCGCATTCGCCCGGGGCGTTCCATCTGCAAAGTCCCACGCAGCTTGGGCATTCCATCCATTGCCACCTTCACCTTGGTGGAGAGCTGTCGCACAGCCGACGACTGAGCGTTGAGCGTTTGAATCAACTGATCTTTGGTGGGAGTGTTCCGAAAGACGACGGGAGCCACTGGGATCCGCCTGCCAAACCCACCAAATAACTGGCAACCAGTCTGAGTGGTCAGAATAAGTGCCAGTAACAAAATCGACGCCGCATGGCGCAGACCGTCCGGTCTGATCTCGTTCGCAGCCAACGCTTTGGCCGGAAGCTCTCGCTGACTCTCGCTCTGGTTCTGACTATCCATTAAGTTCGTCGGTCCCCTCGGGAGCATCTAAATCAAGCGGCTGATCGGTGAACAGTTTCTCTTCCAGCTCGTTCTGGATTTGCGTCATTCGGTTGGGCGGCAAGTCAACCACTGGAACCTCAAGCGTCTCTTTAGCACGGCGATTGAGCACCACCATTTGTTGCCCTGATGGCGAGTCAACAAACTCTTCCAACGAGAACAATTTTTTACGAACCAGCAGCAACGTCATCACATACGCGACATCTTCGTGGTCCGGAGATTCCCGCAGATGTTGTAGATAGCTCAGCAGTACTTCGTCCGGAGCCCAGAAGACGCGTCCTTCGGTTGCCTCGGGGACTTGAGTCGTCCACCATCCGACACAGTCTTCCGGCGGCTCGGTCCATTCAGCCATGCTGAAGTCCCGTCGCTCAAGGTCATCGTCAACTTCGATCAAAGCGGAAATGTATTTCTCTCCCGGCGCGAAGGCTCGGTCCGTGACCGAGCAACGCTTACTGCTTCGTTTGAAATCAAATCCCGGCATATCAAAATCCAAAAATGCCGGGGAAGCGTAGCGACATGAGCGAATAGGCTCAATATAGAAACTAGGCTGGAGCCACGTGTAGAAAACCCCAAAACCAAGGTTCAAAAGCATGAATGAGGGAGAATTCGGCCGGGAAAACACGTTCCGCCGTTGTTTCGGCTAACCCGAGCACAGGACCAAACCACAAAAAGCCGGCGGAAACGTTCGGATCTGACAATCAGCCCGCAACGACCGTCCAAACGGCTCGCCGCACAAAAAAGCTGCGCAACGGCCGAAGTATCGAAAAGGACGCAAGCGAGCTCCCAGCCTATTAAAAACCTCAATTTTCTCCGTTTTTTCTTGAGGCCATTGCCTGGGGGGACTTTGGGGAAGCCTTCTTTACAACCGATGTGAAATAACGATCGTTCACCGTCGATAACTAAATAGCCGATGGCTCGCTGACCTCGACCTACGCGATTGTTACTGCTGAGCCATCTTCAGAAGCTCTACTTGGACTTGAGGGCTTGGCTCGTGCTGGACGCGGAAGAAAGTCGTCCTTGTGCAGTGGCGACGCTCGATGCCCATCACAAGCGAACCAACAGTTTTCAACAAACAAACCCGCCTCCGTCGCTTGGGGGCAGGTTTTTTTGTACGATCATTGTTAACACACGTGGCCATCATTTCCTGAAATCGCCCCAAACCCGTTTGGTCTGTCCGTGAACTTTGCCAAAGTCCAATTCGGTTCGTCGGTTTCTCAAATCAAGAAACTGGCCGCGGCCTATCAGAAGATGACCGATGCGGAGCTATCGGATATCGCATTAGATCTGGGTTTCGAATCTCGCCAGAACGAAAGCGTCCTGCCGTTAATCGTCCGCGGCTTCGCGCTGGTCCAAGTTGCCGCCCAACGCCAGCTTGGCATGCAGCACTACGATGTGCAGCTGAAGGGTGGCGAGGCCATGTGCCACGGACACGTGGCTGAAATGCAGACGGGCGAAGGAAAAACTCTAACCGCCACTTTGCCAATGTTTGTCCACGCCCTCGCTGGACGTGGAGCCTTGCTGGCGACCAGCAACGACTACCTAGCCAAGCGAGACGCCGAGTCACTCCAACCGCTGTACCAGTCATTGGGCCTGACGGTTGGAGTCATTCAATCGGACATGTCACGCGAACAACGTCGTGCAGCTTATGGTTGCAGCGTGACCTACGGAACCATGAAAGAGTTCGGCTTCGACTTCCTGCGTGATCACTCGGGCCAACGAGAACAGAAGCAGCGTGAACTCTGGTATGGTGGTCGTGCCGGAGAAGTTGCTGATGCTCCAACAGCCAAACCCGTCCATCGCGAACCCCAGTTTCTGCTGATTGACGAAGCGGACAGCATTCTGATCGACGACGCCAGAACCCCTTTGATTATTTCCGCCCCCGAAGATGGACAGACTCAAGACCAACAAAAAGCAATCTACACTTGGTCCGCTCAAGCAGCAGAACGTTTTGAGGAAGAGCATCACTACTGGTACGACCGAGAACGTCGCAAAGTCGACTTGACCCCCGACGGCACGGCACTCGTTCGAGAAATCGCCAAGCCGCCCATCTTGGCCGGCGTTGGCTTGCTGGAGATGTATGACTTCATGGAGCGAGCCATCCAAGTCTTTCGCGATTACAAAATTGATCGAGACTACGTGGTGCGTGACGGCGAGATTGTAATCGTCGACGAAGCAACGGGACGCATCAGCGAAGGACGCCGCTGGAGTCGAGGCATCCACCAAGCGATCGAAGCGAAAGAATCGGTCGAAATCACGATGGACACGAACACTCAAGCCAAAATCACGGTGCAATCGTTTGTCAGCCGGTTTCCTCACATCGCCGGCATGACTGGAACCGCGTTTACATCCGCCAGCGAGTTCAAAAAAATCTATCACATGGGCGTGACCGTCATCCCAACGAACAAAAAGCGGATCCGCGTCATCCATCCGACCAAATACTACTTCAGTGAAGCGGAAAAATTCGAGCAGATCGTTGCAGACGTGAAAGAGCAACACGAGATCGGTCGACCGATTTTGATCGGCACTCGCTCCATCGGCAAATCGGAACAGCTGTCGGCATTGTTGACTCGGGATGGCATCGAACACGAAGTCTTAAACGCTCGGCAGGTCGAGCGCGAAGCGGACATCGTTGCGGCGGCTGGCCAGTACGGCAAAATCACCGTCGCCACCAACATGGCGGGTCGTGGAACGGACATCAAAATTGACGACGCGATCCGAGAACTCGGGGGCATGCATGTGATCGGAACGGAGATGCATGAATCGGCTCGAATCGACCACCAGCTGTTCGGCAGGTGTGCCAGACAGGGTGATCCGGGAACCGTCCAGCTTTATATCTCGGCGGAGGACAAGCTTCTTGATTCGGCGTTTGGCAAGCAGAAGGCGGATCGCATGCGTGCAACCGGCAAAAACCGCACAGCCAGCCACTGGATTCGTCTGTTCGAAAAAGCCCAGCAAAAGGTTGAGAAGCAGCATTATCGTTCGCGTCGAATCTTGATGTACAACGAAAAAATGCTGGCCAAATCTCAGCGAGAAATGGGCCTCGACCCAATCCTCGACAACTTCGACTAATTCGAAGGTTCCTGTCTGGCAGATCACTTCTATAATGCAGTGATCCACCATTAGGCATGATACCGGGAACGTTCGCCCAAAATTTGTCACTTGTGACGGATCAGCCAGCTGCCCCGCAATGCCTTTTTTAACCCGGAACACTCATGCCAACTGGTGAAACAACTCAACGCGGAAGATCGCAGGACGAAATCCGCGATGAAGTCCGCCAGACCGTGCGGCAGCTGAGTGACCTTGCAAGCAGCGAGGCGAACTTCGACAAGTTCAGCAACACCGTGCTGGAAAAGATCGTCAGCATCACCGGCGGGTTCGGAGCCGCGTTGTGGCAAGTCAACGGCAACCAAGGACCAGTGATTACACATAAAGCTGGCGAATCACCCAGCTCGTTAGCCAGCAGCGTCGTATCTGCCGACAACGATCAACACTCGCGCGCGTTGATGAAAGTCATCCAAACGGAACAGCCTCAAAGCATCGACGGTAGCTCCTTCGCCGAAACTCCGGCCGAGGCGGAGCCTCCATTCCTGTTGCTACTCGCGCCGATCCATGATCGAAACAAACAATGCCACGGTGCGATGGAGTTACTCCAGCGTGGAAACGTCAGCGAACAGGCGAAAGATGGCTACCTGCGTTTCCTTAGCCAAGTTTCGCAACTGTTTCAACGCTGGCACGAGCAGCAGGATTTGGCTCGTCTGAGTCAGCATGCCGATTCATGGTCCGAACGCCTAGACTTTATCAATGAGTCGCATCGTTCGATCGATTTCAAGGAAACCGCTTACTCGATTGCCAATGAAGCACGGCGCCTACTCAAGTGCGATCGCGTCAGTGTGGCTAAATGGAATGGCTCTCGCTGCAAGGTCATCGCCATCAGCAGCCAAGACAAGTTTGACAACCGCGCCAACGTGGTCAAAAAGCTTGGCAAGATCGCAACCGCCAGCGTCAGCGCCGACGCACCGTTTTGGATTCTTGGTGACACCGAAGGCATTGCGCCAGAAGTCGCCCGCAAGATCAACGACTATCTGGATGAAGCTCACAGCCGCACGCTGGCTGTGTTGCCGCTATTTGCCAAGCCGCCTGAAACTCCCGATCTGGAAATGAAAAGCCGTCGGAAGAAGAAACCAAAAAAGCTGGGTGCATTGATCATCGAGTACTTCGACCAAGACGTCACCGAAAACGCGATTGAGGAAGACACGAAACTGATCGTTGGTCAATCTCAACTGGCGCTGGAGAATGCTCGCAAACATGGCGAGATCTTTCTGCTACCTATCTGGAAACGGTTAGGCTGGCTTCAGAAAGTTCTGTTCCAAGACCACTTCGCCAAAACGATGACCGGACTTGTCGCGCTGGCATTGTTGACCGCCGCGATGCTGTTCTGGCCGATGAATCTGGAGATGAAGATCGACGGCGTCATGCAGCCAACCGACCGCCGCACAATTTTTGCTCAGACCGAAGGCATCGTCGAAAAAGTTCACGTGGGCAACCGAGCCAACGTCAACGAAGGCGATTTGCTACTGGAACTTCGCAGCCCGGACCTAGAACTGCAAATCAAGGACATCGAGGGACGTTTGATTACGCTCGATCAACAAATTCGATCAAGCGAATACCAACTGGCGAAGGGGTTCAACGACCCGGCTGAGATGCAGGAAGTCACCAGCACGCTGCAACTGTATGAAAAACGCAAAGCCAACTTGATCGCTCAGCAAGAATTGATTGAGATGAAGAAAAAGCGTTTGAACATTTACGCTCCGATCGATGGTACGGTTGTCACTTGGGATGCCAAACGACGGTTGCCCGGTTTACCCGTCACAGCCAACCAAGCCTTGCTGGCGGTGGACAAACTAGACGGCGACTGGCAGCTAGAACTGAAAGTGCCCCAGAACAAGATTGGCTACATCAATCGGGCCATCATCGAGTCAGAAGACGAACCATTGGATGTTAGTTTCATCATCGAAACCAACCCGAACTTGCGGCTCAACGCGCAACTGACCGATCTGGCCAGTCGAGCCGAAGCGTCCGATGAGGGAATTCCCGAATTTCGAGCAACGGCGAAGGCGAACCCGGAACAACTAAACGAACTGCGCCCTGGTGCGGGCGTGACGGCACGTGTTGCATGTGGCGAAGTGAAGCTGTGGTACTGGTGTTTCTATCAGGTCTACGATTGGGTCCGGACGAAAGTTCTCTTTTAGCGTTGACTCAACGCTCCGCGCACCAACTTATTCGGGAGGGGAAGGCTCCGTCCGCCCCAAACGAGAGATACGTTTAACCATCCGCGCGGCTCGGACGGAGCCTCGCCCTCCCGAACACCGAACACCGAACACCGAAAACTCCACTTTGTCGCTCATCAAATATCCTGCCCAACCCGGCCCTCAACCGGTAAATACTGCGCCTCCGGCTGGCCCGCTGGTTCAGATGAAGATGCGCCGGGATCTGACCTTCGATCGGCAGACGTACCAAGGCGTCGAGTATTGGGTGATCAAGGAACCGCTCGGTCAAAAGTATTTCCAGCTTCCGCCTCCCGTATTCTTTCTGCTGAAACTGCTCGACGGACACCAGACAATTGACTCGTTGCAGGATGCCTACCATGCCGAGTACGCCCCGAAGCGAATCACTCGTAATGACCTTCAGCAATTGTTGACTCGCTTCCACCAAGACAGCTTGGTCACCGCCAACGTGCCGGGGCAGGGTGTCGAGCTACTCAAAAGAGGCCAGAAGAATCGCCGCATGGAGCTGTTCGGCACGTTCTCCAACATTCTGGCCATCCGCTGGAAAGGCGTCGACCCAGAAGGACTCCTCAACTGGCTAATCAAGTACACGTGGTGGATTTTCACCCCCGCCGCTGCGATCTGCACGACCATCATGGCATCGATCGCGCTGCTTTCTGTGCTGATGAATTGGACCACGTTTCAATCGCGGCTGCCGGGCTTCGAGCAATTGTTTGACCCAAATCAGTGGTACCTGATGGTGATCGTCTTGGCCGTCACCAAGATCATGCACGAATTCGGACACGGTCTGTCCTGCAAACGATTGGGGGGCGAGTGCCACGAGATTGGGTTTATGCTGTTGGTGTTAACGCCGTGTCTGTACTGCAACGTATCCGACAGCTGGCGGCTGAATAACAAGTGGCATCGCGCTGCCATTGGAGCCGCCGGGATGTATGTCGAAGTCATTCTTGCGACGATCGCCACGTTTGTTTGGTGGTTCGCTCAGCCGGGGCTGGTTCAAGAACTTGCCATTCGAGTGATGTTGGTCAGCTCGATCAGTACGATTCTGTTCAACGGAAACCCGTTGCTGCGTTTTGACGGCTACTACATTCTGAGTGACCTGCTAGAGATCCCAAACCTCAACCAAAAATCAACCAAAGCATTAACCACACTGCTCGGACGACACTGGCTAGGCTTGGAAATCCCGGACGATCAGCTGATGCCGACCAATCGACCTTGGGCGTTCGCGTTGTTCACCGTCGCTGCGTTCTGCTACCGCTGGCTGATCATGTTCTCCATCATCTATTTCCTGACCACTTGGCTTGAGCCATACGGTTTGGAGTCGGTGGGTGTCGGCATCGCCCTGTTTTCGTTGATCGGCATGATTGGAATGCCGGGCTATAAGCTATACAAATACATGTCAGTCCCCGGACGGATGCATCAAGTGAAAAAACTACGTTTCTTTACAGTCTTGGCCGCGATCATCGGCCTGACCACGCTGATCCTTGCGGTCCCGTTGCCTCATCATCTGCGATGCCAGTTGGTCGTGCTGCCGCAAGCGATGGAAACCGTGTATGTCGAGGAAAGCGGCCAGCTAGAATCGTGCGAAGTGGAACCGGGCGAGCAAGTCGAGCCGGGGCAGGTGTTGGCCAATCTAGAAAACATCGATTTGAAACTGACGCTGAACGAATCTGCTGGGAAGATTGCTGAAAAAGAGAGCGAGCGTTTGGCCGCGATCTCAGGCGGTGCTTCGACTTCTCCGCAGATGCTCGAACAACTGGCCACCATCAATTCCGAGCTTCGTCAACTAACTCGCCTTCATCAGCAACACGAGGCCCGCGCAAAAAGGCTTGCAATCACTAGCTCGATCGCTGGCACGGTAATGCCGACTCCCTATCGACACCCGGGCCAGCAAGCGGACGGTGTGCAAAAAGTTGACACGCTTCCGTTGTTGCATGGAAACAACGAAAACGTGGCGGCCATTCGCGGCCAGCGATTTTGCGAAGTGGCCGACCTCAGCCAGTGGCATGCGATTATTTTTCTCGGCGAAGACCAGATCAAGTTCGTGAAAAAAGACCAAGAGGTAAAAATTCGATTGCATTCGCAGCCTGACGAATTGCTCGAAACCAACGTGGAAGCACTTGGCGAAACGGATCAGTCCATCGACCGGCAGGATTACGAAGTGCCCGAGATCGACCCTAACGCCTCGAAACGTTTACCAGACCTAGTTGCCGAAATGGTTGCGGCGTACAAGCTTGACGAAATTCAGTTTTACGCGCGAGCCCCGCTCCAGCAGAATAATGAAACACTTAAGATT
>CALFUT010000051.1 GCA_937929805.1 uncultured Pirellulaceae bacterium
GGCGAACAGCCAATCGCCAACAGGATTGCAACGACGAGCGGCAGATTGAATCGTCGATTTTGGTTGGCCGAGAGTAACGGCGTGATCATGATTGGGTTTCGCATGACAGGCTCCTGTGGTTTGAAGAATGCACGTGCTTAAGTATACCGCACAAGTCCTGTTCGTTCATGGCGGCAGAAGCTTGGTGGAAAAGCTCGGCGCTCTGGAAGGTTCTGTAGTGCACTTCGCCACAGTTCCCTTTTCTCTAGTGGTTGAATTTTGAACCGCGAATGAACGCAAATTGACGCGAATGAAAGTTCGAGAGTGTTAACTCAGTTTCAGACAGGACGCACATGATTGGGGACTCGGTGTGCATCCGGTCAGTCATGCTCATCCTCGCGAACTGGGCTTCACCGAGAAAGCTGCGTTTGGGTCACCGGTCGCTGGACGCGTGCGGCGGCATGATGACTTCCGGAAGAGGCAGTCCGCGAGGTTGGGGAATCGGCGTCTGAACGGAGTTTCGCGTAGGCGTCGGAGGCATCCGATCCGCGGCAGCGTCGTAGCGAACTTGCAACGCCAGAGACCCATGGATTAATCCCAACATCGCGTTCGGGTCAATCGCGCGGGGGACGTGGTAGGCGACTCCCCAAGGATGCCTTTTTAGTGTCACCCCAGAGCGGTGAGACCCGCACGTGATCAGGACTGGCACGTCGTGCCGTCCCTTGAGCTGATGAAATCGTGCAACCAAGCAATCGAGCCGTTGATTGCGAGCGATCGCGTTTCGATCGAGAATGATCAGGTCGATCAAGTGTTCAGACAGAATCTTGAGTGCCGTTTGGCAATCTCGTGCGAGCATCAGCTGGCTGGAGAAGTCGGCCATGATTGTGGATGCACGTTTATCGGCCGCCACGTCGGCATCAATCAAAAGCAGGTTGGGTGTGATCGCGGGCATGGGTGGTCTCGCAGGGGAGAAAGGCGAATTCCCGGTTGTCTTCGAAGCTTGGTAGAAATGCGTACCAAGTCAAAGCCGCTGTTGGAGTAATCGGCATCAGAGTCGCCGGATCACGACAACTTTTTGCAAACAGAAATACTCACTCGATCCGTTAAAGTCCCCCATCCGTTGGGGGGTGCGTTTACCCTTAGCGTCGTATGTGTTGCGGGAAGTCAACTTGATCAGCATGGCAGAAACAACAGGCTCGAGACGCATCACGGGAGCATTACGATTGACGCGACGGGTTTTCGTGTCCGGCATATTGAGCGGTCGCGTGGCAGAATCTCCGGCATGAGTCGGCAAAACCGTATTGAGCCGATGTTCAGACGACGATCTCCACGGTGCGGTCAGTTCGGGTTCCCAAGGTTCATCATGGTGGGCCATCATGACGAGCGAACTGTGGGCGTCGCGAGTGGATCATTCGCAACGGTTCATTCTACCGAAAAAGCTTCACATTGGCTGTGGAGTAAAGATAACAACGGATTCTGTGGAGAGACTAATGCTGACGAAATTCAATTTGATTTTAGCGATCGCTGTGATGGCTTGCTGTACCGAAGTTAATGCTCAAGGATGCGGTTGCGGCGGCGACTACGGATATGCACCGGTTGCGATGGGCGGCTACGGCGGTTGCGGTGGTGGAAGCAATAACTGCGGACGTGATATTAGCCAAGGCGATGCGGCGGCTCTGTGGTCAAACTATTGCACCGAAAGTTGCACTGACCATAGTGGCGGCGGACTCTTCAGCCGTTTGAAAGCAAAATGCGGCGGCGGCCTTTGTGGCGGCGGCGGTTTTGGCGGCGGCCATTGTGGCGGTGGTGGTTTTGGCGGCGGTTTTGGTTATGGCGGCGGTAGCTGCGGATGTGATCAGGGCTGCTTCGGCTACCCGGCCGGTGGCTGTGGTGGTGGCTGCGGCGGTGGCGGATGCGGCGGTGGCGGATGCTTGGCCGGAAAATTCGGCGGTGGACGACATGGTCGCGGATGCGGCGGTTGCGGACTGAAAGGGCGACACGGCGGAGGCGGCTCATGCGATTCGTGCCCGTGCGGTGCTGCTCCTGTTGAGTTCGCTGGCGGTTGTGACACTTGCGGATGCAGTGGCGATGGAAGCTACTTTAGCCAGCCAGTCGGATACGATTACGGAACCGCTGGTATGCACAGTGTCGTTCAAGGTTGTGCAACGGGTGCCTGTGGTGGAATGTAAAGCGGTAGTGATTTCGGTGGGCTTCAGCAAGCTCCACAGATCATGGGCCAAGCAATTCAAGGAGCCGCTTCGGTGGCAGAGCCGGGGCAGATTCCTGTCAACTAATGAAATGCGACGCCCGAGCGTTTGACAAATCAAAAGCCTCTCGTGCGAATTCGTGCGAGAGGCTTTTTCTTTGGGTGGTCACATTTTGCTAAACGATTCGGCTCGATGGATCAATCGGAGCGTCAAAGCGAACGCTGGGGTTATTTTGCAGGAAGGTCTCAGCGACCTGCAGATCAGACCGCGTCGTTAATTTGATGTTCATTTTGCAGCCAGCCATTAGCCTAACCTCCACTCCAAAGTGTTCGGCCAGTTGGGCTTCATCGGTCGTCGTGAGATCAGGTTCCATTTGATAATACTTTTCGAACACGTCGACCAATGAGACTCGCGAAAACACTTGTGGCGTCTGAGCCAAGTACAACTGACTGCGGTCAACGGTTTGAGCCACGGTTTTTCCGCCGTCGGTTGAACGTTTGACCGTACTGCTAACCGGTATCGCTGGAATCACGCACTCGCAACGTTTGGCCGCGTCGAACAGGCTCTCGATCAACTCGATCGACACGCAGGGTCTTGCTCCATCGTGAATCGCCACGAAGTCAATATCGTTGTTAACCGCGTCTAGTCCGTTGGAAACAGAATCCATTCGCTCGGCACCGCCGGCAACGACGGTAGCCCCAAGTTTGTTGATCAGCTGTTCGTTTGTTTGGCAGAATTCGGCTTCATCTTCTGGGCTGACAACAACGATCGTTTGCCTCACGTCGGGCCTTGCAGCGAACTTTTCAGCCGAGTGCAACCACACCGGTTTTCCCTGCAGCGAGATGATCGTCTTTTTTTCATCTGAGCTACCAAAGCGACGACTCTGACCAGCGGCGGCAATGATGACAGCGAAGTTGGGCATGAGCCACTTTCTTGATCTTGTGTTAGTTTTGGAGTCCGCATGATAAGGCTGTCAGCGGTCACGCCCTAGCGTAATGGGCACGTTCAACGTTTGACTTTCTCGCAGGATCGTGACGTTGACTCGGGTTCCGGGTTTGAATTGATCCAGCACGTCTTGCAGATCATCGGTGTTTGAAATCTTTTGTCCCTCGATCGCTAGGATTCGATCGGCGGAGCTTCGATCAATTCCGCGGGTCTCATACAGCCGGCCTCCGACTCGAACCACTTTACGCTCGATTGACAACCCGCGCAAACCAGCTTGAGCTGCAGGGCCGCCCGAATCGACACGAGCGATCCCCAGTCCATTCTCTGCGTTCCAGAAAAGATCGATTCCAAGCGAACCGCGGCGAACTTCGCCAAACTGAAGAAGTTGCGGCACGACGCGGCGAATCGTATTAACTGGAACTGCGAAACCGACACCAGTGTTGCCGCCCGATACACTTGCGATCGCGGTATTCATGCCCACCACGGCTCCGTCGCTGTCAAGCAATGGGCCGCCTGAGTTTCCTTGATTCAACGCGGCGTCCACTTGGATGATGCCTTTCATCAGGCGACCTGTCTTTGATCTTAGGGTGCGGCCGAGGCTAGAGACGATCCCGAGGGTCATCGTCCGTTCAAGACCAAACGGGTTCCCGATCGCATAGATTCGCTGGCCGACTTTCAAAGTCCGCGAGTCACCCATGGAAACGGGGACCAGCAAGTCGGCGGGGGCTTCAATTTTTAAAACCGCGATGTCGTTCTGAGGATCGCTGCCGACGACTCGAGCCGGAAGTGGGTCACCTTCGAACAGAGTGACTGTCACAACATCACTGCCGGCGATCACATGATGATTGGTGACGATATGACCTTCCGCATCCAGCACCCAACCAGAACCCGAGCCTTCGGATTCAGTGCGGCCGCCAAGCAACCACATGTCGTTGCGAATGACTCGGGTGTTGATGTTGACGACGCTTCGGTTGACGTTTTCGTAAACTGAAATGCTGACTTGTTCGTCGCTGGAGAACCTGCGCGGCGGCAAGTCAGCACGAACGATCGGCCGAAATCTTGCTTGGTCCCGCGGCTGAGTTTGAGCAGCGGGTGCGACAAGCTGAGCGCTAAGTTCGGTCGGTTGTCGAGTCAAAAAAATTGTCGCCAGCGATCCCAGCATTGCGCAAAGCAAACACGTCAAAACGGAAAAATGGTTACTCATGACGCCACGCTCTCGAAACTGGTTGAAACTCATGCGAACAAACTTTCCAGCGTGCATGTTGGACCGTTGTGTTGTCGTTCAAAACCGCCAAGCTGAAAAACGCTCCGGTTTTAACTTCGATTTTACGGGCATTTTTGGGTTTTGTTCAACCGAAGTGCGTACTCCCCGAGAAACTGAACATGATTTTACCCACGCCGAAAAACTGGCGCAATGCGAATGGTTACTCGTTTGCCTACCGGGTTTGCCTGAGCGATAAGGATTATGGGAAAGGAATCGTTTACCTTTCCCGATGAAATAAACTTCTGATTGCCTTCCACCGGGTTCTCATCTGCAAATGACCTTCAGGGTTTTTTCATGATATTATTGAGTCGCGCGGTTACTCCATGGCTGTTGGCAGGGTTGCTAGGGTTTTTCTTCTTCGTATCCGCGCACCCTTGCGCTGCGGTTGGTTCGCGTTCGCTGGTATCCGATGCTTTCTCGGCCGAAGCTGATCTCGGTGCGCTGCTATTTCCGGAAGGAATCCAGCTGGAGTCGAATCATGTTTGCCGCGATCAAAGCTCCAAACTAGAAATTGTTCACCAGTGGTTTCGGCTCACTGCACCGGAAACTTACCGGGCTGCCAAGGCAGCACAGCGCTTGTTGGTTGAGCAAGCGAATTCGGCCATCGTTCAGTTTCAACAACATCAGGCAATGCACCGAGACTGGGTTGTTGGAAAATTGAATCTTCTTGCAGAAACTAGCCGGGGCAATCTCGAACGGTTAACCGGGATCTGGTCCCCCGCCCAACCGGCAGTCGACGCGGGCAAGCCGGATTTGCCAAGGGAAATCGGACTTGCTGATTTCGCTCTTGAGTCCGCCGAATCCGCTTACTGGAGTTACTACCGCGACTGCGAACGTTGGGGCGTAGAGTTGACTCGAGCAGCACAGCAGCTTCCCTCGAGAAGCGTGGCGGACGATGACGCGGCGTCTAATGTGCGCTTGGAAAACGAGAAGATTGTTTCTTTAGCCGACGATTGGAACAAAAGCTTAGAGTCAATTTTCTCCGCCTTCAAAAGAACCACGGCGTGGTTGGGGCAAGCTTTCAGGTCGATCGAGTTCGCGGCGACCGAGTCTCGGGTCGCGTCTCGCCAAGACAGCATGAACCGGTCAAATTAATGGCTCGTTCAGTCTAGGCGACTTTCAGGGCAAGCCGACCGCGGTACGAATTGGCGAATCGGCTCTTGCTGAAGCGCCGTAGGTGTCTGCTAAACGGGCCTCGACCGAAGGAAAATTCTGCCTGTTATCCGGCTGATGGCGAACTTACTCGCACAACCGTCAGCTTCAACAATTTCTCCGTCAGCGGCCTCTTCACGCCCGATCCTCGTGGGTCTCGCTGCGAATTCGCTAATTTGCGTCTCAATCGTCTGATTCAACCCGATAAGAATCTCATGAATCCGGGCCCAAATCTCATTTGTGAGCCCGAATAGACCGGATCGCTGCTTACCATGGCAGATTAAGTAAAATCGGATATTTGCGGTGACGTTAGCGCTGGCAGGGATAATGCCAGCAAAATAGACTAGTGTTGACGATTTTCTTGGCCCCAAGTAACCACTACGGGCATATTATCAAATCAGGCAAGGCGGGAGAGCATCGCGGTTTAGTTGCGGTCTCTCTTTGTCATTAAATCAGGTGTTGGAGTCGGATATGTCCACATGCTGCTCGCGTGGAGTTGCTGTTACTAACGTTCGTGTTCTGCTATTCGGTGCGTTGCTGAGCGGGATGATATTCTCTGCCGCAAACGCAACGGGGCAGCCAGTTACGAAAGAAGATTCTGGTGAGACCCGAATGGTCACTTTCGATAGTGCCAGCGGGACAAATTTTGCTCTGAGTGTTCAATCTGAATTCGAGAATCAGCTCCAACGAGCCACCGATCTGGTGATTTACGTTGACACGTCAGCCAGCCAGACGGGCGTGTTCCGAGAAGACTCGATCGTTGCGCTAGAAAAGTTGCTGGACAGCTTGAACGCTGATGATCGCGTGACGATCATGGCCGTCGATTTGGATCCGGTTCCGTTGACGGACAAGTTTGTTCGCCCTGACAGCCAAAGTGCTAAGTTGGCAATCGAACGTTTGCGTGCTCGCGCACCATTGGGTTCGACCGACATGAAGCTGATGCTTAAGGAAGCACCTGATCAGTTCGAGTCCGCGGTCGTTCGAAACCGCAACGTCGTCTATATCGGTGATGGTATCAGTCGCGCCGGAATCGTTCACACCGAAGCGCTTGATGGAATTATTCGGCGATTGGTACGGAACCAAATTTCGGTATCGAGTTTTGCGATCGGACCGGATCGCAATATGGAACTGCTGGCGATTCTTGCGAATCACACCGGCGGAAATTTGGTTATCGATTCGGATCTGAAGAACTCGGCTGAATCAGCCGCGACGTCTTTGGCCGAAACAGTTCACGGATCAGTTTTTTGGCCTCAAGAGGCAACCTTTACGGACTCTGTTGTCGAAACGTTTCCGAACGCGTTTCCTCCTTTGCGTGAGGACCGAGACTCGATCGTGGTCGGGACCGTGGTCGGTTCGGGCGATCTCGAAGTGAAAGTTACTGGGAAACTGAACGGGCGAAGAGCCGAAAAACGCTTTGAGATCCGTCCTGAGGTATCGAACAATCAATACTCGTTTCTTCCCAAGATGGTTCGCGATGCGAGAAAGGACGGTGGTTTATCACTTCCAACCGCAGGTTCTTCTGGCTTGATCGAATACGCTCGCGTTCTCGGCTTCCGGGCCAATGCGATCGCCGGCCTTGGTGAACAGGCTTTGAAGGAAGGTAACCTTGTCAATGCACAGCGACTTGCAGCAGCGGCGATGATCGTTGATCCTGAAAACAAGTCTGCCAGAGTCTTGGCCAAGTCAACGTCCTACGTTGCAAAGAAACGACAGGAAGACAGTCCATTTGGCGCTGAGGATCTATTTGGAGGAGAACCAGTTGAATCAAGTCCGTTCGACGGAGCCGAGGCTGCGAACCCAGTTGAGCCTTCGACGGCTCCTGAGCAAGCACCGGTTCCTTCCGAACCCAGCCCGTTTGATACTGGCGACGAGTTTCCTGCTCCAAGCGATGATCAGGGGGACATGTTCGGTGACTCAGACGGTGCGTCCGAGGGCACGGCAGCGGACGAACTGCCAATGGAGCAGGACGATATTGTCATGCCCGACGACAATCAGGCGGCTGAAGTCGAAGAGGGATCACAAACCAGAACACCTATTGTTGAACAGCCAATGGATTCGGTTGTCATTCCTCCGCCGGTCAGCGATGACGGTGGCCTAAACCTAATTGGTCGCCCTGTGGATGAATCAGCCCTCAATCGGTTGATGCGAGAAGAGGATTCTACTGCACGTCGTATGATCTTGACCGAAGAGCAACGGCAAAAAGTGATCAACGACAAGCTGCGTAAACAGGTGTCTTTCGAGCTCAAGCAGGCTCGTGTAGAGCTGCGAGAGAATCCAAACGCGGCGATTGACCGGCTGAAAAGCATGATTGGCGTATTGGATAACTCGCCCGATCTGTTTGCCGAAACGCGTCGCGAGTTACGTAACCGACTTGAGTCGGCTCTTCTGTCGTCTCGCCAGCGAAAGCTGGATTTTGACCAACAGGAATCGCAGCGAAGACTAAGTCAAGCGAACTCCTTGGCACGACAGCGTGAGCTGGCTGCTTTGGCTCGACGTGAGGAGCAGCTGACGCGTTTGATTAGTCGTATGAATTCTTTGCTTGACGAAGGGAATTACGAAGCCGCTCAAGCAGTGACTCGACAGGCATTGGAAGTCGCTCCGCGTGAGCCGGCGGCCGTCGTTGCGGCAGGGACCGCGGAATACGCGGCGGGAGCGGCTCAGTATCGAGATTTGATTGAGCAGAAACGACGCAACTTCGCATCAGCGATGTTTGAAATTCGAAAAGCGAGCATCGCCTTTCCTGCGAACCCGCTTTTGGTGTTCCCTGATGCCGAAGAATGGAAGCGAAAAAAACTGCGACGGGCGAAGTACAACAGTCTGCGTTTAACAGGCAGCGAGAACGACGAACGTATCCTTAGAGCGTTGGAACAACCAGCCACATTGGACTACGACGAGGAAGCTTGGAGCGATGTCGAAGCTGACCTTGAGTCGAAGTTCCGCATCAACATCGTGCTGACCCAATCGGCTAAGGACGACTCGCTTGACGTGGATGAACCAATGACGGCCAACCTTCGTGGTATTCGATTGAAAAATGCGTTGCGTTTGATGCTGAAGGAAAAGAATGCAACGTTCATCGTCCGCGATGAGGTTTTGCAGATTGTGTCGATCGACGATGCTGAGACTGACCCCAAGTTTTTGGTCACGAATGTGTACAACGTTGGTGATCTGGTTGCTCCACGATTCAACCCGGGCGGAGGCCTTGGCGGAATTGGTGGTGGCCAAGGAGGTGGCGGTGGTGGCTTCGGCGGTGGCGGCCAAGGCGGTGGTGGCCAAGGAGGCGGTGGCGGTGGCGTATTCTGTGTTCAGGAACCGGGGCTGGTATTGATCAAGGCGACGGGCGAGGCAACTGAAAAATCTGCGGCAGTCATGCCTGAATCGATTCCTCAGACGAAGGCACAAGTGATTAACATGCCCGTGAAGACGAGCGAAGGAATTGCAACGACATGGGCTGAGTACTTTGAGGCGGTTTTTGCCGATCAGAAAAGCGTAAGACTAACCGTTCGTGAATTGATGAAGCAGGAGGAAACAGACGAAATCGTCTCGTTGATCCTTGGAGCGGTAGAGCACGGTCAGCGGCAGGACTGGATGTACGAAGCGTTGACTTTGGCAATGCAGATTGCCGAACGACCAACTTCGGAGGTTGAAAGAGCGTTGATGTCTGCGGTTGACCTTTCCAGTGACACCAACGATATCCTTTACGCAGCTCACTACATGGCCAACCATGGCATGGAGAAACGAGCCATCGGTCTGTGTGAAGATATTGCTCGTGCCTATCCTACGCGGACTGAACCCGTGTTGATGGGATTGCGAGCGGCAAATCGCATCGGGGACATTGAAGGAATTCGATGGGCGACGGTTGCGGTGTTCTCTCACGAGTGGCCGGAGAATCCGGAAGTTGTGGATGAGGCCCGGCGAAGTGCGGACGCACTGCGTCTGAGATTGCAAGAATCGGGCGAAGTGAATTCGCTCAATCAGTTTGAGGAAGACTTGAAACTGGCCACACGGCGTGATTGCTACGCGAAAGTTAGCTGGACGGGCGACGCGGATTTGGATGTTTATGTTCAAGAACCGGGCGGTACGGTCTGCTCTCGCCTTAAGCCTCGGACCTTGGGCGGCGGCGTCATGTTGGGTGATGAGTTCTCGACGGGCGACGCTTCTGGTGAAATGGCTGAGTACTACATTCTTCCGAAAGGTTTCTCGGGTGAGTACAAACTGCACGTGAATCGGATCTGGGGCGAAGTTACTTCTGGGAAAGTGACTGTTGAAATTTACTCGAACTACAACTCGCCAGATCAAGTCGGTGAAGTCCGGCAGATTGAGCTGAGCGATCCCGGCTTTAGCGTCGTTTTCAACGTTGAAAATGGCCGAAGAACGGAGTCGCTTGAGGCCCACGCGATTGCGACCGTGGTCGAAGAACAGGTTGCTTCAACTCGAAATATTTTGGCTCAGCAGATTGATGGACTCGGTGGAGGCTCATCGATCGGAGGCATTGATGACGACATTCGTGATTTCAATCGCGTGTTCCTCGCGAGAAATCGTTTGGGTCGTCCCGTCGGATATCAGCCGATCGTTGAAAATATCTTTACGGGAACGTTCATGACTGTTAATCACGCAACGACAGCCGACCGGCTTCATGTTTTGGTCAGCGTGAGCCCAACGTTTAGCCAGATTGTTGACGTTTTCACATTCAACACGACAGCCGATGCGGCTGGCGATGCAACCGGAGGCGGTGGCGCCGCTGGGGGTAACCTGACTGGTGGTCAGTAGAATAGATTGACGGCTGACTGGTCGCCGCAAATTTTTCATAAAGCGAATGAACCACGCTGCTTGTTTTGCAGCGTGGTTTTCGTTTGCGCTGGATGATTAGCGTTGCCGTGATCGCCGAAAGTTTGACTTGGATTGTCCTGTCGACGCAGGTCATGAGCCATGAGAACGCACCGTGCTGTGCAGAGGAACTGAAAATTAGTTCCAGAACCCAGCCAGCCAAATCAGCCCGAAAATAATCGCCATGAACCCAGTGACCCAAATTGCAGATCGCAGGCTGTGGATCAAAATCGGTTTCAAGTGCTCGTGCCGCGTTGCGCCGTAGACAAGGCTGATCGAAACGATCAACGGCACGGCATACCATAACTTGGGGATCGGAATTGCAGCAGCAATTACAATTGCTAGGTTTTCATTCATCGTTTTGTTGTGTGTCTGACACTGGTTTTTATTATGCAAGTTGCAGCTTGTCGGTCGGCAAGTTCAACTGCCGCTGTTCTTTTTTCGTTTTGCGGCTTCTAGTTGTTCTTTCGTTACGATCGCTGGCCCGACGTATGCGTCGTAAACTGCCAATAAGTTCAACAGCCCGGCGACAACGGTAAATAGCGTTCCCAGATCAAAATTGTGCTTGTAGTCATAGTGCCACATTCCCAACACATCGCGATCGTTTTGAAATATCGGTCCCTGCGGTGCTGCCATAAATCCATCTTTGAGCGTGGGCCCTTCATAGCCGTTCCCGTTTTCGTCCGTGATTCGGTGAAACGCCAAATCGGATCCGGGGCCTTGGGGATAGTTGGCCGGCGGAGGGAAGCGTTCACACATAACGAACAATGGGTCACCTCCCGCAGAAGTCTTGATCGCTTGCAGGACTGCCGGAGCAACAGGTAAACCAATGCCGGCTTGGCACGCAAACTGCCAACGAAAGTCGCCCGGTTTCGAGGACGCATAGACAACGCGGCCTCTGCCCAAACCCAGCCCGAAAAAAAAGATGCTCAGGATGCAGATCATGAACAGAAAACCTTTAGCAAAACGCTGCTGGTAGAAATGTCCTGCTCCGGGCCAAAGCCACGCGAGCAATGCGGCTTTTCCAGGCTGTTTGAGATCGATGACGATTGGATCGCCGTCCTCTTGGTTGTAGACTACTTCGGTCATGCACTGCCTTATTCTGATGGGTGGGCGATTTGATTCTTCATCCGCCGCTGGTTCTCTCGCAACTTTGATCAGCCACCATCTTATCCGTACAAAATACACGCACCAGATCAATCGACCGATTTCTGAATGTCCTACCGATTCTTTCATGCTCAACCGCCCGTGGATGCCCAGTTTACGTTGGCTGGGGACCAAGCCCATCACGCAATCAATGTGATGAGGTATCAAGTTGGCGATCAAATCGTCATTTTTGACGGACGAGGTACCGAGCACGATGCCGAGATTGAATTGCTGTCGAAAAAGCAGCTGACAGCCCGGCTGCTGGGTACTCGGACGCTGGATCGCTCGTTGGCCCGCCGCGTCACGATCGCTGCATCGCTACCCAAAGGAGACCGCCAGAAATTTCTGATTGAGAAACTGGTCGAACTGGGCGTCGATCAGTTGCTACCGTTGGCCACCACGCGATCGGTTGCCGAAGTGAAGCCGAAGGTCATCGCGCGGATTGAGAAGCAAGTCATCGAGGCGAGCAAGCAATGTGGTCGAAATTTTTTGATGCAGGTTGCTCCGCCGATCAGTGTGTCGCAGCTATGCAACACTGGCTGTGAAGATTTGGCTGCTGGGATGGAGGACGCCGTGAAGCTGCTTGCTCATCCTTATGACTCGCAGTCGTTGTCCGAAATTTCTTTGGCTCCAGATCAACCGGTCGCCATCGCGGTCGGCCCTGAAGGCGGCTTTACGGATGACGAAGTTGCCCGTCTGGTGGACGACGGCTGGCAACCGATTTCGTTTGGGCCAACCATCTTGCGAATCGAAACGGCCGCGATCGCCGCCGCGACGATTTTTGGCATCGGTAACACGGGTAACTAGCGATCGATTCATTCTACCGCCGGCGGTGCTTCTGATTTCGGATTCATTTTTTCAATGGTGCCGAACAGGTGGCCACCGTGATCATTATGCGTCCACGTGCCTGAGTATTTTCCGCCCCGGATCAGGACTCGGGCATCAAAGGTTCCCATTCCGGGAATCAGCAGTTGGTCGACCGTGATCACGGGAGTCTCGCCTGCCCACAGGATGTTGATTGGTAGTGGGACGGTAACGTCTCGTTTGCCGTACTGAATGCGGGCGGTCAGCAGCCACAGATTCTGCTGAGGAAGCTTTTCTGCTTTCGTGATTTCGTACGTTTCTTCTTTCGCCTTGCCCACGACACCATTTTTGTCGACGGTCGTGAACTGCCCCTTCCAGCTGCTATTCGTTAGCAGATTCGCAAGTTTCTTGATGCGGGGCTGATCTACCGAGGATTCCTCAGCGGGTCCGCTTGTGGATTCGGAAGCTTGTTTCTCTTGCCCGAGACACGTCTGCGGTTGATCGAATAGCCCGATTCCGACGCCTACTGATACAAGCACTGCTAGGCGTGAGATGCCCCAAAACGGGTTTGTGATAAAACTCATAACGATGGGCCCTTTGTCCGCGTTTTACTGGTGTTGAAAAAAATACGCAGCTCCTCTAGGCTACCGCGATGAAACGCCCGCCGCGCCCGGGGTCGACCGATCGATCCCCCTGCCTGAAAGGCTCGCGAACGGACTTGGGGCTGTCAAGTCGCACCACAAAATCGCACTACGGAGATTGCGCGTGTTTGTTGCCGCTACCACTCAATGTTACCCGCATTTGACCTTGGACGAAGCAGTTGAAAAGCTGGGGGATCTCGAATTTTCGCACATCGAAATTGGAGTCTCGGAATCCGGCAATCATCTCAAGCCATCGTTGATTCGCGAGAACTTTGCAGAAGCATGCAGTTCTGTCATGTCCACGCGTCGGCTTACGGTCGTTGGGCTGGGCTTGGACTTGGAGGGCGAAGGCGAAGACTATTTGAATTCGTTCCGAAAGTGTTGCGAGCTGGCCAAGGCGTGCAAGATCGTGACGTTGACCGTGGAATCGGGCGAACATGGAACGCCGTTCAACGAGGAAGTCGAACGCTACAAATCTTTGGTGGCAATTGCCGAGCAGCACGGCGTTCGGGTGGCGATGCGATCGACAACTGGGCGGCTGTCAGCGGATCCAGATACCGTTTCGGTAATTTGCGGTCACGTCAAAGGGTTGGGACTGTCGCTGGATCCAAGTCACTACCACTACGGAAACAAAGTTTCGCCCAATTACGAAAAGCTGGTCGAGTATGTGCACAATGTCTACCTGCGTGACTCAACCCCTGAGTCGCTGCAAGTGCGGGTCGGCCAAGGAGTGATTGATTTCGGGAAGCTGACCAACCTGTTGAGCAAAGAAAAGTATCGACGTGCGGTCTGCGTTGACATTCAACCGGTTGATGATCCTGACATTGATCACGATGGCGAGATTCGCAAACTTAGGCTGTTGCTTGAGAGCTTGGTGCTGGTGTAGGCTCGGTCGCCGCAGGTTAGAAAATCTTGTGGCCCACTGGCTGCATCAAAAAGTCATCGATGCCCGGTTGGCGATGAACTACTTTTCGATCGTTTCCAAAATCAACGGCTCGTCCGATTTTGGATCTCCCACTCGAATGGCGTAAGTACCATCGAGCACTCTGTCGACCAACGTGCCGACAATTTCTGCTCGCCAACCACGAGACAGATCCGGCGGGTCTTTCAGTTTCAGCATTCCCAGTTTCCAAGCCGCCATCGTTCGGACGCTGTCGGCCGATCCAACAATCCCCGGCGCGATGGATTCCGTTTTGCACACGATCTTTAGTGCGGTCGTCAGGAATTGTCCAAGGAGCCCCAAATTGGCTGACTTGTTTCGGCGAATCCTTGGCGGAAGCTCGGAATCGGGTAGATTTTTCGCCCGTTCGATCGCTTTGCCAATGTCGTCGGACAGATGACGTGACACACGGTTCTCAAACCCACGGATTGCTTTGAGCTGTTTGGGATTTGAATTTCCTCTTCGAGCAAGCTCGACAATCAAGTCGTCCGGAAGTACTCGTCGAGCCGACCGATTTTGTCGCTGTGCCTCTGCATCACGAAGAACCCACAGCTCGCGGACGATCGCCAGCGCGGCAGGTTTTAGGCTGGCGATACCACTCACCCGACGCCATTGTGGTTCTGTAATCGTTTTCTCAAGGTCCGTCTGCCACTCAGTCATCTCCTCTTCCATCCACGGGAGGCGATCGCGAGCGTTTAGCTTTTTGGTCAGCCGATCGTAAAGCGGTTTTAGGTGAATGACATCTTGAGCCGCATACTCAAGCTGGCGATCGGTGAGTGGTCGACGACGCCAATCGGTACGAGTTTCACCTTTATCTACCTCAATCCCAAGCACGCGTTGAACAAGATTTCCGTACGACGCAGGGTACTCCATCCCAACCATTCCGGCGGCCAGTTGTACATCAAATAATTTCGACGGCCACTTCTTGCAATCCCGAACACAGAACAGAAACTCCTCACGTGCCGCATGGACGAGGGTGACTCGATCGCCCGAGGTCAGCCAGTCCCAGAATGGCTGCAAGTCATCGATCGCCAATGTGTCGATAATGGCCAACTCAGTGTCCGTGGCGATCTGGACTAGGCATAGCTCCGGCCGGTATTGGTTTTCCGAAACAAACTCGGTGTCAAAACCGGCGAACTTGCTGGCTACCGAACGCTGACAGAATTCTTCTAACTGCTTCGCGGTCGTGATCAGCTGGTAAACAGGAAGGGGCTTTTTCGAGGCCATAAATGTGCAGAAGGAAATTGGAAAGTGGTAATTTACTTAGAAGGAGAGCCGACGTCGCTTCGACGGTCCGTTCACGGCGAGTTATCCTATACGTGATCACGTTCTTGCGACAGTTGAATGTCGGGCGTTTTGCTGGCAACACGCAAACCGGAGCGGTGTTTCTCGCCAGTCACAAACACCGGTGCGCGGAAAATTGAGATGTTGTTTTCGCCGCACGCAAGAATTTTCTTGACTGCTGAGGAAAACTCGTGATATTGAGAGCGGATGTTATTTTTTGGCATGGAGCCCAATTTCGAACCACTTCCAATTCGAAAGGATAATCTAGATGCCCCGTTCTATACTGACTGCGATTGAAGAGGGCTGCTGGGACTACGAACCCAATGACGTTTCACAGGAAGAGTATCACTCGACAGAAGCTCTTCCCGGTTCGGAAGAGAAACTGAAGTTGTTGGCCCAACGAGTTTGCGAAGGATTGCCGTTGTGGCATCCGGCGGACCGACAGTCGGTCGATGACGACGAAACGGCGTTTGACTAACCGCAGCCGCAGTGAACTGCCTCCAAGAAGCGGCGGAACTGAAGCACGCCTGACGCTCTTTCGGCGACTCATTCGCTTCATTCGTAAACCGTTGGGCGGGGCTTCACAGCCTGCTCGCGTTTCTTGATGTTGCGGTATCACAAGCCCGAAGCGATAGCGAGCGGACTTTTGGTGGCCTTCCCGATCCCCTCGCTTGCGCTTCGGGCTTGTATTTAGAACGATTGAGAATGCAAAAGGGTGCAACTTAAAAACGCACGTTCTCAGTCGGATTATTCGACGGTCACGCTTTTCGCTAAGTTTCGGGGCTTATCGACATCGCAGCCACGCATCACGGCAATGTGATACGACAGTAGTTGCAGTGGAATCGTCGCGACGACTGGTTGCAGGTACTCGGCGACCTGCGGAATGTAAATCACCTCGTCGGCGACCTCTGCGATGCGCTGGTCGCCCTCGGCTGCGATCGCGATGACGGGTCCGCCACGCGCTTTGATTTCTTCAAGGTTGGACATCACTTTTTCGTAGATGAAACCCTGCGGCATGACAAATACGCTTGGAGTCTTTTCATCCACCAACGCGATCGGACCGTGCTTCATCTCGGCTGCAGGATAACCTTCGGCGTGAATGTAGCTGATCTCTTTCAGCTTCAACGCCCCTTCTAAGGCAGTCGGGAAGTTGTAGTGACGACCGAGGTAAAGGAAGTTCTCGCAGTGCTGGAATCGAGACGCGATATCTCGGATCTTGTCATTCGCTTCCAGCGCTTTTTCGATCTGCTCGGGCAGTTCTTGGAGGCTCGAAATCATCTTGCGGCCTCGGGAGTAGCTCATGTGACCGATCCGGCCCATGTACAACGCCAACATGGTCAGCGCGACACACTGCGAGCTGTAAGCCTTTGTCGAGGCGACACCAATTTCCGGTCCGGCGTGCAAGTAAATTCCACCGTCGGCTTCTTGGGCGATGCTGCTGCCCACGACATTGCAAATCGCAAGAGTCGGGTGCCCTTTACGTTTCATTTCGCGTAACGCGGCCAACGTGTCGGCAGTCTCGCCGCTTTGCGTGATCGCAAAGACTAGCGTGTCGTGATCCATCGGTGGATTGCGGTACCGAAGCTCGCTGGCGTATTCGACTTCGACCGGAATTTTTGCAAGGTCTTCCAGAAGGTATTCACCGACCAGCGACGAGTGCCAACTGGTTCCGCAGGCGGTGAAAACAATCCGCTTAATTTTTCTCAAATCTTGCGGCGTCAAATTCAAGCCACCAAACACGGCGGTTGCATCGTCTTCGCTCAAACGACCACGCATGGTGTTGCGAATGGCATCGGGCTGCTCGAAGATTTCCTTTAGCATGTAGTGTTCGTAATTTCCAAGGTCGACGTCATTGGATTCGATATCCAACACCCGGACGTCATGCGACACGACACCCGAATCACGATGTGCAACCTCAAGAGAATCGGCTTTCAGAACAGCAACTTGATTGTCAGCAAGGTAAACGATTCGATCGGTGTATCCGACCAACGGCTGAGCGTCACTGGCAAGAAAGTGTTCGCCGTCTCCAACGCCAATCACAAGCGGGCTACCAAGACGCGCGGCGAAGATGGCGTCGGGCCATTCTTTAAAAACGATCGCCAGTCCAAACGTGCCGCGCAGTTGACCGATTGCTTCTTTAATTGCGTCCACAGCAATCGACTGCGTTGGAACTTTTTCATTCGATTCGTCAAGCCGTTGCTGAACACCCTCGGCGATCATGTGAGCCACAACTTCGGTATCGGTTTCTGAGGCGAATTCGAAACCGCGAGACTTTAACTGGGATCGAAGCTCGGCAAAGTTTTCGATGACTCCGTTGTGAGCCAACGCCAGAATTTTGTTGTCTGCTCCACCCACATGCGGGTGAGCATTCGACAACGTGGCGGCACCGTGCGTGGCCCATCGGGTGTGGCCAATGCCAAGGGTCGCCTTGCTGGGAGCATCAGCGACTTCGGTGGCCAGCGATGCGATTCGACCGACCGACTTCGTCAGTTTGATCGATTCACCCTCGTGAGTCGCAATTCCCGCGCTGTCGTACCCTCGGTACTCAAGCCTTCGCAGGCCCTCAAGAAGAAAATCCTGAGCGATTCGATTTCCGACGTAACCAACAATTCCACACATGCTTTTTTTACCTTGGTCGCTGAATTGCAAGATGAGATTTAAACAGTCTTCGCGTTGTCGGCCGAAGCTCACCGATCGAAGTGGTACAATAACCGACTGTTCGTAACATATGGTGCGATTCGCGGCTGTCGCATTGGAACTTTGATCGGTTGCCAGCGCCACCCGGATTGACTCAAATCTCTGCGTCACAACCCGGATAATCGACAATTTAGAAAGAAATATGGTACACGCAAGCCAAGCCCCCGGCTTCGTTTGAGTGGCTAAAAACAAGCGGATTTCAATGAAAACACGGATAGCCGAAGTCATTTCGCTGGGTGACGAGTTAGTCAGCGGGCAACGATTGGACACGAATTCGCAATGGATTAGCCAGCAGTTAAACGAACTTGGGGTCCCGACCGCGTTTCATTCCACGGTCGGAGATAATTTTGAGCAAAGCTTGCAAGTGTTCGAAACGGCAGTCCAACGCGCCGATATCGTCGTCACGACCGGGGGCTTGGGCCCAACCGCGGATGACCTGACTCGGGAGATTATTGCTCGAGTTGCAAGAGTCACCTTAGAACGAGATCCCGAAGTCGTTTCTCACATCCGCCAGATGTACTCACGGCGGAAAGTCCAGATGCCCGAGTCCAACTTGGTCCAAGCAGACTTTCCCGCCGGAGCGACCGTGATTCATAATCCGGAGGGAACCGCGCCGGGAATCGATTTTATCTTCTCGCCAGACCATGAACACTCGCGCGAGTGCCGCGTTTTCTCGTTACCGGGCGTGCCGGCCGAAATGAAACAGATGTGGTTGCTTCACGTTAAGCCAGCGCTCAAGGAATTGCTCGGATCTCCGGCGGTGATTATGCATAGGACACTCCATATTTTTGGCGAAGGTGAGAGCAAGATCGAATCGATGTTGCCCGATCTGGTCCGCCGAGGAAAAGACCCAACAACCGGAATCACAGCCAGTGCGGCGACAATTACGCTTCGAGTCTCCACCGCCGGAGCCAACGAAACTGAGTGTCAACAAAAGATTGAACCTGTCTTGCAGACGATCACGCAAACGCTTGGTGATCTAGTTTTTGGAGCCGACGGGCAGACGTTGGCGGATGTGGTGATTGACTTGCTAAAAAAGCGAGGACAAACGGTGGCGGTTGTCGACGCAGGTTTGCATGGCGAAGTGGCCAGTGCTCTTGCCATGGCAGATCATGATCGCACGGCACTGAGGAACGCGATCCTTCCGGCTTCGAATCTGTTTTCAACAAATCCCGAAACCGCAGAAAAATCTGATTCGAACATCCAGTCACAGTCAATGTCTTTGTTGGGCTGGGCAAAACGCGTCCGGCAGGAGAATGAAGCTGACTTTGGGATTGCCATCGGGCCGGTCGATCGTGACCCCGCGATGATTGAATCTGGCAAGTCTGTTTTCCGTGTTTTGATCGCGTGCCCGGAAACAGGAGGGCAATCGAGCGTTTCGGAAAAGGAGTACGTCTTCCGAGGTCATTCCTCATGGCGGCAACAGCGTGCAGTCAAGCAGGTTTTAAATCAGCTGCGTCTGTTTCTGAACCAACGCGATTGACAAACCAAATTTATCGTAGCCAGCTTGCCCTATTTGATCGACTTCGAAATCTTTTTAAAAGATTGGTGGTTTGCGTCTTCGCACCACTCGAACAGAACTGCCTCCACAGTCGTTGGGATCACCCCCGAGTTCTCCATCCGGCGCAATGCCGTTTCGTGATCGCTAGGCTTTCGTGAACCAACCGCGTCGGTACACACGTGGACCTCAAACCCATTGGCCAGCAAATCCAAGGCGGACTGAGCCACACAAACGTGGGTTTCGATTCCGACTAAAACCAAATTGGTAATGCCCTGCCCTGCCAGCTTCGAAAACGCGTCCGATCCCGCGCGAACGCTGAACATCGTTTTTTCCGCCTTGGCGACCACGTTTGCGTTGGACAATAGCAACTGAACATCTGGCACGGTTGCCCCCAATCCTTTCGGGTATTGTTCAGTCACGACGATCGGAACATTCAGCAGACCGCAGCCCTTGAGCATCAACTGGATGCGGGCGGACAGCCTCGCTTGGTTTGCCATCGCCGGCATCAGCTTTTCTTGGACATCGATCAGCACCAACGCTGAATTTTCAAGCGACATCAACGCAGGGCTACGAAACCAGCCTGAATCGCCACCGGTTTGAAATTCGCTCATGTGTACATGCAAAAAATATCTGGAATATTGAGTCGTCTTGCTCGAACTCTCACTTAGAAGTTCGATCTTTGAAGATAACGTCCGCCAGCATTTGAAACAATCGCCACGCTGGGCGGTTGAGCGGATGTTGATCACTTGCGAAACTAAGGGGCCACAGCTCCAAGTTTAGAAATCGGTTCACATGCAGGAAAAATTTCACGCCACAACGATCCTGACCGTCCAGAAGGGCGATCAGGTAGCGATGGGCGGCGACGGTCAAGTCACTCTTGGCAGCGCGGTCATGAAAGCCGACGCGATGAAAATTCGAAAGTTGCTGGGCGGAAAGGTGCTGTGCGGGTTTGCCGGCAGCAGCGCAGATGCATTCGCGTTGCTGGAACGGTTCGAGCAACAGCTGAAGGACTCGCCCAACAACATCGTGCGGGCCTGCATCGAGCTGGCGAAACTTTGGCGACTGGATAAATCATTGCGACAGCTGGAAGCTTTGCTGACGGTCACCGACGGGAAGGAGATTCTGCTGCTAAGCGGAACCGGAGACGTCATTCAGCCGACCGACGGAATTGTCGGTATCGGATCAGGCGGCAACTACGCGGTCGCGGCCGCTCGCGCACTGAAAGAGCATAGCGATCTCTCGGCTGCTCAGATTGTACGTGAATCGTTGACCGTCGCTGCGGGCATCGACATCTACACTAACACCAACATCACCGTTCAGGAGCTTTCCGCCTGATGATGGATCTACTTAATAAATTGAAGAACGACGAACCGGGTGATGGAACTGACACGCCGATGACGCCTCGTGAAATTGTCGACCAATTGGATCGTTACATCGTCGGCCAAGCGGATGCCAAACGAGCGGTTGCGGTTGCGATCCGAAATCGTTGGCGGCGGCAACAGTTGGGCGACGACATGCGCAACGAGGTATCGCCGAAGAACATTCTGATGATCGGCTCAACCGGTGTCGGCAAAACGGAAATCGCTCGTCGGCTTGCCAAGCTAACGGGTGCTCCGTTTATTAAAGTCGAAGCGACCAAGTACACCGAGGTCGGCTATTACGGGCGTGATGTGGAAAGCATGGTCCGTGAACTGGTCGACAACGCGATTGGATTGGTTCGGACTCGGGAGCGAAAGCGCGTTGAGTCCCGCGCCAAAGAGCGGACGACCGAGCGGATTTTGGATTTGCTTTGTCCTCGTCCTGTGGCGTACGAATTTTCAGCGACGGCAGCATCGAGCTCGGATGAAGAGCCTAGCGAGAACGAACTAGCAGGCAAAGCGGATGAGGCGGGGACGTATGAACGCACTCGTGAAAAGATGCGGGCGATGCTGGACGCTGGCGAATTGGACGAACGCGAAGTCGAGCTTTCCGTTGAGCAGAAGGTCACTCCCGTCATGATGGGCGGGATGGGCGTCGAAAACATGGACGTCGATTTTCAAGGCATGCTTGAAAAGATCATGCCCAAGCAAACCAGCAAGCGGAAACTTAGCGTCGCCAGTGCCAAGCAAGTGATCTTTGATCAAGAGTGTGATGCGTTGTTGGACGATGATAAAGTCAACGCGGAAGCGGTTCAGCTGGCGGAGAATTCCGGGATAGTGTTCCTTGACGAGGTCGACAAGATCATCGCGGGTGAAGGTAAGTCGGCCGACGTTTCTCGTCAGGGCGTCCAACGCGATTTACTGCCGATTATCGAGGGAACGTCGGTCCAGACAAAATTCGGCTACATCAAAACGGATCACATTTTGTTCGTCGCGGCAGGTGCCTTTCATCGCAACCAACCCAGTGAGTTGATGCCCGAGCTTCAAGGTCGTTTTCCGATCCGAGTTGAGCTGAAAGATCTGACCGAGGACGATTTCGTTCGGATTCTGACCGAGCCAAAAAGTTCGTTGACTCGTCAGTACACGGCGTTGCTGGAAACGGAAGGCGTGAAGCTGGATTTCACTCCCGACGCGATTGAAGCGTTGGCGAAGGTCGCGTTCGAGGTCAATCAAACGACGATCAACATTGGTGCTCGCCGGTTGTACACGATTCTGGAAAGGCTATTGGAAGAGCTCAGCTTCGAAGCGCCCGACATGAAGATGGGCACCGTTTCGATCAACGCCGCCTACGTGCAAGA
>CALFUT010000052.1 GCA_937929805.1 uncultured Pirellulaceae bacterium
CGTTGCGGCCGCAATTTTGTTGGGCATGTTCGCTTTCTGGACAGTGCAACCGCCGACCTCATGGGCCGAAATGATCGAAGCGCTCAAGTCCGCACCATGGGTGCAGACAGATTCTGGCAGAACCAGCAGCTGGATGTCGGCATCGAGCGGGGTGCTTGCTCGGCGGGAAGTCGGCCAAACCACTTTTGCGTCGCGACAGGCGGGAACGTACCTAAATTATGTTCGTGATGAGGCAAAAATCTATCGATCCGATTTCGATCAGGATTGGCGGCCCGTGGATCAGCAGTTGATCGCTTGGCTGGCTGATAGCGCCAACGAGTCAATCGATCCCGATGCCGACTGGACGATCGTTTCCGAGTCAGCCGTTCAGGTCGACGATGCGTCGGGTCGATGGTTGAAGTTGGCGGTTGTGTTTGAGTCCTCTGAACCAGCCCGGCAGGTCTTCACGGCGGTCTTCACGATCAATCCAGAGACCAAGATGCCCGTGTCGTGCAAAGTTCAAGAAGGTTCATATCGTCTTGCCGAATCAGAAAGTGATCGCGGCTGGCAGTCGGTCAGTTTTGACTATCCAAACGACGGCCCGACCGACGTTTATGACCTAGGAGTCGCATCCGATACTCCGATTGTTCAAGTAGGAGTCGATTCCGAGGCAGCACTTGTCAGCACAAGCGTTGCACCGGCGATGAAGGCGTTGCCGTTCAATGAACTGGCAATGGTTGAACCGAAACCGGATCCCAAGACGTTGGATAGTCAGAAAGCATCCGACAATCTGAAAACACCCGAGTCGGAGAAGAACGAGAAGCCGAAGGCAGTCGAACCGAAGGTGGCGAAGGCTGCCAAAACGGCTGCTGCTCCGGATTCCAAGAAGGAGCCAGTTTCACTCGAGCCGGCACCTGTTGCCACTGCGACAACGGTGCCGATCATTCCGATTCCTTCTTCCTCGCTGGCGATGACTTCGCGTATCGATATGCTGGTCGACAATTTGTGGGTTGAGAATGAAGTCACTCCTGTTGCACCAGCCAATGACGAAACCTTTTTGCGTCGAGTTTACCTCGACGTGATCGGTCGAGTTCCTACCATTGCCGAATACGACCAGTTCTTTGAAATGGATTCGGAGGATCGGCGTAGTCAGTTGATTGATGAATTGCTCGACAGTCGCGAGCATGCGTTGCACATGGGAGGGATCTGGAAACGGGTTTTGGTTCCAGACGATGAAACGGCAATCTCTCGGCTGGGAGGTTCCGGCAAGCTTGAGCAGTGGTTGTCGGACTCGTTCGCCGAGAACAAACCTTATGACGAACTGGTAGAAGAACTGTTGCTGGCTGAGGGCCGTGTTAACGAATCGGGGCCGCTGTTGTTTTACGCTGCCGCCAAGATGAACGCCGAGGAACTGGCCGCTCGAACGTCGCGGACTTTTCTTGGCATGAGGATGGAGTGTGCCGAGTGCCACGATCATCCGTTTGATCACTGGTCGCAAAAAGATTTCTGGGCGTTGGCGGCGTACTTTGCTCAGATTTCGCGGCCACAGTGCAAGATCGAAATGGTCAGCCCGGTGTTGCGAGTTCGCGACGCGGAGTTTGGAAGCGTCAAGATTCCAGAGACGGATATTGTGGTCGAACCGAGTCTGCCGGTCACGCTTCATGGTGGCCATGGCATGACGGAAGCGGATATCGAAGAACTGAAAAGTGCAGAAATCACTGACGGTTCTCGACGGGAAAAATTGGCTGCTTGGATTACTCATCCAAAGAACAGTCACTTTGCTCAGGCGACGGTGAACCGGATTTGGGGACATCTGTTTGGTCAAGGTTTGGTCGATCCGGTGGATGACATGGGCGGACACAACCTGCCGGCAAGTCCGCAGCTGTTGAATCAGCTTGGGCGTTACTTCGTGCAATCGGGTTTCGATCTGCGAGAGGTAATGCGGGTGCTGCTCAATAGCCGGGCATACCAGCTATCGAGCGAAAACGAACAGGAAACCAGTTCGCAAGACGTTCGCTATTTCGCGAGGATCCCGCTCAAGCCGCTGACGGCCGAACAGCTTTACGATTGCCTTTCCACAGCGACTGGCCGTACGGATTTGGGGCGGCAGGTGACGATGCCAATGCAATTTACGATTGCTTCGAATGTGGATCGGTTCTCCGATCCGGGTCGCGCGGCGTTTTTGGCTCAGTTCCGCACTTCGATCGATCAACGGACAGACTATCAGGCAGGAATTCCGCAAGCGTTGACGTTGATGAACGGTCCGATGATCGCTTCGGCAACGTCTGACGCACCCAAAGGAATCTTGAGAAGTCTGTCCGCTCCATTCTTTGATGATCAGACGCGAATTGAGAGGCTGTTCATCGCCGCTTTGACTCGGAAACCGACAAAAGAAGAGCAGAAGCGATACACAGAATTTTTCGAAGGCCAAGAAGATGAAGTGGAAAAGAGTGAAGTCTTGGGCGACGTGCTGTGGGTGTTGCTCAACAGCGCCGAATTCACGATGAACCATTGACATAAGCACAAATCGCGACCGAGTGTGTCGCATTTTGGAGGATCCTTCGTGCTCGCATTGCGATGAACGTAGGGCTTTGAACCTTGAGCTGAGCTCGAATGAAACGCTGGCTATTGAAAGAAGAGGGTTATGGATTTGTTGACATCATTAATCAAGAAACAATGGTTTTTGCTGATAGTATTTTTGCTGACCAGCGGCTGTTCCGAGCTCCACCAAACCTCGGTTCTAACGTTTCAATTGCCTCACCAAGGGGATTCCGTCAACGAACGATTCAAAATCGGCGACAAGTTCCCGAGTTTCACTGCGATTGATTCCGATGGAGCCCCTTACCGTGTTGATGAGTCGAAGTATGGTGATCGCTACACGATGATCGTTTTCTGGTGGGCTGATCCAACCTTCTGCGAGGTTGACATCCCCAGATTCATCAAGTTGTTTGAAAAGTTCGAACGGAAAGGGTTGGAGATAATCAGTGTCAATGCGGATTACGTATCGGAAGCGAGTCAGGCGATGGCGAGCAGACCGTTACTTCCTTGGACAAACCTCCACGACAATCCTGAAAACGATCTCGTTAATGAGTTGAAGCTGAGAACATCACCTTCGATTTTTCTGCTCGACGCTGACGGCACGATCGTTTCGTCCCATCGTTACTTGAATTCCAGTGATGCTTCGGTCGATGCTTGGACGGGCGAATCGCGAACGGTTCACGCCATGGACTGGACGATTAACAGTCTTTTCAACAATGACTCAGCCTGAAAACATTTGACACGAGTTACCGGAGAAAGTCATGCATCGACGAACATGGTTAAAATCAGCAACAGCCGGAGTCTGTTCGGTCAGTGCCAGCGGATGGATGCCGGCGTTGGCCAACCGAGTCGCTAACGACCCAAAACGCCGTCGTCATTGCATTGTGCTGTGGATGGGCGGCGGTCCAAGCCAAACGGATACGTTTGACTTGAAGCCCGATCATGAAAATGGCGGCGAGTTCAAAGAGATCGCGACCAGCGTCCCCGGAATTCGCATCAGTGAACACCTTCCGCAACTGGCGAAACATGCGGACAAGCTGGCGATCGTACGGAGCCTTAGTACCAAAGAGGGCGATCACACTCGAGGCACTCATTTGATGCAGACCGGCCATTCGCCGATGGGAGCAATCAACTATCCCTCGATGGGTTCTGTTTTTGCACGCGAATTGGGTAGCACGCGTGATGCGTTGCCGAACTTTATCAGCGTGGGGCAGGGTCGGATGTTTTCTGATTCGTCAACCGGATCGGGCTTTCTTGGACCTCGATACAGTCCGCTACGCGTCACCGGAACCGGCGGCCAGTTTCAAGCTCCCGGAGAAGAGAACGAACAGGCTGCCGCAGCGAACTTTGCCAGCATGAACATTCCCGGTTTGAAGCCACCATCAAATATCGATGCACAACGCATGGCGCGGCGATTGGAGCTGTTGAATATGCACCAGCAATCGTTCATTGGCCAGCATGTTTCTCCCGCCGCGTTGGCGCACAAGACTGTTTACGAGGGTGCCGTGCAGTTGATGAACGGCGATTCGGCAGCCGCATTTGACTTGTCCAAAGAACCAGAAAAGCTGCGACGAGAATATGGTGAAGGCGTGTTTGGCCAAGGCTGCATGCTGGCAAGGCGATTGATTGAACATGGAGCGGCGTTTGTCGAGGTGAATCTTGATAGCTCGACGACGGCCAGCGTTGGTTGGGATACGCACTCGAATATTTTCGAATCGGTCAAATCGTTGTCCCAAGAGTTAGACGCAGGTTGGGCCACGCTGATGCGAGACTTGGAAGATCGCGGCTTGCTCGAGTCCACCACGATTTTGTGGATGGGAGAATTTGGTCGGACTCCGAAGATCAACAGCCAAGGCGGACGAGACCATTTTCCTCAAGCGTGGACCTGCGTACTTGGTGGCGGCGGCATCGCCGGTGGCCAAGCATACGGACGGACTAGCAAAGATGGTCTACAAGTCGAGGAAAACAAGTGCGGTGTCGGGAACGTGTTGGCAACCTTGTGCTCGGCGTTGGGAGTCGATCCGGCGTCGCAGCACGAAACAAATACTGGTAGACCGGTTGCTCTGGTGGAGGATGAGCCGATCGAGGAATTATTGGCGTGATGGCGTTACCAAGTAAGACACGCTCTTCCGAGGGATTTGAGACACATTTCCGATCTTTCAAACAGTTCGAAATGCAGCGTTCAATAATCAGACGAAACTACAGGGGCGAAGCCCAGACGTTTTTCCTAGCCCAGCCAGAAGGGCTGGGTAAGAGGTTGGAAATCAATTGAAGGGCCGAAGGCCTGATCGTTAATCCCAAACGTATTGTTCATTAATCTCAATTCCATGTTTTGTACACAGCAACCGGAACTCTTCTTGATAGTCGCGCCGAGCGTGATGAGTTTCTTGGTTGTCGATGTAGTGCTCAACATCACCAAGGTTGGAATGGCTTACCGAGAACACCCCATAGCCATGTTGCCACGCGAAACGATTGCTTCCACCCGAGGCGGTTTTGGCCCATTTCGATGTTTGCGATTTGACAACCTCGATCAATTTGCTGATTGGCAGAGTTCGCGAGAGCCCAATCAGAAGGTGAACGTGATCAATGTGCCCTCCGACCTTCGCGACGACGCAACCAGATTCCTTGGTGTGATACGCAAGCATACGCAACATCTGATCTCTAAATTCAGCGTCCTTGAGAAAAGGCGCACGATTCTTGGTCGAAAAGACCACATGCAACCAAACTTGGGCAAGAGATTGAGGCACATCGAACTCCTTGCAACGAAACGCAACAACGTCGGGCCTTTGGCCCTCGAACATCAATTGTACGACAAACCCAGCCCTTTGGGCTGGGCTAGGAAAACCATTTGGCCTTTGGCCCAAGTATCTCTTTCTTCCCGCCATCGCGGTCGGCGACCTTGCCTCCAGCTTGTGGTCGTCGCCGCGTGGTTGGGAGTCTGTGTCACCGCTTTTGGGCAGGAAGAGAACTCGTTGGAACGTTTGCGAGTCCCCGTGCGTGCGTTGGAAGCGGTTCAATCCGATACGCAAATGATCGCTTTTCCGGGGTTTGTTAGCTCGAAGGCGACGGTCGCTCCGCTGGCACATTATCAGCGATCTCGATTGGGGCGGTGGGAAGTTGAACGTGACGTGGACGCCGACGATTCAGTTTTCGGTGTCGAGCTAAACACTCCTGTGGGTCCGATTCGTATTCGATACGACGTTACGATCGATGAAAAATCTTTTCGGGCCGACCGAGAAGAAACGATTGATGACTTGTTGACGATTGCTCGTGGAGAAAAACAAGATGCGGAGGCTGACGAAGTCTCCCAAAACAGGGCTCGGATTGTCGCTTATGCCAAGTCACGCGGTGACCGGGCAAATCGGTACGAACTTCGACGCCGCATCGCGGACCTTGCCGGTGGCCCTTCGCTGCTATGGATTTCGAGAGATTTCGCCGCAGACCGAAATGAAACTCATATCTTGTTCGCTTTGCTCGATGCGAACGAGGACGGAACTATCTCCTCAGCAGAACTGGAAGAACTTGATAAGGTTTTTGACCATTGCGATATGAACTCAGACAATCGCATCGACTTGACGGAGTTGCATTCTCGTCTCAAGCCAAGATCAGCCAGACGTAAATCTTCATCGGCCAAGTTCGATTGGCAATCTTGGGATGTGAATCAATCAGAATATGTGGAAGACCTGAGCGTCAGCGTCACTTTCAACGAGTCAGAAAAAACGTCCAAGCTTTCTTTGGACGATTGTGCGCTGACCGACCCGTGGAAGAGTGTGACTGCGGACATGTCTCGGATCGACGCGCCACAAGAACCTTGCGGGCAAGCCTTGTTGATGTCACATCCGAATGTGACCATCGCGTTGAGCGCGGAAGAGGAAACGAAGGCGTCGGGGCAAGTTTCTGTAGGAGTCATGGCGGAAGGCAATGCATTGTTTCGGCATCTCGATCAAGATGGGAACTGGAATCTAACTCGGACCGAGATAGATGACGGCCGCGACCGCCTGTTGGAACTTGATCGGAACTCTGATCGGAAAATTGAAGTCACCGAGCTGCCGGTGCTCCTGCGAGTCAGTGTTGCACGCGGCGTGGTGGCGTATCGGTCCCTGCAAGAACATGTTGCGTTTGTATCAACGTCCGAGGACGCCGAAGACACGAAAGACAAGCTGACTCCACCCGAATGGTTTGTCAGCATGGACCAAGACGGAGATCGAACGCTCAGTCGAACCGAATTTTTGGGCGGCCGTGACGCTTTTGAACGACTTGATGGTGACTCAAACCAGCGGATTTCTGTGGAAGAGGCGCTGAGTCCTTAGACGGAATGACTACCCGATACCCAACATTGAAAACGAATTGCAATATTTGCTTAACACGTGCGAACACCATGAATAAATCTAATCACCAACACGCGAACCATCATCCTCGCGTGAACTCAAACAACGAGGCACTGATGAACCACTCTACGTCCGTCATTACAGAAAACTCTTCTCCTGCCGAAGTCGAACAGGCAGTTGCTCAGATCCACGACGACTATCAAACGTTCCGCGCGAAGTTGGGCGAGACAATCGTTGGGATGGAGGACGTAATCGAGCAACTTACGATCGCGATGATCTGTCGAGGCCATTGCATTCTGCAAGGGATGCCCGGCTTGGCGAAGACGCTGTTGATTTCACAGATGGGAAAACTGCTGGATCTAAGCTTCAATCGAATTCAGTTTACGCCCGACTTGATGCCAGCCGACATCACCGGTAGCGAAGTGCTTCAGGAAGATCGCTCGACCGGGAAACGCGAGCTTCGGTTCATCAAGGGGCCCGTGTTTTGCAATTTGCTGCTGGCGGACGAGATCAACCGAACGCCTCCCAAAAGTCAAAGTGCGTTGCTGGAAGCGATGGAAGAGCGGCAGGTAACGATTTCGGGCGAAACGCATCCGATGGCAAGTCCGTTTTTTGTTTTGGCGACACAAAACCCGATCGAAGTCGAAGGAACGTATCCGCTGCCCGAGGCGCAGCTGGATCGATTCCTGTTCAAGATCATCATCGACTATCCGTCCCGTGATGACGAGCGAGAAATCTGTCGGCGACAGGTTTCCACCCAGCGATCCACGACACAGCCGGTAATGGACGCGGCGCGGATTGTTCAAATGCAGTCGCTTGTTCGCGAAGTGATCGTTGGCGAGCCAGTCTACGAATTGGCGTTGGATCTGGTCCGTGCGTCTCGACCGGACGAGGGACGGTTGCCGGACAGTTTGAACGACATGGTTCAATACGGGGCAGGGCCGCGAGCCACGATCGCGTTGCTGATGGCCGCCAAGGCTCGAGCGATTTTGAACAAACGCGTACACGCGACGACCGATGACCTGATCGCGATCGCTCGACCGGTCCTGCGACATCGACTGGTGCCAACGTTCAACGCTGAGGCTGCCGGTGTGGATGTCGAACAGATGATTGACGATCTGATTGGGTCAGTGGTTTAGTTCGTTAGTTTAAAACGTACGGCAGGTTTTGCAACTTGTCTTTCACCATCCATATTCGTCGGGGCGGCAGGTTGAGATCCTGCTGCACGTTTAGATGTCAGACCGAGTTAAAAATTTCGTGAAGTCGATGAGCAGTTGGAATGCTGACTCCGGCGAAGAGGAAGTCGTTCAGGCTCAGATCGTTGAGTCACCGGCGGACGAACTGCTGGACCCGAGCGTGTTGTCGAGTATCGGCGGAATGGACTTCGTGTCGCGGATGGTGGTGGATGGAACGATGTCGGGGATCCATCGCTCCAGCCACAAAGGCGGTTGCAGTGAGTTCGAGGATCATCGGCCGTACGTGAATGGGGACGAGCTTCGGCATATCGACTGGCGACTGTTCGCCCGCCGCGATCGCTACTACGTGAAACAATTTCGCGATGAAACAAATTTGCAGGGTTGGTTGGTCGTCGACAGCAGCGGGTCCATGAAATTTGGCATGTCGACGATCTCGAAATTTGACTACGCCCGAACGGCGGCAGCTTGTCTGGCTCGACTATTACTAAAGCAGCGTGACTCGGTCGGCCTTTCGATGCAGGGAGCAGGACGAACCGAGTTTCTTCCCGCGAGGACTCGATCAAGTCATTTTCAATCTGTTTTGCAGCGACTGGTGCAAACACAGCCTGCCGGCGCGGTGGGAATCGAAGCCTCGCTGGAGATGTTGTCTCAACGGATTAAGCGGCGAGGTCTGGTGTTGGTGTTTTCAGATTGCTTCAGTGATATCGATCCACTGGTCAAGCGATTGAAGCATTTGCGATCTCGAGGAAACGATGTGATCGTGTTTCAGATCGTCGCGCCAGAGGAAGTAACCTTCAATCTTCGCGGCGACGGTGAGTTTATCGACTTGGAACGAGCGATGCCGTCGATGGAGGTGGATTTTGCTCGAATTCGAACCGCTTATCAAGCAAGTTTCCAGCGGCACATGCAGCGATTGGAGGACGAGCTTCGGATGGCGGGTTGTGACCGAGTGGTGATGACGACCGACCAGCCGTTGGCGGATGTGTTGTCGGAATTTTTATTGCGTAGGCAGTCGTTACACGGAAAAGCCAAGTGATTTTGCTAATGCGGAATGCGAAACCTTAAATTTTGAACCTTGAAACCGAAAACCTCACACCGAAAACCGAACACCTGAACTATGACCTTCCTCAACAGTCTATTCCTGTTCGCCTTACCGCTGATTGCGGTCCCGCTGGTGCTGCACTTTTTGAAGCGGCGCGAGCGGAAGGTGGTGCAGTGGGGGGCAATGCGATTTTTGCACGAAGCAACGACCGACAGTCGACGAATGCGGCTCCCGGAATCGCTGCTACTGCTGTTGGCTCGATGCCTGCTGGTCGCCGGACTCGTCTTCTCTTTGGCCCGGCCGTTGATTCATTGGGGTGGTGGCAGCGCGGTTGCGGATCGCGAACTGATCTTGGTGGTGGATGATTCGCTATCGACCGCACGTCGGATCGGTGGCGACCCAGTCTTCAATCAAATTCGATCGGCGGCCGAGAAAGTGATCGCGGATTCGCCTACGAACTTGCCGTTTCAAATCCTGCTAGCCAGTGGTGGCGGTCGTTGGATCGGAGATAAACCCCACGCTCCAAATTCATCGGACGGCAAAGCGGCCCTTGCGGAATTGGCAAAACAACAACCCACCAAGGGCACCGGTAGCTTGATGACCAGCGTGCGAAAGGCAATGAGTGCCGCGAACGAGCGCGAAACATCTGTCCGACCTCGTCCGACTCAGCGAATTGTGGTGGTGACCGATGGAATGACGCCCGCTTGGTCAGGTACCGACCAGATGACGCTTAAGCAACTGCAATCGACGATCGAGCAAAGCAAACTCCCGGTCAAGATTCAGGTCGTGGAAGTGGAGTCTTCCATCAACCAATTTCGAAATCTGTCAATCTTGCAGGTGAAATCAGAAAACGATCGCGTGGGCGTGAAGGAATCGATTCGCTTGAGTGCCGAGGTGCACAACACGGGAACGGTTGAAACCAAGCCATGTCGAATCGCGTGGAAGATTGGTGACAAAACGATGGGTCATAGCGAAGTCGCGGAGCTTTCCCCTGACCAGTCGACGGAGGTTTTTTGGTCGACTCGAATCAAGGAAGTCGGCCCGGTCGCGATTGAAGCTCATTTGCTGCAAGAAGCCCCGGATGATTTGCCCGAAGACTCGGTTGCAAAACGAGTGTTGGATGTCGTCAAGCGGATCCCAATCTTGATTATCGACAATCAGTCTCAATCGGTTGAGGCGGACTTCAAATCACAACCCATCACTTTTCTCACATCGGCGCTTGGTTACGACGCAGAAGAAGCGGGCGACCAGTATCATTCGATCTTTGCACCGACAATCGTTTCCGCCGCCGAAGTAGCCAGTGAAGATCTTTCGGCGTTTGATGCGATGGTGGTCGTGGGAACGGAAAACGATACTCCCGAGCTGGCCGATTTATTGGTGCCCGAAGTTCGACGAGGGTGTGGCGTGTGGGTCATGATCAGCTCAGAACCTGATCAAGAGCTGTTCAACTCCAACTGGTTTCAAAACGGAGAAAGTTTGAGTCCGCTGCCGCTGGTCCAAAGTCCGAATGATTCACTGTTAGCCGACTTGGCTGATCCGGAGACGGACGAAAACGAAAACGCGGATATTCGAATTCATCCCCCGTCAGCCCGACACCCGGCAACGCGCGTGCTGTCGGACCAACAGCGGATCGATCTTGATCAGGTGACATTGCAACAGCATGCGTTTTTCCAGTCGCTGACAATCGGCGACGAAATTTCTGTTCCGCTTCGATCCAATCGAGGTGAACCGTTGGTGATCGAGAACGCGATCGGTCGAGGCCGAGTGCTTGTTCAGTCGTTTCCGATCTCGCTGAATGCGACCAACTGGCCAGTGACGAACAGTTTCGTTGTGATGGTGCACGAATGGATGGAGTATCTTGCGGGCCCGTCAGCTCAAGCCATGAACCTGACGATCGGATCGCCGTTGAAATGGCGTTTTGAAGATCGCAACCAGCGACCGGTGGGGCTGGAGTTACCTGATGGCACAAAAATTGACCTGACACAAGACGCTGAGCGTTACGGCGTCGATCGAGCGGCTGGAATGTTTCATTTCCATGCGACTCGATTGCCGGGAACGTATGTGGCGAAAACGTCGGTGCAGTCGGAGACTCCTTTGAGTATCCCGTTCTACATTCCGCCTTCCCGAGAAGAACTACTGGCTCAACCGGCAAGCGATGAACAGCGAGTTCGTTTGAGCAAGATTGGTCAGTTCGATCTCGCGAGATCCAGCGATGAGTTAACTGAATCCGCCCAAGCGTTCTGGTCTCAGCAAAAAGAATCCAGCTCGATCACCGGCGGTCAACCCATCTGGCAATGGATTGTGTTGGCTCTACTGGGGCTGTTGATGTTGGAACTATTGCTGGCAGGTCGAATCGGCCAGCGACGCGGCGCGGTATCGGAAACGGCCACTCAGCGATTGAACAACATGCAACAACTCGTGAAAACCGATCGGTTTAACCCATCGAGCGCTGAAAAAAGCAAAGCCTCGCGACCAAAAGCGACCACCAAAACAACATGAATACGCAAACCATTGAACAACTTGTTTTCGAATGCGGCTTACAAACGCCGGCGGTCATCGTGCCGGCGATTGCTCTGCTACTGTTGTGCGCTTGGTTGTTATTTCGAGAGCGCCATCACTTGGGCGGATTTTGGGCGACGGCGTTCTGGTGTTTGCGCGCCATCGCGCTGACTGTTTTGGTCTGGATGTTTTTGCAGCCGGCACGCGTGACAGAAACGAAGTCGACGTTGCCTCAATCGGTTGCCGTGGTGGTGGACAGTAGCGACAGCATGCGAGTCGTCGATCCAGCAGGAGAAGGGCAGGGGATTCGCTGGCAATTGGCCGGCTTGCAGGAAGACGATATCGATTCACGAGCGGCTCAAACCGCAATTGATTCAGCAATGATTGCCATCGAGGTAGCTCAAGCATCGTGGATGACCGCTCAGGGGGATCTCCAAGCCGGAAGTGACGCGGACAAGATCGAACAAGCGTTTGAAGAAGTCGCTTTCGCTCTCAAGCGTGCCGCCGATCAGTTGGGCGAGAAATTGTCGGTGCATTGGAGCGTGGAATCAGATCAAACTCGTGCCGAAGAGTTTTCCGTCGAGCTGATGGAACTGGCGGACTTTGCAACCGACTTTGAACTCAAGTCGGCCAATCAAGAAGCGAGCGAGCAGCTTGAATTGTCGCAGCAGTATCTGAATGAACTGACGGATTTGAACCGACTGGTTCAGTCGTGGTCACGGTCGATGGAGGAAGCGATTGCTTCAGCGGTGATCGATCAAGATTCTGCAGCCAATCGGCAGACTCAGGTCATGCAACTGGTGCAGGATGCGGAAAAACAAACACCCGACACCTCGGCGACTCATTTGACCATCAAGCGATTTACGTTTGACGATCAGTTGACGCCCGTGCTCTCAAAACAAGGATGGGGTGCGGGAGATTCCGAGGACGCGTTGGCCAACGGCGAAGAAATGTTTGAGATTGATCGGCTTGAGTCGGAAAATGCTCCGACGACGACCAATCTGACCGCCGCGATTGAACAGATCATGCAGTTGGCCGGCGGGGAGTCGATCCAGTCGGCTGTCTTTTTAACCGATGGCGCTCACAATGCTGCCAATTCAATCAATCCTGCCGAAATCGCTGCTAAGTGGAAGAACCTTGCCATCAGCTTCGTCCCCATCGGAAGCTTAAAACGCCCAAGAGACGTGCAGCTATACCATGTTGAACATCCTCGTTCGGTGATTCGTGGCGATCAGATTCTGATTGAGGCGTTAGTGTCAGCGTATGGGTTTGAAGGGCAAACAATCAACCTTCAGCTGTGGGCGGATGAGGAACTGATCGAAGAGAAGTCGCTGTCGATTGACGCAGAACAGATCGATTTACGACATTCGTTTCAAGTGCCAACCGAAGGGTCGGGCTCGATCGAATTCGAACTTAAAATTGAATCACTTGAGGGCGAGATTTCGGCGGCGAACAACCGAGCGATTTTTCGTGTGGGCGTCGTGCGAGACAAAATTCGCGTGATGTTGGCGGACCGAATCAGCCGGTGGGAATATCGATACCTTGATCAATTGCTGTTTCGGGACAAACACTTGGAACACGAGATGATTCTGTTTGACCCGCGTTTGCGAGCGACCGGAAAATTGAAAACGAATGCGGCGATGCCCGCGTCGGTAGAAGAATGGATTAACTACGATATCGCGATGATCGGTGACGTGACGCCCGAACAGTTTCCGACGGCAGCACAAGAGTCGCTGGTGGAGTTTGTCAAAGAGAAAGGCGGGATTGCGATCTTGATGGCCGGTCGTAGTGGAATGCCTCATTCATTCGAAGATCAACCTCTGTTTGATTTGCTGCCGGTTGAGAAGACTCAAGGGGATCATGATTCAGATCAATATCACGTGAAGGTGAATCGACTGGCTGCCAATGAGGAATCGATTCAACTCGACAAATCGCGACCGAAATCAGAATTGCTATGGCATCAGGTTTTTGAAGACCAGCCGATCACGTGGCTTTCGGAGTACTCTTCTCCTCGACCAGCGGCGCGGCGGTTGTTGGATGCGATTCCGGTAGATGATGAAGGAAAACCACTTGACCCGAACGAGCTTGATTCGCGGCCGTCGTGGGTTTGCTGGCAGCAGCTGGGTGCGGGGCGGGTGGTTTACCTTGCGGCACCCGATAGTTACCGGCTGCGTTATCGGCGCGGCGATCGCTTGCACCATCTTTTTTGGGCTCAGTTGCTACGTTGGATCACTTCGGACGATCCCGGCAGTGACGACGGTCGCGTGCAATTGACCACTGACAAGACAAAATACCTTCGGCATGAACCGATCCAAGTCATCGCTTCGCTGACGGATGACGTTGGCGATCCGGTTTCTGATGCTGAGTTGAAAGCCGTGTTTTCTATCGGAGAGGGCGAAGAGTCAATCTTTGCGTTGACCGCCGATGAGACTCAGCCGGGGCGCTATTTGGCCAACGTGGACGGCTTGCCGGCGGGAGCTTACCGAATTGAGTTGCTTGGTGACGATTTCGAAAATTCGGTGGAAGATGGAGCGGGCGTGAAGACGTTCATTAACGTGGTTGCTTCTCCAAACGTAGAAAGCGTCAACACGACCTGCAACCGCCCATTAATGAAACAGATTGCCCAAGTGAGCGGCGGTTACGTGATTCCTCCAACGGCATTGGCGGAATGGCTAACGTTACAAACAGGTGCTCCGGAAACGATCTCGCAAGTCGAGCGACTGCCATTGTGGAATCGTTGGTCCTGTCTTTGGATCGCGTTCGGATGTCTGGCGACCGAATGGTTTGTTCGGCGAATGAAAGGTTTGACATGATCAAGCAAAATGAGAAAACCATGATTCGAAGTAACTCGAAAACTGCGATGCCCGACAAAATCTTGCGTCAGGTTAAGCAAGTGCGTCGTTCCAGTCAGTCGCGCGATCGAAAGTACGCTTGGCTGATCGGTGCCAGTGTGTTGGCGATCACCATGATCGTGGCGATGGTGGTGGAAGCTCAGTTGAACCTGTTCAGTCACGCATTCCGGTTCGCACTGACGGCTATTTCGCTGGTGGCAACCATGATTTGCGGTTGGGCATTCTGGCAGCGAGGAAAGCGACAGAATGAACGTTTAGTGACGGCAGCCAAAGAGGTTGACTCGACCTTTCCGGCGCTGGAACAAAGAGTGTCGACGTTGACCAGCTGCGAAGAGGATCGGCTCAAGTCTAACCTGACCGCTCATCCGGCGATGCTCAGGCAGTTGGCGATCGAGGCATCAAGTATTCATCAAACGGTCGAACCCAAGCCCGTTGTCTCGCAGAAAGTTCTCAGACTTCCGCTGAAATGCTTGGCGGCTGCCGGGCTGGTGATGTTGGGACTGTTCGCGTGGGATCCGCCGAAAACGATGGTGCAACTGGGTCGCTTCTGGGCGCCGTGGGCCAATCTTTCGGTGACGAAAATATCGGCGGTCGAGCAGAACAACGTCGTCGCTAGGCATGAGCCGATCAAATTGACGGCTGCATTAGGCGGACGCCCAGTCGAGGAATTGGAATTCGCAACCAGAACCGTAAAAGATGGCAACCTGTCAGAGACGCGACTGTGGCCGTCATCCAAGGATCCATCGGTCGCTCAGTTTCGCCGGGCGAAAGCGGTCGAGTCATTCGATTATCGTTTCCGCGCGGGGGATGGGCAAACGGAGTGGCATCGTGTGACGGTGGCCGATCGACCAAAGATTGAAAATCTAAAAATGCGAATCGTTCCGCCAGCGTACACCGGCAAACCAACGAAGACGCTTACTAAGTTGCCGAAAAAGTTGCGGGTGGTCTCGGGCAGTCGGCTGGAGATTGAGGTTAAGCCTAAAAGCGATGTCCGTACGGCGCGATTGACGATGGGCAAAACCGATTGGTTGCCGATGGAGCTTGCCGAAGACGGAGTCTATGAAGGCTCGATGGAACTTTATCAGCCTGTCAATTTTGAAGTTCAATTGACCGAGCTGCACGGTTTGGTCAACCGACGGCCGCCCCGTTGTCGTTTGCAGGTTGTGGCCGATCAGGCGCCACGAGTAAAGATCGTCCGGCCCACGAAGACATCGGTTTTGTTGCCGGATGAAACGATCGACATTCATTTCAAGGCCAGTGATGATCATGGCATCAAGGAAATGTCGCTGCGGGTTTACACGCAACGGGAAGGGGAACAAGTACCGACGGTGCACGAGGTTCCGATTCCGCTAGAGGACGAAAAAAATCACCGAAAGATTAACGGATCCGTTGCGCTGGATCTGGCTCAGTTCAATTTGCAAGACGGCGATACCATTCGGTACGAAGTTCGCGCTAGCGACAACTACTTGCCGATGGAAAGTCTGTTTGACGATTTAGAAACTCAGCCGATGAAGGGCGTGGACTTGGTGCAAAACAGCGAAACACCAAAACCGGTGTCGGCCGAGGCCGCCGATCCAAATGCGCAGGTGACTGCAGTGAATCCCGCGAATAATTTGGGCGAGCAAACGGCACAGAACGCGGCCGACGCGCAGATGAATGATGCTCAGGTTCAAAACGCTCCGGGTAACGCGTCACAGGCTCAGGCATCACAGGCGCAAAATTCACAGACGCAGGGATCACCGGCTCAAGCGACGAATGGTAACGCGTCCAATCAGCACCAAGTCGCCAATAATTCGTCCAAAGGTGGCAACGCTACTGGCAAATCGAATTCTAGTAAGAAATCGGCCGAGGCGCGTGATGGGATGGATGATGCCATGGACGAAGCTGGCACGGAACAGAAGCCGCCGACTGACCAAGTGGCGAAGGACGCGAAAGAAGACGGCACCGCAGCGAACGAGAACGAGATTGGGACGCCGCGCGAAGCGAGTGATGTTGCGAAGGCTCCTGAACGTTCAGCGATTGCAAAATCGGATGCGCCGATGGATCGAGAGACTCCTAACAATGCTGATCCGTCTGGCAATTCGACTAACCGCAGCAATCAGTCCAACCAATCTAGCCAAGCGAACTCGGGGCAGCCGAACTCCAGCCAGCCCAACAGTTCTGTTCAAGCCAACAACAATTCTTCAAATTCCTCAAGCAGCCAATCGAGTTCGTCTCCATCGCCCAAGATGGCTGCCAACGATCAGTCGGACGCCGAAAAACAGGACGAAGAAAATTCAAAAGCGCCGCAGGACAAAACCTCCGATCCAACGAAATCGGATCCGGTTCAGATGGCGACACGCAGTTTGGATGTTGGAGGCCAATCGTCCAGCAGTGGTCAGCAACAAATCAAAGTTGACCGGTACGCGGGTGGATTCAATTCTGAGCATCGCAACAAATTGGAAATCGCGATCGCGCCGGTGTTCGAACTTCTTAAGGCGTCATTGGAGAACGCCGGGAGTGACGTTCGACGGGTGATGAACCCGACAACAGCGGATCCGGTAACTGGAGCGATGGCAGCGAAGTTGCTGCAGGATGCTGGTGCGGAACTGAAAATCGGTTCGGAAGCGGTGATCGGATTGAACAGCAAAACAAGGAATACTCCCTACGCATTTGTGGGTCTTCGGCTGGAGTCCATTCGCACGGCCGATGTGGCTCCTGCATGCGAAGACGTGCGAAAAGCGATCGACGCCGCCGGAGAGGCTCGATTGAATCATTCCAGTACGGCTTGGAATCATATCAACCGGGCTCTCGCATCGCTTGCGAAGCTGGAGGAAACGTACGAGCAAGTGAAACGTGATTTGAAACGAGCGGACGACATTCAGAAGTTCAAAAAAATGCATCGAGTGTTCATCGAAAATACGCTGGCCATGCTTAATCCGAAGAATTTCTCAGCCGGCAATGGGCAGGATCGAAAAGGAGTCGAGTTTGATTTGGATGAAGAATACTTGAAGCGTTTGAAAGAAGTGCTTCAGATGCGAGAGGAGATGATGGCGGAACTGGCGCGGATTCTGGCCGATGATCCTCAGTTGTTGCGGCGTTACATGAACCAGATGAATTCTCGTACGTCAACGATTCGCGACCAGCTGACTTTCATCGCTGGCGACCAAAAAGCACTCACGTATCGAGTCAACTCTTGGGTCGACTCGATTAACAAACCGATAGAGCGAACGGATCACTTGGTCAACGAAACGGAGGTGCATCTTGCCGAGATTCAATCGCTGGCCAACCGACTTGCTGATGTCCAGAATGAATTCGTGTCGTGGCTGCCTCTGGCAGACGATGTCAACAAAGGAGATGCCGCCGAGACAGTGGAAAACTTCAAAGCAGTCGGTCGCCAATTGACTGAAATGGTTGCCGATGTGGATGTGATCATCGCTGCGGGCGGGCTGAATCCTGAATACGGCCGTCAAGTTGGGCCGATATTGGACAAAGCGTCCGGCGCAGACAAGAAGATGGTCGAAGTCATCCGATCATTGCAACGGATCGCCAACGATCAAACGGATATCGAGCTTGCCAACAATGCGACTCGACGACTCCCAGCTTTGCAAAAAGTTCGACAGATGACGCAACAGTGGGCGGGCAAGCTGGAGCTGTTGATCGATGATCAGATCAACGAAATCTATTCGGTCGACCAAGAAAATCGTCGGGCTCAGTTGCTAGAGTACTCGGTGAAGATTGCGTCGTTGGAAAGCCAGTTGGTGGCGGCAATGCAGACGGAGGATGGACAGTTGCCAGATGGAGTTGCTGACAAAACGCAAGCACTTTTGCAAATTCTGGATGTCGAGCTTCCTGCCGATCAATTGATTGCGGCTCAAACGTTGTCAGACGGCGATGCGACTTCTGCTAAGAGCCAGCAGAACGGCTTGGTCGTGGACTTTGAGAAAGCCGAGCAATTGTTCGATGAGATTCTTCAAGCAATCGCGGACGAGTTGGACAAGTTACCCGTTCAGGATCCAATCGCGTCCCTGCTGGAAGATCCAACGCTCGACGAGATTCTGTTTCAGTTGGAAAATGAATTGGATTCACTTGAGGAGTTAGGTTTGAGCCTTCGCCCAAGCAACCTTCAAATCATGGGAGGCTGGCGATCTGGTCGCATGTCATCCATGATGCGCCAACTGATGGGACAGCGGAATCGTATGCGAAATCTAAGCAATCGAGCCTATCGCAACGCGTTGGCTCGCGCGAAGGTGAAGAACAAAGGGAAGCGAAAGCCGAAGCTTGCCAAGGATGACCGTCGCTGGAACCTGTTGGTCAGTGAATTGGATGAAAACATGCTCCAAGGCGACAAGAAGATTCCGCCGGAGCGTTACCGATCCGCGATTGATCAGTACTTCGAAAAAATCAGTAAACTGAAGAATGCTCAAGATTCGAAATAGGCGAAAGTACGGCGACGAAACGTGTTGCTAATGGTACCAGTCGGCGATTTGACATGATTTAGCAACGATTTGCTCAAGTCATATTTGCGTTTCGCGTGAACGCGATATCGTGAGTTAGAATCCTCAAGTCGACCAAATTTTGCCTTCGCAAATTGCGTAGCAGGTGATCGAACGGTTTCGCTCTTGTTGCATGCCGCCTTTAAAGGGACCAAAGGCGGGCAGCGTCACGTGCCGATCGCTGACAACAAAGCAAGGCAATCGCATCCGATCCGCGCCGCGGCCAACGGAAACCACCGGATGCCAGTGGCCGCCGAATTGAAAAAGGGCGTCGTTATCGCCAGATGATTGACCATTGCCCGTGCGTGATGAAGAAACGGCGGGGACTTCATGAACCAGTTGAAACGGTCCGAGTGTTGACGATGTTAGATCGTCCATCTGCCATGAATCAGGGAATGCGCTGACGTAGCGGTCGTGGTTGCCGCGGATCAACGTGAACTTTTTGGATAAGTGGGATGACCGCCAAGCCGCGAATTTCGCGATCAGCGAGTCCGTCATCGAATCGGCATTGTGGACGAGGTCGCCTAGCAGAAAAACATGGTCAGCGCCGCTGTCGTGGATCGAGGCACTCAACATCTGCAGCGTCGCCTCGTCGGCGCCTTCGGGGACTGGGACGCCGCCGGCGCGGAACGAAGCCGCCTTTCCCAAATGCAGATCGGCGACCAGCAACGAATCGAACGCCGGAAGGAACACGGTCCCATCGCCGCGCAGGATTGCGGGCTGTTGGGCACAGGTGAGCGAAATTTCCGATGTAAGCGTGGCGTTCATCTGGTCAGTAAACCCGAAAGAAACCGCAGCGGCTAGGCCAAGTTGCGGCTGCGGCAAAATTTCGGTTAACGGCCAATGCCTGCCGCGAACAACTTGTTAACCACAACGCCCCGAGGCCTTTTCTGCGAGGCCGGAAACTTCTACGTCGATCCGTGGCGTCCGGTCGACCATGCCCTCATCACTCACGCCCACTCCGATCATGCTCGTTGGGGATCGAAGAAATATCTCACCGCCGACACCGGTGCCGAAGTCCTACGGATTCGCATGGGCGACAAGGCGAATCTCAGCTTCCAACCGCTAGGCCGGCCGCTGACGATCAACGGCGTCACGGTCACCTTCTTTCCCGCCGGGCACATTCTTGGTTCGGCTCAAATCAAAATCGAGAAAGACGGTTACTCGGTTGTCGTTTCGGGAGACTACAAACGGAACCCCGATGCGACCTGCCGACCCTTCGAGCCCGTTCGTTGCCACACGTTTATCACCGAGTCCACGTTTGGGTTGCCGATTTATCGCTGGCCCGATCCGCAAACCGTTTTCGCCGGCATCAACGATTGGTGGCGATCAAATCAACAGTCCGGCAAGACCAGCGTGTTGTTGGCGTATTCGCTGGGCAAGGCGCAGCGGATGTTGGCGGGGGTCGATGCGACCATCGGATCGATCTACACTCACGGAGCCGTTGAAAAATTGAACGCGGGTTATCGCGCGGCGGGAGTCGCGTTGCCCAAAACGACTCGCGTTGGAGACCTCGACGCGAAAGCCACCGATTGGAACCAGTCTCTGATCGTGGCTCCTCCTTCAGCGGTCGGTGGGACGTGGGCAAAACGGTTTGGCAAACTGAGCGTTGCGATGGCTTCGGGGTGGATGCAAGTCCGTGGCACGCGCCGGCGACGGGCGATGGACCGCGGCTTCATTCTGTCTGACCATGTCGACTGGGATGATTTGCTGCGTACGATTGTCGAGACCGAAGCCGAACAGGTTTGGGTGACTCACGGTTACTCCGATGTTGTCGTGCGGCATTTGCGTGAGCAGGGTTGGGATGCGAAAGTCGTCGAGACTGAATTTACGGGTGAGTCCCTAGAGGAGGATGCCGAGCCAGCGTAAGCGAAGGCTCGTGCGTTAACCTCCATGAAACATTTTTGTGAACTTTATTGGCGGCTCGATTCGACGACCAAGACGCGTGAAAAGGTCACGGCGCTGCGAGCCTATTTTGAGGTCGCTCAGCCCAAGGACGCGATTTGGGCAATTCATTTTCTCACCGGCAGCCGCATCAAACGCTTGGTCAACACGCGGCTGCTTCGGGAATGGGCGATCGAACAAGCCAACGTTTCTGCTTGGCTGTTCGAAGAATGTTACGACCGCGTTGGCGATTTGGCGGAGACGATTTCCTTGATCTTACCGCCGCAAGAAAACCTGAGCGCGGCCAACGACGAAGACCAAAACGGCAACGAAGAACACGCACTTCAAAATCTGATCGAAAATCAACTCACCCCGATCCGCGATCTTGAACCCGATCAACAACGGCAGCGAGTGATTGAACTTTGGCGGCAGTTTGACCAGCGACAACGGTTCGTGCTGGGGAAATTGATGATGGGCGGCTTTCGCGTCGGCGTCTCCAAGCGGCTGGTGATCCGGGCCTTGGCCGAGCACACGGGCATCGAAGCGGCGACGATTACGCATCGGCTGATGGGCCAGTGGCAACCGACGGCCGAATTTTATTCGCAGCTGGTCGATCCGGACGAAAACGAAACGGCGATCAGCAAACCCTATCCTTTCTTCTTGGCCAACCCGCTGAAAGACGATCCTGAATCGCTGGGTGATGTGACGGACTGGATTGCCGAATGGAAATGGGACGGCATCCGAGCCCAGTTGATCCGTCGCGCCGGCGAAACATTTATTTGGTCTCGCGGCGAAGACTTGGTCACCGATCAGTTTCCCGAAGTGGCGAACGCGGCCAGCCAATTGCCCGATGGCACGGTGCTCGACGGCGAGATTTTGGGCTGGGACGAAGATGCAAATCGACCGCTGGAGTTCAGCCAACTCCAACGCCGCTTGGGTCGCAAGAAAGTCGGCAAGAAATTGCTGGCAGAAGTCCCCGTCGTGCTGTTGGCGTTTGACTTGATCGAACACGAAGGCGAAGACATTCGCGAAGTGCCACTTTCGAAACGACAAGCTCGTTTGCAGAAAGTGATCGAGGCTCTTGCGCCGGTCACGACGGAAGAGCCAAATTCGTTATTCGAGACCGATGCCGATCTCAAGCCAGCAGCCGTGGCAATTCGTCAACCGCCAGGTGTTTCCAAGAAAGCAATCGAGCGTTGGAGCGAACTGGCGGAAATTCACGAGTCCAGTAAGTCGTTTCGCGCTGAAGGTCTGATGCTGAAGCGACGCGAATCTGCCTATCAAGTTGGCCGGCCGGTGGGCGACTGGTGGAAATGGAAAGTCGAACCGTACACGATCGACGCCGTTTTGATTTATGCTCAGCGGGGTCATGGGCGTCGAGCAAATCTTTACACAGACTACACGTTTGCGGTTTGGAAAGAGGATCAGTTGGTGCCGTTTGCCAAAGCGTATTCCGGGTTGACCGACGCGGAGATGCGGCAAGTTGACAAGTTTGTCCGCAAGAACACGAACGAGAAATTTGGTCCGGTGCGTAGCGTCACGCCGGAGCTGGTTTTCGAATTGGCGTTTGAAAACATCCAGCGTTCAACGCGTCATAAGTCTGGCATCGCGGTGCGTTTTCCTCGCATCAGCCGCTGGCGTCATGACAAAAAACCGGCCGACGCTGATAAACTCGATACGATCTTGTCGATGCTGGATGCGTTTGACGACTAGCCGGCAGGCGTCGGCGTTTTGCTTTTCCACGCACGGTCGCCTTCCGGCTTGTCGTTAAACGACACCGAAAATCTCACACCTCACACCGAAAAACCTTGACCACCACCTCCAGCATCAAACGTGTCTCCGATTGGATGAAATCCAAAGACCGGCGTCCGTTTCCGTTTCAACGGAAAGTCTGGAAGTCGATCGTGGCCGGTGAAGATGGCATCTTGCACAGCCCGACCGGAACCGGCAAAACGCTTGCGATCTGGTTGGGTGCGATCGCCGCGTGGCAGGCTCAGCACTCTCAGTCTCAGATCGACGCGAAAACCGAAAAGGCTCAGCGCAAAACCAAACGCGTAAACCGAAATAGCTTTGAACCCATCCAAGTCCTGTGGGTCACGCCCCTGCGAGCACTCGCTGCCGACACGCTGTTGGCATTGCAGGAACCGGTGGAGGATTTGAAACTGCCGTGGATCGTGGAACGCCGCACCAGCGACACCTCCAGTTCGGTGAAGACCAAGCAAAAGAATCGCTTGCCAAGCTGCTTGATCACGACGCCCGAAAGCCTCTCGATTTTGCTTTCGTATCCCAAAACTCAATCGCAGTTTTCGACACTGAAGCTGATCGTGCTCGACGAGTGGCACGAGTTAATGGGCACCAAACGCGGCGTTCAGGCGGAACTTGGTTTGTCACGATTGCGAACGCTTAGCCCCGCAGCGCGGACGTGGGCTGTGTCCGCGACGATCGGCAACGTCGAACAAGCGATGCTGACCGCGATTGGAAACGTGGCTGATGGGCCGGCCGCTAGTGAAGGAGCCGTTGGGGAAAAAGTGGCAACCAAAGCCACGGTTGTTAAGGCACCCGCTCGGCGAAAGCTGTCGATGCGAAGTCTGACGCCGAAGACGATCGAGCGTTTTCCTTGGGCCGGCCACATGGGGCTCAAGTCACTCGACGCGGTCGTGGAAGCCATCGATTCTGTGGGCAGTTCGCTGGTGTTCACCAACACGCGGGCTCAAGCCGAACGGTGGTACGCCGCGATCTTGTACGCGAAACCCGAGTGGGCCGGCAAGATCGGACTGCACCACGGATCGCTCGATCGCAAGAAACGCGCGTGGGTCGAAAGGGAACTCGACAGCGGCAACCTTCGCTGCGTCGTGTGCACTTCCAGTCTTGATCTGGGCGTCGACTTTTTCCCGGTCGAACAAGTCCTGCAAGTCGGCAGCCCCAAAGGCATCGCTCGGTTGATGCAACGCGCCGGTCGCAGTGGGCACTATCCCGGCGGAAAAAGTCAGCTCGTGTTCGTGCCGACTCATGCGTTGGAGCTGGTCGAACTGGCCGCGGCCAAAGATGCTCTCAAGGAAAATCGCACCGAGTCACGGATCCCGCTGACCGGTAGCCTTGATGTGTTGGCTCAGCACGTCGTCACGATCGCGGCAGGTACCACCTTTGACGCGGAAGAACTTTACCATGAAGTCCGTCAAACGAACGCGTTTTCTCAGCTGACAGAAATCGAGTGGCAATGGGTGTTGGATTTTGTGCAGCGTGGCGGCGAAAGTCTGCGGGCGTACCCTGATTTCAAACGCGTGGTGGCGACCGAAGGCGGGCTGACGATCACCGATGACAAAATTGCCAAACGGCATCGGATGTCCATCGGCACGATCTCCAGCGATCGCGAAGTGCTGGTGCAGTTTCTCAAAGGCGGCAAGCTGGGGACGATCGAAGAGCGTTTCGTGTCGAAGTTAAAACCGGGCGACAACTTTCTGTTTGCCGGTCGCACTTTGAAACTGGTCATGATCCGTGACATGACGGCGTGGGTGCGGCGAGCCAAAGGGAAGGTCGCGGCGCTGCCTCGTTGGGCCGGCGGACGGCTGCCGCTTTCGAGCGAACTGGCCGAAGCGGTGCGGGAAAAGCTTGGTGATGCAAAACGCGGAAAATTCAGTGGCCCAGAAATGCGAGCCATCAAGCCGCTGCTAGAGTTGCAAGCGAATTGGTCGGAGATTCCTGACGAGGGATCGCTGTTGATCGAGCAAGTGAAGACTCGCGACGGGTTTCACACGTTTGTTTATCCTTTCGAGGGCCGATTGGTTCACGAAGGGTTGGCCGCGATTCTGGCGTGGCGGATGAGTCGTCTGCAGCCGATCACGTTTTCGACAACGATCAACGACTATGGCATTGAGCTACTTTCACCGACCGAGCCACCGTTGGAGCAGGCGATCGAATCTGGTTTGTTTACGGGCGACAATCTTTTGAACCAGATTGACAAGAGCATGAACGCCAGCGAGTTGGATCGACGTCAGTTTCGCGACATCGCGCGGATTGCCGGTTTGGTGTTCGGCGGTTTGCCCGGTCAGGGGAAATCATCACGGCATCAGCAAGCGTCCAGCGACATGTTTTTTGACGTGTTCCGCGACTACGATCCGGACAATTTGTTGTTAAAACAGTCTCGCCGCGAGGTGTTGGATTTGCAGTTGGAGCATCAACGCTTGAGCGCCGCGATGCTGCGACTATCGAGAGCCAACTTGATCGTAAAGCACCCGCCCAAACCGACGCCGTTGTGTTTTCCGATCCTTGTCGATCGTTTGCGGATGAAGCTTTCCAGTGAGAAGCTCGCCGACCGCATCGCCCGGATGACCCAGCAGCTTGAGAAAGCCGTTTGACATCGCAATTGTTGGACGGCATGTGTGTGATTAGTAGGGCTTGAGCGATGCATTTAGGCGTTGTCTTGTGGCAGCCAGTGTTAGGTCAGATCGCGACGCCAAAGTACTTGTTGATAAACGCCTTACGGTCCCCTTCGTGTTTGGCGTACTGGACCATGGCCAGCAACTTGCGCTGATCGCGCTCGCGTTTGGAGTCCAGTTTGGCCGGATCGCGAAGATGCTCGGGTAGGTCAGACACGACTTTGACCTGAAGAGGATGTAGGCTGCCCTCGATCACGCCCCAGCGGTCGAGCATCCCCAGCGTGGTCTCGAGGCGACGGTCATGTTTCTGTTTGGCATGCAATTTTTCTCGCAGCCATTCGATGCCGAACGCGCGAACTTGCTCCGCTTCATTTTTTAACAGGTACCAGACACGCTCGTAGTACTCGGCGTCGGGGTTGCTCCATTGAATGAACTCCATCTGAGTCGCCAGATCACGCTCGTCGTACATTAGCAGACATCGGGATGGCAAACCGTCTCGCCCCGCGCGGCCAACTTCTTGGTAGTAGGATTCCAATGAACCGGGCAGGTCGGCGTGAAGGACGTAACGGATGTCAGCTTTGTCCACACCCATTCCGAAGGCGTTGGTGGCAAGGACCAGATGACCGTCTTCGTTCATGAACGAGTCTTGAAGTTGTCGCCGTCGATCGCGTGGCAGGTCGCCGTGATAGATCAGATGAGGGATTTTCTGGTCCCATAACTGATCGCTGAATTCAGTCAAAGTTCGGATCAAAGTGAAGTAGACGATGCCACTACCTTCGGTGTTTTTGCGAGTCTCAACGATCTGTTGCCGCTTCGCGTCGTTGTCCCATGTTTGCACGACGTCCAGCGAGAGATTGGGTCGATCGATCCCGGCATGGAAATGTCGAACTTGATCTTCTTTCAGGTGCAACTGCCGAACGATGTCGGCTTGAACGTCGGGAGTCGCGGTGGCGGTTAACGCGATGGTGGCTGGATCTCCTAGCCAGCGTCGAAGTTCACCCACGCGCGTGTAATCCGGTCGGAAATCATGGCCCCACTCGCTGATGCAATGAGCCTCATCGATCGCCAGTAATACGATCTTGCGTTTAGAAAGAACCTCGCGAAAGTCATCTTTTCGAAAACGCTCGGGCGTCACGTACAGGATGTCGTAACGGCCTTGGGCGATGTTGGTGTACCGATGCAGCCGCTCGTTCCGTTGCAAGGAAGAATTGATGAAAGTGGCGTCGACGCCTCGATCAAGCAGCCCGTCGACTTGGTCTTTCATCAGTGCGATCAGTGGAGACAGCACCAGCGTTAGCGGCGGTTTGACATTGCGATCGGAAGAATGCCGCGACGCCAGCACCAACGCGGGGATTTGGTAGCAAAGGCTTTTGCCCATCCCGGTTGGCATGATCACCAAACAATGGTTACCCAGAAGTATTTCTTGGACCACTTCTCTTTGGCGATTGCGAAACTGTTCGTGGCCGAAAACATCGGCTAAGATTTGCTCGGGCGAATTGGAATCGAATTCAGGCATGCATATCAGGTGTGAGTCAAACGTCGTATCGTAGTTTGCGGTCAACGACTTGGCGACCGCCGTCTGCTTGTGGACTTTGTTAAAGGTGTTTTGGGCCGAATCGATGTTGGATGATCAGCGAACTATCGGCCAGCTGCGAAATCTCGGGCCCGCGTGCGAGGCTCATTTGAATGCCGCAGGAATCTTTACGGCTGCCGACGTGGTCCGACTGGGTATCGAGGAAACTTATGAACAGATGGTCGTGGCTCAGGTGAAAACGGGAAAACGTGTCGTGATTCATCCGGCGTATTTGTACGCTCTTTATGGAGCGTTGGAAGATTGCGATTGGCGCGAAGTTCCGGCAGCAAAAAAGTGCGAGTTCAAAGCGATTTGCGATCGATTGAGAAGAAAATACTCGGGCGGTGGATAGTGCTTTGTGACTTCTAGATTTTCGGATTGGCCGGGAGCGTATCTTCGCGGTTTTCGGCAACTTCCATCGATAGCCAACCCGAACATTGAGCTGTGACAAAGCACAAGCAGGATTTCAGATCCCGGAACCGCGAAACGGGTTGAGTATGATGATGCGGCTTTCAATCGTAGTAATTTAAGGAACCCATGGGCACCAACACAAAAGGAACCGATACAGACGAATCATCGGGCCAAACATCAACAAGGAAGCTGATTGCGTTCGGTATCATTGCCATCGCACTTTTTGTCATCGTGCGGTTCCTGCCGATCCAGTCTTGGTGGGCATCGGTGTCACAATGGATTGACTCGCTGGGTTACCTTGGGCCGGTGGTTTTCGTGCCGACATACGTGGTTGCGACGGTTGCGTTTATTCCGGGTTCGGTTCTGACTCTTGGTGCCGCGGCCGTCTTTGGTTTCGGTTGGGGCCTGTTGTGGGTAACCATTGGGGCCAACTTAGGAGCCAACCTAGCGTTTCTGGTCGGGCGTTACCTTGCTCGGGATGCGATCTCGAAACAGATCGAAGGCAATGGGCGATTCGAAGCGATTGATCGAGCGGTCGAAAGTGAAGGCTGGAAAATTGTCGGCCTGACGCGACTGTCTCCTGCGTTTCCTTTCAACCTGTTGAATTACGCTTTCGGGCTGACGAAAGTCCGTTGGATCGAGTATTCCCTAGCGACGTTGGTCGGCATGCTGCCGGGCACCATCTTGTTCGTTTACATTGGCTCGCTGGGTAAGCTAGCGGCAGAGTCAGACAAAACCAGCTCGGCTCAGTTTGTTCTTACGATTGTCGGATTACTGGCAACGATAGCCGTGACCACGCTGATCACTCGCAGAGCCCGGCTGATTCTTAACGAAAAGGCTGGTTTGCAGCCAGATTCGAACTCCTAAAAAGTGTTCGAACGACGCGTTTGCTAGACTGGGCACGTCAGAATAGAGCCGAAAAATGTTCGAAAAAGAGGCATTAAAAGAGGCGTTTCTACTGGGTTCGCCCCTCAATTACTTTCAAGAACCAACCTTTTTGCGGTTCGCGAAATAAGAGAATTCAATCTGCACTATGAGAAAAGGCGGTCGGTGAAATAGACTGATTGGCCGTGTATTCAACTTGATGAGAAACTTATGACGGATTGTCAAAGCAAAGGGATTTGGATGAGCAAATTTGTACTGCCCGCGGTCATGTTTACCGGACTGATTTTTTCGGCCGCGACACTACAAAGCCATGCTCAGGTTCCAGAGAAAGCTATGAAGCGCGACCAACGGTCTGAGCGATCAAAGTCTTTCGAAGCAAGATTTTGGCAGTACCTACTGTCGAACAATTATAAAAACTGGGCTCCGCCAGCAGGGCAGGACGGCGATTTCTTTGAAGGAAGCTCGGCACATGGACAGTTGCACAAACTGTACCTGAATCGTACCGCCGCCGGTTATCCTGAAACATTGCCAGATGCATCCGTGATTGTGATGGAAAACTACCAGAGCAATAAGATGCTGGAATCCATTTCGGTGATGCTCCGTTCGGAGGGCTCCAACCCGTCGCAGCAAGACTGGTACTGGATCACGTTCGGTCCCGACGGTTCGGTGATTGGTTCGAACAAAGATAACAATTCAGACGGTCCCGCTCAGCAGGAGCCGAATTCATCTTTTGTCACCACGACCGGTGCGATGGTTATGGGAAGCAGTTGCACTCAATGCCATCAAAAAGCGCCGGGTGAGGACTTAGTTTTTTTCAACAGCGCCCAGGAAAAATCTGACGAAGTGCTTTTGGAAGTTTTTAGAGAAACGGAAACTCAAGTCAGTAGGTGATGCCAACTTCTGTTCCCAGAGGACGCCTTGGTTACTTCAGTCCCAGAGGACGCCTGCTTACTTCAGTTCCCAGAGGACGCCTTGTCCAGTGCCGTCGCCGCAAAATCGGACAAGGGAAATCTTTTGGTGCCGATTGAGTGACTTGATCGCATCGGCCAGCCTTCGCTTGGGATCGATATCAGGCTCTTGAGGCAGCGGGTCGTCAATGTGAGCCGGCCATCCCTCTTGTTCGAACGTAGCAAGAATCATCTCTTGGTTGGCAGCTCGCCACTTGAACTTCTTCACTACCTGACCGCCACACCGCAGTTCGTGTCGCTCAAAGTCCCACGAAGGTTTCAGCTCCTGACGAGCGGATGGCGATTGTCTGCCGCTGAAATCGTTTTTCGATTGTTGGAGTTTCATTGCGCTCAAACATTGCTCCACAAGTTCGACACCGAGATCGGTGATGACGAACGACGAATCAGAAGCATACTCGGGGTGTTCCGGCGGTTGAGATTCATGGCGATCGGGGTCAAGGATGGACTCAGATACTTTCACAACGTTTTTCAGAATCAACCACTTCAGTTCCTCGCGTCGGAGGTCCATTCGAAACAACTCATCCCGTCGCACCGAAAATTCTTGTCGCTCACATTCGCAGTCCGCGGCCAGTTGGAGTGCAAAATAGAGTCGTTTGATCGCCCTCCAGACAGGTTCTCGAAACACCGATACGTCAGAGATGTCTGAAAATGGTGACGTGCACCAACCGAATTCCGCCCCGGCGTTTTGGCCTCTTAAGTCGACCTGATCCGGTGCGTTGCCTAGACTGAACGGCCAATTGAAATCGACATCAAGATCTGAATTGGCACCGGAGCCATTAACGTTGGTTGCTTCGGGTGCTGGCATGGTAATCTCCTGTTTCGCGCTGGAACACAATATTGACCTTCGGTCGCCATCAGATAATCGTTCTTCAAACAGCGTCAGTGAAAAGCCTTGTCGACGGCCAGATGAAGGTGAGTGCGCATGCGAGCAAGAGTCATTGAGTGAGTCACAACTTCATCAGGAATTGATTAAACCAGTTTCTGGTCGAGAGTCAAATAATTTACGCACCGTTTTGTAAACCGTTCCGACATTTCTCTCGCCCGCGGCGATTTCGCAAGCCTGTCCTGAGGGCACTGCATCTTTCCGTGGCCACGACCGCTTCGACCGAATCGCGCTAGTTTGCCATTGGGCGGTAGGAAAGGATGCTAAGGGAGTGCATCCGGAGATAGTTTAATTTGAAACCGCTTGCAGCGAGTGCCTCTCACGGTACTAGCACAGCAAAGCCGCAGCGCGGAATTTTTAAGGTTTGAACAACCACAGATAGCTTATTGGCGGGTAATCCAGTCGAAGTAAAGCTTCTCTAAATCTTTGAACGTCAGTCCAAAAGTGTCTTTTAAACTTGCCTCGATAGGGTTTCCCTCTTTGATCTGTCGAACGAATTTTCGAAACTGCCCGTCTTGATTCCGATCGAGAAGAATGTCAACCAAAGTGGACGCGGTCCCGTAATGTTGACCCGATATCTGTTTCGCTTGAAGGAAATCTCCCCAACCTCCGGCAGCCATGACAATTTGAGCCGATAGTTTTTGACGTTTGACAATCTTGTCATTCTTCATGATGGCGTCCGCAACCCATTCCGCCATGCCTTCATTCAACCATGAATCCACAAACGCGCTGGACAGGTAGCGATGGATGAAACCGTGCGTCGTTTCATGAATCAGCGTGTTGCCAAAATAGCCCCCGTTGTTCCCGAGGAAACCGGCGAACTTGACCTCGCCGTTTCCAAACATGTGGCATAGTCCGGCACTACCAGTCAGAAGTGCAGGATTCTTGACACCCATCACTTGTGCTTCATAGAGCATGTAGTCGGCGCGATTCTGAAAAATGACGACGACACATTTGCCACACCAAACGTTTTTTTGGACCGAAACCCCGAACGCGGTGCACAGCTCGCGATACATGGCGTCCAAGTTTTCTAGGTAACCGTTGACTTGGTCCGGCGAGATATCGGTAAACACCGTGAAGAACTGAGTATCGATCAGCCGGAAACGCACATGGGGCATTTGCTTTTGGACATCTTTAAGAAACGTGCTTTGTAACTCAAGAAACTGATTCTGCTGCGATTCACTCAATGGCTTCCAGAGCCGGTGCCCGGTATTGCGCAATCGCTCGGCAACTATTTTCTCTTTTTCTAGGCGTGTCGCTTTCTTTTCAGAACTAAACACAAGCCCGCGCTGTTTGCGGTCGTAAACTAAGTCCAGCGGCCGGTGATCCACATACAATTCGGCAACTTGTTTTCCTCGAATCGTTTTGTTCCGCTTCTCACCCGGAATTTTTACTCGCAAGGTGGAAATGCTGCCCGGCTGCTTTCCTTCGGTAACTTTTACTACTTCGTACGGACCCTCAGACATAAAATCCTGAAACGTTACTTCGATGATCTTTCCGGTTAGATCGGCAACACCCAAACTGTTTTCGGGCGGTTGCGCGAGAAGTGCATCCGGACTTTCTATGAAAAGTAATCCGACCAGCAAGGCGACGACAAAACGCAGCGATCGTGTGTTCAGCATGACGACGGAGACGATTGAGTAAGGATTGGAAATTAACGCAAAGTATTGTAGACGCCATGGTCTGCTTTCGAAAGCAAATCCTCAGGAAAGCAAATTCTCAGCGCCGGCTGACTGGAAGTCGATTCGCGATCTTATCCTCGCGCTGATAAACGGCAACGGTCGTGCTACAATTCTAGGAAAGGAGAAAGTCGTCATGTCACAAAAAAATTTGATTTTGCAAACTGTCTGTTGTCTATTTGTATTCGCCGTCACTTTTGGCAGCTGTACAGCAATAGCGGATGCTCAAAGTGCAGGCAGCCTTGCCAGTCCGTTGCCCAAAGCTTGGATTGTTGATCAGACGGAAACACTTTCTGATCTACAAAAAAAATTGATCAACGAGTTGTGCAAAGAAATACAGAACGACTACAACCGGCAGATGGTTGTCGCAGTGACCGGATCGACACATGGCAAAGATCATCGACGTTTTGCGGTGGAATTGTTCAATCGATGGCGGGTCGGGGGCGGCTACAAAAACCAAGGTGTCTTAGTTTTTGCTGCGATGGATGATCGAGCGGCCGAGATTATTTTGGGACACGGAATCGACAATCGAGATACCGTCCGCGCGGCGCAGTCGATCATGGACACAGTCATGGTCCCAAAGTTTAAAGCGGGCGATGCCGGTTCAGCGATCTATGAGGGCGTTCATGCCTGTTCAAAACGCATCATTGGTGTCGGCAAACTGGATGTTGCTCCAAAGCTACCAGAGATAACCGCCGAACAGCCTGTCGTGACGGCGGAGCAACCGCTGGATCCTGACGCGGATATACCCGATCCAGCAGCCGGATCTCAATCGAGCAAGAATGCGGATATGGGCGTGCCCGCCGGTGCGAACAATGATCCGACTGAAAGCGTGACCGAAAATCTAGGGGGCGCAGATCTGTCAACTGCACAAACCGATTCCGTTTCGGGCGTGCTTGCCGAGTCAGCCGGGTTTCGCCCTTTGCCACTTCCGGCTCGTTCTGTTGCGAAGAGCCCGATTCCACGAGCTTCCTCCAAGTCAAACCGGCCGCGGATGAGAAATAAGCCCAGCGTATTGCCATGGGTGCTGGGAATTGGCGGCGTTGGACTGATCGGGTCATTTTTTGGCGTGCGTCACTACCTACGGTACCGCTCGCGGATGTGTGAAACATGCCGAATTGATCGAGTCCTTTTGACCGAAGTTCAGGACGATGATTTTTTGGACGAACCGCAACGGATCGAAGAAAAGATCGGCAGCGTTGACTATGACGTTTGGGCGTGTCTGGAATGCGAAGACGTTGTTAAACTTCGATACGGTCGCTGGTTGACTCGATACTCCAAATGCCCCGAATGCAGTTACGTGACGCGTTTCAAGATTACCAAAACGGTGGTGCGTGCAACGACGATGAACGGTGGCTTGGTCCGAGTCAAAGAATTTTGCAAACACTGTGACTACCAACACATTTACACCTACGCGACGCCTCGAATACCCAAAAGCAGTTCTGGGTCATCAGGTGGTAGTGTTTTCTCGAGCGGTTCCAGCGGTCGTAGCTCAGGCGGTGGTTTTTCGTCGGGTGGCGGCGCGAGCGGGCGTTGGTGATGGATGTTTCACCGATCGGTCGAAAGCAAATTACGGCGGCCGTCAAACGATCTGGATTTGAGCTTTGGAAGTCACCCCTTGATTCTAGCGAACTCGAGCGGCCAGCAACTCGGCCGAGTCATCTGCCGGGAAGTGGTCGGCAGGCGGCGGTGATGATGGTGCTGGTTGCGGGGCATGCAGTCGGTTCCGCCCAAGGTCCAAACCTGTTGCTGATTCGTCGTAGCCAGCATCTTCGATATCATGCTGGACAGATTGCCCTTCCGGGCGGTCGTCAGGAACCCAATGAAACTCTTTTGCGAACAGCGATTCGCGAAACAGAAGAAGAGATTGGCGTCGCAATTCGAGATCAGGACATCGTTGGCTCGTTGCGATCGATCTACATCCCGCCATCGGATTTTACGCTGACTCCGTTCGTCGCGTGGCTGGACAAAAGTCCAAACGTTTCCATTCAGGTCTCAGAAGTTGAGTCACTTATCTCACTTCCCCTAACAAGTCTGATCAACCCGGAAGCTGAAACAATTGCCCAAGTTGTTCGAGACAATGGGGACACGATTGAAGCTCCCTGTTATCGATACCAAAGAACTCCTGAGAATCAAATTATTTGGGGGGCGACTGCGTTGGTGATTAGCGAATTGATTGCTCGACTAGGATCGTTTGAACGTTGAATTTTCTGTGAAAACCGTTGCATAAGAACACAGTGGCGTTGACGGCGATGGGCCGGTAAACCGTGTAACCGTGATATTCGGCCAGGCGCCCAAAGAGGGAACTTCTCTTTGCTTGAAATTTTCGTGGCTTGGGATACGATCCGAACCTATCCTTCGAGCGGAGCTACTTGAAGAGTCTGAATGCGGATTCCTGCTTCACCCAACGCCATCGCGAGGAACTTGCCATGATGATCAACCAAGGGATGATGTCGTCGAACCCACAAGTCGAACGACTGATTCGAGAGCTGTTAACCGAAGATGCCCGCTACGATCGCGAGTTGCGTTCCGCTCATCGTGAGAACCTTGTCTTCCCAGTTTCAATCTGTTTGGAAGGGATAGATCAGAGCATTAAGGGTTTTTCCCGAAACGTTTCAGTGACCGGAATCTGTGTTCTTTGTGAGACCCAGATTCCCAGTGGAGAGCGTGCGACGCTGGAAATCTATCGCTTGCACCGTCCGGAGCCAAGCCGTGTTCTTGCCGAGTGTCGATGGTGTAAGCCGTTCGGAGATACGTTCTATGCGTCTGGTTGGCAGTTCTTGGGTCTCGCTAGAGATTAACTTACACTTACGGACAATTGTCAGAGTTTGGTCCAACCAAAAAAAGCCGCACCCGTTTTCGGATGCGGCTTTTGGTTTTTAGTGGAGCCCGCGGTCACGAATTAGTGATCAGTGGGACCTGTTGAGACGATTCAGAATCAGCGATTCAAGTTCGGTCCCAATGCTTCGCTAACTCGGAATTCATCGACTTCGTAAACGAAGATCGTGTCTTCGGCGATTACATTTGGCTGCGAGTTGCTGTTTTCCATCACGCTGCGGACCACGAACTCACCGCCTGCTGCACCAACGGCAGAGAATGTGAATTCATGCTTTTGTCCCGGAGCGAGACTTGGCTTGGTGAATAGGAAACTGCGATTGAACTCGTCGACGGTAACGCCATCTTGCTTGACAGGCATCAGCGTGTCGGGCAATTCGACTCGGACGGTCACATTGTCTGCTTCACGACTTCCGGTGTTCTCGATCGCGATCGCAAACTCGGCTTTTTCACCAACTTGAACCGGGCCTGTCTGGTTGCGAACGTTCATGTTCATTTCAGCTCGCGTGATCACATTGGTCGACAGCTTGAATTGCTTCGGCTGATTCTCTCGTGAGCTGACATCGACATTGCAGATCTGCTGACCCGGCTTGGTGGCGATAGCTTTCAGTTGAATTAGCTCGGTTGACCCGGCTGCAATTTGATCGAAGGTCCATGTGAGCGTCTGGTTCTTTTCGTTTGAGACAGCCGGACGATTAATGGTCGTGATTTTCATCCCTTCAGGAATCGCTAACTTGACTTTCGCGTTGGAGACCGATGCTTCGCCTTTGTTCTCAAGACGAACCGTGTAAATTCCATCGCGTTCAACAAAATTCATCTTAGGACCCGCCAGCGAAACGCTAAGCATCGGTTGAATGATTTTCAGATCCGCAGAAGTCGTGCGGCTTTTTACGTTCTCGGCAATTGCCATGAACGACATGTCGGTGATGCCTGCCTCTTGAGCGATCGACTTGACGATCACCTTTTGAGACTTTCCGGGAGCCAAGCTTTTTGCAACTTCCATTCCCTTTTGTTCTGTGAAACGCAAGGCCTTGGGTAGTTCGGCTTCCAAGCGAACGGACTCGGCAATTCCGTCCCCGGTGTTCTCGATCAAGATCACGTGCTCGACGACGTCGCCAACGTTTACTCTGGCTGGGCCTTGGACGTGAATCTGCAGGACCGGTTCACGGACACCGACGGCGATGCTGTGACGGTTCTCAACAAGGATGTCAGTTCCAATTTCCAAAGCCAGTTTTTGAGTTGGAACGAGATCGATAGTGACTTGACGCGTTTGATTTGGCCCAACAGTCGGGATCAGATACTCAAAACGTTGTCCGCTGGAATCACTTGGTTGCGGATTAGAGGATTCAAATCGAGCGTGTTGAGGAAGCGTGGTCAACAAACGAACGTTTTGAATTTCGCTGTTCCCCGTGTTTCGAACATTGATCGTCATCTTCGCGACTTCGTTCACGTTAATGAACTTTGGCGCGACGATTTCAGCAGTAATCGCCGGAGCACTTCGGGAAATCGTGTGATTCGATCGGTTGGTCGTCGAGGAGTTCGATTGGGTCGTCGTAGCGGGCACGTAAGTGGGTGACTGGACTTGTGCAACGCGTGGAGTCGCCGGAGCAACCCGACGTGCCGGAGTTGGCTTGCTGGCTGCGACGGGCGCTTTCAACGTCTCTGGTGCCTTGATCGGGGCAGAGGCAATCCGGTCGAAACGGACGTCGCCTGGGACAGCCACGAGCGATTTCGGGACCGCAATGGTCTCATTTACTTTCTTGGCAACAGCGTTCGCTGAAGAACGTAGCTTGATGACGCGACTGCTGGTCGTCTCGTCCTGAGCGATCAATCCAGTTGCGGCTGGGAAAGCGAGGACCGCAGTGAATAGTAAGTGTTTTAGCCGTGGCATTTGAGAAATCTCCAGGTAGTGACTGAAAGGGCGTGATCTAGTGGTCTGAAAAAATTGAATTGACCATTGCTGAAACCATCGATCGAAGCCGGAAATCTGATTCCGTTTCGAAATCGTGGCCGGTCAATTCAGCGTGGATGGACCACTAGAGTGGCCCCCAAAAAAATATCGAACGTTTCAGTCCTTGAATTCATCACAACTGTACTTTTCGGCAAAGTTTTTCATCTGCGGTGGCAGGTAGATCTCGGTGGCTCTACCGCAAGAGTGTTCAGCCGCCCCATGTTGTGAATGATTCAGCTCGATGCTAGCGGTTTAGTCAATTCACTGGGTGCTTGCTGAGCCGAAACGTTCGCTACAATGTTCTCGACTTTGCGAGGTAGACACCAAGTAGTGAATGAACGTATTGAGATCCCAAACTTGCGCGTTGCCTCCCCCGTTTGTCTTACGAGCCCCAGTTTTATGGTTTCGAAAGGCCGTGCACAAATCAATTTGGAAGCCAGCTTTGACTGACCTATCTCAATTTGCCTCAATGATTGCGAACATGCAAAAGCGTTCGCTGCTCGCCTTAGGTAGTAGAGCCATTTTGGTTTTTATCGCTGGATTGCCAGTTAGCGGATCCAGCAATCTCTTGTCCCAAGAACCTCAGCAGGAAACTTCTTTGTCTGAAAAGTTTGAGTATCCGGTCTCCAGAACAGGTGACGTCACGGACAACTATCACGGAACGCAGGTTGCCGACCCCTATCGTTGGCTGGAGGACGATGTCCGTGAATCTGACGACGTTCGAAAGTGGGTGACGCAGCAGAATGAACTGACTTTCAAATACCTTCAGTCGTTGCCGTACCGAAACGCGATCAACGATCGATTGACTCAGTTGTGGGACTACGAAAAGTACGGCGCTCCGTTTCGCCGAGGCGAGCGATACTTTTTCTTCAAGAACGACGGTCTACAAAATCAGAGCGTTTTGTATCAACAAGATTCGCTCGACGCGCCGGCGAAGGTTCTGCTCGACCCAAACGAGTGGGCCAGCGACGGAACGATTGCGCTTGGGTCATTATCTTTCAGTCCCGACGGCCAGTTATTGGCGTACAGCGTTCAAGAAGCGGGCTCCGACTGGCAAACATGGAAAGTATTGGAAGTCGCAACGGGCGAACAACGAACCGACGAAATCGAGTGGAGCAAGTTTGGCTCAGTCAGCTGGACTGCCGACAATCAAGGTTTCTACTACAGTGCGTATGACCCGCCGGCTGCCGAGGGTCAGTTTCAAGAATTGAATCTTGGTCAAAAAGTCTATTACCACCAACTGGGCGACGCGCAGGCGGACGACAAACTCGTTCATCAGAATGCGGATGAACCGGAATGGGGCTTTGCACCGAGTGTGACAGAGGACGGAAAGTATCTAATCATCACGGTCTGGCAGGGAACCGACGATCGCTATCGGGTGCTTTTCAAATCACTCGAACAGCCCGACAAGCCATTCACCGCGCTAGTCGAAAAAATGGAAAACGAGTACTCGTTTCTTGGCAATAACGGCAGCCAATTCTTTTTCAAGTCGGACTTGAAAGCTCCTCGCAAGCGAATCATCGCCACCGATGTTGCCGGTGATGACCTGACTGCGTGGAAAGAAATTGTTCCCGAGGTGGAGCAAGCCATGGAAAGTGCCGGGATCGTCGGAGACACCTTGATCATTGAGTACCTGCAGGACGCGAAAACGCAGGTCAAGCTGTTTGACCTGAAAGGCACGTTTGCCCGCGAGGTCGATTTCCCCGGCATTGGTTCGGCGCGTGGCTTCGGTGGCAAACGCGATCACGACGAGACCTTTTACAGCTTTTCCAGCTTCAATCGTCCGCCCGCCACGTATCGCTACGATTTGGCCACCGGCAAGAGCACACAGCTTCAGGCCGCCAAGGTTGACTTCAACGCGGACGACTATGAAGTCAATCAAGTCTTCTATGCCAGCAAGGATGGAACTCGGGTGCCCATGTTTGTTGCTCACAAGAAAGGGCTGAAGCTCGACGGCAGCAATCCAACATTGCTTTACGGTTACGGTGGTTTCAATATCTCGTTGACGCCCGGTTTTTCTGTTTCGCGATTGCAGTGGATGGAAATGGGTGGCGTGTTCGTGATGGCAAACCTTCGTGGTGGTGGTGAATACGGGAAAGCATGGCACAAGGCCGGAACGAAAACTAAAAAGCAAAACGTGTTCGATGACTTTATCGCGGCGGCCGAGTACCTGATCGACCAGAAATACACCTCGCCCAATCGTCTGGGCATTCAAGGCGGAAGCAATGGTGGTTTGCTGGTCGGAGCCTGCATGGCCCAACGTCCAGATCTTTTTGGTGCCTGTTTGCCGGCCGTCGGAGTCATGGACATGCTCCGTTTTCACAGGTTCACCGCAGGCAGGTTCTGGGTGGATGACTACGGCAACGCAGAGGAGAACGCGGACGAGTTCGCCGCGATCTACAAATACTCGCCTTATCACAATTTGAAAAAGGGAACCGAGTACCCCGCGACGATGGTCACCACCGCCGACACCGACGACCGCGTCGTCCCCGGACACAGTTTCAAATTTGCCGCAATGCTGCAGGCGGCTCAGTCCGGGCCCGATCCAACATTGATCCGGATCGAAACCAAAGCTGGCCACGGTGCGGGGAAACCAACGGCCAAAGTTATCGAAGAGACTGCCGATCTATGGTCATTCTTGGTCAAGAACCTTGATTTTCAGCCCGAAATCCCACCCACCGAAAGTACTTCGAACTAAGTAAGTCGTTGGTTGGGTTCGGCTTCCGCGTAATTTAGCTCGGTGACACCGACTCAGCTCTTCGCCATCAGTCGATACGCGCGATAAAGTCCAAACACCAACCAGAACGCGGCGGCACACCAGTAGAATGAGTATCCGCTGTGAAAAGGGATCAGTCCCTCCAAAGCCACATCTAACGGTAGAGCCAAGTAGAACAAAAACTCATATCGATTGGTGAACAAGCGATAGAATCGGACACACAAATAGGTCATCGTGGCGGCGATCGCTAACCCGATGCCCAGACTGATCGGGAAACGGGTTAATAGGCACAGGTGAAAGAAACCAACGTACAGAATGAGCAAGACCAGATTGAAGCCGAGCCACTCAAGGATTGACCGGCCTGACCCAGCATTCGATTGATCCGTATTTTTAGCTCCGGTCGTTGCTACATCGTCGACCCCATGAGCCACTTCAGTAAGATCGTTGTCAGCCGCATGGTTGGAGTCGTAATCAGCGCTGATGTTCATGGTTCGCGATCTTCAGACAGGGAAACATCCTATTGTGATCAACCAAGCGGGAATGTTGATCGAGATAAACAGAAACAGCTTCTGCCGCGCATCAATAGAGAGAACCATCTTACCGTCGCACGGCGTTCGCTGCTCGTCCGGCCAGTCCACCGGCGAGACGACCGAGCACTTCGCCGTATGGCAAAAAAGCACCGATCTGGCCACCCCACGATGCGCCGTAGTTCGGGTACAGAATGTTCTCGGCGGATTCCAGCTGATCAGGATGCTGTTGGGCGTACCAATCAATTGCCAGCATGGTCGCGGTGGTGTCATGTTTCAGACCGACACCGGGAATCTCTTTCAGGGCCGCATAGGCACCCGGATTGATTCGCGATTGGACATCTTGAGCGTAAGCGGCGGTTGAAACGGCCAACGGAGCCACGTCGGAATACAGATTCAGCGTTTCCGAATATGGGTTGTACCAATCCCCACCCGTGATTCGACCGGGCAACAGCGTGTACTTCAACAGATTGTAGTTCCCCGCAGTGAGCTTCCACACGGGACGAATATTCTTATTGGCGACCATTCTTTTCCACTCGCCCACTGGGTCGTACTGGTTCGCTCGCACCAACACGAAATCCAGTTGCTGATCTCGCAAATACTGCGCCACCTGCTGTTCGGTTTCGTATGAGATCGAGTGATTGTCAACGCGAGGATTTCCCAACGCGATCTGGTTTGGGATCCCAAACACTTTGCCCAGCCCATCAATGACGGGCCTCGGTTTGCCTCGTGCGATGCTGATGTCATGCAACGAGCGACTTTGATTCAGCCCCAGATCAGGTCGCTGCTCAAATGCGTTGAACGTCGAACACCCAACAGTCACGCATGCGATGAGAGCGATCGTTGCGAGCACTGTTCCGCGATAAAGTAACCGGTTCATGATCAAAATCCGACGCGTGTGTTAAAGGAGCTACTGCTCGTTCGCTTTTATCGGTTTTGCTCTTTCGTTCCAAGAGAATATCCTACGGGCCGTTGACTACATCACTAAAGCTGAGCGAAAACCATTGATTCTGCCAGCACTTTGCTGCAACCAGCGACGAATTCCGTCGCGTTGCGTTAGTCCAGCGACTCGATAGGACTTTGGAATTTCCCAAACACCTTTTCGAATCGTTCCAATCGTTCGGATTCATCCTCAAGTATCAAAATCAATAGTGCCTGATGCTGCGGCAAAATTGGTGTTCACCACGCACCACCTGTTCCGACGGTTGGCAGCGAGTTGCAATCGGCTTGCGAGCTTAACCAACCCGAACAGCGCACGAAAAAGCCCGTGTTCAATGCAAAAGCAACAAAACACGGGCTCTTTCAAAGCTCCCCCGCCTGGGCTCGAACCAGGGACACATGGATTAACAGTCCATTGCTCTACCAACTGAGCTACAGGGGATCGCGGTAGGTCGTTGAAGGGGCCCAGTTTAGAAAAAGGACCCATTCCGGGCAAGGGCCAATATCGGCTGCAAACACCCGGTTTCTGATGATTCTTTTCCAGAAGCCTAAGATCTTTTTCACCGGACTAAGCTGTGTCCCAAAACCAGCATTTTAAACCAACATTTTACAACGCTTGAGCATGTTGCTCCTATCGATAGCGTCTGCAGCGTTGAGAAAACCAAGTTGAACGTAGCCAAAAGTCGCAAAGCATAAACAACGAAAAAACGAAACGCGATCTAGAAGCTGGAAACCATGCGGCCGTCCCGTCATCTCACCGAGCGGTCCGTCAAAGCTTAATTTTGGGCCAGCAGTTTTCTTCTAGCCACGTCGCACTCAACAGCAACCGTGCCTATCGCCAATACGGCTGACGCTTCCAACTCAAATTTTTACGTTAGACAAACGCCGCCCGTCATCCTTCAGCACGTTCGCCCTGATCTTTAAAGCGGTAGCCGACACCGCGGACCGTCTCAATGGCGTCGGCATACTCGCCAAGCTTCTTCCGAAGAGAGCGAATATGGACGTCGATCGTTCGCTCGAGCACCAAAGAGTCGCCGCCCAAAGCCGAGTCAATCAATTGCGATCGCTCGAACGCTCGGCCCGGGTTCCGGATCAATGTATCAAGCAGCCGAAATTCGCTGGGCGTTAGCGAGAGCACCGAATCGCCAAGAGAGACTCGATGCTTGACGCGATCCACTTTGATTGGCCCGCTGATCACGATATCGCTGCCCGGACCGTGCGTTCGACTGTGGCGACGTAGCAGCGATTTGACTCGTTCCATGAGCACTCGAACACTGAATGGCTTGACCACGTAGTCGTCGGCTCCGGCCGAGAAACCGGTTAGGTGATCAGACTCTTCTCCCTTGGCCGTTAGCATCAGGACCGGAGTGTTACGGGTTGCTTCTTCGGATCGCAATCGTTGACACGTTTCGATGCCGTCGAGTAGCGGGATCATCACGTCCAACACGATCACATCGGGCGAGTGAGCGCGAGCCTGATTGATGGCATCAATGCCGTCGTGAGCACAGGCGACGTCGTAACCTGCATTGGAAAAGTTGTACTCGAGCACTCCTGCTAGGGAGCGATCGTCTTCCACAATCAGGATTTTTTTGGGAGGCATGTTTTTGTTGCCTAAGACAGTTCAGGCGAGTACTCGGAATGATTGTGCCGGATGATTTCGCCGTCGATCATGTAGATCACATCCTCCGCAATGTTCTCTGCGTGGTCGGCAATTCTTTCGATGTGACGTGCGGCAGAGAAGCAGTGCAGGGCGGCAACGACTAATTTCGGGTCGCTGGCCATCAAGCCCTGAAGTTCTTCAATGACCACCAAATTGTATTGGTCGACGGCCCGGTCACTTACGATCACTTGTTTGGCGAGTGACGTATCGGAGTTGACGAATCCATCCAACGACATCTTCACCATCGACTTGGCAAGGTTCGCCATTTCGGGCAACTTGTCAGGGATTGGGAAGTAGGGATGCTCGTGCATATTCTGTGCACGTTCGGCAATGTTGCAGGCGAGATCCGCAATTCGCTCGAGGTCGGAATTGATTTTTAGCACGGTCGTGATGCGACGGAGGTCTGCTGCCACAGGCTGATGCAATGCCAGAATTTTCAGGCAGTCTTCTTCGATTTCGACTTCCAGTTGATTTACTTGATCGTCGGTTGCGATGACTTCGGAGGCAAGTTGAAGCTGTTGTTCACACAAACCTTGAACGGCTTTGTCGATCATTTGTTCGACGATACCAAACACCGACATCAGTCGCGTGTGAAGTCCATCGACATCAATTTGAAGGTGTCGGCCCATGATTTTAATTCGCGAGAGTTAAGTTTTAGTCATTTGGTTGAGGCAAAGCACGGGTTCGCAGTGTTGGCTAAAGTCGACGGATGTTGCGTTTCTGCCCGAAGGTGGTATCGCAAATATCCAAAACCGGCTTTGAAATTCTCGTTAGCCAAACTTTCCGGAAACGTAGTCTTCGGTTTGCTGCTTTGCAGGTCGAGTGAACACTTGTTCGGTGCTGCCTTCTTCGATGATCTTGCCTTCAAAGAAGAAGGCGGTCCGATCGCTGCAGCGAGCGGCTTGGTGCATGTTGTGGGTGACGATCACGATGGTGTATTGCTCACGAAGTTCATAAATCAAATCTTCAATTCGAGCCGTGGAAGCCGGGTCAAGCGCCGAGCAGGGTTCGTCCATCAACAGAATTTCCGGGCCAACCGCGATCGCACGAGCGATGCACAACCGCTGCTGCTGTCCGCCGGAAAGCCCCAGAGCCGATTGATGCAATCGGTCTTTGACTTCGCCCCACAACGCGGCCTTCTTCAACGCCCACTCGACAAGGTCATTCAAATCGGACTTCGTCATGCCGGCGAAGTGCAGTCGCGGCCCGAAGGCAATGTTGTCGTAGATAGACTTAGGAAACGGGTTGGGTTTTTGGAACACGATTCCAATACGCCGCCGCAGTGAAACGACGTCCGTCGACTTGGCCAAAATCTCGATATCGGGCAAACGTAAACTGCCGGCCGCTCGAGCACCCGGCACGACATCGTTCATGCGATTGATCCACTTGAGCAACGTACTTTTTCCGCAGCCACTGGGACCAATAAATGCGGTGACTCGTTTGCCAGGTATCTCCAAGTTCAGATCATGAAGCGCTTGAAACGTTCCATACCATGCGCAGAAATTGGACAACGAAATAATCGACTGTGGCGATTCGGTATCTTTGGATTCTTGATGCCGGATTACGTCCGGAGTGAACTGAGATGACATGGACGACTTATCAGCCTTTGGTACGGAGGAAACGGGTGACATGGTGCTCTCGTGGGCTTGATTCAGGCTCAATCGGGCTCAATTAAGTTAACCGTTTTGTCGCCAATTGGCGAATCAACACGGCAATTGAGTTGAACGCAAACAAAATGCCCAGCAAAACAATGATACCTCCAGCCGCAATATGTTGAAAATTCAAAGTAGCGTTCGGGTTGATGGGAAGTCCGGCCCAATAGTAAATCTGGATGGGTAAAACCGAAAAATCGTCCATTAAATGTTTCGGTCCCTGCGTGATATAGACGATTCCCGCCAGCATTAGAATCGGAGCCGCCTCCCCAATCGCTCGGCTCATCGCCAAGATCGCACCGGTCATGATTCCCGGGACAGCGGCTGGCAGGCTAACGTTGCTAATCACTTGCCAAGGAGTGCAACCCAGACCTTGAGCCGCCTGCCGAAGCGACGACGGCACGGCGCGCAGAGCTTCTTGAGTTGAAATAATAATGACGGGCAAAATCACAAGCATCAGAGTCAGGCTGGCAGCCAAAACGCTGCGGCCGAACGGCAGCCGGAAGGAGTACCAAGCTTGGTTGGCGTTGATGCCTCCTTCGGCATCCGACAACACTGAAACAGCCATGGTGGCGTCGTCGTCAGGAAAATCGTCGTCCGGCCCGATGACGTTTAGCTTGACCTCGCTGCCGTCACTCTTGTACGCAACCATTCCATCGGTGAGTGCTGGGATCGAGTCGCGATCTTCCACCGGCAAAAAGACGACCTCCATCCCTTCGGTTAGATACTGCCGTTTGTAGGTCGTGCCAATTTCAAACCACGGATCGGCATCCGAGCCGAAAACTCCAAACATGGTGGCGAAAGCAGTCAGGCCCAGAATTCCATAAACGATCGAAGGCACGCCAGCCAGATTGCTAATGTTCAGTTGCAGTAAACTGGATAGTCGCCTTAGCCAGCGATTGGTCGGTTTGAACTCTTCTAGGAATATGGCGGTACCGATTCCAAGTGGCAAGCAAAACAGTGCGCAACCGCAGCAGACCCAGATGGAACCTTGAAGGGAGGGGCCAATGCCCGCTTCAGTCGCTTCTGGAGCAGGCGGATTGGTGAAAAAGTGACTGGAGCTAGTGATTGCTGGCAGACCCTGCACGATGATCGACAGCAACAGCACCATCAGAATCAGCACGGACGCTGACGATGTAATCACGCACGCGACCCAGAACAGCCAATTGAGTCGAGTTCGTTTTTCGACCGTTGTGTTCGGGAAACTACTAAAATCTGGAGTGGTTTCAGACGCGTTAATCGTATGCCTCCTGAAAACGCAATCGAATAATGTTGCCTAGCAATGACAACGCCAGCGTCATCAAAAATAGGACCAACGCGACCGAGTAGATCGAGAAATATTCCACATCAAAGTTCGAGAGATCGCCTTTGGCCATTTGCGTCATGTGTCCCGTCATCGTTTGAATTTGCCCTCGTGGGTCAATCGTCAATCGAGCCAAGCTACCTGCAGCGAGGGCGACGATCATCGTCTCCCCAATCGCACGAGCCGCCGCCAGCAGAAATGCGGAAATGATTCCTGACAGCGCCGCCGGGATAACGACTTTGACCGACACGTCAAACTTCGTTCCACCCAAACCATACGCGGCCTCACGCAGACGTCTGGGCACAGCTCGCAACGCGTCTTCCGACAATGACGCAATGGTCGGCAGGCACAAAATACCTACCGCGATTCCCGCGCTCAGCGCGTTGTAGTAGTCAAGCTTGATCCCGACATAGTTACTCAGGAACGGAGTGATTACCGAGAGAGCAAAAAAGCCGTAGACCACCGTTGGGATACCAGCCAGAAGTTCCAAGCTAGGTTTGAGGATGTTCCGTAACCAATTGGGTGCGTATTCCGCGAGATAGACCGCCGTGATCAAGCCCAATGGCAAAGCGACGATCATGGCGATGACCGTCACCCACATGGTTCCGCAGATCAGCGGCCAGATGCCGAAGTGTTTGACTTCGCCCAGTTGAGGGTTCCACTTTGTTCCTGACACAAACTCCCAGACGCTTGTTTCAGGCATGCTGAAAAAAGTACGCGTTTGCCAGACCAGCAGCACCACGATCGAAATCGTGATCAAAACCGTAAACAGGGCACAGGCAGCGAGTGCCAAGTACACGCACGATTCCCACACACGCGTTGCACCAAGCGATCGAAACGACCGCTCAGTGAGAATGGGTGGGGTGGGGTTGGGCGCTGCGGCCATTTAACTATCGGGAATTTGCAATTTGATCAGAAACGGACGATTCGAGCCCATCCAAGCGAGACTAGATTCTACTCCAGCGAGAGGATGTTTTCAGCCGTGTAAAGCTCCGTCAGGCTGCCTTCTTTCTTCTCCCCGTCCTTATCCCAGAAGTGAGTTCCAGTCTTGCGACGCTTGAAATGATTCATCGCAACGGAGCTGATGGACTCTGGCAATCCCACGTAATCGACCGCTTTGGCCAATTCTCCGGCATTATCTAGAAAGTGAGTCACGAAAACTTTGACCTCAGGGCGGCGAGCCGATTTCGCGTTCACGTAGATGAACAATGGGCGAGAAAACGGAGCGTACTTGCCGGATTCAATGTTCTCGGCTGAAACTTCTACCGCTTCTTTGGTTGCCGGATTGACGATTTTGACAGCCTTCAGTTTATCCTGATTCGAGAAGTAATAAGACGCTCCAAAGAAGCCGACGGCTCCGTCGGTGTTGGCAATTCCCTGAACCAGTTGATTGTCATCTTCACTGACGGACATGTCTTCGCGAATCGAGGCACCTTCTTCTTTGCCGACGACCACTTCTTTGAAGTAATCAAAGGTTCCGCTGTCGGTGCCCGGAGCGAAAATCTTGATCGGAGTTTCTGGCCACTCAGGGTTCACTTCTTTCCAAGTCTTTGCGTTAGTGAAACTTCCATCACCTTTGCTGGCTCGAAAAATTTTCTTCAGTTGGTCAACAGTCAAAACGTCGACGAAGGAGTTATTCTTCGCCACCGCAATGGTCAGTCCGTCGTACGCAACTGGGATTTCGATAAACTTGACACCGTTCTCTTCGCACTGCTTCAGCTCTTTGAACTTGATTGGGCGTGAAGCATCCGAGATATCGGTCTCACCTTTGGTGAAACGCTTGAAGCCACCACCGGTTCCTGAAACTCCTACCGGAACGGAAACTTTGGGGCACTTTTTGCGAAACGCGTCAGAAGCACGGATTGAAATGGGAGCAACCGTGCTCGATCCATCAACAACAATCTTGCCTTCAAGGTCTGCGATGCCTTGAGCGTTTGCGTTCGTACCAAAATTTGTGCCCAACGCGACAACGAGGGCAAAGAGTGTCCAAGTAAAAACTCGTTTCATTTCTAGTTCCATGGTTATGATGGTTGATCCTTTGACTTTCAAATCTAACGTATTGCCAAACCGGCAACTGCGAAAGTGGCCCGCTGAGCCTGACTAACACGAAGCAAAGCCTACCGATCGCCCTGCTTGCGTTGGTTAAGGTTTCTTAAACATTTAGCTATTTTCACATTTCCGCCGGCGGTGGTGACGGAAATGAACGTGCCCGGCAAAGCCGCCAGCGTTTGAAGGGCCGTGGGTTGGGCCGGTTGGCAAAATCGCTTGAATTCAGGGGATATGCGGGCTTCAGAGCGCCAAAGTCGGGTTTTTCGGTCAGTTCGATCGGCTTGCCGGTTCATCAATGGGTATGGTTTAGGCAGAAGGCAAGTTTGAACCTACCGATCGGGATACCGAAACCTCGACAGATTCACTCCGGACACCAGTCGGTTTTATTCTGTCACTTGCCTTGGCTTCGGGTGCCACAAAGAAACTTACGCTTCTATGTCAGCGAGATTCATGTCAACCAAGTCCGCACAAAAGCGATTTTTGATTGCCGCAGCTCGGCCGCGGGCGGTCATGTTCGTAATGGCGATTGCTTTGCTGGGAACTTGGTCTGCTGAGTGCTCCGCAGGCGGTGGACCGGAAAATGTGGCAGTCATCGTCAATGGGGATTCGGCATCTTCGAAATTGATTGCCAACCACTACATTCGGCTGCGGAAAATCCCAGCTCGAAACGTAATTTTTTTGACGGGGATCCCCGATCGTGAAAAGACCGATCTGGATACCTTCAAAACGAAAATTCTCGCACCGATCCTAAAACAACTTGAACTTCGCCAGATTCGACATTCGGTTGACTACATTGTTTACTCAGCTGATTTTCCAACCAGCATTTCGATCTTGCGCCACAAGAATTTGCTGTTCGATGAAATACGAAAACGGTCAGGGGCTCCAAAGGATAGACAAGTCCGATCGAGCTACCTTTATAAAAGCTACGCATCGATCAACGCACTGACGTATTTTGCGACGGCCGCATTGGCTGACGAACCCGGGTACATCAGATTAGATGCGAATTCCTACTACCGAGTTCCCGCTCGGCAGATTCTTGCGAGTCCGTTTATCGGGCAGCAGCAGCAGAAATACCAAGCCGCCATTAAGACTTTCGATCAGCAGTCAGGAGAATCCTTTGACCACGCGATTGCAACGCTGGAAAAACTTGTGAAAGCCAACCCCGGCCAAGCAGCGGTGAGCTATTGGCTGGCGAAATTCTATGCGGTCCGAGGAGATATCGACTTGTCGATTAAGTGGTTGACGGACGCGGTTCAAAACGGGTGGAACTTCCGAGAACAAACCAAACAAGAGAAAGCGTTCGAAACGGTTCGTCGCAACCCGTTGTTTCGGGGTTTGGAGGACAACATTCCCGATGAACCATTCACCTTCGCGCCAACGAGGGGGTTCAAGCACCAACGACGTTGGGCGATTAACGGAATGCTTAATGGCGAGGACGGGCAAGGCAATCGGTTTTTTCTTTCGACGGTTTTGGCCGTGACCAGAAACTTAGGGACAACGGAGCAAGAAGCACTGGATCAACTGCAAGCTTCAATCGGGGCCGATGAAAGTAAACCTGAAGGTGCTTTTTACTTCTCGTTGGGCAAGGGTGTTCGGAACGCGACGCGAAAATCCCAGATTAAGCCGGTGGTGGAAGCACTTAAGGCGATGGGAAAAAAGGCGGTGACGCTGAAGTCAGACTTGCCTGACGATGCCTCGGATATCTGTGGACTGTTGACGGGAACGAGCAAATTCGATTTCGCGTCGTCGGGAAGCAAAATCGTTCCCGGAGCAATTTGTGAACACCTGACCAGCTATGGCGGACGTTTGTCGGTTCCAACTCAAACGAAATTGTCTGAGTTCATTCGCTATGGGGCCGCAGGATCCAGCGGGACAGTCACCGAGCCTCATGCCGTTGCAGCGAAATTTCCTCACGCCATGATCCATGTCCACTATGCACGCGGCTGTTCATTGGCGGAATCATTTTATCAGTCGGTCGCTGGGCCGTTTCAGTTATTGATTGTTGGAGATGCTCTCTGTCAGCCTTACGCTACACGTCCGAAAGTGAAAGTCGGTGGGATCGAACCAAATCAAAAAGTCAGCAAGAAGGTGAAGCTGAATTTTGATGTCTCGGAGTCAAAAGTCCCCGTTTCCAGAGTCGAGGTGTATGTCGATGGCGTGCTGTTCTACCGTAATCACGAATTGGATGCACTCAACTTTGACGCCAGTCTGCTGTCTGACGGATACCACGAGATGCGAGTTGTGGTAACCGCGAACGACCTGATCGAGAGCAGCGGGCGGCAAATCATTCCCTTTACGGTAAACAACAATGAACGATCAGTTCAGGTTCGTTGCGACAAGGAAAACTGGCAAGAATCAGAAAACGTGATCATTGAGGTCACCAGCAACTTTGGCGCGTCGGTCAGCGTGGTCCAAAACATGCGTTCCGTCGCGCCGGCACAACAGATGAAGGATGACAAACGTCCGCTGCGATTCAAAATCCCCGCTCAGTTACTCGGACGTGGCCCGGTAGAGTTGCAAGCCGTGGTGACTGATGAAGAAAATGCGTATGCGATCAGTAGTGCTCCGATTTATCTTGACATCGAAGGTCCGATCGCCACAACAAAACGTAACACGGAAAGACCAAAGCGAACTCGCCCAAAAGCGGCCAGTTCGGCGTCTAATGGTACCATTCAATGGACGCTTCGAAATCCTTCAATCGATCAAGGCAGCTGATTGGTTGATGCCACGGTGTGTCGTCGGGCGGCGAGGCTCCGCCCGACCCATGCGGAGCAAAAAGCTCAACCATCCGCGCGGGGCGGACGGAGCCTTCCCTTCCAAAAATCGGCTTCATGCAGCTAAAGCGACTCTTCGTTAATGGGCCGACGCCTGAGGGAATTCGACGCGAAAAACACTGCCTTTTCCGATTCTGCTTTCGACCGACACTTCACCACCCAGCGCCGTTGTTAAGTGTTTGACGATCGCCAGCCCCAAGCCAGTGCCGCCCATGTCTCGTGACCGCGCCTTGTCGGCTCGGTAGAAACGTTCGAAGATCCGAGATTGTTGGCTGGGGGAAATTCCAATGCCCGTGTCGATCACTTCGACTGCCACGCTTCCACCTTGACCGCTTCTGCCTCTTCGCAACTCGCTGCGGATAGTTACCGTTCCTTGTTGGGTGTACTGAATCGCGTTCGAAACCAAATTGGTCAGGATGGTTCGAAAAGCTTCGGCATCGCCCACGGCGTTCAACGATTGGTCAGCCAGATCCAGCGACAGATCGATTTCTCGCTTGGCCGCGATCGCTTGCAGCTGCTGGTGGCACTCGCGACAAAGCGCGTTCATGTCTTGGACAGTGACTTCCAGATTCGCTTGGCCAGATTCGATTTGAGCGATCTGCATCAGGTCTTGGATTTGCCGGTCAAGTAAAGAAGCCTGAATCTCAATCTGTTCCACGAATTCGACGTTGCGCTCTTGATCGTTGATGGCACCCATCTTGAGCGTTTCCGCATACGCTTTGATAGCGGACAAGGGCGTTTTGAGTTCATGCGAGACATTCGCGACAAAGTCTTGTCGCATCGTTTCCAGTTGGCGAATGCCGGTCACGTCATGCATCATCACCGCGACGGCGACGTTCTTTGATTCTAACGAAGTAAGCGTCGCGCAGATGGTCCGGCGTGGCTCGGTGAGCGTTTGGAACTCACACTCAAGTCGAGCGCTTTCCTGTTGAGTTTTTTCAATTGCGGAGGTTAGCTCGGGGATACGGATCTGTTCGACCAGCTTGCGACCCAGCACATCACGTTCGTTCATCACCAACATTTGGCAGGCTGCATGGTTCACCAGCACTAAATTACCTGTGTTGTCGATCGCCAGCACTCCTTCGCCAATGCTGGCAAGCACGGCTTCTAGGCTGGCGGAGCTGTTCAGCAAACCTGTTTCTCGGTTGGACAGGATTAGGCCCATTTGTTCGAACGCGTCACAAAGCGGACGCCATTCGTCGGACAAGCTTTCAGGCAACGTTTGATCACCGCGGACACCCCGTTCAATATCGTGCGCCGCTTTTACAAACTGGTCGATCGGCGCTAGAAGTCGATCCCGTTCGCGCAAATGCCAAATCAGCAAGCCAGCGATTGCCGCAAGGCATAATCCAGTCGACCAGTTTCCGGCAATCAGCATGACGAGCGCCGCCACGGATGCGACGAGCGAGCCGAAACGAGTGATAGCTACTGAACCAAACATAGGTGGCAAGCAAGATTTTGCTCAAAAGGAATATTTTAAAACTGAATCGTCGACGATAGAGCCAGCGGAATGGCAGAATACCGACTTAACGCCCAACGTGGGAGCAGGCAGCGCCGGCTTTTTCATGAATCGTTGTTGCAGACGTGCCATGGGAAACGGTTTCAGATTGAAGTGCAACAACCGCCAGACCTATAATCCCACAAGGGCGATATCTGATTGCCAAATCTTATTTCAAGCGGCGGGTGAGCTTTGCATCTCAGGTTCCAGAAAATTCACGGTTGGTTGGCGATGGCGTTGATGGCCGGGCTGATCAGCTCAAGCGAAGCCTCGGCACTCACAGTCGCTGCTCAAGATCCAGCGCAGTCTAGTCGAGTCGGCAATCTGGTGCAGATTTCGCTGCCGATCGACAGCGGAGTCGCGACAAGCGTTAAGCAATCGTTGAAAAGAATCGCTGATCGGGCCGACGCGGTCGTTAGGCCGGAGGATCGCCCCGTGGTTGTGTTGGAGTTCGAAACCCACCGAGGAAAAACGGGCAGCGGCAGCGAGTTCGAAGCCTGCGTCGCGTTGGCTCGGTTGCTCACTTCATCCGACATGAATCGGCTGAACACGGTTGCTTACATCCCCAAATCCCGTCAGCCCGGTGTCGAAACGATACTCAAAGGGCATGCGGTGCTGGTGGCGATCTGTGCAAACCAAGTTGCGATGGATAATGACACCAAGATTGGTGACGCGGCGGCCGACGAGAGCAATGTCGATCCGTTGATCTTGAATTTTTATCAGGGAATTGCATCGAAAAGATCGCGGTTTCCCGTTCCAGTCATTCAAAGCATGATCGATCCGCGGATGGAACTCTACCGCGTCACAACAGCGGAAGGCATTGTGTTTGCGGACGGCGATCGATTGCAAGAACTAGAGTCATCGGGTGACGCGATCGAAACATCGACGCTCGCCCAAGCCGGCAAGCCGACTGTCCTGAACGCCCAGCAGTTGTTCGAAGACCGTCTTATTCAGTTTGCATCTGACTCACGGACGGATCTGGCTAGGCAGCTGAACCTTGAGCCCGGCTCGTTGGAAGGTGATCCAACCGAGGGACGCGATTGGAACGCCGTGCAAGTCAATATTCCTCCGTTTCTTGATCAGCGTACTGCGAACTGGACCGTGCGATCTTTGAAGAAAGAAATTGCCTCGGGTAAAGTCAATTTAGTGATTCTGGAAATGAACGAAGTCACGGGCGACTTGGATGCATCACTGCGGCTGGCGACTCACTTAAGCCAATACGATTCGCACAAGATTCGCACGGTGGCTCATGTGAAGGGAAAAATCGCAGGAGCCGCGGCTGTCGTTGCACTTTCGGTGGATCACTTGTTGATGAAAGAAGATGCAATTTTGGGAGGTCATGATCTGCCGGATGCTCCGGACGTTCCCGAAGACTTGGGTGACAAGCCAGACTGGAGCGACGTAATACCCACCGTGCGGCGAATCGCCGAAGACAAACAACGTGACTGGTCCATCATGATGGCGATGCTCGATTCGGGGCTGCGTGTTTCGCGGTATCGCAATCGTGACTCGGGTCAAGTTCGGTTGCTGTCCAACGAGGAATGGGGCCAATCGGCCGACCCGGACGCGTGGCAGGAACTTGGCCAAGTCGACACCGTATCCGGTATGACTGCCGCTGCCGCCTCGCAAGCGTATCTGGCTCGAGCGATCATGAACGATTCGGATCAAGTGAAGACGTTTTATCAGCTGAAGTCTGAAGTCCGCACGGTGCAAAAATCGCCGACCGACGTGTGGATCGAGCAAATTGCCAACACGCTGTCGTCGCCGTTTGTCGCGCCGTGGCTGCTTTTTGGAGCCATGTTTTTTTTCTCGTCCGAGATGTCGGCGCCCGGTTTGGGCGTTCCCGGATTTTTGTCTGCCGTTTGCATCATGCTGTTCTTCTGGAGCCAATATCTGGACGGCAACGCGGATGCGGTCGAGATCCTGCTGTTTGTCGCCGGTCTAATATTTGTGCTGATGGAGATTTTTGTCGTTCCGGGCTTTGGGATTTTCGGCATTGGTGGTTTGCTGATGCTGATGACCTCGGTGGTGCTTGCCTCGCAGAAGTTTCTGCTACCACGGACGGCCGAAGAGATTGCTCAAATCCCATATTCGCTGATGCCGGTGCTGGCGGCCGGGCTTGGATTCTTTGCTGCTTTGTTCGCGTTGAGAAAGGTGATTCCCAATTCGCCCTATTTGAATCGCCTTATTCTTGATTCGCGTCGCGCGAAAAAGGAATCGTTCGAGGAAGAAGTCGACGCAGAAGCTGTCGTTGATTGGAGTTTTCTGATGGGTCAAACAGGTGAAACCGTGACCCGATTGAACCCCGCGGGTAAGGCACGAATCGACGGTCAGGTGTATGATGTGATCTCACGCGGTCAAATGATCGACAAGGGAGAAGCGGTCGTTGTCGTCGAGGCGGTTGCCAACCGTGTCGTCGTAACGCCAAAAACGTGACCTCGTAAGTCGGTTCCGTTTATCTATTCGCGGTACACCGCGAGCCAGTTTGGTTTTCTACTCGCGGTAAAACAACCGTTTAGTCAAATATCGGCCAATACCATGGACCCACTTTATTGGTCAATTTTGCTGCTCGCCATTGGCTTCGCTTTTGTCTCGTTGGAAATATTCATTCCCTCAGCCGGTTTGTTGGGGATTACGGCGTGCTGTTTTCTGGTTGCCGGCATCGTGTTCGCGTTCATGGCAAGCTACTACTCGGGTGCGATTGTTTTACTGTTGACGTTTCTAGCGGTTCCAATCTACTTCGCGTTGTTCGTTCACGTTTGGCCTCACACGCCTATCGGTCGACGAATCCTGCTAACGGATCCGCGAGCTAACCGCGACTCGGCCAGCAACGAGCACTATCGAAAAATGACCGGCTTGATTGGTCAGATGGGCGTTGCTAAATCCGAGATGATTCTTAGTGGTCAGATTCTCGTCGATGGAGAAAAATACGATGCGATTAGCGACGGGTTTCCGATCGAGGCCGGTTCGGCAATCAAAGTGGTGGCCGTCAAAGGCAATCGAATCTACGTCCAAGCTTATGATGGCGAATCCGCTTCCAGTGAAGAACTACCCGTCCGAGATCGCGATGTTCTAGCGACTCCCATCGAAGAACTGGGCATCGACCTTTCGGATGATGTCTCGTAGTCCTAGAAGACAACTCTTCTCACCCGCTGCATGCCGGATTGGGAAATGAGAAAACGCAAGTTGGTGACACTCCTGATCTAACGCTCAAAAGCCAAGAAAGAAATCTAATGCTCGACTGGAACAAACTTATATCCGGCAAACGCGTTGCTGATTCTAGTGGGGCGCTGAAAGATTCATACGACGCGGGAGATCGTTCGCCTTTTCAGATCGATTATGATCGAGTCATCTTTTCCGAACCTTTTCGCAGGCTCGGTCGGAAAACGCAGGTGCATCCGCTGGTGCCCAACGATCATGTAAGAAATCGCCTCACGCACTCACTGGAAGTCGCAAGTGCAGGCCGCTCCTTTGGTAGCTTGCTGTGGCAACACTTGAACAAAGCCGGTCCAACACCCAGCGGCGTTGAAAAAGATGATATCTGCCAGATATTGCAGACTGCGTGTCTCGCACATGACATTGGCAACCCGCCGTTTGGGCATGCTGGAGAGTATGCCATTCGAGCGTGGTCGAAAGAAAATAAAGAAGTGATCACTGGAGAAGGTAATCCATTCAAAATTTCGAACGCGACGATCGCAGACTGGGAGATATTCGAGGGGAATGCACAGGGCTTTCGATTGGCAAGCCGGTCGGACATTCCATTGTTTGCATACATGAACCTGACTGTTTCGTCACTCGCTGCGATGGTCAAATATCCTTTTGGTGCAGAGCATGCTACAGAGAAAGGAAAGTACAACTTTCTTTCAGCTGAATCTCAAATATTTGATGCCGTCTTTGCAGAACTGGGCCTTAAACATGACGGCAAATTTTTTCGGCACCCACTGTCGTTTCTTTCCGAGGCTGCCGACGATCTTTGCTACCGCATAGCTGATCTTGAGGATGCTGTGCGAATGAATATTTTGGACGAGCTACGCGTTAGAGAAATTTTTGCATCCGTTTGCGGCGAGGCTCGAGAGGGAGAACCAATCGGCCGCTTGCGAGCCAGAGCTGTCGGCTGCTTTATTGCATCTTTTTGGAAAGAGTTCGTCAACGACTATGACGCAATCATGCGAGGCGACAGGAAAAAAGACCTGAAGGAGAGTGTCAAAGAAAACAACTTGCGTCTAAAGCAAGCCCTGAAAGAAATCGGAGTATGCTACGAAGAGATCTTTGCTCATCGCTTTAAAGTGGCAACCGAATACGGAGCCTACAACACATTAGGCAGAATCATTGAGGCCATGTGTCTTTCCTGCCGTAAACTTGTCAGCCTAACCGCAGAGAAAAACCAGCAGGCCAGCGAGGTGTTTTCCAAAGAGCTAGATTTTCGATCCCAGCGATGCCTCGAACTCTCTTTCGGCAGCAAGTTTGAGATCGAGAATTTGGATCAAGATTACGCGTGGTGGCTTCACAGTATTCTCGATTTCGTTTCGTCATTAACTGACAACTACGCGAAGCAGCTTTCATCTGAGATTGCGGGATTCTGAATGTGCCTACCACCCGTTGTTGTGGAGCAAATGTTAATTATTCAAAGGCGAGTGCGAGTCATCGTTTCCGCTACTTGCGCCGCAACGCAGATCGTTGATGCCCGATCAAACCTTCTAGCTCGGCCAGTCGAGCCGTGTCGTCGATCAGCTCTTGCGGTGCCGCGTCTAGTTGCAGCCACGTGCGGATTCGGACGTAGGTGAACACGTTCAAGCCGGCACTCCAGCGAGACGTTCCTGCCGTCGGCAAGGTGTGGTTGGGGCCGACGCCATAGTCGCCAAATACTTCGGCTGACTGGTGGCCGATGAACAGACAGCCAGCATGCTTGATTTTTTTGGCAACCGAAGCCGCATCACGGCAGTGGAGTTCAAGGTGTTCGGTCGCGATATCGTTACAGACGTTAATCGCTTGATCGATCGAGTCACAAATGATGGTGGCTCCGTTGGTCAATGCTTGCCGCGCGCTTCTGGCAGTTGGCAGTGAATCCAATTGAGCCGCCAGTTGTTCGTTGACGGATTCAGCAAGTGCTTGATCGGTGGTGACCAGAAACGGCCGCGCGTCGGCATCGTGTTCGGCTTGGCCCAGCAAGTCTGCCGCGATCGTTTCGGCATCGGCTGAGTTATCTGCCAACAACACAAGTTCGGACGGACCGGCCAACATGTCGATGCCGCAGTCGCCATGCACGATTTGCTTGGCGGCAGTCACCCAGCGGTTTCCGGGCCCGCTGATCAAATCACGTCGCTCGAAACCATCAAACCCGAAAGCCATGGCCGCGATCGCGTGAGCACCACCGACGGCGAGAACCTGATTCGCTCCGGCAACGGATGCTGCGGCCAGCATTAAATCCGATGGGTTTGGTGTGGCGAGCGTCACGTTTTCACAACCTGCGACCACAGCCGGCACGACGGTCATCAACACGGTCGAGGGCAATGCGAAGCGACCTGCCGGTGCGTAACAACCGACGTTGACGATGGGCTCGATCGTGTGTCCCGCGAAACCGCCCGGCACGGGGGTCTTCAGTTCACTAAGGCTATCCCGCTGAGCTTTCGCAAATGCTCGCACCCGCTGGGCGACTCGTTCTAGCAGCGCAAGGTCATCCGAGCCAAGTCGGTCGGCGGCCGCTTTCATTTCATCGGGGCCGATCAGGAGCGGTTGGTCGGGCGTTCGCTCGCCAAACTGTGCCGCGTACTTTCGAATCCCGGCTTCACCTTCAACGCGAACGGTATCCACGATCGTTTGTGCGCCGGCGAGGGTTTCTGCATCAATGGAGCGATCGAGTTGCTCAGGTTGGAAAGAGTTGGATTGAAGAATTTTTAACATGAATTGTTTAGGTAAGTGTGTTTTGACACGATCTACAAGATAAACATGATTCTGAATCGAGCGTGAATCCTGTCGACCCTGTCGATCCTGTCTAATTCATTTCCGTAAACCACCAGCTCTGCTGGTGAGCACTCACTAGGCTCCGCCGTTCCGGGAGTTTACAAAAGATCCTCCTGTAGGAAGGCCCCGAGGGGTACAGGAGGATCCGAAATGAAAGATTGGCGTAGTCAATCCCATGTAAAGTGGGACTGTAAGTATCATGTAGTGATTGTTCCAAAATACAGGAGGCGTAAGTTTTACGGAAGTCTTCGGTCGGAGATTGGGAAGATTCTTCGGCAGCTTTGTCGTCAGAAAGAGATTGAACTTGTGGAAGGGCATGCCATGCCAGATCACGTTCATCTTCTTTTGAGTGTTCCACCGAAGTTCAGCATTGCGAATACGGTTGGCTTTCTGAAAGGGAAAAGTGCAATCCGGATCAGTCGTGACCTCGGCAAAACGAAGGGAACTTTGTACGGTCGAGCGTTCTGGTCACGCGGTTACTGTGTTAGTACTGTCGGTCTCGATGAAGCAATGATTCGAGAATACATTCAAACTCAGGATAAACACGAGCGTGATCAAGAACGCGGGCTATTCGATTTAGACTAAAACTAACCTACACACCACGGCCCCTTTTAGGGGCCTTCCTCATACCACCGGCTCTGCCGGTGGTTATTGATT